>CAJKAR010000018.1 GCA_905197955.1 uncultured Lentisphaeria bacterium | reverse complement strand
TGGGAGCAAAAAATTAAATTTTTTGCGACGGGTGCAGGGCCGATGGTCCTGCCGAGGGGTGTTGGGGGCGAGAAGCCACCAACTCTCTCCCCCCGTAAAGGAAACAGAAAAATCAGTTCCGCAGAAGTTCCAGACCGACGTCTCGAATCATCTGTTCATCGGCATCGGTTCCGCGTCCGGGAGTGACAAGATAGCCTCCGGTCATGAAGCTGTCTGCGCCGGCGGCGAAGATCCAGGATTGGAGATCGCGGAGATTCTGTTCCCGTCCTCCGCAGACTCGAATGCTTGTTTCAGGCATCATAAGTCGTGCAGCGGCGATGGCGCGCAGGCAATCCATGGGAGTGATTCCGCGTCCTCCTTCGAGAGGGGTTCCGGGGATGGGACTGAGGAAGTTCAGCGGGACGGAATCCACGTTCAGAGACCGGATCGTCTCAAGCAGCTCGACTCTCTGTTCGAGAGATTCTCCGATGCCGATGATTCCTCCTGAACAGACTGTAAAGCCGAGTCGTTTTGCCGTTTTCACCGTTTCAATCTGAGAACTGTAAGGACGCGTTGTGCAGATTTCGCCGAAATAGCTTGGAGCGGCTTCCAGATTATGATGGAAGCGGTCGAGTCCAGCCTGCTTGAGCTGGAGGAGAGCATCTTCCGTCATGATGCCGAGGGAGGCGCAGGGGACAATCGGCAGTTTTTCGCGGATCATGCGGATCGCTTTGCAGATTTCATCGAGATCATGTCCGGGCACGACTTTGGTTCCGGATGTGACGATTCCAAATCGATGAGCCCCGTGTCCGGCGGCGATTTCCGCGGCTTTGAACATCTCTTCCGCGGAGATCAGCGGATAGGGGGTGATTTTGGCTTTGGAACGTGACGACTGCGCGCAGAAGGCGCAGTTCTGAGCGCAGTTGCCGCATTTTGCGTTGACAATGGAACAGGTTTTGATTTTTTTCCCGAATTTTTTCTCTCTGAGTTCGGATGCTTTCCTGAAATAATCCAGAAGTTTTGGCAGATCCGTTGTTTTCAGTAAAGCGAGTGCTTCTTCGCTGGTGATGCCTTGCATGATTTTCTCCGGTCGTTTTGTTTCAGAACATTTAAAATACACCGGAAACGGGAAGTTTTCAAGACTGGAAGCGGAAAGACTCCATGGCGGATCAGAGAGTTACGAAGAGAGGATTCTTTTTACGAAAAAGTCGGAATACTCTTCTTTTTCTTTTCTTTCGGCTCCCTGTCATTTTCAACGATTCCGGTGTATAATGTTCAGAAAGAGATTCAGAAGAATCAGCAAACAGGAGCATGAAGAAGATGAAACCGTATCAGCCAGTTTCGATTCAGGAGGTCCGTCTGAAGGATTGTTTTTTCAGTGATCGGATCCGAACAAACAATGACGTCACGCTTCCCGCGAATGTCCGGAAGTGCCGGGAGACCGGACGAATCGATGCCTTCCGTCTGAACTGGAAGCCGGGAATGCCGAATCAGCCGCATATTTTCTGGGATTCCGATTTTGCCAAGGTGATCGAGGGAATGGCTCTTTCTCTGATGCTCTATCCGGATCCGGAGCGGGAAAAGGAGCTCGATGAATTTGTGGATCTGATTATCTCCGCCCAGCAGAAAGACGGATATCTGAATACGCATTTTACTGTGGTGGAACCGGAAAAACGCTGGAAAAATCTCTCCCGAGCTCATGAGCTTTACTGTGCCGGACATCTGATGGAGGCTGCCGTCGCCCACTATAAGGCGACCGGAAAACGTAAATTCGTGGACTGCATGGCACGTTACGCCGATTATATTGCGGAGGTCTTCGGGCGCAATCCCGGTCAGAAACGCGGTTATCCCGGACATCAGGAAATCGAGCTGGCACTCTGCAAACTCGCCGAGGTAACAGGGAATCGGAAATATTCCGATCTTGCCGCATATTTCATCAACGAGCGCGGACAGTCTCCAAACTACTTTGAAACGGTGGAGCAGTGTGAGGATACGGAAAATCTTCAGGCGGATCGTCCGATCCGCGAGATGCAGAAATTGCGCGGACACTCCGTTCGGGCGCTCTACTACCTTTCCGGTGCCGCGGATGTTGCCGCGGAAAGTGGCGATTCCTCTCTTTTTGAAGCATGCGAACGGCTCTGGAACAATGTTGTCGAACGGAACATGTACATCACCGGCGGAGTCGGTTCCACCTGTGTCGGCGAGGCATTCACGGCGGATTACAATCTCCCGAACGATACGGCTTATGCCGAAAGCTGCGCGTCGATCGCCCTGGTGCTCTTTGCAGACCGCATGCTGAACCAGACCGGCGACGCCCGTTACGCCGATGTCATGGAGACCGCTCTTTACAACGGCGCCATCAGCGGTCTGAGTCTCGGCGGAGACAAGTTCTTCTATGCCAATCCTCTGGAGAACGACGACCAGATGTTTGAACACGGCCAGCAGATGCGGAAACGTCAGCCATGGTTCGGCTGTTCCTGCTGTCCGACCAACTACTGCCGCTTTCTGCCGCAGATTGCCAGTTTCGCCTGTTCCGTTTCCGGCGACTCTCTTCTGATCAACATTCCTGCCGCGTCCGCCGGAAATGTGAACCTGAAAAATGCCTCCCTGCAATTTGAGCTCTCCGGTTCCTATCCATACGACGGATCCGGCACTCTGGAAATTCAGGAAGCCTCCGGAGAATGTACCATCGCCCTCCGGATTCCGGGATGGTGCCGGAACTGGACCCTCGCGCTGAACGGCAAACCCGTTTCCGATTCTCCGGAAAAAGGCTATGTCCGAATGTGTCGCTCATGGAAGAAAGGCGATCGCATCGAATGGAATTTCGATATGCCGGTCCGGGTGCTCCATGCCAATCCGAGAGTCAGTGCGGATATCGGACGCGCGGCGATTCTGCGCGGACCGCTGGTCTACGCTCTCGAAAGCGTAGACAATTCCGCGTCGCTGGAGCTGATCCGCCTGAAAAAAGGCACCTCATTCACCTTGCAACCGGCGGAAGGACTGCCCGAGGGAACCATTGCCATCTCCGGCGATGCCATGATCCAGACGGATACGGATCAGCTCTATTTCGAAGGCGATCTGCCGCTTTCTCCCGGTCGCTTTACGGCAATTCCGAGCGCTTTGTGGCAGAACCGCGGCGATTCCTCCATGCGGATCTGGATTCCCGAGGCGGAGTGAAATTCCCTCCGCCTCCATTCTGCAGGAAATTTCGCCTATCGTTCCAGCAGCTGCCGGAATGCCGACTTCATGCAGTTGTGATCGGTTCCCATGGCGAGAAAACGGAATCCCCGTTCGATGCAGTCGGCGGGCGACATGGATGGCTTCAGGAGCATACCTGCTGTTTTGCCGTATTTCCGGGCTGCTTCGATGACGGCTTTTTCCGCAGATCGCATGATCTCGGAGTCAAACTGGTTGTAACATCCGAGCCCGAGGGAGAGATCGGAATGGCCGATGAAAAGCACATCGATTCCCTCGACCGATGCGATGGAGTCGATGTTCCGTACCGCCGCTTCGCTTTCGATCTGGGCAATGCAGACCAGTTCCCGGTTCGCCCGCCGGAAATACTCCTTGAAATCGAACCCATAGTCAGCCGCCCGGGAGCCGGAGGAGAGTCCCCGAATTCCCTCCGGAGGATAACGCATGGCGCGGACGAGTCGTTCCGCCTCCTCGCGGGATTCGATCATCGGCGCCATGATGCCGGATGCGCCGAAGTCCAGAATTCGTTTGATGGTGGCTTCGGCGAGCGTCGGAATCCGGACGATCGGGGCGGTATTGGAGTGCTTCAGCGCGGTGATCTGCTGAAGAGTCGCGTGTTCGTCGCCGAGGCCGTGTTCCATGTCGAGCAGGAGCCAGTCGAAGCCGCATTCCGCCGCGATCTCCACCGGCGAGACCGCGCCGCTGGCAATGAACAATCCTCGGGAAAGAGCCGATTCCCGAATCTCGTTTCGAATAAATTTCATATCTGTTCCTCCAGTTCCCTGATTGCCGATTTCAGTCTGCGAAGCGTGGTTTCCCGCAGAGATTCTCCCGCAGTGGCGAGAAAGAAATCGTTTCCTTTGTCAAAATATCCCATGTAGTCCCGGATCATGGTTTTCCAGAGCATGTTGCGCAGAGTGTGCAGGGCGATCCGGGTACGCTCCTGTCTGCCGATCGGCGTGAACTCTGCGTAACTGGCGATCAGTTCTTCCATGAACTCCTTGTCCTGAAAGCAGTTGACGATTCCGAGATCGTCCATCGGGTCGCCGATGACGCAGTCGTCCCAGTCGATGACCGCGGCAAGTTCCGATTCCGTTCCGAGCATGTTCCAGAATGTGAAGTCTCGGTGCAGCAGGGAACCTTTTCCGAATTTGAGAAGAGCTTCGGCACGGGAGAACAGCGCATTTACCGTCCCGTATTCGCTTTCGCTGAGAAATCCGTGATGAAGAAGATATTCCAGATGAACAGCAAGCCTCTTCCGGAAATAGTCAAGACAGGTCGTATCGAGTCCCTGAAGAACGCCCGATTTCTGAAGTTCATCGGTGTTCAGAAATCCGAAACCGGGAAAACGGAACGAGTGAAGACGGGCAAGAAAGGAGCCAGCCTGCCGGGCAATCGACTGCCTTTTGAGTGTGCCGGCCTTCGCAAATGTGTTCAGACAGGGATGGCTTACCAATTCCATGATCTGCCAGCGGAAGGGAAATTCTCGCAGGGAGATGTCGGTCTCAAGAACGTTCGGAACGGGCAGGCCCTGCTCGTGCAGAAGACGCATGACGGTGCTTTCGGCAAGCATGTAGTCATCTTCGATTCCGCCCGGATCGATCCGGAGCAGATACGCTTTCCCTGCGAAGGAAAAGCGATAGGTCAGATGATTGCCGTCCGCGCGAAGCGGCTGGAACGATTCCGCTGATCCGCTGGAAAAATGTTCCGCGATCCGCCGGGCGGAAGTGTTCCATTCGGGAGAGTCGTACTTCTCCTGAAAATAGATCCGCTTTTTGGCTTCCGGAGAGAGACCGGAATCGCATTTCCAGTAGAAAATATCACTTCTCATGTTCTTTTTCCAGACGTCTGGTGCGGGACTGCACCATGGTGTGTTTCAGAAGGACGGAGCCGGAAACGTCTTTCCCTGCGAGCACATCGGCTTCGGTGAAGACGGCAAGAAGAATTTCACCGCATTCACGTCGATAATCATATTGAATGAAGATGCGGCCGTCATCGGCCTGGAACCCGTCGGGATAGCTGATGCCGTGGCGCTCGTCGAGAAGAAGACCGCCTTTCCAGTTTTTCCCGTCGTCATCGGAGAGATACGCCGTCAGATGCGAGCGGGCCTCGGGCTCTTCCGGATTCGAGTATTTGACCAGCAGAAGATTGCCGGATTGCAGTTCCCGCAGGAAGAAACGGGCGCTGGCACTGGGGAAGGGGGTACGGACGGGGGCGCTCCAGGTGAATCCGCCGTCGAAGGATTCGCTCATGCTCATGCCGTGAGTGGTGCGGAGATACATCAGAAGGGATCCGTCACGGCGTTCGACGATCATGTGCTCATCGAAGGTCGGGTCGATATTGAGGACTCCTCCGCGTTTTTCCCATGTGATTCCTCCGTCTTTTGAGGCGAAAACATGCGCTTTGCGTTCGGAATCCAGTTCGTGGAAGAGGGTGCTCCGTTCTCCGAGCCAGAAGCTGGAGGTTTCGACTCCGATTTTTTCCCGGCACCAGAGAGAGATCGGCAGAAGCCAGGTGCCGTCGTTCAGGACGGTAGGCTTGTTGAGAGAGGCTCCGTGCCAGATCCTCTGCGGCGTACTCCAGACGGGTGCAGAGGAATCCGGATTGGTGCAGACGGAGTACCAGCTTCCGCCGCGACCGTCGAAGTAGCCGAAACTTTCGGTGAAGAAGAGAAAAAGCCGACCATCGGGCGCGCTCCAGAGGTTGCCGACGACTGCGGAAAGATGGATCCCGCAATCCGGATAGCCAGGATCAAGAATGAACTGAGGTTCGGAAAAGGTTTTTCCGTCGTCATCGCTTCTGGCGAGCAGGATGACCGCTTTGTCGTTGTCGCCTCCGCCGAACCAGCCGAGCCAGATGCGTCCGCCGGGAGTCCGCGCCATTCCCATGCTCATGGTGTAGTCGTCAACCTCCGGATGAAAACGGAGCGGTGGATTGCTTTTGATTTCCGGCGGAACCAGCGCGCTGTCAACGTGCTGCATGACGTACTGTTCGTAGAGGGCTAAGTCTGGATTCCTCTGCATGATCGTTTCCTTTTTTTATAGCGGTTGAATATGCTGCCGAATGAGTTCGGTCAGCTTTGTTTCGCTGCCTTCCGAGAGCGCCTTCAGCATGGCGCGGTGATCTCCGATCGATTTCCGGACCGCTGCGGGATTCAGAAATTTCCCGCGGTATTTCCGGTCGAACATCAGGATCAGCACCTGTCCGAAGATTTTCTGGATGCGGTTGCCGGTGGCCTCCATGAGTTTCAGATGGAAGTTCAGATCAAGACGATCCGCCTCTTCCGTTTCCGCTGATTCCATCCGGTCGATGATTCCATTCAGCTGTTCGAGCATCTCGGGCGTGATCCGCCGGATGAGAAGAGGGATCTGGGAGGTTTCCAGAAGCAGACGGGTCTGTTTCAGCTCCTCGAATCCGTAGCCGGCGATCTGAAGCTGAAAGGCAAGCGTCTCCCCGATATCGAGACAGTCCGGCTGTTTGACAAAGGTTCCCCGTTTTGTTGTCCGCTCCAGAATTCCGAGAAAACTCAGATGAATCACAATTTCCCGGATCGTACTGCGCGAAACGTGAAACCGTTCCGCCAGTTCCAGTTCTCCGGGCAGACGATCCCCGGCTTGAAAGCCCTCTGCAATCATCCATTGCTGAAAGGTGTGAAGAAGTTCCTGACGCATTTCTGTTTTTTCTGATTTGGCTTTTTTTTGTCTGTTTTTATATTCTTATTTGTCTGACAAATAAAAGATAGCGCTGTTTTTCCGGAATGCAAGTCTGTAAAAGAGGAAAAAACAGAATTCAGGTTTGGAACGACAAGGCGAGGGGGAGGAAAGAATGCCGGTTATTCAGTATTGACATGACCGCCGGTGTGGAGTTTCCGATACGCGCGGGGAGTGATGGAACACTCGCGGAAAAACTGTCTGCGGAAATGAGAGGGATCGTTGAATCCGGATTCGTAGGCGATCTGCTTGATCGACATCATGGAGTGCTCCAGCAGACGGCATGCATGGGCGATGCGTTTTTTCCGGATGGCGTCGCCGATGGTGCAGTGACGGTGTTCCGCGTAGATTCTGCCGAGATAATCGGGATGGCACTGGAGCTGTTCCGCAATGAGCGAGGTGGAGATTTCCTCTTCAAAATGCAGCAGGATGAACCGGTCGGTCTCTTCGATCAGGCGCTGGGGAGCGCGTTCGGCGGGCTGTTCCGTGCGGGAGGTCTCCGCTTTGCGGATCAGGAGCGAGGCCAGATAGTTGCAGGATTCCGCATTCTCCTCCGATTTCTGCTCCAGAAGAAGCAGATTGCAGAAGGCGACGAATGCTTCGGGATCCCGGACCGGAAGCTGCTGCGGAGAGGAGCGGAGAGCGTTCCGTGCCTCTTCATCTGCCGGAGTAAAGTGCATCCAGAAGAAGGAGAGATCCGGGGAATATGCGGAAAGTCCGCCGTGCCTGCGTTCCGGAAAAAGCAGCAGCCGTTCGCCCTTTTTCAGATGAAACTCCCGATTCTCTTCGAACATGTCGAGCGTTCCGGAAAGCACATAGATCAGTTCATGAGAATGGATCGTGCGCGAGGGATGTCTGCCGTGTCCGCGGGAGATGAAACGTCCTGCGTTGTGGAAAAGAAAGATCGGATTCTGTTTCAAGTTCGGAATTCTCCTTTTTTCCCAATGTACACCATGTTGGAGCGATTTGCAAAATAGGAGAGGGGAAAAAGCGCAGAATGGGGAAGACAGTTTCAGAGAATTATGGTTTCTGTTTCCGGAGTTCGGCGGGACGCTTCCCGGTGAATTTGTGGAAGGCTTTGGAGAAGGCAAAGGCGTTTCCGTAGCCGATGGCGGAGGCGATGGAGTCGATCTTGTCGTCGGTCCGGCGGAGGAGTTCCGAGGCGTAGCGGAACTTGACCTCGCTGACGATCTCTCCGGGAGCGCGTCCGCAGTGCTTCCGGCAGAGCTGGTAGAGAAGCGAGGGCGACATGTGCAGTTTTTCCGCCAGCGTTGCAGTCGTCCACAATGTCCGCAGATCCGATTCCAGCAGTTCGAAGAGTTTTTTCAGTCGAACGGGAGCGGGAGATCTCCGCAGTTCCCTCAGAAGATAATCCGCAAGCAGTGTCCCCAGATGGCGCCGGCATTCGCTTCCGTTTTCTGCGGATTCGAGCATCTCCCGGAAGAGCATTGAGAGGAGGCTGGCGATCTCGGCTTCGTAGGACGAAGGATAGACCGCTTCGCCCGCCAGCGCATCCGGCGCGAGCGTGAAATAGATATGCCGGAAAATTCCCGATTCCACCCGGCAGAGACGATCCACATCGGAATTCATGACCAGCGTGCTTCCGGGAGGCGCCGTGAATCGGCGTCCGGGGATCTCAAACTGGACGGTCCCTTCCTGAATCAGCCAGACCGTGACATGGCGGTCCTCAGTTCCCCCCGCCCGGCGCATTTCATACGGTGCCTGAATGGCGGCGATTCCGCCGTTCCGGATGCCGCGCTCCTCCAGCGAAGGAAGATCCCGCTCCGAACGGAACGAGGTACAGGAGAGAAATCCGGAATGTTTTGTCGAATTGGATATGATTTTTAAGGAAGAAGACATGGGCGTTTCCTTGTTTTGCGTCTATGGTAAGATAGTTTCTGAAACTGCACTTTTCAATCAAACGAGGAGAGAAAAATGATTCGATTCGAAGAACTCGAGTCCGCGGTTGTGCTCGCCGGTGGTTCTATTGCCAAAAATGTGGAATTGGTCCGGTCCTGGAACGGAAATCGCTGTTCGTTTTCCTTGAAGAACCGTTCGGGAGAGGCGGTCTTTCTGAAGGAAGTTGTCGTATTCCGGGGCGGGATGCCGTATCCGGCTTCCACGCGTTTCTACGGCGAGGGGTTCAACATGCTTTCCCAGTATCAGGGAACCCTCGATCAATTTGAACTCGCCGGAGCGTACAGCGATCTCTATCACTACAAACTTCCTGCGAAGAAGGGCTTCTTCACCTGCTACAATCTTTTGCTTCTCTTTCCGGAGGGGAAAGAGATTCTGCTTGCGGGATTTTCCTCCTGCCGGAGATTTTCCAATGAGATCCGTTTCAATTCCCGCTCGTTCGAATTCGTGATCGACTGCGGCGGACTGGAGCTCTCCGCGGATGGAACGCTGGAGCTGGAGGAGTTTTTCTATCAGTACGGTACCTCCAGAGAGACGCTGCTTGCGGATTTCGCGGACCGGATTGCTGTTCATCATCCGACTCCGGAGTACAAGGATCAGATCACCGGCTGGTGCTCCTGGTACTGCTACGGACCCGATGTGACGGAACGGGACATCGAGGAGAATATGAAGGCAATGAAGGAGAAACTTCCTTTCCTCCGCTTTGTTCAGATCGACGACGGCTATCAGGCGCACATGGGCGACTGGCTGATTCCGCATCGGAACTTTCCCGCCGGGATTCGTTCCCTGTGCCTGAAGATCCGGGAGAACGGTCTGGAGCCTGCGATCTGGGTTTCTCCGTTCATTGCCGAGACGGAGTCGGAGCTTTTCCGGTCGCATCCGGAATGGTTCCTGACCGATGACGATGGACTTCCTCTTCCTTCCTCCCGGTATTCGTTCGGCGGCTGGCGCGCGGCTCCGTGGTACATGCTCGACTGCACGATCCCGGAGGTGCTCGACTACATCCGCGATGTGTTCCGCACGATGCGCCGCGAGTGGCAGTGCCGTTATTTCAAACTCGACGGCATCATGTGGGGGTGCATGCCGTTCGGACGGCGGCGGAATCCGTCTGTCACGAGCGTTGAGGCCTACCGCGCCGGAATGCGCGCCGTGATGGAGGGCGCGGGAGCGGATTCCGTCATCTTGGGCTGCAATGCTCCGATGTGGCCTTCGATCGGCGTCTGCAACGCCATGCGGATCACGGGCGACATCAGCCGTTCGTGGCCGGTGTTCAAGACTCTGGCGCGGGAGTGTTTCCTCCGCAACTGGCAGAACGGACGGCTCTGGATCAACGATCCGGATTGTCTTGTCCTCGAAAATCTTCGGGTCGATATCATGGGCCCCGACGGTGTGCCGACCAGCCGTCAGACCAGTTCGCTCTCTCCGAACGAGTTCAGTTTCCACAAAGCGCACATCTTGGCTTCCGGCGGCATGATCCTTTCCAGCGACAAACTGGCGCAGCTTTCGGAATCCTCTCTGGAAACGATCCGCAAAATCATGGCATGTTACGGTCACACCGCGCGTTTTTCGGACACCTCGTTCCGGTATGGCAGAATGGATCTGCCGGACCGCACGCTTCACTTTTTCTTCAACTGGGATGATACCGGTTCCGCGGACTTCCGGTTGCCGGAGACCTCCCGCGGTCTGAGTGATTTCTGGACGGGGGAAGCGGTCGCGGACTCGTTTGCCATTCATCTTCCGGCGCGATCCGCGCGGGTGCTTTCGGAACCGAAATCGTGATTCCGGTTCCGAACTCCCGGTGGAGATAGGAAAATGGGTTATGAGTTCCGGATCAGCCGGTGGACCGCCTCTTTGAAACGGTTGCCGCGCTCCTTGTAATCCCGGAACATATCCATGCTGGCGCAGGCGGGACAGAGGGCGAGAATGTCGCCGGGGGCGGCGGAGCGGGCTCCCTGTTCCGTTGCCTCTTCCAGCGTCGCGCAGAGGGTGCAGGGGAAGAGATCGTGGAGAGCGGCATAGATTTTCTCTTTGCATTCCCCGATGAGAAAGGCGCATTTGATTTTGTCCGCATCGTCCCGGATGGAGGAGAAATCCATCTGCTTGTCGAGTCCGCCGAGGATCAGGATGACGTTCTTCTTCCCGCCGAACGTGTTCAGAGCGGCGTTGACCGAATGGGGATTCGTCGCTTTGGAATCATCGACGAACCGGATACCATTGTGTTCCGCGAAGAACTCCATCCGGTGAACATCCGGGTGAAAACTGCGGAGTGCCTCCGCGGTCGCTTCGGAAAAGAGTGCCTCTTCCCCGGCTTCCGCCTTCAAGATTGCGAGCGCCGCCATGATGTTTTCTGCGTTATGGTTCCCTTTGAGCGGAACTTCCGCCAGCGGAATGACGGGTCTTCCATGAAAGCGGATGCTTCCGTTTTCAAGCATGAAATCGGCATTCTGCGCGGCGGAGAATGTTTCGGTGCGGCAGCGGGCGCGGATTTGCTGGGCGTAACGTTCCGGAAGGTTGGCGTTGATGACGGCATTGCCGCCTTCCATGTTCCGGAAGAGCCGCAGTTTGGCTTCGGCGTAGCCCTCCATGGAGCCGTGACGGTTGATGTGGTCGCTTGCCAGATTCAGGAGCGCGCCGGTCGAGGGGCGGAAGGACTGGATGGTCTCAAGCTGAAACGAGCTGGATTCCACAACCAGCACATCGAGATTGTTGTGGAGGAGCACGTCGAGAGCGGCGTCGCTGAGGGCGTTTCCGATATTTCCCGCGGACTGAGCCCGGATTCCATTTGCCTGAAGAAGTGCTGTGGTAAGTTCCGTTGTGGTGGTTTTTCCGTTGGTTCCTGTAATGGCGACGATCCGGCAGGGAAGGACGCGGCAGGCGAATTCGAGTTCTCCGATGATAGATGCCCCGGCATTCCGAGCTGCCTGTGCCATCGGGGAATCGGGGCGGATGCCGGGACTGATGACCGCCAGATCCGCATGGGGCAGAGGCGTTCCCTCCTGCCAGCCGAAGGCGGATTCCCGGAAGAGCGCTTCATCCGGCGCATGTCTGGCGTCGACGGGAACCGGGATCATTTTCAGATGTTCCGCGAGCCGTGCGGCGGCTCTTCCGCTGATCCCGAATCCGAGGATCAGAACCCTCTTATTTTCTTCTTCCATTTCTCATTTCCTCAGAAGTTTGACTGCAATCTGTAAACAGGTGTTGTAAACTTACACCGGATTTGCGGAATTTAAATCTCCGGACGGTTGAAAAAAACAAATGAAATGGTAAATTTCCATTTGAACTGATTCAAAAAAATAAGAATGGAGTTTTCACCAATGGGATTTGCCTGTGGTTTTGTAGGATTGCCGAATGTCGGGAAGTCAACCCTTTTCAATGCGTTGTGCAAAGGCGGGGCGGTAGCCGCCAATTTTCCGTTCTGCACGATTGATCCGAATACGGGTGTCGTACCGGTTCCCGACAAGCGCGTGGATGAGCTGGTCAAGCTGGAGCACTCGGCGAAGGTTGTGCCGGCAACAATGAAGTTTATCGACATCGCCGGACTTGTCGAAGGCGCAAGCAAGGGGGAGGGGCTCGGCAACCAGTTCCTCGGTCATATCCGCAATGTGGATGCCGTGGCGCATGTTGTCCGCTTGTTCAAGGATCCGGATGTGGTGCATGTCAAGGAGGTGGTCGATCCCTCCCGGGACCTCGAACTGATCCTGACCGAACTCATGCTGGCGGATCTGGAATATTTGCAGAAGAAAATCGACAAATCGAAAAAGCTCGCCCGCAGCGGCGATCCCGAACTGAAACTGGAACTCGAACTTGCCAATTCCTTTGTGAAAAATCTGGAGAACGCAACTCTCCCGGTCTATGACAAGGAGGATCCGAAACAGGTGCGGATTGTGAAATCCATGCAGCTGCTGACTCTTACTCCGGCGTTCGTCTGCGCGAATACCGATGAGGAGGCGTTCCGGAACTTCGGTAAAGACGAGGTCTCGAAAAAGCTGATTGCCGATGCCGCAAAACATGGCATGGAGGTCGTTCCCGTCTGCGCGAAGCTGGAAGAGGATCTTGCCCAGCTCGAACCCGATGAGGCTCTCGCGTTTCTGGAAGATATCGGCGTGGAGAAAAGCGGACTCGAACGAGTCATTCATACCGGCTATCAGCTTCTGAACTACCTGACATTCTTTACGACCGGTCCCGATGAGACCCGTGCCTGGACCGTCACGCGCGGTTCGACGGCGCCGCAGGCGGCTGGAAAAATCCATACCGATATGGAGCGCGGCTTCATCCGCATGGAGGTCGTCTCCTACGACGATCTGATGAAATACGGAAGCTGGAACGGCGCGAAAGAGGCCGGAAAGCTCCGGATCGAAGGAAAAGAGTACATCGTGCAGGACGGCGACTGCGTGTTCGTCCGCTTCTCCGTCTGAGGAGGTTCGTTTTGTCATGGCTTCGGATCGGGGTGTTTTCAAAAGCACGATGGGGCTTTCCGGAGCCACCTTTCTGAGCCGCGTTCTGGGGCTGATCCGGGAGATTCTGACTGCTCAGTTCATCGGAGGCGGAATGCTGATGAGCGCATGGGCGCTTGCGTTTACGCTTCCGAATCTTTTCCGTCGCATTCTGGGGGAGGGGGCGCTGGGGACCGCTCTGATCCCGATGATCTCCCATACGCTGGAAAAAGAGGGACAGGATTCCGCCCGGCGCAAGTTCTCCACGATTGTGATCTGGCTGACCTTTCTTCTGGCGCTGATTACGGTGCTGGTGGCACTTCCCGCGCTGCTGATTGAGCCGTATGTGACGACGGAACGCTGGAAGATGGCGCTCCTTGCAACGCCGGTGGTGATGCCGTACTGCATTATGATCTGCCTGATCGGGATAGCAACCTCGCTTCTGAACAGCATGAAGCAGTTTTTCCTGCCTGCGATGGCGAGTCTGCTGCTGAATGTGTTCCTGATCGGAGCGCTTCTGTTTTTCTGTTCGGGGGGGCGGAAAGAACCGGTGAACTGTCTGTATGTGCTTTCGGTGGCGGTGCTGCTTTCGGGGCTTGCGGAGATGGTGGTGCTCGGGTGGCTGCTGAAGAAGGAGGGGATGCTGCCGGAATTGTCGGGACGGACGTTGTGGAATGCGCCGGCGATCCGGGAGATCTGGCATCTGGCGCTGCCGGGACTGATCGGGATGTCGGCTCTTCAGGTCAGCGTGATCTGCGACCGGACGATTGCGATGGCGATCGGCAACCACGCGGTTGCGGCTTTGTATTACAGCGACCGGCTCATCTATCTGCCGATTGGAATTTTTGCGGTGGCGTTCGGTACGGTTTCTCTTTCTCTGATGTCGCGTCTTGCGGCAGCCGGCAGACTCAAGACGATGCTGATTATGATGTTCGGTTCCATGCGTCAGCTTCTTTTTCTGACGGTTCCGCTTGCGGCGTACATGATCTGCTTCGGGCGTGAGCTTCTGGATCTTCTGTTCCGCCGGGGTGCGTTCGACACGGTTGCTTTGAATGAG
Source organism: uncultured Lentisphaeria bacterium (assembly GCA_905197955.1). GTDB lineage: Bacteria > Verrucomicrobiota > Lentisphaeria > Victivallales > UBA1829 > UBA1829. The sequence continues at coordinate 74,682 of CAJKAR010000018.1, read as the reverse complement.
TCGGCGCTGGCGCTTTACTGGTATGCGTTCGGGATTCCCGCGTTTGCCGCAACGAAGGTGACGGTTTCCGGCTTCTATTCCAGAAAGGACATGAAAACGCCGGTTCTGGTTTCGATCTTCTGTATTGTCCTGAATGTGATGATCAGCATCTCCCTGATGGATGTGATGCGGCAGGGGGGGATTGCTCTGGCAACGAGCATTACCGCGTATTTGAACAATTTCATTCTTCTGTATCTGCTGAGAAAGCGTCTTGGACGGATGCCGCTGAAGAGTGCGGGATATCTGTTTGTCCAGCTGCTAGTGATCTCAGCGGTGGCGGCTCTTCCGGCGCGGTATCTCTGTACGGAGCTGGAGGGAATTGGCTTTTTTGCGGCATTGCCGAAAAATATTCTTTCTCTGATTTGCGCAAGTGCGCTGTTTGGTGCTATATTTACAGCGCTGGCATTTCTGCTTAGTATCCGCGAAGCCCGGATTGTGACGGGAAAACTTCTGCGGCGTTTTTCGAAATCATAAGGAGGTTGAAACATGGAATTTTATGATGTGATCCGTTTGAGAAGAAGTATTCGTTCGTATCGTCCCGTTCCCGTTCCGGAGGATGCGCTGGAACGCATTGCCGAGGCGGTGAATATGGCGCCGACTGCGTGCAACCGTCAGCCGTTCCGCATCATCGTGGTGAAGGATCCGGAGAAGCGGGCGGCGATCTGCCGGGTGTACAAGGCGGCATGGCTTTCCGAAGCGCCGTTGATCGCGGTTGTGGTGGGGGATGCCTCCGCGGCGTGGAAACGTCTGGAAGGAGATTCGATTGTCGATGTGGATGCCGCAATCGCCATGGAGCACTTTGTGCTTGCGGCAACGGAAGAGGGACTCGGAACCTGCTGGGTCTGCGCGTATGACCGCGCCGCGGTCGATGCGATTCTCGGCGTGAAGCCTTCGGAACATTCGGTTGCGCTCTCGCCGCTCGGGTACGCCAAGGATGGGCCCGGACCCTTCGCGCGCAAAGATGTTTCCAAGGTGTTCGAGGTCATCTGATGCTGGAGATCACGAGACAGTCCGATGGAACCTTCCGTTCGTCCGGGAAGAACTGGGAGGTTGTTTTCGATGCCCCGAAGCCGGGGTTGTTCACGCTTCGTCCGGATCGGTCGCTGACGTTCGTTTCCCGTTTTGCCGTGATCGACAATCTGGAGGAGGCCTCCGCGCTTCACGAACGGCGCAAGGTGCATCATTCCAACGATGGCAGGGAGGCGCAGTTTGAATCTTCGTGCAGAATTCCGTTCGGAGCCGAGCCGGGGATCGCCCGGAAATTCAAGCTCTCGGACGGCCTGCTTTCCGTGACGACGGATTTTCTGATCCGCGCCTCCTTTCAGGTGCGGAGTCTGTTTGCGGGCGGATACCGTCTGGAGGGCGGCATTGCGCGCTTTGCGGTGCTTTCCGCGCCGGAATCCGGAGCCGCTCTGCCGCAGCCGGAGTGGAAGAGTTTTGATTCCGTTGCGGAAGGTTCTGTCATTTACGACTCTGCGCAGCCTCCGGTTGCGCTTCTGGCGGAAAGCGGGGAAGGGACCATTCTGGAGATCGCAACCGGCGAGGATTTCTGGCGCTGGACGGCATCCGCGCCGGATACTGTTTCCCGCTATACATTGACAAAAACGGAAAACGGACTTGAGGCCTCCTGGCTCCCGTACGAGTTCCACCCCCGGCCGGAGGTCGAGGTGCCTTTCGGACGCAACCGCAGAATGAACTTCCTGCTGGCATGGAGGAAAAAAGGCGGAGCCCGAACTTCTGCAAAATACAAGGATGTGTTCGACATGGCGGCATTCGACTGGCCCGAGACGCTTCTTGCATACGATGGCGCTGGAAATCCCGTGAAATCGCTACCCTGCTTTGCCGCGCCTGGCGTGCTCAATGTGCTGAAAAAATGGGTCCGCCGGAAGCTGGCGGATCTGCAGGAGGGGGATGTGCTGGCTGTGACAAACGTTGTGCCGGTCTTCTGCACCTGCGCCGCGCATCAGGACAGGGCTAGAATGAAATCTCTGCCGCATCTGGATGTCTACGGGATCAACGAGTTCCGCCGCTGGGCGAATCGTCAGCTTGCTCTGAAGGGGGCGAAACTGGTGATCGTTCCGGCAAAGGATGTGAAACTGCCGTCCATCTGATTGCGATTACCTGGATCGGTTTGTAAAAAAGCGGAGTTCTCTTCCTGCGAGGAGAACTCCGTTGTTTTTTGTTATTTTTTTCGTTGTTGTTCTGCTGAGTTCCGGGGGATGGAGCCGTCGAACGGAAAACGCAGGGATCGGACGAATGGTTTATGCCGGCATCTGCTGGCTGAGACAGTGCAGGGCACCGCCTTCCAGAATGATGTCGAAACAGTCGATCATTTCCACTTTGTGGCGCGGGAAGCAGCGGGAGAGGATCTCGCAGGCTTTTGCGTCGTATTTGTCGTTCCGGTAGGAAGGCGCGAGAACGGCTCCGTTCAGGATCAGATAGTTCGTATAGGTGGCGGGGAGAACGGTTTCGCGCCAGCCTTCGGGTTCGATCGGATCGGGGCAGGGGAGGGGGATGATCTCGAATTTTTCGCCTTTCAAATTGCAGTTTCGTTCCAGAATACGGATGTTTTCGCGGAGAACTTCGCGATTGCGTCCGGAGGGGGTCTCGTCAACGGCGGCAAGGATGGCGTCGTCGCGGACGAAGCGGGCGAGAGTGTCGATGTGTCCATCGGTATCGTCGCCCACAAGACCCTGTTTCAGCCAGAGGATGTTTTTTGCTCCGAGTGCCGCTTTCAGAATGGTCTCCATCTGTTCTTTTCCGATTCCGGGATTCCGGTTCGGATTGAGCAGAACCGTTTCTGTGGTCATGAGGTCGCCGAGAGAGTTGATCTCCAGCGCTCCGCCCTCGCAGACGATCGGAATGGAGAAGCGTTTCATCTTCAGTTCTTCCGCGAGGCGTCCGGGAACGGCGTTGTCGGCATCCCACGGCGGGAATTTTCCGCCCCACGCATTGTAGTTGAAATCGACGATCGCGCGCTCTCCGGTGGCGGCGTTCCGGACAAAGACCGGTCCATGATCGCGGCACCAGACATCGTTGGTCCGGATGTCGAAGATCCGGACGTTGTTCATGGTTGCATTGGCTTCGCAGAGCTCCTCCAGTATGGATTCCGCCGCAGCGTTCCCGCGGAGAATGCAGACTTTTTCATACCGGGAGATGGCGGCGGCAAACTTCGCAAAAATTTTCCGGATTTCCGGCATGGTCGCGGGCCAGGTGGCGGGATTGTGCGGCCAGCTCAGGAAGACCCCTTCCTGACGGCTCCATTCCGGCGGCATCGCAAATCCGTATTCCGAGGGGGCAGGAAAATCAGTCATTGTATCTCCTCAGCAGATTTTGGTATGCGTCGATGCGGCGGTCCCGGAAGAAGGGCCACATCCGGCGGTGTTCCTCCATGGCGCGCAGATCGCAGGTGGCGTAGAGAATCTCCTCGTTGTCCTGCGAAGCCTCCGCGATCCGGTTCCCGTAGAAGTCGCACACGAACGAAGTCCCCCAGAAGCGGGTGCCTCCCTCCCGGCCGACCCGGTTCACTGCGGCGTAGTAGCATCCGTTCGCGACGGAATGGGAGACTTGCGCATTCAGCCAGGCTTTCCGCTGGAGATTGGCAAGCTCTTCGGGTTCCGAGTCGATTCCGCCGATTGCCGTCGGACAGAAAATGATCTCCGCTCCGTCGAGCGCCGTCAGCCGTGCCGATTCCGGATACCACTGGTCCCAGCAGATGATGACTCCGATTCTTCCAAACCGGGTCTGCCATGCGCGGAAGCCGAGATCGCCGGGGGTGAAGTAGAATTTCTCTTCAAATCCAGGATCCTGCGGAATGTGCATTTTCCGGTATTTGCCGAGAAAAGTGCCGTCGGCATCAATGATCGCCGCGGTGTTGTGACAGAGTCCGGGGGCGCGCCGCTCGAACAGCGACAGAATCAGGACCACCTGATATTTCCGGGCAATTTCAGAAAAGTGATCCGTCACCGGCCCCGGGATCGGTTCTGCTAGATCGAAGTTCGCAGGGTCCTGATTCAGACAGAAATACGGGGTAAAGCAGAGTTCCTGCGTGCAGATGATGTTTGCGCCGTTTGCGGCGGCTTCCGCGATCCGTTTTTCGTGTTCGGCGATGGATGCCTCTCTTGTCTCGAATGCGCGGCTTTGCAAAAGGGCGATTTTGACGCTCATGGTTCCTCCTGTTGCATGTTTGACTCGGAACTATAACGCTTCGGCACGGTTTGTGCAAATCGAAAACAGGATTTTTCATCAAAAGGTAATTTTCATTTGTTCCGGAGAATGGAGAAAAAGCATTTTGTGTTGTTTTTTCCGCAGAAAATCCTGCGGCAGCCACTTGATTCCTTCTCTTCCGCGTGATTTAGTATTGTTTCAAACAAGGAGAATGCGGGGTATGAAGATTCTGAATTTCGGTTCGCTGAATATCGATCATGTTTACAATGTCGCCGATTTTGTAAAGCCGGGGGAGACGATTTCGGCGGAAAACTACTCCCGTTTCTGCGGAGGAAAGGGGCTGAATCAGTCGATTGCTCTGGCGCGGGCGGGCGCGGAGGTGCTTCACGCCGGGCGGATCGGTTCCGACGGACTTTTTCTGAAGGAGAAACTGGAATCTTCCGGCGTGGATTGCTCTCTGCTGGAAGTCGCACCGGAAGAGCCGACGGGACATGCGATGATTCAAGTCTCTGCAAAAGGCGAGAACTGCATCGTCCTCTTCGGCGGCGCCAACATGCGGATTTCGGAAGCGCAGATTCTCCGTTCGATCCAGTCGATGGAGCGCGGCGATTTCCTGCTTCTTCAGAATGAGATCAGCCGCATGAAGGAGATCATGGAAGCCGCAGACAGAGCCGGACTGCGTATCTTTTTCAATCCCGCCCCGATGAATGATCGTGTGTTTTCGTATCCGCTGGAACAGGTGGATACTTTCATTGTGAACGAGATTGAAGCTGCAGGTCTTGCCGGAACCGATGCGGAGAGCGGACCGGAACAGGTGATCCGATCCCTTCAGACAAAGTATCCTTCTGCCAATCTGCTGATGACTCTGGGTGCAAGCGGAGCCATGTATCTCGGTCGTGCGGAGGAGCGCGTGGTGTTCGTGCCGGCATCGAGCGTGGAGAAAGTGGTGGATACGACTGCCGCGGGAGATACGTTTATCGGCTATTTCCTGGCGGAGACGGCTCTCGGAGCTTCTCCGGAAAAGGCGATGAAAACGGCGGCTGCGGCATCCGGTCTCTGTGTCGGACGCCTCGGCGCGGCGGATTCGATTCCCTTCCGGCGCGAACTCAAGAGCCTTTGATCCAGGGAATCCGTCGGTTTTCCGACTGTGGCAGATGCGGATCTCTCTCTGCGGAAAATCATGATTTTTCCATTCCCCGTTTGACTTTTCTTTTTTTCGGTTTATTATAGAAAACACCAAAGAAAAGGAGGAGAGCAAATGAAATTCATGAGTGTGATCGCTGCTGTTCTGTGCGCCGGAGCCATCTGTGTTTCCGCTGCCGAGGTCAAGATTTCCGGTTTGACCGGAAGCGCGAAGGTAGCTAAGATTGAGCAGAAAGCAAAGACTCGTACAACCGGAGGATCTTTTGTCTTCATGAAGGTCCCTGATTCCTTGAAAGGTCTTCCGATCGTTACCGTTTCGCGTGGATCGATGAAAAAGCCCGGTGCCGGATTCTCGCTTACGATTGATCAGCCTGCGACCGTTTATCTTCTCGTGCACGACCGCGGAACTCCGACCATTCCTGCGGATTGGAAGAAAACTTCAATGAAAGTCCAGTGGAGCGCCGGAGCTGACACCGTTTATGAAAAACAGGTCAAGGCGGGGAAAATCGAAGTCCCTGCGCACAATGGAAAGGCCGATGGCAATTACGGCATTCCGTGTGCCGTTGTAATCAAACCTGCAAAGTAATTTCTGCGCAGAAAATAACAGATGGCTGTCCACTTCCGGACGGCCTTTTTTATGAGGTTGAAAATGAAGATTGTGAGAGATTTCGTCTATCAGCCGGCCTACGGGGAGCGCGGACTGGGGGATTTGTATCTGCCTGATTCCCTTTCGGCACAGCCCCCTGCCGCTCTGACGATTCATGGCGGCGGCTGGTCCGCTATGGAAAAGTACAGTTTTGCCGGGGTCGCCGAATTCCTCTGCGGACTGGGATTTGCCGTTTACAACATTCACTACCGCCTTTCGACCATTGCGCCGTGGCCCGCCTGCGGGGATGACTGTCTGGAGGCCGCGGATTTCTTTCTGAATGCGGATCGGCCAGAACTCTGCGGTTTTGACCGGAGACGGGTTTTTGTGGTCGGGGCCTCCGCCGGAGGGCATCTGGCGCTGATGACCGGGCTCCGTCTTCCGCCGGAACGGGTCTCCGGGATCGTATCCATCTCCGGAATCGACGATCCCAGGGCGGATTGGAAAATCGCTCCGGGCCGTTACACACAGCTCTTCGGGCATGCGCCTACCGAGGCGGATCTGGATGCCATCACGCCTGCGAATTTCCTGACAAAACAGAGTCCGCCGATTCTCTGCACACATGCTCTTTATGATACCGTTGTGCCGATTGAGTCCGCCAAGGTATTCGTTTCCGCCGTCGAGAAGAATGGAACGCGGATCGAAACCTATTATTACAATCGCAGCAACGACGGACACTGCATCTGGATTCCCCGGAGCGATCCTCACAAACTGCATCGCGATATTGAAGAGCGGATCGAATCCTTTCTCCGTACTCTAAATTGATTCTGATTTCAAGAGCTCCCGCCGGTCACCGCTTCATTGATGGAAGAAGCGGTGAGAACGGGGGAAAAATCTTTATTTCTTAGAGCAGTCGATCACGCGGAGCGATCCGCGGAAGGTGATCGGCTGTCCGCCTTTCACTTTGATCTTCCGTTGTGCCGCCTGCTGTTTTCCTTTCAGGATCAGCATCCGTTTTCCGCCGTGCGGTGGAATGTTGTCGTGCTGAAAGGCGCTGCCGCCGAACCAGGGCCATGTGGTGTATTTGCCCTTTGCATCGCGGAGTTCGAAATCTCCGTTGATGAGCCGGGCGCCTTCGAGCGTGAGATCATCCCATGCCAGTGTACAGAGATTGGGGGTTTTATCCGAGCGGTTCACGCAGTCGTTGACGATAAAGGTCAGGGTGATCTCTCCGTCCTTTTCGGGGAGAAAGGCGAAGGTGAAGGGAACCCATTTTCCGTCCGGAAGCTGCGGCGTGTTGGCCCAGATGGATTTCTTGTCCCAGTTCGGGTTGGAACAGGAGCCGGGAAGTTCGCGCATGGGAACGGGACGCAGGTGATTGCCTGCGTCGGCTGTTACATAGATCGCTCCGGAATGGGTCGCTTTGGCAGAGGGAGGAAATTCGCGATCGAATGCTTTCCGGTCAAACTTTTTTTTGCGGAGTTCGTTGTTCCGGAGGAATCGTTTCAGGACTGCTGCTGTCGGATTATCGGGTTTGCGGATCCAGGATTTTGCCTTGTCCCAGTATTTCTGTTCGTAATCGGGTGCGGTGATGTAATCCGGTCCCCAGCCGTAAAATTCCATATAGGCGTGGAAGGTCCAGTCCCATCCGTATTCATCGAAGATCTCCAGAAGATCGTTCAGATATTTCTCCCGGTTCGGTGCGGATGCGATTGCACTGAATTCAGAGACCAGTATGTGAACGTTGTATGCCCGCTGAAAATCCCGCGCCGGCTGAAGGGCTTTGCGCAGCATGGCTTTGTCCCAGTAATTGCCTTCGCACTTCCCCGGATATGTGACACTTTGCGCTCTTCCGGAACCGATTCTCTGATGCGTATAGGAAAACGGCGAGTAGAAGTGCACGGCGTAAACGACATTTTTTGCCCGGATCGGACGCAGCGATTGAAATGCCCGCTGTCCGAACCATTCTTCCGGCTGAACCAGAATAGTCCGTTCCGGATCAATCGCATTGATGGCCTGTGCGGCACGTTCCATCAGCTCTTCATAGTCCGGGAACCCCGGCTGTTTTTCGACCCGGAAACAGCTTTCGTTAAGCAGTTCGAACGCATAAATTCTGCGATTCCCCTGATAGCGTCTGGCGATTTTCTGCCAGATCTTGACGAAATATTCCGCATAGCCGGGACGAGTGTAGAAGAGATCGGAATGAGCCCAGTCATTGTTCTCTCTCCACGGAGCAAACGCCTGGAAGATCAGATATGTTCCGCACTGATCGGCTTCTGCGAGTGCTTTATCCCATTTCCGGAAGGTCTTTTCCAGCTGCTTGTCCAGTTCGGAATCGGAGAGGTTGAACGGAAGATCCCGGAGATGAAGATGCAGTTTCAGAAGATTGACATTCCACTCTTTCACTGTCTGTCCGATTCTGCCGTTCGGGAGAATGTTGTCACAGGTATTGAACCCGCGCAGGGCCTTGAGATCATGCCCTTTGTACGGTGGAGGCGCATTGTCCCTGGCCAGTGCGGCGAGAGGGGGACCTGTTACAACGATTTTGACATTCCGGAATGAGACACTTCCCTGTTTTCCCAGAATTCCGAGTGTCAGGGAGGCATCGCGCAGATCGGCGGGAATCCGGATTTTCAGCCGGAACTGCTTCCACGGGAACGAGCCGGAAAGACCGTTGTAGGAATCAGCATAGTGATCGACTTCCGTTGCGTAATTGAGCGCAATTCGGATACCTTCCCACGGGACCGCCGGACGGGGAACGCCTTCCGCTTTCGCTTCGAACAGAAGTTCCGCTCCATATCCTTTTGCCCGACTCAGAAAGGCGTTGATGCCCCGGGTGATCGTATAATTGTTGGTCGTTGCCCGGGTCTGATCGCCGAAGACATCCTGCGCCAGAATTTCGTTGCCCGAGCGTGAAGTTCCGCTGCTTCCTGCACGAATGGTCAGTGTATTTTCCGCCGTGGAGGCAAAGGGGTCGGGACTCCAGTGTTTCAGTCCGTCGAAGTTTTCAGAGAAGAGAACACTTCCCGCGGGAAACGCCACCTCTTTCTCCGGTGCCGCATGACTCTGTATCAGACCGCAGAGCAGCGGCAGAAGAAGAAAACGCAGTTTCATGTGAATTTTTCCTTTCATGTTTTTTGTTTATGGATTCAGAGGATACATCAGAGCACTTTTCCGTTCCACAAATGCTCCGTAACGGAGATTTTCCACATGCGCATCGAAGAAAACTCCGTTGAATCCCTCGAAATGCCGGTATGCCAGCATTCCGTTTCCGGAATTGAGAGAAACGTTTTCCCGTTTCTTGATATACTCATAATAATTGGTCTGCCAGATCAGGTAGTCCTGCGCATCCGCCATTGCCATGGCGGCCGAATGACGTTTGATCTGAGTCAGTTTGAATCCCCGGAACCCGGAGCCAGCTGGATTCTCATTTTCCGTGCCATTGTAAGTGATGCCGTAGGAGTTGGAAAAATAGCTGCCGTAGGAATAATTTTTCTGCATGGCGGAGGAAACGGGACAGAGGAGGTTACGGGGAATCCAGCCTTCGACACTGTATTTCCGGATGTCGATATTCAGATATTTCGCCCGGATGGTCAGATTGTTGATGAAGGTGGTCGGATTTGTTTTGTCCGGAACTTTTGCATCTCTGGGAAACCAGAAATCGTTGTAATCGGCGGCATAGGTATTGCCTGCCTGACCGAACATGCGGAGATGGTTCACACATTCGATCTGACGGGCTTTCAGCTTTGCGGAATTCAAGGCCGGCAGCAGAATTGCTGCCAGAATTGCTATAATTGCAATTACAACAAGCAGTTCAATGAGTGTGAAAATCATCCTTTCTTTTCTGAGATGGACCGGGTATTCAGCTGTCATACTTGCACTCCTGTCTTTGGTATAGTTGTTGTTTGAGCAATGTTCAAGGTGGTGGGCTGGAGGATGCGTGCGGGAACGGATTTTCGGTTCAGAAGCCGGATCATGGTCTCGACGGCATTTGCACCGAGCCGATCCAGCGACTGGTCGATTGTCGTCAGCATTGGAACCGCGACTTCGGCAAGCGGCAGTCCGCCGAATCCGATCAGAGAGATATCCTCCGGAACCCGGAATCCAAAACGCGGAAAAAGCATCATCAGCTTGAATGCCATATAGTCGGATCCGCAGGTGACGGCGGTTGGCGGTTCCCGCAGAGATGTCAGCATTTTCACATATTCGATCAGCTTTTCCGGATTGGATGTCATGTAGTCGTGGTAGCAGAGCGATTTGTCCAGAACGAGACCTTTTTCCTTCAGACACTGTGCATAGGCGTTGAAACGGTTTTTCGCATATTGTGCCTTAAAAGTATCTGTCGCGTGCACGATGCGGCGATGCCCCAGTTCATAAAGGTGATCGACTGCCTGACGGATTCCGGAAAGGTCATCCGTGATCACGCAGAGATCCGCTTCTTCGACATCAATGTCCAGCAGAGCAAGAGGAATCTTGTATCTGCGGGAATCATGCAGAAGGATTTCCAGTCTGGGCCCTTGAATGTTCCAGGCGAAAAATGCGGCAGGTCGCTGTTCGATGGCATTATCCACCAGTTTCCGGAAATCGCTGTTCCGGCTGAAAACGATCTCCCTGGTTGTGTAGCCGAGTTTGAGCGCGGCGATATTCGCCATCAGTGCGCTTCGGGAGAGGTAATCTCCATGAAAATCGGGGAGAAACTGCACCAGCATTCTGGAGCGGCCGGACTGCATCTGCGCAGCGATGTTGTTGCGTCGATAACCAAGTTCGGCGGCGGCTGCGGTAATTTTATCACAGGTCGCCTGTTTGATTCCCAGACTGCCCGCTTTGTTGCTCAGCACTGCCGAAACGGTCGATACTCCGTATCCCGTATGTCTGGCAATGTCCTTGATCGAAACCATTCTTTTCCGCTCTTTTTGATTGTTTTCTTTTTTTTTTCTGAAACGTTTCAGATGATATAATTATACTACATTTCGCGGAAGATGTCAAGAGGGTGTCCAGAAAAAAACAGAGAAAAAAGCAGTTTCCATTCCGGCAGTATCAAACCCAGTCGCTTGGAATGATACGCTTCAGCGGATTCGGAAGAGTCATGCAGGGACGGGAGGCGATAAGTCTATTCATTTTCCGCTGCGGAGACTGCTGTGACACGTTTTTATTTTTTCCATCATCTCTGCATCGGCTCCCGCATCCGGGAAAGGTTTGAGTGTGGCGGAAGGATCGTATCTGGAAGTCTGATCCTGCTTTTTGGCTTTTCGGAACTCATCGAGAGTCCGGTAATGCAGCGGGTGGAAAAAGTAGTGCTGGGAGGTCTGGAGGTTCGCCTGCCCGGTGTAGTTTCCTACTCCGAACGAGGAGACGATCGTATTGCAGTTCAGAAACAGATTGTTCCGACTGTGGATGCGGCCTTTTTCATGAATGGCGAACACGGTTCCGAATCCGATAGCGGTACAACGTTCCATGGAAACCGATGCGGTACCGGAGACGAGAACGGCCGTATTTGTTCCCGATTTTGCGAGATTGAACAGAATACAGTTTTTCAGGACGACGTTCGATTCTTTTTCCGCGGTGATGGCGTTTCCGCGGCGCACGCGGATGATACAGTTTTCGAGGAGTGCGTCGGTATGATAGAACTGCACATCGTTGCGGAAGACATCGTCTTCCATGATGCAGTCGATGTAGCGGACCTTCGAGCGGTGTGTCTTTCCGCCCGAAGGCATTCCGACATCCACGACTCCGCCGCCTGCGTTGCCATGGAAGCGGGAATGTTTCACAACGATTTCCGATGCGTGTGCGCTGATTCCCTGATCCATATTCCGGGAACCTTCCACGTGTTCGAAGACGACTTTCCGCCAGGCGGAATCGAATCCGTCGCCGGGATAGTATTCCGCCCGGATATTCCGGATTGTCACGTGATCCACGCCCTCCACGCAGACCGCGTAATCTCCGGCGGGTGTTTCGAGTTTTACATCGGCGGGAGTCTTTCCGGGTTCCAGGCGGACGTGGAGCTGATTGTGTTCCGCCGTCTTTTTGGCTCCGAACACCTTGGTGAGAACGTAGGAGTTCGGGAGAAGTTCCGCTTTCGATTTTTTCCAGGGAAGCGGTTTGCCGTCCGCAAAGACGATCGGGAAGCCGGACCAGTAGCCCTGCTGATCCATAACCCATGCGTTATTGTTGAGCTGGAGAGTGTAGATATCGCTCGCACTTCTTGTCCATTCGGACGCAACCCGGTGACGGAGTCCGCTGAAACGGGCACCATGTCCATCCACGATGGTCGGGGCGCCCGGCTTGCCGGCAAGGTGACGGTTCTTTCCTGAAAAATGGATGGACTCCGTATAAGGCTGAGCATTCGGAGTCAGATGCAATGTGTCGCCGGAAGAGAGAAGTTCCATGCCTCGGCGAATCGTCCGGACGGGTGCGGATGCCGTTCCCGCCGCACGGTCGCTGCCCTTCACGTTGTCCACATAGACATCCTTGCCCGCGAGCGTTGACGCAAGGAGCAGAGAGAGCACAATCAGCAAAGAGAATTTCATGATTTCTTTTCCTTTCCTTTCATCTCATTTTCGTTGTGCCGGCAGATCGGAGCCGCCAGGCAGGAGCCGTCAGACAGGAGCCGCCAGTAGCATAGGCGATCCATCTCCTGCGTAATAATGAATAATGGGCTTTCGTTCCGGATTTGTCAAATCCTGCTTCGGGAAAAGAGTGTGATTTCCGGAAAAACCTTCCTCCGGAATCGAAGGAAGGCTTTGCCGGGAGTCGGGAAAATGGCGCTTCCCGGCCGGAGGATCAAAGATCTCGGTCGGAAGAGTAATCTTCGCTTCCGGCGGCGAGATATCCTCCGCTTTTTCCATCGGGATCGTCTGTGAACCAGAAGGAATAGAGGTCGCCGTTCTCCATGGTGAATCGGAGGCGGATGGGTGAGGTTTCCGGGAGGGTATCGCTGGTTTTCCAGCGGATCTGTGCGGAGGTGGAGTCGCCGCGGAAGGGAACGGTTTCCACGATCGAGTATCCGGGAACGGGACGGCTTTCCCGGTCGAGCACTTCGATTCGGAGGGTTTCTGCCGTGGCATTGATCCGGAGGAAACGTCCGTTGGGGATCATCGGACGTGTGATGAGGATGCCTTCCATATCGGTATGAAGCGAGGCGAATCCGTCACGGCGGAGTTCAGCGAATCCGGTCGAAGCTCCCGCGTACATGGCGTAGGCTCCGCGGCTGGAGGAGCCTTTTTCGCCGGGACCGAGATTGGATTTCGCACTGAATCCGGCGTGATAGAAGCGGAGTTTGTCGCGGAAAGTGAGACAGATTCCGCCGGCGGCATGGAGATATCCGCGGTTCCAGTCGCCTTTTTTCCGAGTGCAGCGCAGGAGCGGGATTCGTTCCTCCGGGCGCGACCAGTGATAGCCGTCGCGACTGAAGGCCGGATGCAGATCGATTCGTTTCGGACATGCCAGAAGTTCACAGTTGTTGTTTTCCGGTCCGTGGAAGATGGCGAAGAGTCCGAGCAGCAGACTTTCGTAGGGAACGGCGTTCAGGTCGTAGAGCTGAGGCCGGAACTGCGTTTCTTCTTCGAAGGGATCGAGTTCATCGGCTCTTGCCCAGGGGATCATGTCGGGATCGGGATAATCCGGGTTCAGGATATCCGGCTGTCTCTGTTTCCAGGGGGGAGCGATGAATTCGCTGCGCGGAAGCCAGGCGCGGGCGCGTTCCGTTGATGGAAAGCCGCATCGGACGCTGAAGATCCACTGTTTGCGGAAGGGATCATGGAAGAAACTGGAATTGTCGCCGCAGTCGCCGGTGAATTCGCGGAAGTTCCAGTGGATGCCGTCGGCGGAGGTGCGGAGTTCGCCGTTCTCGCCATTCGGATGACGGAAGAAAAGGAACATTTTCCAGCGTTCCTCTTTCTTTTCGGCGTGTTGATCGAGCCAGACCAGACAGCCGTCGCGCTCATAGCCCGGACGCGGCGGAATGACGAGATTCGTGTGTCCGACGATCCCCAGATCCGGACGTTCCCAATGAATCCCGTCTCTGCTGATCGCCAGCGCCGTTCCGTGAAACCAGCCCGCGTGATAATATAGTTTATAGAGCCTGTCCTGTGGATCGTACCAGAGTCCGTCGTTGAACGGAGCCGCCATTGGCGCTTCGCCGTGATCGAGTTCGATTTCCGTTTCCGGTTCCAGTACGGGATTGTATGCATACTCTTCCGCCGGATGCCAGATACGGCGGAACGTGTTCCATTCGATCAGGTAATCGTCCACGAAAAGCTGGCGCCCGCGTTCGAGCTTTACTTCGTCTGTCTTCGATTCCAGATAGGGAACCGGAAGGACCGTTCCTGCTGTCGGATCGAAATCCGCTTTGAATTGGACACTCATGAAAATCTCCTTGTTTTTCGTTTTTCAGGTTGCGATTTCTCTTCCGGGATATTATATTCCGAAAAACGTCTGTCATGAAGATGAAAAAAACGCATTTTATATAGAAAATCGACACTATGGACAGAAAATCCCCTTTCGGTGACGAGCGCTGGATTGATCTGAGCGGCTACGCGGCATCTCTGGATCGCGGCGCATTGGAAGTCGTTGCGGAGAACCCGATGCGTGTGCTCTCCTGTTCATACTGGGAGAATTATGATCCGTGGTTTGTGACTCGTCGCAGACTGATGGACAATTTCTGTCTTTTTGTGCTGGAAGGCTCCCTGAAATTATGTCTGGATCACGCGGAATATCTTCTGCATCCCGGCGACTGCTTCCTGCTGGGGGCGGAGGTGTTTCATGCGTTCGGTCTTCCGGAGGGCGAAAATCAGGTGAAGCATTTTATTCTTCACACTCTTCCCGGCCGATTTTCGCTGGAGAATCCGGTGGATCGTCTGAAATCTCCGTGCCATCGGTTTCCGATTGAGGCGGGAGAGAAGGAAAATCTGAAACGGATGATCGGGGAGACGCAGTCCGGAGGAAGTGTCGGGTTGCGCTACTGGGAGCTGTTTCTGAATCGTCTGCTGTTCGATCTTGCCCTGCGCGGTGAAATTGCATCTGCAACGCTGGGGGAGCGGAATCCCCGTTTTATCGCGGCGTTGCGGTTTCTGGAGGCCAATTTCCGAAACGCGATCGGGGTGGGGGATATTGCCGCGGCGGCGGGAATCAGAGAGGTACGATGTCGTCAGCTGTTCCGCCGCTGTGTTGGATTGACACCGTCGGAATATCTCGGACGCCTCCGGCTGCGCTGCGCCGCCCGGATGCTTCTGGAAACTCCGCTCAGCGTGAAGGAGATTGCCATGCAAAGCGGCTTTTCAAGTGAATGTTACTTTTGTTATGCCTTCCGGAAACATCTGAACTGTACGCCGGAAACGTATCGGATGCTGCGTTTTTGAAGCCGTTTCCCGGAAATAGATACGTTGAAAAAAACACCCCTTCACCGGAGTCGATATGCTCTCGGGGAAGGGGAGGAATGTTTCGGAAAAATCCGGATCAGGAGAGAGTCAGTTTTTCTCCCGCGCGAAGCTGTTTTTTCTCGTTGCCGGAGGGGGTGCGAAAGAGGAACGATCCGTCATGCCCGGCGGTGATTTCCGCAAGGAAATCTGCTGCGCCTGAAGCGTTCCACTTGAGGTCGATTGTCAGATCCCCCTGAGCACGCAGTCCGGTGATGCGTCCTGCGCTCCATGCGGAGGGAAGCGCGGGGAAGAGCTCCACGATCGTTTCCCCTTCCGGAGTTTTCTTGTGGCTCTGGACAAACATTTCTCCGATGGCCGCTGTGACGCCGAAATTGCCGTCGATCTGGAACGGCGGATGTGCATCAAACAGATTCGGATAGACTCCGCCGCCGGCAACGTAGTTCGGCGTACCCTGCGGGAAGACGGGGGTCAGCAGATTCCGGATGACCCGGCAGGCATGATCGCCGTCGAGGAATCTCGCCCAGAGAGCGACTCTCCATCCCATTGCCCATCCGGTGCTCAGATCGCCGCGGCGTTCCAGCGAGACTCTGGCGGCGTCATAATATTCCCTGTTGTGCTCCGGAGTGAAGTCCGACCCCGGATAGACTCCATAGAGGTGGGAGACATGGCGGTGATGGATTTCCGCTTCCTGAAAATCTTCGCCGTATTCGAGGAGCTGGCCTTCGGAACCGATCGAAGGTTTCCGGAGTTTCGGCAGGGCTTCGCGGATCTTCCGGACGAAATCATCTTCCGTGGAGAGTGCCTCTGCACATTCCAGAACACTTTCAAAGGTCTCCTTGATGATGGACATGTCCATGACCGAGCCGGAAGCCGCCGCAGCGGATTTTCCAGTCACCGGATCAATGAAGTTGTTTTCCGGTGAAGTCGAAGGACAGGTCTCCAGCACGCCGTTGTGATCCTGCAGAAGTCCGAGGAAAAATTCCGCGGCACCGCGGATGACCGGCTCGAAACGGGCAAGAAATTCCTTGTCCAGCGAATACCTGTAATGATCCATCAGATGACGGCAGAGCCATCCGCCGCAGACCGGCCAGAAGAGCCACTGCGCCCGTCCGGTGGCTGTGGAGCAGTAGCGCCAGAGATCCGAATTGTGATGGAGGCACCAGCCGGAAAGATGATACAGTTCCCGTGCCGCATCCTTGCCCTTCTCGGAGAGATCCCGGATGAACTGGAAGAGCGGTGCAGCGCATTCGGCAAGATTGGCGTTTTCCGCCGGCCAGTAGTTCATCTCGGTATTGATGTTGGTTGTGTAGTTGCAGCCCCAGGGCGGGAAGAGAAGCGGATTCCAGATGCCCTGGAGATTCGTTGCCTGCGTTCCCGGACGGGAGGAGGCAATCATCAGATATCTTCCATAGTTGTAGAGCAGTGCCGCAAGCGAGGGAGAAAAAATCTCCCGGTTTTGTTCCAAAGCAAGACGCTCCGGAACGGTTCCCTCATCTCCCGGCTGTTCCGGAAATTCCAGAACGGATTTCCCCGCAAGAGTCTGGTAGTCTTCGATATGCTGGAGCTTCAACGTGTCAAATCCGGTTTTTTCCGCATTCTCCAGATCCGACGAGGCGAGGGCCTTCCAGTCGATTCCGCTCTCTTCCGGCATGGTGCTCCAGTTTTTGAAATTGGTGCGGATGGAAAGAAGCAGCGTGACAGAATCGGCTCCCTCGATTTTCAGGACTCCGTTTTCCGAGAGGACGGTTCCTCCTTTCGCCATGGCTCTCAGCTGCATGCGGTAACAGATTCCGGTACGGCCCTGTTCATCTTTCCAGATGATCTGATCTCGGCGGTCGTGAACGGGACATTCGCCGTCGAAGACGATGTCCTTGCCGAGAGAAGCCGCCTGTCCATGAATCTGCGATGCGAATTCCGCTTCCAGATTTACCGCTCCCGGTGTTCCCGCAGTGATCCGGTAGACAATCGTCTGTGCGGGGGAGGAGGCAAACGCCTCCCGCTGAAAGGAGATCCCTCCTGCGGTGTATTCCATGGAGAAAAGAGCGTTCGAAAGATCCAGTTTCCTCTGATAGTTTTCGATGGGACCCGCATGACGGAAACGGAGATTCAGATCACCGGCAGGCAGATAACTCTGGGAGTCGTGATCGCCCATGTGCGTGGAGATAAAGGCATCGGCCTCAGAGAATTTCCGTTCGGCGATCAGGCGCCGGGCTTCCGGAAGAGATTGGTAGATTTCCGGACTGTACCGGTTTTCCGGCCGTCCCGACCAGAGGGTGTCTTCGTTGAGTGCGAGTTTTTCCTGTTCCGCTCCTCCGTAAACCATCGCTCCGAGACGTCCGTTTCCGATCGGCAGTGCGGCCTCCCAATAGGGGGCCGATTCCCGGTAAAAGAGAACTTGTGATGCTTTCATGAATCAAAAAATCCTTTTTTTTTGTTTGGATCGGTATATTGTTGAATCAAAATTCCGGCTGTACGCATTTCACCGGCTGGAAGGGATCCTTTTCGGCAACTGCCAGCTCCAGACTGGTCTGCGGCCAGTTGACCGGTTTCCGGACGAGAATAAGGCGATTGATCCCTTTCCGCGTTTTGAGCGGAAGTTTGTTTTTCAGTTTCGGCAGTTTTTCCCCGTTCAGCCATGCTTCGCGGAAGTGGTTCGGCGAACAGAAGAGCTGATAGCTTTTGCCCTCTTCCGGAGAATCAAAGTCGAGAGCAATGAGCTGATTTCCTTTTTTCTGTTTGAAGAGTTCGCGAGTCTCATTGATCCATTTTTTATCCGTGCTGAAGGCATTGAGAATATAGCTTTTCACATTCTGCCGCTCGGCCTGGGGTCTCCAGACTTCCATGGCGTTGGTTCCGACAGGTTCCAGTTTTTTTCCGGGAACGGAAAGTCTTGCCAGCAGTTCATCCGTAATGATTTCGGGAAGAACTGGACCCAGAAAAACCGCTTTGTCTCTGGCACAGGGATAGGGAATGACGGACTGACGGACTTCCGCAGTGGCATAGATTCTCTGCGGTTTGCCATCCATGAGAAAATCGCACTGGAGAACGTAGAGATGCGAGCCTTCGATGAAATTCAGATCCGGATGCTTGTCTTCCGCCGGAGGCGTGAAGAGGAACGCATCGCGATTGCCCGGCAGAATTTCCCAGCTTTTCATGGAACGGACCGGCGTTTTCCACTGCATCGGGAAATAGATGGTTTTCTGGATCTGCCGCAGGGGAACTCTGGAACGGTTGAGGATGAACCCCTGAAGCTGCTGTCTGGATTCATCCCAATGGAGCCCGACGGAAAGACCCGGAAATTTCCTTGAGTCGAAGATTGCCGTGTTCAGGGGCTGGTTGGAGGGATTTTTGATCAGTTCGATGTATTGAGGAATCCGGCGGTCCGCATCATGCGGAAGTTTGTAGAGATCCTGGCGGACCGGTGAAAGAGGTTTCGTGGTCTGAACGGAAAGCGGCGCTTCCGAAAATTTCAAGCTGAGAGGAATCTCCGATCCGAGATGATGCGGCGTGATGCGGCGGATCGTATAGGTGACGTTTTCGCCTTTCCGATCCGCAGAAACGACTCTGCTATGGAGTGCCTGATACCGGTAGGCCGCATATTCATTTTCCGTGCAGTACCACCATTTCGGATTGTGTCCGTATTTTGTGAAGATCCGGTCCAGTTCTTCGAAACCCTTGTCATCCTGCCAGGTGTGAACCCCAAGCGTGACATGCGGATTGGATGGATCCTTTTTCACTCGGTCAAGCTGCCATTTCAGTCCTTTTTCGAAGCGTTCCATGGTTGGATTTTTATCGTTTGCATCGAAGAGATTGGTTGCGAAGCAGGTGCCGGGCTTGAGTCCGTAGCGTTTTTCGTTGTCGTTCCAGAATTCCGGATTGGAGAGATAGCCGCAGCGCTGAATGGTCTGCCCCACAGTGAGAGCGGTCTGGTTTTCGATTCTGCTTCCCAGAGCGCATCCGGGCAGGACGAATGCCACAACGCAGGTGTTGAGATTCGATTCCAGTTCCGGACGGATCAGCATCATCTGACGGAATGCCTCATTCGGAATCAGAGTCGGCAGCGAGGGATGCGAGATGGTGTGGCTGCCGATCGCACAGCCGTTTTCCAGCAGTTTTTCTCCGATTTTCCGATAATACTCTCTGTTCCAGGGACGTGTCAGGAAAAAGGTTCCCTTCATGCCGTGTTTTTTGAGAAGCTGTGCCATTTTCAGATGACGGTCGTTGACATCGTCCCATCGGGTGGAGAAGGCGATTTCCTGTTCTTCCGGCAGGACGGGAAAGATGAGTTTTGCCTTTTCCGCCGCTTCCGCAGAAGCGTATTTCACCGTGATGGTCTGGAGATATTCGGGAAATCCCAGCGGATTTTCCGGCTGGAGAAAATGCTGTTCATATTTTCTGCTCTGTTCGGGAGTCCAGTCTGCTGCCGCTTTTGCCGGAAGAGTGAGAGAAAGTGCGGCCAGAGAGAGCAGCAGGCCCCGTCTGTACAACGATGTCATGGGATTCTCCTTTCATAAAAATGAATCGATTCGGATCATGTTCATACCATAATGAAGGGATGGTGATTTTTCAATCCGGATTTTACTTTTTCCGGGAGAAATGTATATTATTTTGTTCTTGTTTTGAGTTTCTGTTTCACCAGAGAGGTTTATTATGCTGCTTGATTTACGGGTAAATGGCGGACTGCTTCGCGGATGTGTTTCGTGGGAAGTAAAGGAGCGCGGTCTTCAACTTCATCGTTTGACATCTTCTCTTCTGTCGATCTATCGCTGTACGGAGCATCGGGAGATCCGTGCGCTCTGCCCTTCCGGGATCCGGATCCTGCTGAAAACGGATTCTGCAAAACTGAGGCTTCCTGTTGTGTTCGGCAGAATTGCGCGGCCGGTCTTTGCCTTCAGCGTATGGGTCGATGGGATGGAAACGGCGTATTCCTTTGAGAAAGAGGTGCTTGAAATTGTCCTTGACGGGAAAATGCATGAAGTGGAAATGGAGCTTCCGCATCTGGTGGAATGTTTTGTCGGGGCGCTTGAAGTGGACGAGGGCGCGCGGGTGGAGAACGTTCCCCGGAAGGATCATGCAATGCTGTTCATCGGGGATTCCATTATGCAGGGAATGACGGTGTCGCGTCCGTCGCTGGCGTATGCGGACCGGCTTGCGCGCCTGCTGGAGAGCGAATACTGCAATTTGAGTGTCGCCGGAGCGACCGCGGATCAACGGCTCGGTTCCTGTGCGCTGGAATATGAATGGGATCGCGCGGTTCTCGGATTCGGGGTCAACGATTTCAATACGTCGCGTCCACTGGGGGCGTATCTGGAGGATATGAAGGGGGCGCTTCTTCCGCTTCTTTCCCGGAAGGAGGCGGAAGTCTTCCTGCTCGGTCCGATTCCGTGGGCGGGACGGACCGAACCGAATGATCTGGGGCTGCATCTGGATGACTATTGCGAAGCGCTTTGCAACTTGGCTTCGGAATTCCCGGAGGTGCGCTTCATCGACGGACGGACTCTTCTGCCGGACGATCCTGCATATTATGTGGATGGCATTCATCCGAATGATTCCGGGTCTGAACTTCTGTTCCGGAATCTGAAACGTCTTTTTGCCGTGTGATGTGCGCTTGATTTTTTTCCCGCCGCAGGATAGCCTGCAGCGGGATTACTGGATCCGGGAGCCCCGGGCCGTATAGGTGTCGCCGTAGAATCCCTCGTTGGCCAGCGGATGCCAGCGGTTCTGATCCGGCTGAAACGAACGGGATGCGATATGACCATCCGCATAGAGAGTGTTGGCGCGTCCGGCGATCATGGAAGTGTAGTCGTTATTGACCGTTGCGCTGGTTTTCGGACGGGGATCGCCGCTGCCGTGCCGGTAATAGAAGGAATAGGTTCCCTGGAGACTGTCGATTGTGAGCAGGGAGTCTCCGGCGAAAATGACACGGGTCGGTGCCCGGAGATCAATATTCCTGTGGGCGTAATTCTGAATGGCCGCAGTCGGCGTTTTGCCGCAGAGAAAGACGTTTGCCGCGTAGTGGGAGGAGGTGGAGAGATAATAACCGGCATTCGACGCATCTTCCTGACTTCTCCAGTCCGGATAGGCGGGACAGCGGAAGACGGAGGGACGGGCTGGATTCAGGCATTCCGTTGCATTTTTCCCGTGTTTTGCTCCGTACATGCTGAGTTTTCCCGTCCAGAAATCTGTTGCCTTCCAGCTGGCGGACCAGGAGCGGTCGTTGATGTAGACGATCCAGTCGTCATAGTCGGAACTGTACATCGCCGAT
The DNA here is from genome assembly GCA_905197955.1 of uncultured Lentisphaeria bacterium. GTDB lineage: Bacteria > Verrucomicrobiota > Lentisphaeria > Victivallales > UBA1829 > UBA1829. Next base: position 53,105 of record CAJKAR010000018.1, on the reverse strand, counting down.
GCCGATCCGATTGTTTTCAGATTCGATTTGCAGGCCAGTTCATGGGCATTGTTTCTTGCTTTCCGGAGTGCTGGAAGAAGAATCGAAATCAGAATGGCAATGATTGCGATGACAATAAGAAGTTCTATCATAGTGAAGATTCGTTTCATCATGCGTTTCCTTTCTTTTTATTGGGACGCAGGGTATTTCCGTTGTGGAGCGTGGTGGAGGCTGTGGCGAGGAAGGGTGCCTGTTCGCCGTCGATGATTTTCCGCTGGAGCCATTCGACAATGCATTCGATTTTATCGGAATCGCAGTCGAGCCATGCGGGCGTTTCTCCGTGGAAGAATCTGGGGGAGGGTTGCCAGGCGGTGAGATAGGAGATATCCTCCGGGACCCGGATCTCCGCATCGTTCAGGAGCTTCATCACCGGGCGGACCAGATTTGCATCGGAATAGAGAACCGTATATTTGCCGATGCCGTGTTCCGCAAGGAACTGTTCGAATTCGAGCAGGGAGAGAAAGCCGACGGATCCGTTTCCCGTGAGCTCATGCAGATGACGCATGAGAGATCCCGAAGTTGTCTCCGGCTGTTCTGGCCGATCGAATCCGCCTTCCGCCGGATAGTTGTGCAGATAGAGAACATGGCGGTGTCCCAGTGAAACGAAGTGATTTGCCAGAAGCATGCCGCGTTCGGCGGGGGCATCCCGGACGGAATCGAAATCCCGGTCGAATCTGTTGCTTATGAGGAGCAGAGGTTTTCCGCTGTTGCGGATCGCCTGAAGATAGGGTATCAGTTTTGGGGAAGGTTCGGTCCAGATCACGCCGGCGATGTTGTTGCGGATGATTTCCAGCAGTCGTTCCGGGGTTTTGGAATCCGGAAGATAAAGGGATTCGGAGAGCATGGCGCAGCGGCGGATCGCCTGCATGACGGTGGGATCGGAGGACTGATAGGTCTGGCGGCCGTCGCCGGAGAGAATCCCGATGACCGGCAGACGGATGTGCTGTTTGGGGACGGCGTCCGGATGGATGAAGGTTCCGAGACCGCGCCGGGTGACCAGAAGATTTTCCCGGATCAGTTCGCGGATGGCTCCGCGGACGGTGACGCGGCTGACTCCGAAAATTCGGCAGAGTTCATTTTCCGGCGGGATCTGCATGGATTCCCCGTCGCAGTTGCTGATGAGATTGTAGAGGTACTGTCGCACCCGCATGTATTCCGGCATGATTTGAGCCATGTTATTGTCCCGCCTTTCTGTCCGCCTGCCGGGGGGAGGGGGATGCAATGACGGAAGAGGCGGACGCATTTTTCTTCCAGTAGCGTTGAAGGACTTTCTGACGGTCTGTCGGTTCCTGCGCCGTTTTGTTGCTGCCGTAGGAGCTCGGATATTCGAAGCTCCAGTTCATCCATTCCCGATGGCAGTGGTATGACCAGTCCCAGCCGAGTTCTTCAAAGATGGAGCAGAGGTCCTCCAGATATTGCGCTCCGCCGGGAGCCCAGCGGATCACGGAGAATTCGCCGCAGTAGATTTTGGCTCCGTATTTTTTCTGGAAATCCACAGCGGGCTGGAGGGTCTGGCGGAGAATGGCGCGATTGTATTCCATATCTCCGATTTTTCCGGGATAGGCGAAGAATTTTCCCCGTTTGATGTTTTCGATGGTCGCACCGACTCCCTGATGAGTATAGCCATGCGGCGTGTACATGTGGACTTCATAGAGGATGTTTTTCAGCGGAAGAGGTTTGAGATAGGCGAACGCATCGGCTTTATCCCAGTTGTTTGCGGCGATGTAGATCGGTTTTTCCGGATCGATCCGGCGGATCGCTTTTGCCGCAAGGTACTGGCAGTAGAGATAATCATACGGAACTTTGCCGAACTGCGACGGCTCATTCATGACGCTGTATCCGTAGATGACGGGCCTGTTCCGGAAACGCTGTGCGGTTTTTTCCCAGATTCGGACATAGAGATCCAGCAGTTCCCGGTCGAAGAAAAGCTGGAAATTGCTTTGGCTTCTGGAGATTTCATCGGCAGCGTTGATTCCGAGCATGACCGGTTTGGCGAATCGGCCGCCGGGGATGTTGTTGAGGACGGGAATCACTTTCAGGTTCTGTTTTTCGAATTCGGGCAGCAGGGATTCCAGACGGTCCAGAGCCTGATCCAGACTTTTCAGGGTCTTGTCGTTGTGGTCGTAGCGGATCCACCAGCGGACGAGGTTCGCTCCGTTGTCTGCCAGCGACCGTATGTCCGCCGGCGTTGCCGTGGAGATCAGTCCGGCTCCGCGCAGACGCGGTGCGTTCCGGACCGCGTCGGAATACTCGCAGCGGAAATGATCCGGAATCGGGACCGGCGCCGGATAGAACTCTTTGACTTCCAGTTTCAGGTCTTTTGCCAGAACAACGCCTGTGTTGTGCTGTACGCCGACCATCAGGGTGTTTTTGCCGACATCTTCCGGAACGGTGAATGCCAGTTCCAGTCTGCTTTCCGGAAACGATCCCCACAGACGATACGAGGAGGGAATGTAACGATTCCCTGTTTTTCCCCGATGATATAACATGAGTTTCACGCAGCGGTGCCCCTCGTTCCGTTCCGGAACCTCTTTGGCGCTGACGGTTCCCGATATGACGATCTGTTTTCCCCGGAAAGAGCGCAGATCCAGTTCCCGGCTTGCTCCGTAGGTGATGTTCTGAATCGGTGCGTTCCGGGGGATCCGGATCTCCAGAGCAGTGTTTCCATCGGGAAGTTCAACCCAGCTGGCGTATTCGCTCAGCGACCAGTTCGCGTTTTTGTCTCCGGCAAAGAACACTTTCTGTTCTCTCGCCCCGGCGCCTGTCACGAATGAAAGGAGGAGCAGCAGTAACAGTAATCCGGCAGATTTCATTTGTTTCATCGGTGTTCCCCTTGTTTGATTTCCTGAAATCAGTTGAATAATACATCTTAAACATGTTGTGATAATACATCTTAAACATGTCCCTGTCAAGCCTGATTTTTGGAAAAAAAGAGATTTTTTTGGAAAATTGGCTGATTTTGGTATGGAAATTGTTCAGAGAAAGAAAAGAGCCGTTTGTTTCCGGAGTGGGGAAGCAAACGGCTCTGGCGTTTTGAGGATGGAGATCAGTCGTATGGGACACCGTGGAGGGGGACTGTGACGTTAAGTCCGCGCCATGCGGCGGTGACGGTGTCGCCTTTGGATTTTACATCAGGCAGGTCTGCGGAGACTTTTTCATCCGCTTTGAGGATCTCGACTGAGACCGCCAGCTGATCCTGAAGGGATTCATCGAACTTGAATGCCTTTTCAGGGCCGGCATAGCAGATGATATCGACGTATGCGCCGTTTTCTGTTTTTCCGCAGGCACAGGCCGTTGGAGCTCCTTCGAACGATCCCTCCGGAACGTGAACGACAGCCTTCCAGTCTCCGGCACGGAGTTCAAATACCGCATCGGAGAGTTCGCAGACTTCCGCATTTTCGGCTTCCAGCTTGTAGCGGAGAACGAGTTCGGCTGCGTGGAAAGTCTGATCCGCCGGATGGTCGAGATGAATGTGATAGTCTCCGCGGTCGGTCAGCGGATGGAAGGCGGTCAGAGCGATGTTTTTCTTCTGCGCCGTGCGGAGTCCCATGGAGGAGAACTCTCTTCCGTTTTTCAGGAAGTTGAAATGGAAGACCGCCGGTTTTTTCCCGTTGACCCAGTAGGCGATCAGCGGATGTCCCTGCACCCAGGTGCAGCAGCGGCTGATGGAACCGAATGCTACCTGTTCTGTCATCCATGTGGTGCCGTAGAAGGAATCGGAATCCGGCTCCCGTTTGATGAATCGCTGTGTGGATTCCAGCTCTTTTTTCGGGAGTTTGCGGAAGCGTTTTGCGATGTTTTTCGGACATGGCAGATGGGTTTCACCGGAAAAGAGACTCAGATCAGTTTTTTCCTCTTTCGGATCGGCCCCGGGGATGTCGACTCCGGTCATTTCCGTGAGATAACGGATGATTCCCGGATTAAGGCACGAGGCATAGGCCCGGCTGTGCGGTCCTGCTAGCTGTCCGGTCGCGGGATGGTAGTGGTCCGCGAGCGACTGCCAGATAAGACGGCGGAGCTTTTCCGCATATTCGCACGTTTCAGGGTCTTTGGAGAGCTGGAGAATGCGTTCTGTTTCAAAGAGGGCGATAAAGGTATAGGTCGGACTGTTGTATTCATTGAGTCCGCCGGTCTCCTCCGTGAATTCCCAGAACGCTTTGATCCGTTCCCGGGCGTATTCGGTGAGCAGATCGTTTTTGAGAATCCGTCCTGCCGCGGATGTGACAGCGGCTCCCATGAGAGCGATGTTCGTATAATTCGGCTGCACATTCCGCCGGAAGATGGACCATGCTGCCCGTTCCAAAGCATCGGTGATCTCTTTGACGAGCGGTTTCGGAAGCTCTTTTTTGTGTTCGATCAGGATATGGCAGAGCGCGGCTCCGATGAAATCCGCCCAGTTCCAGTCGGGCGGCGCCATTTTCGGGAGGGGTTCCTCCTGGAACCACGGCCAGATGCCGTAGGTCTGTTTGTAAGGATTGGTCTCCTGAAGCGCCAGAACGGCGCGGATGACCTTTTCGGCTCGTTCAAGATTTTTCTTTTTTCCGGAGCGGATCAGCGCCAGCGCGTAATAAATCGCTTCTCTAGTGCTGTGACAGATGCACCCGTCGGGCAGACGGCTGTGGTAGCCGATGGAATGACAGATCGAAGAAGGCATGGAAACGGCTTCGTCGAATCGCGGTTCGACGGATTTCAACAGTTTGTCCATATTCACGAGCAGACTCCTTTTTTTTGATGTATGGATAATGTACCGCTATTTGGCGCGGATGCAAGACTCGGTGATTGCACTTGGTGATTGCACTTGGTGATTGCACTTGGAAAAAACAGAGCCGCCGGAGTGAGTTCCGACGGCCCCGTTTCAGATTGTCCGATCGTGCCGTTTATCTGATTTCCGCGTTTTTCATGTACTGCGGATAGATTCTGGCTTCGCTCGGAATATCATCCACCATCTTTGCCTGTCCGGCGGAACGCGGCGTGAAGAGGTGGTTGCGGGAGAGGGTCTGAAGTCCGCGTATTCCGTTTCCGGAGAGAAGCACTTCGGCTTCCAGAGCGATCTTACCGCCTTTTTTGAATTCATAATCCGGCAGAGCTCTGCGGGGAACGGCGATTTCGACCGTATATCCTCCGTTGTTCGGCCGGAAGACCGCGCGCGCATCCGGAATGACTCCGGCGAACTCATACCTGACGCGCCCGCCCGCTGTTGTGAAGTACTCATACGGCTGCTTCAAAGCTCCGGACTTCGGGAAGAAACCGATGACGACGGGTTTGCCTTTCAGAATGGTGGCAAGAATCCGGACCGTATCGGTCGGAGCTTTTCTGCCGGGCTTTCCGAGATAGAATCCGACGGAATCGCCCATCTTGAATGCCATTGCCGGATCATCCGCACGATTGACGAACGGCTTCGGATTCCGGACGAGGAAGCGGGCATAAAGCATGGAGCTGTCGTATCCGAAACTGACGTCTGCCAGACGGCGTCCGCTGTTGTCGTTGAGTACGACGGAACTTTTCCATTCACCCGTCCGGAGCGGATCGCTGAGCGGTTCAAAGACCGCCTTTGCCGTTTCCGTTTTTTCCGCGAACGGGTCAAGATGACGTGTCAGTTTCATTGTTCCGGAGAAGCGTTTTTCCCCTTTGATTGTCCCGTCCTTGTTGAGCCCTTCGATCCGATAGACCATTCCGTGCGTGTTGCCGGTATAGAGATAGGCTTCGGAGCGTTCGGGGAAATAACGGAGCTGACCGGCGAAGGTCTCTCCGCCGCCGAGACTGAACGGACTCGGTGTTTCGCCGCGGTTCGGGTCCGCCAGAAGCGACTGGACGAAGAAACCGTCGGAGGTATAGAGCGTGAAGGGGGTCCATTCGGAGCCGACTGCCACATAGTGATCGCCGAGCATTCCCGCCTGGGTCCAGTGATGATACATTTCGCCGTCGCGCAGGACTCCGGTGGCTTTCCGGCCAACCAGGAAACGCTGTCTGCCCTGCGGATCGAACGAGACGATCTTGACCGCATTGAAGCGTCCGCTGTGACCGAGTCCGAACTTCAGTTTGCTTGTCCATTCGGGCGAGGCGTACTTGAGGTTCGTGTTGAACGAAAGATAGAGATTTCCCTTGCTGTCCTCGTCGATTCCGGTGATCTGCTCGCGCGCGGTGTAGAACAGCGGCGTTCTGGCTCCCGGAATGATTTCCCGGACGAGAATCCTGGATCGGTCGAAATCCCACTCCATGCAGCCGTTTTTCCCCTGCGAGCGGAAGGGAATGAAGTAGACTTTGTTGTCGCTTGCCGTGAGATAGATGTTGCCGCGGTCATCGACTTTGCTTGCATGAGCCTGCCATTTTGCATCGAGTGTCTGTCCGGCAAGTTTTGTGACGATGCGGATTTCTTCCGGATCGATTTTTCCGTTTCCGTTGCGGTCGCTCCAGACTTTGAGTCCGTTCCGGATGCCGTCGGTGCCGAAGCTGTTGACCGGTTTGAGCGTATCGCCTTCCATGCGCACGAGCACGGCGGGATTCGCATTCAGTCCTGCGGCAAACATGTACTTGAGATTGCCCGGTCCCCGGAAGACTCGCGGAACCTTGTAATTGGAGAGCCAGGATTGCAGTGAATAGGGCCAGTCCATTTTGGAGAAGCGCCAGTAGGCTTCGGTTCCGGAGGAGGTGCCGTCGCCTTTGAGACGGCTGCGGATCAGACCGTTGGAGAAGTAGTCCTTGACGTACACAAGAAGCGGATCATCGCAGTCCGGCCAGCTCGGCGGACAGTACCCGACCTCTCCGAAGAGCTCTCCCTCCAGCGCAAGAGTCTTTGCATCGTATTTCTGGAAGACGCTCGGAATGGCGGCCTGCGCGACATGCAGCTTGCCGAACCGGTCGATGTGGAGTCCTGCGGGATGAAGCAGTCCTTTCGGATCGTATTTACCGTACCACGGGCGACCGCCTTCCGTACCGAGCCTTCCGGCGATCCTGCCGTTCGAGACAATCCAGATCTGATTGGAATATCCGTTGTCGGAAATATAGAATTTTCCGTCATGGGCTGTGATGCTCCAGGGATTCTGGATCTGTCCGGGCAGACGCATGACCATGCGGGATTTCCCTTGCGCCTTGGCAAAGCGATGCAGTTCCGCGCCCCGGTTGTGCCAGCCGTTGGTGTCGCGCATGGTGAGAACATAGAGGTCGCCGTTGCGGTCGAGAGCGGCTCCGCGCGCCCATTCGCAGGGAAGGGTGCGTTTCAGGGCGCCGGTTTCGGCGTCGTAGACATGGATTTGTCCTTTGTAGTGGAGGGGGACGAAGACTTCCTTTTCCGTGACGACAATGGAGTTGGCGGAAGGCATCGGCGTATTCCAGTCGAGCTGCTGGGGAGGGGTTTTCCCGTAGGAATCAAGCGTGAGAAAACGCTGATCGCCGAACGGCGCCGTGAGTCCGTTTTTCGCATCGTAGCGGGTGAGGAAGGTGTTGAACCAGCCGGAAAGAACATAGACGTATTTCCGGTTGGCTCCGATGGCGGTATGGGGACCGTAGCCGCCGTCGATCACATACGGAGTGGTGCGCCAGAGGACGTTGTTGTCGAAATCGGTTTTGACGATGGATTGTCCGCCTTCATTGCTGCCCCAGAGGTAATACAGTCCCTGTTCGTCGCTGGCGACGGCGGTGGCGGGTCCCATGTTTCCGCCCCAGTTTCCTCTGCCGTCCTGTGTTTCATACGGGACCTTGGCGGAGGTGCCGGCGGCTCCGGTGAACGTGACTTTCAGCGGATCATGAACATAGGCTTTCCAGGTGTATTCGCCGACAGGCATTTTGTTGCCGCGCCAGTCGAAGCCGTCCCAGTAGAGGGTGACGGGACCTTTTTTATGACGTTCCCCTCCGGCGATTTCCCGAAGAACGGAACCGTCTTTTCCGATGATGCTGACCGAGAGCATTCCATCTTTCGGCATATTGACGGTGAAACTGTCGCAGTCAGGCACCTCCGCACTCTGCGCCAGATAGGTCTTCAGATCCGGATTGCGCCGTTTGAGCTTGTTGTCGGGAGCAAAGACGATTCTGCCCCATTTATTGACTCCGTGCCATGCCCATCCGAATCCGGTGGTCGGCGCGATGCGGAGCGCCTCCGCGCGCTGGGTGATGCTCTGCGGCCAGAGAACGGTCCAGAATGCCGTCATGGCTTCGCCGGGCTTGAATGGATTTTTGCCGGATTCCACGCCGAGGAGTTTCCAGGGAATGCGGGCTTCCATCTGATAGCGGTCGGGATTTTTTGTCTCTCCGAATGCAAGCTGCACTCCTTCCGGATCGTGGATCATTTTGCCCTGATACGGGGGGCCGTCCTGGAAGGTGATATGGGGGGTACGGGTGACGGTTTCCATCCAGATCGCCATGGTTTTGATATAGGGAGCGTAGTCCTTCACGCTCGGATCGGAGATGTCGTTTTTCGCAATGCGCAGGGGATGCGGCGCTTTCGGTGTCGCGATGCAGCGGAACTCCAGATTATGGCCGATCCACGGTTTTTCTCCTGGTTTGTTGGTGTTTTTCATGGGACCGCCGCCGGTGAGGATATCGGCGGCAAGATAGAGGGCGTTGTCATCGTACATGACCATGACATCGCCGGAGAAGCGGTCGGCAACTTCGCGGGAGAGGGCGAGCCACTCTTTTCCGGAGTGATCCCAGTCGTTGAGTTTGCCGTCGATCCTGATCTTCGCAGGCGCCGGGACGGCGTACATGACCCCATCCATAATATCCAGAGCTCCGAGAGGCAGAATGAAGGAGGCTCCTGTGAAAAGTGCCGTCAGATATTTTGAAAATTTCATCTTCCGCTCCTTATTTGCCTGTGATGGAGCTGGTGAGGTCCGGGACATCCGATCCGTCTGCATTCTTGAGTCCTACGCTTGCCGCCCACTGCCAGGTGACGTGACTGACCCGTGCAATCAGCGTGTTCCAGCCTTTTTTCAGTTCCACCGGAACGGAATCGCGTTTTCCTTTTTTCGAGGTGATGACATCGCTGTACACCTCTTTCCCGTTGAGGTAGACCGTGACCTGTTCCTGGCCTGCGAAAGTTTTCGATCCGACACTCAGATTGACTTTCCTTGCTTCCGGGGAATGGATATAGCGCAGAAGATATCCCGATTCAAACGGTTTGCCGTTGGTGACGGAGGCAAAATCCACTGCATTCGGGTCGTCCCCTCCGGTGACATCGGCGGTCGGGTAGTAGACCAGCCATTCCGTTTTCTTTCCATTGACGATGCTTTGTGTGACATCCTTTCCGGCTTTTGCATCGCGGTCGATCTGCGTTTCCGCTTTCTCTTTCTGGAAGTCGGCCGGCTTGAACCAGCGTCCGCTGTCGTAGCCGGTGGAGATCAGGAAGGGCGCGTTCAGCGCGAGGGTCTGTTTCACGGAGCCGGCGGTGACCGTGACCGTGTTTTTCAGCTGTCGGGGTTCTCCGGTTACCGTGAGCGTGAAATCGTTTGCCGAACCGTCGATCTTTTTGAGGGTCAGTCCTTCCGGAAGCTGAGCTTTGAGATCCTTGAAATCGCCCCCGGCGAGGGAGCCGCGGATTGTGAATTCCCCCGGAACACGACTGTTCTGCACATAAAGGCTCATGCCGGGCTTCTGCGCAACTTTCATGGCAGCGGGCATGGTTTTCTGAAGGTAGTGATCGGAGACATTTTTCCGGCCGATCGCCTTCAGAAAGGAGTGCGTCAGACTGTTGTGGCCCCGTTCGTTCGGATGCACGTAATCCAGCATGAAGTTCTGTTTCGGATTCTGCTTCCGCATGGCTTCATGATATTGCTGAAAACTTTCGCGGGTATCGAGATATTCGGCACCGAGTTCCTTCGCCAGATCGCGGATGATTTTTGCCATTTCATCCATCAGGGTGTTTTTGTAGGAAAATGGCGTTTCGGTCAGCATGGTGGGAGAGGCAAGGATGAGTTTTTTGAATTTGAGTCTGGCTTTCAGATCGCTGACGAGTTTCCGGTAGTCCTCTTTCCAGCGCTGGAGAGAGGAAAAATCGGTGTACGGAGCAAGGGCGTCGTTCATGCCGAGAAAGATGATGACGGTATCGGCACCCTTGTCAAACTCCTCTCTGACGAAGATTCCGGGGATGTCGAGCTTCTGGTTTTTCGCCCGGGAGTCCCGGATCACGTTTCGCCAGGAGGTGACCGACTGACCGCTTCCGCCGAGCGGAATGAATTCAACATCGCCGACTCCGCACTCCTTGAGCGCTTTGCGTACCTGATGCGTATACCCGAACTTCAAGTTCATGGAGTGTCCCGTGATGCTGTCTCCGACGACAAGAATCCGTTCCGCGAACGAACTTGCCGGAAGCAGAAGCGCCGCCGCGGTGATTGCTGAGAGAAAGAATTTCATTTTGTGGAGCCTTTCATGAGTTTCGTGATTTTTTTCATATAATTCGGCGTGAGCCGTATTTCGCTTGGGACATCGGCCGTGATGCCTTTCAGGGGGCTGTGATGGAACAGATTGAAACTGTTCCGGCTTCCGCTTGCGTCGGAGAAGATGACCCCCGCGTCATAATAGAACGTCTCTTTTGCCAGCGGCGGAAGGTCCGCCAGCGGAATGGAGAGATCGACCTGGTAGTAGTTCCCGCCGCGCTTCACATGAATTTTCGCGTTCTTGAGAATTTCCACCTTGTCCACGACTGTTTTCCCGATGGGCGAGGAGAATTCCGAGGCAGTTTTGCTGTGATCCCCTTCCAGTTTGTAGCGGTAGGCAACGGCGACCGCCTGGCCGCGGAGCGGGGCGATCAGCAGACGGATATCGCCGATTGAGGGCGCTTTCCCGTTTGCCGAAGCAAATTCCAGATTGATGGAGTCGCCTGTTTTGAAGAGCATTTTCCAGTCGCCTCCGTTGTTGAGGAAGGGGGTCGGATCGTAGACTTGGAATTGTCCGCGGAGATGGGTGTTGTCGTAAGCCAGACGATAGGTGTAGAAGACTTTTCCATTGCTGAACACCTTCTGTTCCGGAACCTTTTTCCAGTCATTGCCCTGAATGCGGGGCAGGACGGAGGGCGTTTCAATAAGAGCGGCTTTTTTCTTCTGAATCTCGCGGATGCGCGATTCCTCCGCCTGTTTCCGCTCTTCGGAGGAGAAGCGGATGTCCTGCGAGAAACGTTTCAGGGAATCCAGTCCTTTGATCTCATAGATCGAATGGTGGTTCTTGCCGCCGGAGAAGTAGACTTTTCCATCGGCTCCGCGCTCGAAGGTTCCGCAGAAGGCTTCATCCATCAGGGAGTAGTGCGAAAGATCCATTCCCTCCTGAACGTTGGAGATGGAGAGCGGTTCGGCAAGTCTCTGATCGGCGAAGAGGGTGCCGAGGAAGATGCCGTCGCCGCTGAAGAGATAGCGGAGTCCCTTGTTGCCGTTCAGCAGGAAGACTTTGCCGAAGTTGGGAACGGAAACTTCTCCTTCCGCGTTGAGGGTGTGCTGAATTTCACCCGGCGCGGGCAGGGGACTGTCATGCGAGTTCGAAGGATAGGCATTGCGATAGGTCCAGAGGGTACGGCCGGTCGTCTGGGAAATACAGGTCAGGGGCTTCATGTTCAGGAGAAGCTGACCGTCGGTCAGCGGCGCCATCGCGTAGAGGTATTCGCCGGGGGCGAGGGTCCGGAGTGTTTCGGCTTTGGCAAGATCGTAGTCCGGCAGTCCGCTTCCGGGTTTCCTCTGGAGTTTTTTGATTTCGTTTCCGCTCTGCCAGTAGAGCGTGAGATCCCGTCCCATCCGTTCGCACCACTGGAGGCGGGCAAACGGACGTTTCAGAAACTGGATCTCATTCCACTGCATGTTGCCGTCGTTGTTGCGGTTGACCCAGAGGAAGGTGTAGTCCTTCGGATTGCCGGAATAGTTTTCGGGCCGTTCCCGGAAGAGCCCGATGATTTTTTCGTAGGTGCCGAGAGCCATATGCGGTTTGAGAATGTGATCCTGTTCCAGAACCCCGTACCAGATCAGCGGCTGCGACCAGTGACGGTCATTGGCCAGGAACGTGTTCCCGTTCAGTTTCAGCGGACGTTCCGGGATCATGGTCTTTTCCAGAAACACCCGGACAAACGCAGGTGTCGTATCCAGATATACGGAATCGAGTTTCCATTCGCCGCGAATCCGTTTGAAGATCATGCCTTCGGCGTAGTAGGTGTTGATGTCGTCGGGATCCATCCAGCTTCCCGCCTCGTAGCGTGCGGGGCCGAGATAGTCGCGCAGGAACTTTCCTTCCTGACTCCAGACGCTGATGCGTTTCGGAAGGGTCGAGAATTCGGCGATCCAGATTTGCCCGCGGGAGTCCGCCGCGACCGCGATCGGGGAGTCCAGAACCAGCGGATCGAACTTTCCGGCTTTGCGCGGAGTCCCTTTGCCGATTGTTTTCAGGAGTTTTCCTTTCATGGAAAAGAGTTTGACCTGATTGGCTCCCGTGTCGGCGACAAGGATTTTTCCGTTGTGGAAGGAGAAATCGCCCGGCTTGACCAGTCCTTTGGAGATGATCTCTTTCCTGGTTCCGGCTGCCGGATCGTATTGGAGAAGCTTATTGCCGGAGATCAGATACAGTTCCCCGTTATGGAAACGCATGGCTCCGGGAGCGGGGAGGGCGATGGTGCGGATCTTTTTCCCGTCTTTTCCATACACATCAATCCGGTTGAGTTTGGAGTAGGAGAGGTAAAGCGTGTTCTCATTGACTGCGAATCCGTTGAAGGAGCGGCTTTTCCAGTCTTTTTTCTGAGCCATTTCTTTCGGGACCTCGATTTTCAGGAGCTGTTTGAAGTCCTTGGCAGCGGGGTCCAGTTCCGTGACGAACAGTTTGTTTCCGAGCCATCCGCCGCCTGAGGCAACATAGATTTTGCCGCCCTGTTCCCGGATGGTCCAGGCTCCTGAAAGGTTCAGCCAGCGGACTCCCCAGAGTTTTTTCCCTTCCTGAGTCAGCTGCATGATGGTGTCGCCGCTTTCCGCGAATGGCGCTCCGATCCAGAGAGCTCCTCCGGCGAATTCGATTGTGCTTGCCGGAACGTGATCCGAGAGCCATCCGCCTTTTCGATCGGGCGTGACCCATGGAATCGGATTGGGCATGTAGGGGGTGCTGTTGTATTCTGCCCGGAGATTTCCGCGCGTGGCGCCTTTCAGCTGATAGGTGCCTTCCGGGACGACAAGACCGGATTCATCGAGGCCGTCCCAGGAGAAGATGAATTTATCCCCGTCGGCTCTTCCCGGCGCAAGGTTGCGGACCCGTTCACCGGTCCGGCTGACAAGGACTGCCGAAGCGAAGGTCCCGCCGTTCCGGGGAATGGAAAACTCTTTTGAATAGGGCTTGTCGGCATGGAGTTTCAATCCGGGATTGTCGCCGGGGGCGGCAAGAACGAGAATCTCGCTGACTGCGGCAACATCTTTCTGCGGAGTGAACTCAAAAATCAGCTTTCTGATTTTGGCATCCGGCTGCGGATTGCGGAGCCGGTAGAAGAATTTTCCTTTGAACTGTTCCTTTTTAAGTCCTTCGAGGGTTCCGATTTCCAGAGATCCGTTCTCCGTTTCCGCCGAGACTTTCACGGCTTTAGGAATCAGGTCGTAAGCTCGCCCTGCGAAATAGAGAACGGTTTCCCGGACGGTTGCGGGAGAGGGAAAAAGCAGTTCGGCACGGGCGGTCTGACCGGAGGAAAGTTTTTCGCTGCGCCAGAAATGCCAGGTGGAGTTGTCGTTGAGTCCCGCTGCGGAAATTCTCGGAGCATCTGCCTGCTTCTGGAGGGAGATTCCGGAGACCTGCGGACGGGCAAACGGAGCAATATTGACCCGCTGTTCCACCATGGCATAGAGTCCATGCAGGGAGAACTGATAGGCTTTCAGCGGAGTGGTCAGCTCTTTCCTGCTGCCCCAGTTGTTGATGAGGACGGGTTCGAGTTTTGTGCTTTTGAGCGTCAGGGATCCGATCTCCCTGCCGACGGGAAGCGTGATGATGCCGGCAGGCGGAGCGGAAAAGCCTTCGATGGTGAAGAGCGTATCGGTCGTATCGGCGGCAAATGCGAGGATGGTTCCCGGATTGACGGTGCCGTTGAATTGAACGGTCAACGTTTGCGGCGCATCGGATGGAACGGGTTTTGTCCGCCAGGTTTCATAGTAGGGAATGGGAACTCCGGTGCAGAAGGTGTTGCGCCATCTTCCGTCGCGGTCCTGCGGCTGGAACATGGCGGGAGATTCTCCGCTTTTGGCCGTATTGATTTTTCCGGAGCGGAGCCATTGGAGAAACAGGTTCTGGAACGGTTCCTCCGCATGCAGAGCGCCTGCGCACAAAAGGGAGAGGGAAAAGAGAAGAAGGTGTTTGTTCATCGGTGATATTCCTTACGTGATTACTTCGCCAGAGCAACATAGGGGCGTTGAGCCCAGTGTCCGGCATAGAAGGATTTGTTTGCGCTCATGTAGCTGTATTCCTCGTAGGAGACGGGGACTCGTCCCAGGCCATTGTTCCGGTATTCGACATGGCCGTCGGAAAAAACGCTTCCGCCTCCCTGCCAGGAATGGGCGCCGCCTCGTTCCGGAATTTGTCCGAAATTGGGTCCGAAATAGGCGGAGTCTTTGGGGCGGTAAAGCAGATCGGAAGCCAGAATCCGTTTGGAAAAAGCCCTGGGGGCGGAATTGTTTTCATTGGAATAGGGCATTGAACTGGTTGCAAGACGGCTCAGAGAATATCTGCCGTAGGAGTTTGCCCAGTCTGTCAGATAATGGGCGTCTCCGGTGGAGTTGCCAGTTCCGTCGAGAGGATAGAAGCTGGAGATCCCCAGAATGATATATCCCATATACTGGGTTTTCGTCTGAGTTTTCAGAGTGTCTTTCAGAGAGGGACAGTAAAGAAGGTCGCTTCTGGCGGGGACATAGGTTGCCAGATATTTGTCGGAGGCGTCTTCCTGATAGAGAAAGCCTTCGAAACTCGGACGATACCAGAGCTGGGTCACATTTTTACACATCGGCATGGAGTCGTTGTTGTCTCCGGCGTAAGACTGTATGACCTGTCCCATCTGACGCAGATTACTCATACAGGATGCGACTTCTCCTTTTTCCCTGGCTTTCCGCAGCGCCGGAAGCAGAAGCGCCGCCAGGATGGCGATGATGGCGATTACGACGAGGAGCTCTATCAGTGTGAAAATCTTCTTCATCTTGTTCCTTCTTTCTTTGTTGTATGGGAATCCATAGTAGCGGAGTCTTCCATTGGTTCGAAGAGCAAGGCGGGAGTCGGCTGCGCGTTTTTCCGGAGTTCCCGCATGGTCTTGATGCACCGGAGAAACAGGTCCGCGAGATCGAAACCGAAGAATTTGACGGGAAAGTCATATTCAGAGATTCGCGGAAAGTTGACTTGTGAAACAATTTTGACTTTCTGTTCCGCATCGTCGCCGAAGCGTTCGCGGAGAATATCGATCACATGCGGCAGAAAGTTATCGTCGCCGACATAGAGTCCTTCCGGCGGCTGGCTGTTGTCCGGCGAGAAGAGCAGATGCGTCAGCGGTCTGACCTGAAACGGCGAAACCGCACTGAGCTCCAGAACATAACCCGCCGGAGCATCCAGTCCGAATTCCGCCGCTTTTTTCTGAAAAGAAACACAGTTTTCCAGATGCGAATTTTCTCCGGAAAGAATGGCGGCGATTCTTCGGCATCCGCATTTGGAGAAATATCGGAGGACTTCCGTGACGACTCCTTCCGTATCCAGATTGATCGTCGGCAGTTCCGGAAACTCACGGGATGGATGACCGATCGCGATTTTCGGCAGATCGTTGCAGACGGCCGGCGTGTTTGCCAGAGAATTGGGAATGGTTGCAAAAAAGAGTCCGGCAAAAAGACCGTTTTCGATTCCATAGAGGAGTCTGCGGTAATCCTCGGCGTCTTTGGTGAGACCGAGGACAAAGAAACAGTCGATGTCAATCTCCTCCTTCTCCGCCACTTGTTCAAGAGCCTTGATGAAAACCTGAGAAAACATGCTTTCCAGTTTTCGCGTACCGTACAGGATGACTCCGTATCTGGAGAGATGCGGCTGCCGGAGACTGACCCGTGTGCCGATCCGTTTTTCAGAGCACAGGACTTTGTCGTCGATCAGGATCTGGAACGTGCGCTGCACGGTTAAAGGCGCGGCGTCGAACTGCTGTTCGAACCAGGTGCGCGGCGGCAGTTTGTCCCCAGGTCTCCAGATGCCGCGATGAACCCGCTCCCGGATATAAGAGAGGATTTCCTCCCGTTTTACCGGATCGCGTCCTTTGGTTTTGATTTTCTGAGAAACCACGGTCTTTTCCTTTTTTTGTCTATTACACTATATATTATATCAAAAAATGTAGTAGATGTCAAGAGGGGGAAAGATACGAAATGACGAAAAAAGCGTTTTTTCTTGCAGAAAACCGCTGGTATTTTCTCTTTTTATTTAAGGAAAAGAGAACGGCGGAAGAGGGCTGTTTCAAATATTTCCGATAGGTTTTCTTGTATTTTTCCAATTTTGTTTTAAATTATCTTGTTTTTTTTTGAAGTTACCGGAAGGGGTTTTTTGAATGGCGAATGTTCCGTCTTACATGCATATACGGAAGTACATCATTGACATGGTGTTTGAACACAGGGACAGCGAGGTCCGGATCTCATCGGAGCGCGAGCTTTCCGCCCGGTTTCATGTGAGCCGGACCACCGTCCGGAACGCTCTGCGGGATCTGGTGAATGACGGCTACATCTACAACCGTCCGGGACGCGGTATGTTCATCCGGGCGACCAACCGGCGCAACGACTCCTTTTCCCTGTTGAAGTCCTATAAGATCATCATTCTGATCGACACGGCGAAATATTCTTCCATCGACGGTTTCACGATGAAGCTCCTGAACGGGATATTCCATGTTTTTGCTTCGCTTCCGGTCAAGGTGCAGATCGTGAATGTGGTTGGCGACGACATGGTTTCCGAGCTGACGGTCAGCAAACCGGATGGCATCATCTGGATTCGTCCATCCCGTTCCGTTCTTTCCGTTCTTAAGAAGCTCCGCCGCGAAGTGCCCGTCTATACGATCGGCGATGTAGTCGGCGGGCACCCCTGCAATATCACGCTGGACTATGTGCTTGCGGGACGGCTTCTTGCGGCTTATTTTCTGGATGCCGGCTGTCGGAATGTGATTTTTTCTGGCTACGAGAGCAGCGGTGTCCGCCGGGAGGTCTACCGGGGCTGGTCCGATGAATTCGCCGCGCGGGGGATCCTCTGCGACAGAAAACTCCGGATCAATACCTCGGAGGATATCACGAAAAAAATCTGCGCCCTGTTCGAGAAGCATTCCGTTGACGGTCTCTTTTCGTTCGGAACCGAGACCGCCGTGGGCGACCGGGCTCTTTCCCTTCTGCCCGCGGATGCCGCGGAGCGCTGTGTCTTTGTGACGGATGACACTCCGTTTGCTCTTTACGGCGTGAAGCATCGACCGGAGGCGGAGGTGGTCCTTTCCCCTCTGCGGACTGCGGAATTGTGTGCGGAAAACCTGTACCGGCTTCTGACGGATTCGTCGTTTGTTCCGGAAGAGGTGATTTTGAAACCGGAGGTCGTGAAATGGTGATGACCCGTTTCACGGATTTTTCCTGCGATCATTCCGATCTGCCAGGTCCGCAGCGGATCTCCGGCGGATGGATGAAAATACGGGGAGTGTTTGAATCATGAACAAAAGAACCATGATGATTGTTGCCGGAGCCTGCGGGGTATGCCTGTTTGCGGCGGGAGTTCTGATCGGGATCGCTCTGCCGGAGAGCCGGGAGGAGATGCCGATGCCGGAACCGCTGTTCGAACCGGAAGCCTGCCGCCACGGAGCGGAATATATGGATGAAATGCTCCAGCGCGTCCGGACACAGACCGATATGAATCTCTGCGCTGCCGCCGGAACGACTCTGCGACAGGCGGAACTGTACGCCTTTTTCCGGGATTACCTGAATTCTCTGCCGGAGGAGCGGCGGGAGGAGGCAATTCTGGAGCAGAAACAGTGGGAGGAGGAATATTTCCGCACGTTGAAGGAGCCTTCGGATTATGAGGGAGGGAGTCTTGCGGCGTTTGATCTTTCCATGCGGGCGGGAACGTTGTTGTATGATCGTCTTCAGTATCTGAATGCGTCACCGGAGGCGCGGGAGGCGTTCCGGCAAATGAAGGATCTGTCGTTTACCGGAATGGATCGGATCGAACGGCGTTTTCAGAACGGCCGGTACCGTGGAGAGTTCCGGGAGGGGGAACGCGATATATTCAAATTGTCGCCGGAGCTGTGTCTGGCTTCGGGGGATCTGCTTGCGGGGGAAATCGTGTGCAGTCCCGCCGGAAAGCTGCCGTATCGGATGATTGTCGTGTGGAAGGACGGGAAGGTGAAGGAAAAGATCGCGGTCGGAAGAGACAAGCATGTGAATTCCATAGCGATTTCCGATGGACGTCTCCGGATCGACCACACCGATGTGGATGGGAAGCGGGGACATCTTTCAGTGGCGTTGTGACATGTTCCTGCGTCGGGCGTGAGCTCCAGGGTGGGATTTTTTCTGAATTTCCGGAAAAAAGTTTGATTTTTTCTATTTCCGGTCTATTGTTATCTGCTTGGAGGAACCATCCAAAACATGGTTGATTATATACGGAAAAAACAACGGAATCAGGTAGCTATGAAAAATATGTCCGTGAATGTGCTCGTCGGGATCCAGTGGGGCGACGAGGGAAAAGGAAAAATTATTGATGTTCTTACGCGCGATGCCGATATGGTCGTCCGGTTCCAGGGCGGCAACAATGCGGGGCATACCGTGGAAAACGGTCCGGAAAAATATGTTCTGCACCTGATTCCTTCGGGAATTCTCCGGAAAGAGGTGATCAACGTGATCGGCAACGGCGTGGTTGTGGATCCGCTGGCTCTGATGAAGGAGATGAAGGCTCTTGTCGAACGCGGTGTTTCTGTGGAGAATGTTCAGCTGAGTTCCCGCTGTCAGCTGATCATGCCGTGGCACAAGCTGCTGGATGCGTACAATGAATCGAAGGCGTCCAAAGACAAAAAGATCGGCACTACGCTGCGCGGTATCGGACCTGCTTATATGACAAAAGCGGCAAGAACCGGGCTGCGTGCAGTCGAAATCCTTGATCTCGAACGCTTTAAACAGCATTTTGTCGAAGAGGCGGAAGCGTATAACGCTCTCTATGTCCCCCAGGGTGCGGTGAAACTGGACATTGAACAGGCGTGGAACGAACTCCTGCCTGCGCTGGAATATGTCCGCCCGTACATCAAGGATTCCGTCGTGACGATCAACGAGGCGCGGCTTGCCGGAAAGCGCATCCTTCTGGAAGGCGCTCAGGGTGCGTTCCTTGACATCGATCACGGCACATATCCGTTTGTGACGAGCAGCAATACGACCTCCGGCGGAGCCTGCACGGGATCGGGACTTTCCCCGCGGGCGATCACGGGCGTATGGGGGGTTATCAAGGCTTACACGACGCGCGTCGGAGAGGGTCCGTTCCCGACCGAACTGTTCGACGAACAGGGCGATTATCTTCGCAATCAGGGCGGGGAATTCGGTGCGACCACGGGACGTCCGCGCCGCTGCGGATGGTTCGACGTCGTCGCCTGCCGCCACAGCTGCATGATCAACGGCGTGGATTATCTTGCCGTTACGAAGCTGGATGTGCTCGACGGGCTGAAGGAGATCAAAATCTGCACCGCATATAAAATCAACGGGGAGCTGTATAAGACGTTCCCGGCCGATGTCCGGGCTCTGGAGCAGGTGGAGCCTGTCTATGAGACGCTGCCCGGATGGGACGAGCCGACGACTTCGGCACGCTGTTTCGAGGATCTTCCCGCCAACGCGCAGGCGTATCTGAAGCGGATGGCGCAGGAGGTTTCCGCTAAAATCGGAATTGTCTCGGTCGGCCCGAAACGGGAGCAGACCTTTGAGGTCAAGGACTGAGTTCCGGACCGGGGATTCGGGCGGATTTCAAAGATCCGCCTGAAAACATCGGGTGCTTTTGTGTTTTTTTTGCAGTGGAAGTTTCTGCCGGTTTGCATTTTCAGCAGTAGAGTATTTGGACAAAGATGCCGTTGATTCATGATAAAAGAGTGTCGGAAACTTCTCCGGTGAGTTCAGCTCTCCGGTCATTCTTCTCGCATTTTGATCCGCTGCAGCTGATCCCGATGCTGGTGCTGCTGGCCTTTGGGATCATCTTTGTTTACGGGACCGGCCAGCAGGTCGGAGGGGTTCATGCCGAGGTTTTCTGGAAGCGGCAGATCATATGGGTTTCGATCGGATTGTGCCTCTGGCTGTTTTTTTCTTTTTTCAATTATAAATATCTGGGACCCGCCTCGATTCTTCTGTACGCGGTGGCGCTGGTGCTTCTGGCACTGGTGCTGGTGAAGGGGATCGGAGTGCTGCGGTTCGGAGCGCGTCGCTGGCTGGATATCGCCGGAGTGAGCGTGCAGCCGGCGGAGATTGCGAAACTGGCGGTGATTCTTCTGGTTTCGTGGCTGTTGTCATTGAAGCGTTTTCCGGTCAACAACTGGAAAACGCTGCTTTTGCTGGTCGGTCTGCTGGCGCCCTGCGCGGTGCTGATTCTGAAACAGCCGAATCTGAGTATGACGCTGACTCTCTGCATGTGCGCGTTTGCGATTGTTTTCTGTGCGGGTTTCAAATGGAAATATCTGCTGATCGGACTGATTGTGATTTCGATCTGTGCGCCGGTGGGGTACTACGGACTGCTGAGACCGTATCACCGGGATCGGATCCGTGTGTTTCTGAATCCGGATCTGGATCCGCTGAACAAAGGCTGGAATCAGCGTCAGTCGGAGATGGCGGTGGGGAGCGGACGGCTGACCGGAAAAGGATTCATGCAGGGAACGCAGAGCATGCTGGGGTATCTGCCGCAGACGGTTTCGAATTCCGATTTTATTTTTCCGGTGATTGCGGAGGAGACCGGTTTTCTCGGAGCCTCCTTTCTTCTTCTGATGTATGTGCTGCTGATGATTTCGATTTTCCGGACGGCGCTGAATGCGCCGGATGAGTTCGGGCGATATTTGTGTGTGGGAGTCGGGACGGTGTTTGCGATGCATTCGATCGTCAATATCGGCATGAGCATCCGTCTGATGCCGGTGACGGGACAGCCGCTTCCGCTGGTCAGTTACGGAGGAACATTCATGCTGGCGTCGCTGTCCTATCTGGGGATTGTGCAGTCCGTTTACGTCCGACGCAACAGAAACAGTGAGGAGTGACGTGAGATGAAGGAAGTGAAATTTCTGCCGATGTCCCGGAAGGAGATGGAGGCGCTTGGGTGGGATTCGATTGATATTCTGCTGGTAACCGGGGATGCGTATGTGGAGCATCCTTCGTTCGGCACCGCGGTGATCGGACGGTATCTGCTGGACAAGGGGTTCCGGGTCGGGATCGCGGCGCAGCCGGACTGGAGGGATCCCGAATCGCTGAAGGCGATGGGACGGCCGAATATCGCGTGCGGCATCTCCTCGGGAAATATGGATTCGATGGTCTGCATTTACACGGCCGGCCGGCGTCTGCGGAAAGATGACATGTATTCGCCCGGCGGCAAAACCGGACTTCGTCCGCCGCTGGCATCGGTGGTGTACACGCAGCTGACAAAGCGTGCGTTTCCAGGGGTGAAGACGGTTCTGGGCGGAACGGAGGCAAGTCTCCGCCGCGTGGCGCATTACGATTACTGGCAGGATAAGATGCATCCTTCGGTTCTGGTCGATTCCAAGGCGGACATTCTGATTTTCGGCATGGGGGAGACGGCTTCTCTGGAGGTCTATACCCGGATTCGCGACGGACGTCCGCTTGAAGGAATTCCGGGAACCGCGCTTCTTCTCGGCGGCCGTGCTTCCCGGGAGTTCGATCTTTCCGGATGCGCCGTGCTGCCCGACTATGACCGGATTTGCAGTGATAAAAAGGCTCTGGTCGAACAGACCATTACGATTGAGGCGGAGATGAATCCGTGGTGCGGCCGGCGTCTGGTTCAGCGCTACGGGGATCGGCTTCTGGTTCTGGAACGTCCGAATCCGCCGCTGAGCCAGGAGGAGTTCGATCATGTCTGCGAACTGCCCTACGGGATGGGACCGCATCCGAGCTACAAGGAACCGGTGCCGGCGTATGAGACGGTGAAATTTTCGATTCCGGCGGTCCGCGGATGTCCCGGCGGCTGTGCGTTCTGCGGACTGGTGGCGCATCAGACGCGGCATCTGGTGTCCCGTTCTCCGGAATCCGTGATGAGGAGCGTTGAACGGCTGAAGAAGCTGCCGGGATACAACGGGATCGTCAGTGACATCGGCGGTGCGGCGTCGAATATTTTCGGCAACCGGATTGCGGATCATTCCATGTGTGAAAAATGTCACCGGGTCTCCTGCATGTGGCCGAAACCGTGCAAAAACTATGTCCCGGACGGTTCCGTGCTTCAGAATCTTCTGCGCAGACTCCGTTCGACTCCCGGTGTGCGGAAAGTGTTTCTGAATTCGGGAATGCGCCTGGATCTTGCTCTTCGCCAGCCCGAACTGACGGAAGAGATCATCCGGCATCATGTTTCCGGTCACCTGAAGGTTGCTCCGGAGCATCTGCACCCGCGTGTGCTGAACCTGATGCGGAAAGGACAGCCCGGCGAACTGGAGGCCTTTATGAAGCTGTTCGAACGCTGCTGTCGCGAAGCGCACAAGGAACAGTATCTGATCCCGCTTTTCATTTCGAACTTCCCCGGCTGCACCGAGTCCGAAATGAAGGTTGTGGATGACTTCCTGGAAAAGCATCACTGGAGTCCTCAGCAGGTTCAGGATTATATTCCTCTGCCCATGACAATGGGGGCTGCCATGTATTACAGCGGACTCAATCCGTATACAGGAGAGGAAATCGTTGTCAACCGCGGCCTGCGGGAACGCAGGACTCAGATTAAAATGCTGAAGAAAAAACGCGGGTCCAGATATCAGAATCAGAATTTCAGCAGGAAAGGGAAAAGGTGATCTCCATGGCTATGCAGATTCCTCCGTCTTCAAATCCGAAAAGTCATCTTGATGACGATTATCGCACTCTGCCCGAAGAATACCGTTTTAAAATTACGGAATCCGGCAATATCGTGAACTCCGAATGGGTCGGCTACGAGGACCGGGTGGATTACCGGGAGTTCATTATCGACGATCCCGGTTCCTTCTTCTTCAATGTTTCGAACCTCTCCCAGAAGCTGACTCTGACAGTTTATGAGCGGAAAGATCCGGAAAATCCCTCCTCTCCGCTGAAAAAGCTGACCTCCATTTCAACCGGCAAATCCAAAGATACCAAAAATGTCCTGCTGGATCCCGGCCACTACTACCTGAAAATCGAATACAAGGGAACCAAATACGGCGGAACCGATTATAATATCGGTGTGATTGCGGACCTCTTCACAAAAGGCAATAACGAGGACGACGAATTTAAAAACAATGCCCTCCCGGATGCCTATACCTTGGAGGTGAACGGTTCCGGTGATCTTATTTCGAATGAGTGGGTCGGCTATGGCGATACGATCGACTGCCGCCGGATCGAGTTGAATTCGCCCGGAGCGTATCGTTTCTTCCTTTCGGATATTACGAACAAGGTCCGTCTGACCGTCTATTCGGTCACATACAACAAGGACGGTTCTGAAAAAGTGAAGAAGATGACCTCCATAACCGCTGCGGGCAATCAGAAGAAGGGAACCAAAGAGCTTCTCATGGACTCGGGAGAGTATTATGTGACCATCGAGGCCGTGGACTGGAAAAAAGGACGGAACACCGATTATGCCGTCCATGTGGATGGCACCTCCTACTCGAAAGCGAACTATGCGGATGACAACTGGAGTGATCCGGGGGTTCGGGAATTTTCGATTGGCGGTGCCGCGGAAACCTTCCTTTCCGATGAATGGGTCGGATTCGGCGATTCGGTCGACTGGATCCGCATCAATATCACCACTCCGGGGTATTACAATTTCAGTATTCAGAATCTTCAGAACAAAGTGAAGATGAGTGTTTACACCATCAGCGGCACGGGAAAGAAGAAATCGCTGGGGTCCATCTCCTACACTCCGACCAAAGGTAGTTCGACAACCCTGAAAAAACCGCTGCTTCTGGATCGCGGCACCTATTACATCGCGGTGGAAGCCCCGAGCTGGAAAAGTGGAAAAAATACGGACTACGCTCTCGGCTCCATGGCGGGCGAACTCTTTGTGAAAGCCGATGACGGTTCCAATAATACCCGCGTCACAGCGCAGGAAATCCTGCTTGAGGATGGCGGAGTTCGAGACGACTGGGTCGGATTCGGCGACAGCGAGGATCATTTCTTTTTCGTCGTTCCCGCGGAACGGAATGACAAGTACACCTTCTCCTTCAACGGCGACAAGGGAATGGCTACCTTGAAGATCACCCTTTACAATGGCAAGTCTTACAAGACGCTCGATACCCTGAAGACCGGAGAGTCCACCGTTCTTGATTTCGACCGTCTCAAAGTGCAGACCGGAGACCGGATCTATTTGGAAATTTCTTCCGCCGACCATGGCAAAGGAAAGAAGAATACGGATTACGATGTCCTGATTACTCCGAATTCTCCTGTCGTGTACGGAGCATCCGCCTCTGCGGGACTTTCCGCTCAGAACGAGTTCAGCGGCAATGCACGGGATCTTCTGACTCTTGCCTGATTCCGTTTTCCGGAATCCACAGTTCGGGAAAAACGCCGCGCCGGAAGGCTCAACGGCGTTTTCTCCCTTATAAAATGTTTGAAAATCTCTTTTTCTTTGAAAGAATGTATTGATTTGGATTTGACATTTCAGGTTGTTGTGTTATTCTAGACTTTGAGAGAGCGTTTGCAACAGGGGACAGTTGAATGAATTTGAACGCAATCCTTGTCGGAACGAAGTCCATATCGGAATGTCATTGCCGCGGTTTTCAGGCCGCGTTCTCCAGTATTGCTGCGGAATCTGAGGTTCCCGGAGAAGAGGAACCATCCGGAGAAAAACTCGGATCTTTTTCTGCGTTTCGTGATCTGCATCGGAGCCTGGGAAGAGAAGGCGGAATCTGTTTTCTGTTTGCGGTTTGGAAGAGTGTTTTGCATTTTTGCTCAAAAAAGAATTTCAGTTCATTTTTAATAAAACAGTGGGGTGTTTTATATGGATAAGGATTATTTGAAACGGAAATTGAGGGGGTGTCTGCTCGGCAGAGGTGTCGGGGAGGCGCTCGGTCGTCCCTTTATCGGCATGAACGATCCCATGGATCTGACGTTTTACGATCCTGCTCCTGGTGAAAATGAATCCCTCTGTAATCTGGATTTTCAGATTCTCTGGATGAGAGTTCTGAGAAAGCTGCCGGTCGGTCCGGTGGCAGATCGTGATCTTTTTGCCCAGTGCTGGCTGGATCACGTCCGGTATTCGGAGAACGAGTATGCGGTGGCTCTGCGGAATTTGAAGAACAACATCATGCCGCCGTGGTCCGGTAGTTTTGATAATTTTTATTGCGACGGATTCGGTGCAGCTCATCGTGCCGGTCTGTGGGCATGGCTGGCTCCGACCAAGTGCGAACTCGCCGCTCAGCTCGCTTACGAGGATGCGTGTGTCGATCATGATTCCGATGGAATCTATGCGGCGTTGTTCATCGCGGCTCTGGAAAGCGCCGCATTTATTGAAAATGATATGAACAAACTGCTGGAGATCGGCTTATCCTTTATTCCGAAGGATTGTCGTCTGGCGGCGGTGATCGCGGATGCGCGTGCGTTCTGCGCAGAGAAAAATGACTGGATGGAGGTGCGGTCCGCACTGCTTGCCAAATATGAATGTGAGAATCTCACGGATACCGTGATGAATTTCGGATTTATTGTTGCGGCGCTTCTGCTTGGGGAGGGGGACTTTGAACGATCGGTGCTGATTGCGGCAAACTGTGCGAAGAATACGGCGGCGAATGCGGCGATTGTCGGAGAGATCCTCGGACTGCTGAATCCGGAAGAGATTCCAGAAAAATGGCTGGCTGACCTTCCGCATCGTCTTGTTCTCAGCGAAAATATTGTGGATGTAGAGGATCCGCCGCCGACTCTTGATGTCTTCATTGAAACGCTTCTTGAGCTTTCGGAACAGGTGGTTCTTGGCGAGCCGCTTGCAGCGGATGAACCGGATTGGGAACAGTATTTGATTCCGGTCAAATGCGGAGTGTTCCGCAAGTGGTCGCGTCTGGACGAGCGGCGGACCCCGCCGGATATGGAATGCATCAAGACTTCCTATACCTTTCCAGGCTGCTTCAACTATCTGGATTCCTATGAGGTGCCGGCAAACTCGCTCTATATGATGGAATTTGAGTTCAAGATCGAGGAACGCAAGCAGGTGCGTGTGATCTTTAATACCAATGCGGTTTCCAGAGTCTGGCTCGACGGCGAATTTGCGTTCGGGCGCGATGGCGGATGGATGTCGCCTTCCTATTCCTCGGTTCCGCTGAATCAGTATGTCGATGTGGAAGTCGAGGCGGGCGTCCATACCCTGGTCGTCGGAGTTGCTCCGAATGAGCCGGATGAGAACATCTACTGGGTCATGGGGGTGGCTGGCACTCTTGACAGACAATGGCTGCCCTACACCTTCTTTGATAATGAGGAGGAGGTCTGAACGCTGCGCATTCAGCTGGCATGAGAAGAAGTTCCCGCGGATCGTTTTCCGACGATTGACGCGGGAATTTTTTTTCAGGACCAGCGGATTTACCAGAGGGAAGGCGCAGCAAGACCGCGTCTTCGGAGGAGTTCCCCAGCTTCGAAGTCTCCGTTTTGCGCGGCTTTCATCAGCCACTCCTCGCCTTTTGTGATGCTTCGGGTGACACCGCGTCCTTCCAGATAACGGAGAGCCAGAGCACGCTGAGCGACCGCATCTCCTCCTTTTGCCGCAAGCGAGAACCAGTAGACGGCCGCGCTCTCATCTTTGACGAGTCCGCCTTCTCCCGCCGCATAAAGACAGCCCAGATTGTACTGTGCACGTGGATATCCCCTTGTCGCCGATTCAAAGAAAAGCTGTGCCGCCTGATGCGTATCCTTCTTCATGCCGATCCCTTCCAGAGAGAAGACTCCGAGTTTGAAAAGCGCCTGCGGATTTTTCTGTTCGGCGGCTTTCCGGTACCAGGGGAGTGCCGTGTGAATATCGGGCTCCTTCGAAATAGTGCCGTTTGCGATGAATTCAGCATATTTGAACTGCGACATCGCATTGCCACGTTCCGCTGAAACCCGGTAGAGCCCGAAGGCCTTTTTCAGATCCGCACCGACTCCTCTGCCGTATTCATAGCAGAACGCCAGTTTTCCGAGCGCTTCTGCATCGCCCTGTCGGGCGGCCTGGCGGAGC
Source organism: uncultured Lentisphaeria bacterium (assembly GCA_905197955.1). Classification (GTDB taxonomy): domain Bacteria; phylum Verrucomicrobiota; class Lentisphaeria; order Victivallales; family UBA1829; genus UBA1829. The sequence goes on along the minus strand of CAJKAR010000018.1, from coordinate 25,793 downwards.
AGACGGATCATCTCTTCCGGATCGCGTTTGACTCCGACCCCTGCGTATTTGCAGTCCGCCATCATCCGCAGAGCCGCGGGTGGAGGATCCTTCAGAGCAATGAGCCGTTCCAGAATTTGAACCGCTTTTGCAACCGAATTTGCATTGTTCTGACGGAGAAGCAGTTCCGCCAGAACGGTTTCCGCCGGAATGAACTGTTCCTCGGCGAGTTGTTCCAGCTGGGAAAGAGCGTAAGTTGCAAGGGGCGGTTTCGCGGGAAGTCCCCGTTCCTTGTCTTCGGGGATGCCGTAAAGATCTGTCATCGCCAGCTGGAAGCGGGCCATTTTGACCCCGGCATCAGCGGCTTTTTTCATCCAGTCATAGGCTTCGAATCGGTTTTTCTCGACTCCGGTTCCGCGTTCCAGACAAACGGCATAATTGAACATGGCTTCCGGAAGACCGGCATCGGCGGCTTTTTTGTACCAGTAGGCGGCGAGAGTCGGATTCGGAAGACGCGTTTTTGTTCCGTAAAAATATTCATCGCCGAGTTTGAACATGGCGATTTTATTGCCTTCTGCGGCTTTGGCTCGAAGCGGATCCTGTTCCGTTCCGCCGTCCTCGGCGAAAAGCGGAAGTGACCAGAGGAGAAGACCGGCAAACAGAAGATGCGCCATTTGGAAAACGGCGCACCATGCCGGATGTTTTTTACTGAAAAAGCTGTTCCGCATCGTACTTAAAATAGGAGCCCAGAGATACCAGGGTTTTTGTGTGGAGAATTCCTTCGATCTGGGAACACATTTTATCGGCGACAATCGACGAAAGCTGCTGATTGTCCTTGACTCTTGCAATGGCAACCATATCGTATTCCCCTGCGACGGAATGGACCTCTGTGATGCCGTCAATTTGCATCAGTTCCCGGATGACTTCGTTCAGTTTGTGCCGTTCGACATTCACCAGAATCACCGCTGTAACCATGAACTTCCCCTTCCTCTGTTCAGAATTGATTCCTCCGCCGGATGCTTCGGATATTTCTAAGATAACGGCGCGGAACGAAAAGTCAAGGGATCCTCAGGATTAATTTGACGTTTCCGGAGAGTCCGCATCACCAGTAGATAGTCGATCCAGAGCATCAGGGTCGCGCCGACCCACGCAAGCGGATTCGAGAGGCAGACCCCCAGATATCCGAGCCAGCGTGCGAGCAGCAGCGCTCCGATGATCCGCAGTACCAGTTCCGCCGCACCCGCCATCATCGGAATGAAGGAGTGCCCCATGCCCTGCAGAACATTCCGGTAGATCAGCAGCATTCCGAGAATAATGTAGCAGCTTGCGGATGTGTTCAGAAAGATCTGGGATCCGTGCACAATCTCCTGAAGCGTTTCCGGATGCGCCGTTTTCAGAAAGAGACGGGTGAGGGGGGCTGCAAAAAGAATCAGAAAAGCTCCGATGCAGATGCTGAACAGAATCGTGATCGCCGAACATTTCCGGAGACCCTGACGAATTCGTTCCAGATTCCCCGCTCCGAAGTTCTGCGCCGTGAAGGTCGCCATGGCAATGCTGAACGAAAACAGCGGCTGGATGGCAACCTGTTCCACCTTGGAGGCAACTGTATAGGCGGCAATGTAGACGGAGCCGAAGGAATTCAGAACTGTCTGAAGAATTACGACTCCGACCGCCGTGATGGAGAACTGAAGCGCCATCGGCACCGCAACCCGGAGATGTTCCAGACAGAAGGGAATATCGAGTTTCCAGTCATCCCGTTTCAGCTTCAGGATCGGGAACTTTCTGCCGACGTAGAAGAGGCAGAGAAAGCCCGACACCGCCTGCGAGATTACCGTAGCCCATCCCGCGCCTGCAACACCGCTCTGAAAACTCAGAATGAACAGGTAGTCCAGAATGATATTCAGAATGGAGGCGATGATCAGAAAGACCAGCGGCGTGATGCTGTCTCCCAGTGCGCGGATGATGCTGGAGATCATTCCGTAAAAGACAATGGTCCAGGTGCCGCCGAAGATGACAATCAGATACGCATAGGCATCTTCAATGATGTTTTCCGGTGTGTTCATCCACTCCAGCATGGGACGGCACAGAAGGACACAGAGAATTGTCATGATCAGTGTGACGATTGTGCAGAGATAAGTCGAGGTTGTGACGGATCTCCTTACTCCGTCATAATCACCCGCTCCGAACCTCTGAGCCGTGATGACGGCAAGTCCGTTCGTGAGTCCGAAAAAGAATCCGAAAACGAGAAACATTACGGCACCCGTTGAACCGACCGCCGCGAGCGCTTCATCTCCGAGAGTCCGTCCGACGATTGCCGTATCCGCCATATTGTAAAACTGCTGGAATATATTGCCGATCAGCAGGGGAATGGAAAACTGAAGAAGCAGTTTCGTGGGATTCCCCGCGGTCATATCTTTAATCATGCGGATTCCTCCGTGGAGATGAATAAGCTGGATGAGCGGTGAATGGCATTCAGCACGCCGTTTTCGTCATTGGATTCCGTCCGGTATGCGCAGAGATTTTTCAGGTCCGGATGAGCGTTCGCCATCGCAAAGCTGTATCGGCAGGTCCGCATCATACCGGCGTCGTTGAGATAGTCGCCGAAAGCCATTGTTTCTTCCGGCGTGATGCCAAGACGGTTCTGCAGAAAACGCAGTCCGGTTCCCTTGTCGGTTGCCGGGTTCATGAAGTCGATCCAGAGTCGTCCGGAGAGAACCACATTGAATTCTCTGCTGAACTGCTTCAGAAAGGGATATGCGCGTTCTTCTGCATTTTCCGGATCGAATGCGGCAATCTTGCAGACTCGATCCCGCGTTGCTGCATCAAGCACATCCGGTACGATTTCCAGACGTTCATAGTAGAGCTTCACATTTTTCAGGAAGCACTCTCCGGTAGATTCCACATAAGCGGATTTCAGTCCGCAGACAACCGGCTGAACGTTTGGAACCGCCCGGATTGCCGTTATGATTTCCGGCAGGACTTTCTGTTTCATTTCGCTCAGGAAAATGCACGTTCCGTTTTCAAAAACATCCGCTCCGTTGTCTGCGAGAAAGAAGAGGTCTTCCGCTTCTGACGGCGGAAAATAGTTCAGCAGATTATAATACTGCCTTCCGCTGGCGATGGCAAAGCGGATCCGCTTCATTCGGAGATCGCGCAGAACGCGGAAAAATCCTTCCGGCAGTTTTTTCCGGGAATCCAGCAGAGTTCCATCCATGTCGGTGGCGATGAGTCTGATCATAAGAAGTCCATGCGATACGTTTGTTGATGGGGCTATAATATATCATGCTCTGAAAAAAACGCAAGAGCAGCTTTCTTCCGTTTCAGACGGTGTGTGCTGACAGGAATTTCAGGAATAGGTGTGATCCGGAAACAAAAAAAGCTCCGGGCAAAAGACCCGGAGCAGTGGTGGAACAAATTTATCTTTTTTTCCTTGGCGGCTTTTTCCGGAAATCTCCGGCGGCTTCGCGGACAAGGTGCTGGGGCGGTTCCGGAGCAAGAAGTTCCTGCGTCCGTTTCTCTATGATGGCATCTTTTTCCGCCCGTTGTTTTTCATATCGGTTTTTCATATCGGCAAGTCGTTTTTCCATCTGACGGAGAGAGCGTTCCGTATCATCGAGAACCTTTTTCTGGAAGAGCAGATGACGTTCGGAATCTTTCCGGATGGTTTCCTGAATTTTTTTTCGGGCGGCATCCTTGAGCTCCGGAGTTTTGGCATCCAGATAAGCCTGCCGGAGAGCTAGCATATTTTTCGCTTTTGTCTGTCGGCGAATCCGAAATACTTTCCGCATTTCTTTTGCGAACTCCGGGGGATTGTCAATGGAGAGTTTTCTCAGGCGGGCCTGTTCTTCTTCCGTGAATTCATCGGAATCCAGAATTCGAAGGAGCGGATGCCCCGGTCTGAACTGCTTTTCGGGGCGTGGCTGATGATGCGGCGGCGGAGGCGGTTCCCCTTCCGGGCCCTGAGCCGAGAGAAGCGGCGGAAGAGCGGAAAGGAGAATCAGGGAAAACAAAAGAGAGGTCAGTTTCATCGAAGACTCCTTAGTTTAACGTATCATAGACGTTGGTGATGGCGGTATATCCACTTGCGACATCGCAGGTGAGGGTAATCAGACTGTCATCAAAATCGCTGGTGCTCCACGAGGAGACCGCTGCTGTTTTCGGCATATTCTGGGGAGAAACCTGAGCAGTCTGCGGCAGATAGGCGTAGAATGCAAATCCGAAACAGACCGCAAACGAGGCCGCAATAGGAAGAACAATTTTCCAGACTCTCCATTTCCGGGAGATCATCTGTTTCCGAGCCGCTTCATGAATGGCCGCATCAAGCGCTTCCGGGACCTGATCATATGTCTGATCGACGTTCAGGTTCATCGTCCGGTGGAAGAGCGCGCAGTCCGGACAGGAGTTCAGATGCCGTTCCAGTTCGGGGGTAAGCTGTTCCCCTTCCGCGAGCGCAATCATCACATTGTCACATATTTTTTTCATTTTCCGCCGCCTTTCCTGATTTAAGAGACCCATTCGTTCAGTTGTTTTCTCAGATTCCGGATTGCATACTGCATTCTGCCGAGCACGGTATTGATCGAGCAGTTCTGCACTTCCGCGATCTCCTTGAAGGAGATTCCCTGCTGCCGGAGGAGGAAGACCTCCTTGAGTTCCGGAGTCAGTTCATCTGTTGCCGTCTTCAATGCCTTTTCCAGTTCCCTGTTATGCATTTTCATCCACGGTTCCGTATGGGAGACTGGTTCACTGACCGCGATGTTTTCATCGTCCAGAGGCAGTTCCGCCGACGTTTTCTCCTTCCGGAAGTGGTCGATCGCCAGATTATGCGCGATCATCGTCAGCCATGCGAAAAACTTCTGTTTGCTTTCGTACTTTTCCAGTTTTTTGATGACCCGCAGCCAGGTCTGCTGGAAAAGATCGTCTGCAAGCGCATGGTTCCCCGTCATCCGGTTGAGGTACGCGTAGAGCGGACGTTTATATCTGGCGTAGAGAGTGTCAAAGGCACTGACGTCTCCGGCCAGATACGCTTGAATCAGCACTCCGTCGTCTTCCATCGTATCCATTCTCTCTTCCCTTTTGACCATAGAACGGTTCGCATGCAGTTTTATTGTGTTGTTTTTTCCCGTAATATAAAATTTCCGGAAAAAAGTTCAAATGCTGCGCTTGCTGTTTTTTCTTTTTCCGTTATAATAATCGGGAAAAGAAGGAGATTTTCTGGAAAATGCCGGAAAAAAATCAGAAAAAAACATCGCTTCCGCTTTGTTACAGTCCGGTGCGGCTGGAGAGCCGGTGGTATGATGTTTCCTCGGTGCCGTATCTTCAGAAGTCGCAGGAGATTACATTCCTTCATACTCATGAATACTGTGAATTCGGAATCTGTCTGGATGGCGCAGGCGTGTTTCTGGTCGGCTCCAAGATCCTGCCGTTTCAGGGCGGAGATTGCATGTTTATTGCCGCGGGGGAACCGCATCTGGCAACGAGTCTTCAGAATACGACCAGCCGTTGGCGATGGCTGTATCTGGATGAGACGCGGCTATTGTCCCGGGAACCGGAACTTGCGGATCTTTCCGGTTTTCAAGGTCCGGAGTTCCGGAATTGTTTTTCCGGGGACCACTCGGCGATCTGTTCTTTGATTCGGGAAATGTTCGCGTGCGCTCTCGCGGGGGGAAGTCCTTTTCAGAAGCAGAAAATGACAGCGCTTCTGACTCTTTTCTCCATTGAGATGCATCGGGAATTTGGTTCGGGCGGAGTGGCGGCGGAATCGGCTGCGATTCAGCGGATCCATTTTGCGCTGAACGAGATGCTGTCGCGTTACGGAGAGGAAATTTCCATAGAGCGTCTGGCAGGTGCCTGTTCTCTGAGTCCCAATCAGTTCCGGCGGATCTTTGCGAAAGCGACCGGTTCTTCGCCCCAGGTGTATCTCAACAATCTCCGGATTACGATGGCGGCATCGATGCTTCTTCGGACCGATCTGACGATTGCTGAAATTGCGCTTCGATGCGGATTTCCCACGTTGTCCTGTTTCAACCGTCAGTTCCGTATCGTGAAAGGAACCACGCCCGGAAAATTCCGGACGGGGAAGTCATGAGTCTTCGTCAGACTCTCCGGAAGCGAGATACTTTTTCCTGCTTTTTTCTCCGTATAACGGATTGATTTTTCCAGTGCTTCGCGATATAATAACCGGAAAAGAAACCATCTAAATGCAAAGGGAAAAAACATGTTTCAGATCATTGCGATTGTCACACTGAAAGACGGCGCCGCCGAAACCTTCAAACCTCTGATTGCTCCGCTGGTCGCCGCTTCCAGAATGGATCAGGGCAACCTCGGATATGAATGCCGTCAGGATGCTCTGAATCCAAATGTGTTCATCTTCCAGGAAAAGTGGGAGAACGATGCCGCGCTGGAGGCTCATATGGCAACTCCGCATTTTAAAAAGTTCGGCGCGGAGACCGAATCGCTTGTCGCCGGACCGATGGCTTTGCATAAGCTGATGCTTTGAGGGTCTGCGTGCCGCATTTGATTCCCGCGGATTCGCCCGGAACAGGAGCTGCCGGAAAAATAAAAGGGGAGTGGATGAGAAATCGGATGAAAAACGGAGTGTTTGTTCTGCTGCTCCTCCTGTCGGGATTGTTTTGGGGGATTCCGTGCGAAAGCAGGGAGGGTGCGGCGTTTGAGAATGTCCGGGGGAGCCGGATCTCGTGGGCGCGCTTGAAATTCCCGACGACGGGATATCGCAAAAGCACACTCGGCTGGTTCTATCATCCGTCGGGGGATGTCATCATCGTCGACTGGCTTCGGAAGAATACGACGATGAACATGAAGCTGGAGTGGAACATCGCCGATATCGACCGTCTCGATCAGATGACCGATTTTCCCCTGATCTTTGTCAGCGGAAAGGGGGCAATGGATCTGAACGCGCGGCAGAAAGCGAACCTGAAAGAGTATCTTCTGCGGGGTGGCTTTTTGTTTGTGGATGACTGCGTTGCTCTGTTTCAGGTCAAGGAGGATCTCTTTTTCGACAGCGTGATTGCGGTGTTGAAGGAGATTCTGCCGGGGATCGAATTGAAACGTCTTCCCGTGAGCGTGCATCCCGTATTTTCCTGTTATTATCGGATTCCACGCTGGGAGCATCTTCAGGGAGTCAACAACGGTCTGTGGGGGGCGTGGTACAAGGGCCGGCTGGTTGCGCTGCTGAACTCCAGCGACCTGCATTGCGGCTGGGTCGGTTTCCATTTCAGCCGGAAACAGCGCGAGTTCGCCCTGCGGATGGCTGCCAATATCTATATCTATTCCATGTTCAACTGAAGATTTTCAGACCAGTTTTCCGAGACTCCGCCGCAGAATCAGTTCCAGTCCGAAACAGAAAGCGATCAGTGCGAAAAGGGAAAATCTGTGCCAGAGGGGAAGGGTGGAGGTCTCCGTGAGTTCCAGTTGTTCCATCGGGAAATATCTGTCGAGATCCAGAGGCTCTTCCATCGGATGCAGTTCCACGTTCGGGAGAGTGGCGAATTGTTCGAGCGTTTCGATTGCAGGAGTCATATCGGCGAGTTCTTCGTCGCGTGCAGAAGAGGGGGGATCGACTTTGAAGCGCGCTTCCGCGATGGTTTTGTCCTGATATTCCGCCCGGATGGTATGAAGGCCGGGAGTGGCGCGGAAGTGTGCGGAGAGTTTCCCGTTGTGTTCGACGAGGGAAAGCCGCTGTTTCCTGCCGGAGTTTTCCAGATGGCAGATGATGTCTTGGGGGAGTGCATCGATTCCGCCGGTTGAAAGGTGGAGTTCGATGTCGGAAGTATCGGACAGAATATGATTCGGAATCTGCCATGCGGCCTGATTGTTTCGTCCGAGAGCGAGCCAGGAGAAGAGATTTTTCCAGAAGATCTGGAACGAGTTGTCGGAGGAGGGTAGCTTCAGTTTCCATCGCCAGAGTGGATCGGTGGCGAGGACCATGCTGCGGCCCTGTCCGAAGTTCTGATAGGCCAGCAGGATGTGACGTTTTTTCTTTTCATCGAGATGGTATGCAAGAACGTTGGCTGCGGGTTTTGCGCTTTCGACATAAGCAAAATCTTCGAAACGGGGAATCAGCGGCCTGAGTTTGCCGTTGTTCTGTTTCTGACGGAAAATAGGACTTTCGCGTCCGGTTTCGGTCAGGATGAAATCATGGAGGGGATGAGGTTTGTATTTCATTTCGCTGTTGCGCTGGAGAGCAGAGTCGAAATTGGTGGGTTTCCGGTTGCGGGCGGTGATGAGCCGGACGATGGCGGCGGTACGGACATCATAGCGTTTTTCTCCATCCCCGATTCCGGAGAAGCGGACAGGGAGCAGTTTTTCCAGCGGAGAGGCTGCGAATTCTGCCGCGATCATCGGATTGCCGGTGATGAAGAAGAGTCCGCCGCCCGATCGGACGTATTCGCGCAGTCCCTGTTCCATCTGCTCCGTGATCTGGCGCCGGTTCAAATTGAAGAGGACGATTACGTCATACGCCCCAAGTTCCTTCTGGGAGGAGAAGTTGATGCGGCGCGTTCCCTCCTTTGCCGCGAGAACATCTTTGGCAAAGACGATCTCCAGTTTCGCCGCAGGATCATCAAGATAAAGATGTTTGAGAAAGCGGTTGCCGTATTCCAGAGCTCCGTTGTAGACAAGAATGCTGGTCGTGGCGCGACGGATCTCTTTTTGCAGGAACCAGACTTTTTCATCGACCATTTTTCCGTTCAGAAGAAGTTGCGCTTTGAAGGATTCGGATCCGGAGCCCTTGACCGCAAAACGGTGTTTGACGGTCCGGATGCCGTTGACGGCAGGAAGCTGGATCTCGCGGAACGGAACGGTCTCCCGGTTCCGGTAGAGGTGCAGACGGAGATCGGAGCTTTTCGGCGGATTGACCTGCTGAACCAGAAGTGTGAACGGAATTTCGGTGCCGTCGAATGCCAGAGTAGGGGATTCGATTTTCCGGAGGCGGAACGAAGGAGGTGCCGTCTGAGCGGTTGTAACGGGTACAAAAATGTGTTTCATGGTTGATCCTGCCAGAGCGGAGAACGCCTTGGAAACATCGCTTCCGGAAGTGTCGATGCCGTCGGTCAGATAGAGGATTCCGTCGAACTGTCCGGTGGCAAATCGGGGCACCTGTTCGGCGATCAGCGGGAAAAGACGGGTTTTCTTCCCGTTGTTTCCGTTTGTCGTTTCCGCAGGACTCTCTGTTTCGCGGATGGTATCGGCAAATCGGTAAAAGTGAAATTCGCGATTCGGGGAATTTCGGATTCCGTTTTCCTCCAGAAATCGGATCGCATCCTGAAGGCGGCTTCGTTTCCAGTAGTTTTGTTTCTGCATGCTTCCCGATTCATCGAGCAGAACGGCGATTTTGCGGGAGTGCGTCTGGCTGACGCTCCGCCTGGTCTCCATGCGGGGATTGCAGAGGCAGTAGAGAAGAGCGGCAAACGCCGTGAGGCGCAGAATCAGGAAGAGCATCCGCCGGAAGGGTGAAAGAGATGTGCGGGTGAAGGCGTAGGAGAGAACGATCAGAGTGATGCCGAGAGCGGCTGCGAGAACGAGTCCCGTGACGCCTCCGGGAAAGTCCCACGTGAATCTGGAGAGAATGGTGTCATTCATGAGAAGTCTCCTTCTGATCGACTGCTTTTTCGGAGAGAATTTCGAAGTATTTTGCGACATCCTTTCTGTACTTTTCCGGAATGTCGTCCGGCTGGAAGCGGTAGACGTTCTGATTGGTCCGGAGCTGATCCAGAATCTGACGGACATCGGCGCAGAGAGTTCCGATCTCCTTTGCCAGCTGAATCGCCGCGGGGGAGGGCGGCAGAGCGGCTGCCCCGCTTCCGTGTTCCGGGAGATCGGCAAGGCGGGAGGCGATCTGTTCTGCCTTTGAGAGAGTTCTGGAAGAAAGCGGTGTTTTTCCGTTGTTCTGTTCCAGTCGGTCGAGGGCGAGAGCGAGGGTGTCGAGTTCTGTAAGTAGATCGTTCCGGAGACGGAGTTTTTCAGTCGTTTCGCTGTTTTCGGGATGTTTTGCGGTGTATTTGAGTTCCTGAGCCAGCTTTCGGAGTTCGGAGACGCTTTCCGCAAGCAGCTGTTGTTCATTTTTGCCTTTCAGCCGGAGTTCCCGGAGTTCGGCGAGGAGAGTTCCCAGAGACTCTTCCGGTTTGCGGGACGATGCCGCCTCATGAACTTGTTTGGCGAGACGGGCGAGATCTTCCGCATGGGTTTGCCGTCCGGTTTTATGCTGGTCGAGAGCGTCTTCGAGAAGTTTCTCCGCGAGTTTTCGGAGAGAGTCCTTCGTTTGCGCGGCGTTTTGTGTCCGGGCTGGGGCGGAGGCACTCTTCTGAGCGGAAAGGGGAGCGAGCTTCCTCTGCGCATCTGAAAGGGAATAGCGCATCCGGCGGTCGGCATCGTCCGCGATTGTCTTTTCCGCCTGTTTCAGGTCGGATAGGGCTTTCTGTCCGGCGGCGCGTGCCATTTCCTGCTGTCCGGACTGAAGCATTTTTCCTGTCTCCTTCATGGCATTCTGCGCCCGGTTCAAAGTCCGGGCGGTTCCGCGGGGAAGTGAAGGCAAGTCTGCGGTTTTGCGCACGTTTTCCTGAATCTGCTTCTGTTTGTCTGTCATCTGTTCCTGAGCGGCGGAATCGGCGGGAGGTGTGTTCCGCATCTGATTCAGGAGTTGCTGCTGTTCCCGGATTTGCGTCTGGAGCTGTTCGGACGGATTCTGTTCACGCGGCATTTTGGGCAGAATGAATTTCTGTTTGTCCCGGAAAACACTCTGCCGGCTGCCCGATTTGGAGTTCGCAGGGGAACGTTTCCCGGTCAGAATGACTTTTTGGGCACTTTTGAGCGATTGAACAAGTTCAGAGATTGCAGTCTGCTGTGCTGCGGATGCTTTGTCGAGATCGGCTCCGGCAGTCAGCAGGGGAACGAGAAGGAGAAATACAAGTATTTTCTGCATCATTTTCATATTATAGACTCCGTTTCAGTTCCCTGCAGGTTCGTTTCATGGATTCGAGGGATTTTTCCAGATGATTGACGGAATCCGCAGGGATTTTCCGAGCCTCTTCCGAGTTCAGATACTCTTCGAGATCGCTAGAAAGTTTCTGCTGTTCCCGTTCGAGTGCACGGATGGCTTCCCTGACCTGTTCCATCTGTCTCTTTGAGCTCCTCTGGAGAATCCGGGTCCGGAAGAGCGCCTTGTTCAGATCCATCTGGATGGCGAGAAAGAGATTGAGCAGTTCGAATGTTTCGCCGGAGACCGCATCCGCGTTCAGCACCAGGGCATCTTCCCGGAAGGGACGGACTTCAATAAAGAGCGGAGTGCTCAGAATTTCGACCTCTTTCCCTCCGATGCGTGTAATGCCCGTCAAATGGATGCTGACAAGATCAAAGGGTTTTACTTCAAGCTCTTCCAGGGACAGAAATCCGCCGATTTTGATTTCCCCCGGCTGTTTTGCAGGGATTTCCGGTTCGAGTTCGCATTTCTGTTTTCCGTTGACGGAGACTGTGAGAACCAGTTTTGTGAATCCGTTGGAGGATGTGCCGGTTCCTTCCCATTCGATTTCGTCGAGCGGTTTTGCGCGCTGTTCCGATTCCGGAAGGGTCAGGAGCAGATCTGCGTGCTCTGTATCGTCCGGCTTGGGCGCGTTTGCCGCGTGTTTGTTTTTTTCGGGATGGCCGGGGTGGGCGGAGTCCGTTTTTTGTTCTGCGGAGGGAGGTTTCCCTCCGGCGGTGGCGTTCCCATGAGTCGCCGCGAGAAGGATGATATTTCCGAACAGAACGAGCCCGATTCCGGCAAGAATCAGATTCACACCGAGCGGTCTGCGGGAGAAGCGGAATTCCCGATAGGCGTTGCAGGCGTCTTCCAGAAGATCCCGTTTCAGAATATGATCAGAGTCCCGCAGTTCCCAGGCGGTTTCAAGACGGTTTTTTGCATGAGCTTCCGCATCCAGCTCTGCTGCTGTTACGGCGGGGGATCTCCGGTTCCGGAACAGGAGAAACGCGGCGATGACGAATCCGGCGATCAGGAAAAACAGTGCCGTTGCAATCTGCCAGCGGAAGAGCCCTGTGAAGTTTTCCCGGAAGAATCGGGGAAGCAGAAGTCCCTGAATTGCCAGAGAAAAAGTCACAGTCAGAAGGAATCCACCGAAGGGACACAGACGGATTCTGGCTCGGTGTTCGCGCAGAAGAGCACGGAAAAGGGAATCGCATGGGGTGAGGGTGTTGTTTTTCATCCGTGCACCGTCCTGTTGGCAAGTCCAAGTTCCGCGAGAAAGCAGAGAAGCGCGAGCAGGAGGAAGAGTCGCCATGAGGACTTCTTTTCTGCGGCTGTTCTCAGAATTTTATTTGGATCCGCGTTTTCCCGGATTCGATCCTGCGTGTCCGTCGGGGCGGCTAGGAGGGTGGAGGGATTGAATTGTGCCGGGAGAGGCGTCGGATCCGATTCCTGCGCGGGCGGGTTGATGCTGTAAATGGTTTTGCCGCAGATGAAATTTCCGGGGGTGTCGAGCCGGAATGTTTTTCCGTCAGCGGAAATGCCGGTTTCCAGATTGGTGACCTCTTCCGGCAGAGGATGAAGGGAACCGTTTGCGATGAATTCTGTCTGTAAAGCTCTTTTCCGAGTTGTCTGAAGGATCAGTTCCCGCCAGAATGGGAGGAAATTGCCGAAAGTCTGCCAGTTTGTGTGAGCCGGGTCCGGCGGAACGGCGAGGACAAAGAGGTGCCCTTTGCCGCGGATGGTTTCAATGAGGGCAGGAGCCCGGTCGGAAAACGCCGCAAGAATGCGGGCGTTCGGCGGCGGAACAATCTGCGGAACATGGAAAAAGAGGATTTCAAACCAGCTTTCCGCATTGAGTTTCAGGTAGTCGCGGAAGAGACGGTGTTCGAAGTCGATGAGTTCCAGACGATGGGTCCCCGGCAGCTCCGCTCTGCGGATCTGAAAATCGAAGTGCTTCAGAATTCGGCGCATCGGTTCGGAGTTTCGCCAGAGGAGGACCGCACTTCCGCCTGATGCAAGCTGCTGATCCAGAATGGATTCCATGTTTTTTACGGCGTTCGGATTTTCGACGATGATGAGATCGGCGCCGATGGCGTTCCCGGCCGTCTGAGCATTCAGTTCCCGGAGATCGACGGCAAGGGTGTCCAGCGGATCGCCGCGACTGGAAAGAGCGGTCCGGATGAATTCCTGCGGATTTTTCCCTGGCAGCGGGGTGAGAAAGACGCTCGGAGCCTGGAGTGGATTGGCGGCAAAATAACGGATGTCGTCGATGGCAATCGCGTTGTTCTTTGCAGAGATCCGGATGTTTCCCGGAATCGGACGGAAGGTCGGAACATGGTTCTTCAGGTGGAACTGCTCGCGGATGGAGCCATGCGCGGGAAGATGGATCGTCTTTTGCAGGAGAATATGCTTGTCCAGTTCGATGGTCAGGGCTGCCGTTTCCGGTTCGCTGTTGAAATTGCGGATTTCGGCATTCAGGATCAGATCCTGGCCTGCGTGGGTATAACTGCCGGCAAGTCCGGTGCGGACAACGGCAATATTCGGAATGGTTCTGCTGGCACTTCCGCCTTCGATTCGGATGTCGGAAATGTTGCGCAGAGGGGCAGGAGGGGGCGTGACTCCTGCCCACGGAAGCGCCTGACGGTCGGTGAGAATGACGAGATGTTTCCGTTCCGCCGGAATTCTCCGGAAACGGCTGTCCGCCATGGCCGGAATGGTCGCGAAGGAGCTTGTCTGACAGGAATTCATCCGGTTCAGCGCCCAGGATTCGAGGGCGTCGCGATCGGCGGAAAAATCTCCGCTCCACTGGATTTGTCCTGCGGCGGAGGCGATCAGCATGGGGTGCTCCGGCGAGACGTTCGCCAGAGTGCTTTTCAGAGCGGAGCGCATCCTTTCCTGCGCGGCGGCGGTGCTGAACGAGGAGTCCAGAACAAGGATCGTCGCCTCTTTCGGAGTCAGGGCAATGCCGGAGACAAACGGGTAGGCAAATGCCAGAGCCAGAAAAAGAAAGGCTAAAGAGCGGAACAGAAGAATCAGATATTTCCACAGATTATTTTTCCTCTGTTTGCGGAGAATCGTTTTTTTCAGGAAGAAAAACGACGGATATGGCAGGGGAACCGATGGTTTCCGTTTCATCAGATGCAGAATGATCGGAATCAGAATCAGACAGATTCCAAAAAGATATGCGGGAAAAACGAATCCACTCATCTGCGTTTCCCCCGTTTTGCGCGGAGATTCAGGTAAGCTCCGAAAAGATCGAGGGGAACGCGATCCGTTTTCAGCTGGAGATAATCACCGCCCCGTGAACGGACAAGTTCCGATAATGCCTCCGCATGCACCCGGACCTCTTCCTGGAAGGAGTCGCGGATCAGTTCCGGAGTCAGGGTAAGGCGTTCGCCTGTTTCGTTGTCTTCCAGAAGAAGGGGGTCAGAGCCGGGGAAGTCCGTCTCTGCAGGATCAATGATATGGAAGAGGAGAAGTTCACAGCCCTTTGCGCGGAGTTGGTCAAACTGCTGGGAGAAAGACGCGGGATCCGTGTAAAAATCGGAGATCAGGATCACAATGGAACGCGGATGGATCTCTTTTTCCAATTCCGTCAGAGCGGTGTGCCAGTTGCATTCTCCGGAATCGGCTTCAATGGCGAGACGTTGAAGCTGGCGCCGGAAATGAAGATCCGTTGAGGCAGGATGCCCGGAGAAATTCGCATGTTTCCCGACCAGCGTCAGAGTGGAGGCATCCTTCTGGCGATTGAGAAAGAGAAGAAGGGCCGCGGCAATGAAACGTGCGTAGTCCCATTTGTTCATGCTTGCGAGCGGACCGCGGAAATTCATGGAGGCGCTACGGTCGAGCAGAAGATGCGCATTGAGATTGGTGTCGTCTTCGTGAATGCGGACGTGGAGACGATCGGTTCGGGCATAGGCTTTCCAGTCGATGTCGGAGATATCGTCGCCGGGATGGTATTTCCGGTGTTCGCGGAATTCGACATTGCTGCCGCGGAAGGGACTGGCGTGCAATCCGTTGAAGAACCCGTCAACAAGGAATCGTGCCCGGAATTCCAGGTTCGGAAGACGTGCCAGAAGATCCACGTCCAGATAATCGGCGATTTCGTTTCGGGCGGACATCGGAGAGCGCTCAGCTTGCGGACCAGATGAGTTCATCGAGAAGATCGCGGATGCTCCTGTGCTCGGATTCCGCCCGGTAATTCAGAATCACCCGGTGACGCATGACGGGTTCGAGGGCTTTGAGGATATCTTCCTTTGCAACATTGAATCGTCCGTCGAACGCGGCAAAGGCCTTTCCTGCGAGTGCGAGACATTGCCCTGCGCGCGGTCCCGCTCCCCAGCGGATGTATTTCGATGCCGTGGACGAGGGATCCTCTTTCGCCGGCCGTGTTGCCCGGACGACTCGCGTGGCAAACTGCGCCACCGATTCCGGGATCGGAATCAATCGGATCGCCTCCTGCATCTGAAGCAGTTCTTCTGCGGAGATCACTTTTTCCAGCGGCGGCAGGGAAACTCCTGTGGTATTCAGCATGATTTTCAGTTCGTCCTCGCAGGAGGGGTAGCCGATTTCGAGTCCGAACATGAAGCGGTCGAGCTGTGCTTCGGGCAGGGGATAGGTCCCTTCCTGTTCGATGGGGTTTTGAGTTGCGAGAACGAAGAACGGTCGAGCCAGCGGACGAGTGACTCCGGCGATGGTCACACTGCGTTCCTGCATGCCTTCCAGAAGAGCTGACTGCGTTTTCGGAGTGGTGCGGTTGATCTCATCGGCAAGCAGAAGCTGGGTGAAGATGGGGCCCTTGACAAATTTGAAGATGCGTTCCCCGGAGATTTTATCAATTTCAAGAATTTCGTTTCCCGTGATGTCGCTTGGCATCATGTCGGGGGTGAACTGAACCCGTTTGAATTCCAGGTCGGCGATTTCGGCAATGGAGGAGGCTAGAAGGGTTTTCGCCAGTCCCGGAACTCCGGTCAGCAGACAGTGGCCTCCTGCAAAGATTCCGGCAAGAAGCATCAGAATCAGTTCGTCTTGTCCGTAGATGCGCTTCCCCAGTTCGCATCTGATACTCTGCACTCGTTCCGGGATCGAGTGCAGAATCGTGGATACTTCGCTTTCGTTCATAATGTTCTCCATTGTTTCAGCTGGATATTGAAGTTTGTGACAATTTCTTTGGTTCCTTCGTAGGCGGAGGGCGGAAGATGCGGATCTTTGATGACGATCCGGATTGTCCGCCGGGAGTTCCCCGAAGAGATTTCCGCCGAAAGCCAGGCGTTTCCCTGTTTCCATTGAATGGTCGGCAGTTTGACGTTTCGGAATTCCAGATTCTGCGTATAGGTGAATGTCGCTCCATTGTTCAGAAGCAGCGGATGCTCGCGCGTTTCCGCGATAAAATAGCGATCAAGTCCGCCGGGAGCGATGAGATCGGACGGAACAAAATTTCGGGAATCGGTCCAAACCTCCGCTTCGAGTTCCAGCGGACGGGTCTGTTCCGCATCGAGATGGAGCAGACGGAAGGATTTCACTCGAAATCCTTTCAGAATGGAGTTGACAAGGGATCGGATCACATAATCCTTCCGCACCGGATCGCAGCGGCGGAGGGCGTGCCGGATTCGGTAATCGCCCAGACCGGAAAAGAGAAGATGGATCGTACCGGTGATTTGTCCGTTGGAATTGGCGGAGAGATGGATCGTTTCGGTTACGGCGTTGGCGGCGCGGTTCCGTTCGAAGACTTTTTTGAATTCATAGCCGGAGGGTTTCAGGAGCATGCCGATGCGGCCGTCGTCACCGGGGGGGAGGGAACCGAACTTGGTGGAGCCGTCGGTCGGATCGAGCCAGAGCCCGTCGGGATGTCCTGGCAGTTTCGGCACATAGACCAGCATATGGTTGAACTGCCAGCGGGGAAACGAGGGATCGCTTTCCCCCATGCGGTTCAGAAGAACACGGAAGGCGGGAATGCCGAGCTTTTCCGCCATGGTGACGAGCGCGTTGGCTTTGTCCTTGCAGTCGCCAGCCTGATTCCGGATGACGTTGCCAGGTGTGCGCGGACGGAACGCTCCTGCGCCGACCGGTTCAGTCAGATAGCGAAGCGAACAGAGATAATCATAGACGGCTCGGATTTTTCCGGTATCATCCGTTGCGTTTTTTGTAAGTTGAGAGAGCAGAGCTTCCGCATCCTTGTCGAGCACGGCGGAACGGCTGGTCATGCGGAGCGCCCATTGATGGAGGTCGTTCCAGGACTTCAGTGTGGTCAGCTGCAGACGGATGAGACTGCGTGCCGGAGCATCGTCAAAAGGAAGGGATGTCCAGGCGGGAATCGGTCCGAACGTGAAGATCGTCTTCCCGTGTTCCGTGCGTGGAAGTAGTGTGGAGTTGCAGAGTTTATAGCGCAGAAGATCGGCGGGGTCGCTCTGTAGAACGACTTCAGTCCGGACCACCGGGAACGCTGTTTGCAGGACAAGGGTTTGCTGATATTCCGGCAGATGCGAGGGAACGGGGGTGACAAGTTCCGTTTCCCGGAGAAGAAGGGTGTTCGGAACGAGACCGTCAAAGCGGACCGGCCGGTTTTGACGTGGAAGCTCTTCTGTAAAATCGCTCCGGCGGCCGTCGGGAAAGACGATCTGGGCGAGTGTGATTTTTCCTTTCCCCGGAGAGAAGCGGGCAAAGGATTCCGCTCCGCTTTTGTCTCGGATGAAGATCTGCTCCCGGAGAACAAGACGCGCCGATTTGTCCGCATTGACGATCAGATGATAGTTCCGGTCGGTATAGACGGCTCCGAATCCGGGAAAACGCTGTGCCGCCGTTTTTGCGGTATCATAGAGCCGCTTTGCCGCCGGATCGGCTTTGCTCTGTTTCCCCGCGCGGGTACGTTCCGGAAGAGAAGCGGAACGTTCGGCAGATCCATCGCCGGCATTTGTCTGCGGCTGGAAGACTACAGTCAGCAGCCGGGCCTCCGCATCTCTGAACGGATAACGAGCCCGTTTGCCGTTGTGGAAGAACTGGGAGTTTTCCGTGCGGGCGATTTTCTGCTGAGTATAGAAGGTTTCAACCGCTTTGCCGGTCCGTTGAAGAAGATTGAACCAGTTTGTGGAGGAACCGTCCTTCCGCCATTCCGCAAGGAAAAAGCGGGGGTAGCGGGGGGGATTTAGCTGAGCAGCGTCGTCGGTTGCTGAAACAACGAGGCGCATGCCGTGGGCCAGCTTCTCAAACAGGGCAGATCCCTGTGTATTGAACAGAAAAAGGAACTGTTTTGCTTTGATGGCGTCAAGACGTTCCGCAAGCTCGCGTCCGAGCATTCTTCCGCCGGTGGTCGCCAGCGCGACTCTCCGTGAATTCGCTGAGAGGTAGCCGACGGAGAAGAGATAGAGTTCATCTTCCGCATTCAGTTCTTTTTCCATCCGGTCGAAGGTCGTGCGGACATTGGTCAGCGCCGCGGTTTCAGAAAGTCCTTTCTGCGGCAGAGAGGAGAGCCATTTGATGTTCTTCTCCTGAAATCCTTTCTCTTTCAACAACTTGTAAAGTTCCTGACAGAAGCGTTTGTTTTCCTCTGTCAGTTCCGGTGTTCCGGCGCGGAGGGCCAGAATGCAGGCGTACCGTTCCGCCAGAAGCTGCGGAACGAGGAGGATGAGAAGCAGAAGTGCCGCAAAAAGTTTCATCTTATTTCTCCTTTTCGAGTGTTGGAAATGCCTGTTTTACCGCATCGACCGTATGGACGGGATAGAGATTCTCCCGGACGAGTTTCCGGAAGTCTTCGGCTGTCATCAGATCGGTATATTCCTTGAGTTCCTCCAGAACCGCTTTGTCGCCGGTCCAGGTATAGAAATCGAGGAGTCCGGGATACATGAGCCTGCTTTGCGGAGTGTTCAGAACCGCGAGATGCTCATAACAGTTCCGGAAGAATGCGGAGAACTCCCGGAGAAACTTTTCTTTGCCGATTTTTTCCCGGCACCGGATGAGCGTGCGGACCAGATTCGCATAGGCGTCTGGCGCTTTGAGAACATCGTTCCGTGTCCGTCGGGTCAGCTCACGGACCATTCCGCTGAAAATCTCCGCGGCGCGCGGCGATCCGGCAAACAGTTCCGGATGTTTCTCCAGCCATTGGCGTTCCATCGGGGCGGCTCTGTTTTTCACGAACCGTTCCGCCATATCGTCCAGATCCTTCCGGGATTGCTCCGAGAGTGTTCCGGCGGCGCTTTCCGCCATGAGACGGAGCATCCGGCGGGCCGTCCTGACGGCGGGGGCATCGGATTTCATCTTTGCAAATTCCGAACTCAGAAATGCAAGATCCTCCGGCTTGCTCTGCTGGATGAGAGCAAGGAACTGGAAGACCGTCTGATCGGTCACTTTGTCGTTGAATAGATCAAGAAATTCGCGGAACAGGCCGGGCGCGCTCCGGAGTTTCCGGTCCGCCGGGATTTGATCCCATTCCTGACGGAATAGGTAGGTAATCCGGTTCGGCTGCAGGTTTTGTACAAGGCTCTCCATCCCGTGTTCCTTCAGTTTGCGGATGAGGCGGATATCCGTGGTATTGAGGAATGCAAAAGCGAACATTTCCTTTGTCTGCTTTTTATCGAGTAATCCGAGAAGGTGATTCAGCAACGTTTCCGCTTTTGCCGGTTCCTCCTCTTTCATAGCGTAGTAAAGATTCCGGAAGTCGATGCTGTGCTGGAATCCGTCCTGTTCCGGAAACTGTTTCAGTGCCATGACTTTCTGATACTGCTTCTGATAAAAGATTCTGGAGTCGTTGCGGATCAGTTCGTTCAGTTCCGGATAGTTCTTCAGTTCGGGTTCATTCCGCAGGACGTTGCCCGACTCCGAAGAGAAGGTTCGGCGGATGCCTTCCCAGAGTTCCTGCCGTTTTTCCAGCGGCGCTTTCCGGATCTCCGGAAGACTTTCCGCAAAGATCCGGATCAGCGGCGGGGAGTTCCAGGCTTCGCAGAGTCCCCGGATGAGTTTCATGCCGAAGGTCTTTTCTTTGCATGCGTCGATTTTTGCGATCAGATCGCGCCGGGTTTTGTCGTTCAGATTGCGGAAGATGTTGTAGTTTTCCCGGACGGGCAGGGAGAAGCGTTCCGGCGTTTCGAAGGCGGGTGTCTGCTTCAGAATCTGGAAAAGATCGAGTCCGGGACTTTGGGTCAGCGCCTGTGTCAGCTGGAAGGAGAGGGGGGTGCGGAGTTTGTCCGGAAGCGGAGGCATCCGGTGACTGAGGAGTGCAAGGCAGAAGCCTTCGCGGATGGTGCGGTCAAGCTGATAACGTGACGAGATCATATAACCGAACTGCGACAGCAGCATCCGGATGCGCTCTTCTTCGCTGCCGGCAACAGGATCTTCCTGACGCGGATTTGGGAGAAGCCTGCTGTAAAAGGTGTAGAGATTCAGGAAAAAGTCCCGGATGTTCTCCGCATTCTTCTGTTCCGATTCAAAATCCAGCTGGACAACCAGTGTTTTCATCGCGGACATGTACTGCGAAAGAAGTTCCTTTTTCAAAAGAAATGAATCGGAGGAAAAACGGATCTTTCGCTGTGCGGCGGCCCGGAGTGCCGTATTCAGAACAACATCGCGGAAAAACTCCGGATTCTGCCAGTAACGGGCAAAGGTCGATTCGAACGATTCAGGGGGAGTCTCCAGCAGGGCGCGGGTCATGAGAATATAGCGTTCGAACAACTCAGCCTGCTCGGTTTTGTCGCGGGCGCGAAGTTCCCGGAGATAGGAGTCAAGTTCATCGAAATTCCGCTCTTTGAGCAGAATGAGGCTGAGGCATTCCGCGGCATTCTCTTCAAGAAATCCGAGCGGAATGGTCCGATGAAGCTGTTTGATGTCTTCCAGCAGGGAACGTTCCGCCAGACGCTTTTCCACTTTGGCAAACAGCAGTTCCGCGCTCACCGCGCTGTGAATCAGTCCGGAGTGCTTTTTTCCGTAATCGCAAAGCTGCTGATAGACCAGGCGGCGCTGTCCGGCAAGTTTCCGGTCTTCCTGGGGGGCAAAGTTCTGAAAGAGATCGGTCGAGATCTGGTGCAGCACTCCTCTGCTGTTCCGTGCATTGAATCTTACATTATATCCCTTTTGCAGGAGGTTGAGCAGCTGGGAAAACTGGAAAACCGGCATCGGTTCGTTCCCCTGTTCCTCCAGAACCAGCTTGACATAGTTTATGGTGGATACTGCGTTTGTTTCCTGATTCATCGCGGAAGAAAGATTAAGTCCGGGGATTCGGGAGAGAATGCGCCGGTTTTCCCGCGCCGCTTCCGGTCCGCGCCGGAGCTGAATGCGGAACAGAGTGTAGCGGACAAATGCATCCTGCGGATTCTGCTTTAGAATCTCGGTAAGAAGCGCGGATGCTTTTTCCTGCTGATTGAGCAGAAGATCCGCGATTGCCGCCGTGAGACAGCGGTCGTCCGGCGAGCTTCCCGATTCGATTTCCCTGAAGAATTCCTCAAAGGGTTGTTTGAGCGGAGGTACCCTGACCGCATTTTGCAGACCGGCATATTGATAGCTGTTATCGAGAAATCGAATGGAGGAAAGAGGAGTATAAAACATCCATCGCTGTTTTTGCAATTCGGTATGGAAAATCGTGCGCAGTTTGCGGAAGGCCTCTTTTTTGTTTTTCCGATACTCTTCGGGAAACTGGCTTTGCAGAGCGTTGCCGAGGTGGAAACGGGAGCGATCGAAATAGGCTCGGTTTTTCCGCTTCTGCTGATAGGAGGAAATCCGGTTCCGATACCCATGCCGGGTGAGAAATGAATCAAGGGATTTGCGGCCCTGTGATCCGGCACCGGCATACAGGAACGCGATCAGCTCTCCGGCTTCAGGTGAATTTTTCTCCTGCAGGAATTTCAGTCGGACGAGTGCTCCGATTCTAGCGGCGGCCGGATCGGATTGTTTCAAGGCGGAAAGTTCCCCGGCGATGCGTTCGGCGGCGGTTGTTTCCCCGAGCTGCAGAAGAAAGGCAAGAGCATTCAGACGGAAGGTCGTGTCCGGCTTCCGGTTTTCGGCGATGGCTGTTTTCAACATTTCCACTGCCTCGCTTTTTCCGCCGAGCTCGTTGAGAATGGCTATCTTCTGCATGATCGGCAGTTTTGAGTCCCGGACCGCAGTTCGGAATGCGTTCCAGTCGATCGGTTTCACGTCCGGCGCACCCCGTCTGATGCGACCGGAAGACGGATTGCGTTTCCGAGCCAGAAGCTGATTCAGGATGACGCTGTAAAGTGTGGGAACACGGTCCAGAGTACATGGAACCCAGGTTCCGGATCCGTTCAGCAGATGGATTGCTGCTGGAATCCTTTGATCCGGACTAGGAATCTTATAATTAAGGAATGCGCTGTCCGAGGATTGAAAGAGAGTCTGGTAAGCAATCAGGGAATATTCGGTATGGAAGATTCCGGCCGCTTCCTGAAAGGAGAGCGGAACATCATTGGCGCAGAGTTTTTCCAGTGTGGTGCAGAGCTCCGTAAAACGGTTCTGAGACATCAGGTGGTACAGGTGAGCATGAATCATCATATAGAACACTTCCGAATGAGTGTTGTCCTTTGCATGATTTTTCAGAAACTCACCTGTTTTTTTGAGTACGATTTCTGCATATTCCGGTTCGTAATAAATATCAAGAGCGGGGAGGGCAATCGAAAGCCCGGAATCGATCAGTTCTGCAATAGAGCGGAAGATCTCCAGTTTTTCCTGTTTTGAGAAATCGCCCCGTCTTTCGATCACCTGAAACACATTCAGGACGGAAGGAAAGCGGTTGTCCCGCAGAAGGTTCAGAATGCGCAGAAGCTCTTTTTTCGATCCGTGATTCTGCGTCTGCTGTTCAATCTGGAATTGGATTTCTGCATAGATCGGATCGTTCGGATGCTGCCGGGAGAGCTCCCGGATTCTTTCCAGACGAACCGGAAGCGGCAGATTCAGAAAAATCCCTGTGTAAAGTTCCGCATAGGGATACCCGATGGCTTCGAGCTGTTCCCGGATTTTCGACCCGGCTTCCCGATCCTCCTGACTCAGAGTCAGAAGCAGCGAAAGCGATTTTTCCGCAAGATCCGAATTCGTGGACCTAGTTGGGAAAATTCCGGGAATTCCTGTTGCCGACCAGTTGGAGAGATTTTGGACGGAAAGGGCAGGGATCGGGTTTTGACGGCGCCTCGGCAATGAGAGAAACGAGTAGTCCGGATATTTCCGGAGCAACCGTTTTTGTGCAAGAAAGTGGATGTTCGATTCATTTTCCTGCCGGAGTTTCTCCGGCGTTGCCAGACGGAGCAGAATTGGCACGGCCTCCTTTTTCTTCCCCTCGAATATATACCGTACAGCGGTCAGAAAAGATTTCTGTTCCTCCGTAAGCCCGGATCCTCTGGCATTCAGAAGCTGTTCCGCCGCTTGAAATTCCCCGAAGCGGAGCAGGAGAATTTGATCGGAAAAAATGCGTTTTTCTGTTTGCGGCAGAACGGATTCTTGCCGGATCAGGCGCAAAGCCTCCTCTTTTCTGCCGGAGATCAGGAAAAGTGCCGCCAGATCATTTTCCTCTGCTGCAACAGAAGATGCCGGACGATATTTACGGAGGAGTTCTTCCGCCTCTTCGAAATTTCCCCGTTCCAGAGCCGCCCGTCCGAGTTCAAATCCAATCTCCGGTTCGCCTGGAGCCAGTTCAAAAGCCTTTTTCAGCAGTTTGTATCGGAGGTCCGAATAGGTCGATTCCTGGCGTGGAACCAGGAAAGCTAGTGAGAAAAGCAGTTCCGGAGTTTCCTCTTCGATTTCCAGTCGAGAGGTCAGTTCGGAACGCAGATACTGGCTTCCGATATGAGTTGGAGTTCTGCCAAGGACGAGTCTGTTTAGGGGGTCTTTCCGGAAGGAAGACAGAAATTCCACTTTTTCCCGGATGGTTTTCCGTTTTTGGAGTTCTTCCCGGAGATTCTGGTAATAGGCGTCAATGGATCCGGATTCCTCCAGAAGATTCTGAAAATATTGCTTGCTGTTTTCATGTGTTTGAGAGTATGCGGGATGGATTGCAGTCTGCTTGGGATTTCCCTGAGAAAAAGCCGTCGGAAAAGAAAGAAATATAAAAAGAGAAGAGAAAAACAATGCTTCCGATCTGTTCATACATACACCCGTTTTTGATTCAAACACATCTGTTTTTTCCAAATGAGATCTCATTCAGACTGCGGTCTTGCAGGCGCCGGGAACAATATAGGCATGAAAAAGACAAAATGCAAAGATCATCTATAAAAATATTGGAAAAAGCATCCTGTTCAGAAGAAATCATTTTTCTTCTACAAGATGGAAAGGTGCGATTGTAGAAACGGATACAGAAAAAAATCACTTTGGCTATTGAAAAAAGAGATTCGACGGCGTACTATACAGGAAAGAGGATCGCCGTGATCGTTCTCCTTTTCCGGAGAGACGGTTGTTCCCGTTGCGGGAAATGCGATAAGAAAATAAACGAAGAACGGAAAGGGAGTTGAAACAATGAGTAAGGAAAAACAGCCGCTTCTGTGGAAAGACGGTGTCAGTTATCTGATCCCGTTTATCCTGATTACCTCCTGTTTTGCACTGTGGGGATTTGCAAACGATATTACTAATCCGATGGTGAAGGCCTTTTCCAAAATCTTTCGAATGAGTGTTACAGATGGTGCTCTGGTGCAGGTCGCCTTTTATGGAGGCTACTTTGCCATGGCGTTTCCCGCAGCGATGTTTATTCGGAAATTCTCCTACAAGGCGGGAATTCTGATGGGGTTGGGACTTTATGCATTCGGTGCGATGCTCTTCTTCCCGGCAAAAATGACAGGCAATTACTATCCGTTTCTTCTTGCGTATTTCATCCTGACATGCGGACTTTCCTTTCTGGAGACAAGTGCGAATCCCTATATCCTTTCGATGGGAACCGAAGAGACCGCGACTCGCCGTCTGAATCTGGCGCAGTCGTTCAATCCGATGGGATCGCTTCTCGGGATGTATGTTGCCATGCACTTCATTCAGGCTCGGATGAGTCCGCTGGACACTGCCCAGCGCGCAGCGCTTTCCGATGCAGAGTTTGAAGCCGTTAAAAATTCCGATCTTTCCATTCTGATCGGTCCGTACCTGCTGATCGGGATCGTGATCCTGGCGCTCTTTTTCCTGATCCTTTTCAAGAAAATGCCGGCAAACCACGATCAGTCGCACGATATTAATTTCATTCCGACTCTGAAACGGATTTTCAGCATCCGCCGGTACCGGGAAGGGGTTCTTGCCCAGTTCTTCTATATCGGCGCGCAGATTATGTGCTGGACCTTCATCATTCAGTACGGCACCCGTCTGTTTACCAGCATGGGAATGGAGGAGAAGGCCGCCGAGGTGCTCTCTCAGAAATACAATATTTACGCCATGATTATCTTCTGTCTGAGCCGCTTTGTCTGTACGTTCCTGCTGCGGTATCTGAATCCGGGCAAACTGCTGATGATTCTGGCGATTGCCGGAGGATTCTTCACTGCCGGAACAATCGTATTCCAGAATATGCTCGGAATGTACTGTCTGGTGGCGATTTCCGCATGCATGTCGCTGATGTTCCCGACCATCTACGGAATCGCTCTGGAAGGGCTTGGCGACGATGCCAAATTCGGCGCCGCCGGATTGATTATGGCGATTCTTGGCGGATCGGTTCTGCCTCCGCTTCAGGCGGCAATCATTGACATGGGCTCCATCGGCGGATTCCCTGCGGTCAATCTTTCGTTCCTGCTTCCGTTGATCTGCTTTGTGGTGATTGTAATCTACGGTTTCCGTTCCGGCAAAGCTGTAAAGGAATAAGTTCGGAATACTTCCGTGAGCCTTTGCGTAAAAACGCAAAGGCGGTCTGAAAGTTTAGGGAAAGAGGAGAGCGCGAGAGGAGAAG
>CAJKAR010000017.1 GCA_905197955.1 uncultured Lentisphaeria bacterium | reverse complement strand
TCAAGGATCTCTGGTGGACCAATGCGCAGGGAGAGCGCAAGCTGATCATTCCCGCAGGAACGGAAGTTCACGGGAAAATGGGCTCGTGCGTCCGCAACCGGATGATGAGCGACGGCAATTTCATATTGGTCTGGCAGATCACTTCCGGTCAGGTCGGCATGGAACTGCAGCTTCAGGGGCGGGTGCTGGAGAAGTCGAATCAGGCGGGCGACAAGAGCAAAGCCACCATTACCGATATGGCGGCGGGGATTCCCGGTCGCGTGATGGGCAACTCCAATCTGAACGAGATGCTCCAATACACAATGGCGTTCGCCCGCGGGCTTTCGGAAGGTTTTGAGACGACCAAGACCTTTGACAACGGTTCAACCATTGTTACTGAAAACGACGGCTCCACGAAGAATGCGCTTGCCAAAGCGTTCGAGACTCTTTCCAACGTCGCGCTGGAAAACATCACGGACAAAATCTCGAAAGAGTCGTATTACATCCGAGTGCCTGCCGGAACGGAGTTTTACCTCTACATTGAGCAGGTGACGGATGTGGAAAAGGCCGCGATTGCGGACACCGTGCTGAACAATCTCGAACAGGTCAAACTTGCCCGGGAACAGAAAAACAACTCCGCCGACTCTTCAGTTGAACGCGCTTCACAGCTTCACGACGCGCTCGGCGGAGTTTTTCCGAAATCACTCCAAAAAGAATTGAAAGGGATTCGTTGAAATGAAACAGAACATGATCGCACTTCTCGCCGGACTCTCCGCTGCCGCTCTGGTCGGCTGTCAGTCAAAACCGGAAACGCCTGAACCGAAGGAATACACCTCCGTGCCGCTCTATATGGCGGGACAGGAAATTCCCGGAGATTCGCAGGAAAAGTATCTGACCAACGCCTCGGTGAAAATGTATTCGGTCGGCCGTCTGGTCGATCCCGGTTCCGGCACCATGCGCGAAGCCGGAACGGTCTACCGGATTGAAACTGCTCCGAAGTGGAATCTGATTCCGCAGCATGACGCCAATCCGGAGAGTTTCGCCAGACGGAAATTGCAGGAACAGTATGCGGATTCGATGCTCGGTCAGATGAACCGTTCGCTTTCCGAAACGCGGGAGGTCAAACATGGGCTTGACACACTTCAGAGGAATATGTCGGAAATCGACCGCAAGCATCAGGTATTGGCAGAGGAAAACCTTCTGCTGAAAAAAGAACTCAAAAAGCAGAATGAGAATACGGTCAGTCTGCTGAACGGAATCAAGAAAATGCAGAAATACATCGAATTGCTGGAACAGCGTCTCAACGACCGCAATACCATGAACTTCGGAGGACAGAAATGAAACAGCGGATTGCTTTTGCCCTGATCATAATCGCCTTTGCCATGAGCGGAGCATTGCATTACAGGGAATACCGGAAGTCTCAGGAAATTTCCGACATACTCCGTATTCAGGCGGAAATCGAGTTCAAACGCACTTCATTGATGGTCGTTTATCAGGAGGTGCTGCAAAGCGTGGTAAAAGAACTTGACACGATGAAACACGGCAGAATCGAAGCGGAAAGTCAGGAGCTTTCCAGGCTGCTTGATTCTCTCCCGGATGAAATCGAACTTCAGGAGGCGCAGCCATGAAACGGATGCTGATCTTTATTGCCGGAACCAAAGGAGGCGTGGGAAAATCCTTTGCCTCCGCGATGCTGGCGGGGGCGGCTGAGGATCTCGGACTCTCTCTGACCGTTTATGATACGGACAATGAGAACCGGACGCTCGCCACGCTGATGAAGGAGCATTGCAGATTTCTGGATGAACAGAAAGAAACGTATCCTCTGGATGAGGTCATCAACAGCCTTTATGAATCATCGCCTGTGACCGTCACCATTGTGGACATGAAAGCCGGAACCAGCCGTTCGACGCAGGAATGGTTCTCATCGGTTCCGTGGGATGCCCTGCGGAAAATTGATGTGGATGTTTACGTGGCAGGCTGCGTAACTTCCGATCCGGATTCCGTCAGGACGTTCGGACCTTGGCTGGAGTATTTCCATAACATTGATTTTCCGGTGCATTATCTGCTCATCAAAAACGCGAAGGACGGAGGCAACTTTTTTGTCTGCGACTCCCTGCTGGAACCGGGAATGCGGGAAATGGAATTGGATTACAGCGTCTTTTTCATATCGCCGATTGAGCAGGAATACATCGGCAAGCTCAATAACAATGACATTCTTCTGCGGGATTATCTGCATGGCAAAGGACCGAAAACACTTCTGCCGACCATCATGCAGAAATCGCGTCTGCGGAACCATTATTACGCAATCACCGATCAGTTCATTGAGTTTTTCGCTTCCGGGATGGAGGCAAATGATCGGAATGAATCCCGTCAGAAAATTCTGACATCCGTACAAAAACGGATTGCGCTCCGCTCGGGAGTACAACCCGATGAACACGAAAAAGAAGAAACAGCAAAATCGAAAGGGAACTGAAGATGGCAAGAATGAAACCGCAAATGACGCCGGAACAGCAGACCGCCTATCGTCAGGCGGTCGCGCAGAAAGTGATCGACTCGATTCCGTATGAAAAGTATTGCGCGATCACGCCGGAACAGGCTGCAAAACAGATCAAGGCGTGGGAGAAATCCAAAGCTGTTGATTTCAATCAATCCCCGTCGAATCGCCGCAACGCTCCGGCGCCGGAACGGGCGGCTCCGGCGAAAGCTCCGGAAGCTCCTTCCGGAGACGGATTGCGCACCCGTCACCAGCTCAACGAGTTTGTCCGGCTGGTCAAAGACGGGCGGCTGAATCCGATTTCCCGCGACAAATGGGCGACGATTTCCTCAAAAGAGATGGGCAAACTCATTTACATCGGGCAGCAGCGCGAGAAAAACGGCGAGCTTGCTCCGGCACGGGATCAGCAGGATCAGGGGAAAGAACCGGAAAAGCAGGCGAAGGCTCCCCGGAACAGAGCGCCGCGTCCCCGTTCACGCGGCAATGATCTGGATATGTGAGACGGGAAAAGGAGAACTGCATGATGGCGGAACCGTTCAATTTTGAATTGACCCTTACGGATTTTCTGAAATATATGCCGGAAGCGAAACGGCACGATTACGAGCTGATGCTCCGGCGCTGCAATTTCAGCGATCCCGCTGATCCGATGTTTCCCGTCATGCTGTTTCTTCTGTTTTTTCAGGATAATCTCGCCGACCGGATGGAGGAGTTGACGGAAGAAGTGAAAACGCAGAAAACGATTCCGCCGACGGATCACGCTGCCGCTGCGCCGGAACGGAAATCCTGCTGGAAAATCGTGGTTGCGGTTCTGATGGCAGTTCAACTGATATTGACCATTTTCAGCATTTTCTGCCTGACATTCCGGGATTTTCCAAGTCAACCAATCATGAATTCCGCCATTTCGCATTCCAGCGAGATTCAGAAGATCAACCGCTATTGGGATGCAAAACTGCAATATGCACAGAAAGGAAATTTTTGTATGAACCGGCTTGATCTGATTCCAGAAACGGAACTCATGGGAGCTGTTTTGCTGATTCTCATTTTTTTCCTGGGGCTGATGGTGCTTCAAATCATCTGGCTTGTTCTGACCGTTCGCGGTCTGCGCAACAGCGAGAAACGGTTGGATGAAGCGACCGAACGGCTGCATCGCAACCTCACGCAGCAGAAGAAAACGGAGGAACTCATGGCGTTCCTGAACGGACCGCCGCCTCCGATCCCGCCGAATACGCCGCTTCCCGACCTCACGGTTCCGGTTTCCGCTCCGAAGCAGCCTCCCGTTGCCGATGATGCGGCATGGAACGAGAAAGAAGCGGAAGAAGAACCAGTCCCGGAATCGCCGGAACAAAGCGAATCGGCAGAAGGGAAAACCTCATGAGGAAGGAGTTGAAGAATGTCCATCATGACCGAAGATCAGGTGAAACTCCTGCACAAATTACAGATGGCGGAAATTCCCGCATTCAAAAACATCAATCCGCTGACTCTTCAGGAGGACGAGGCGCGCGATCTGTTCCGCATGAATCTGCCGCCTCTGGAGTGGATCAACGCGGTAGCGCAAAATGAAAAGCATGAACTCGTCGAGAAGCGTTTTATCGGCGTTTCCGAGAACAACTGCCGCGAGCAGATGAAGGATTGGCTGGAAAAAGAGAATCTGACTTTGCTTCAGCAGCCGAATCCGCAGTTCGGCGCGGGAGAAGCATGGCTGGAATATTTTTCCCAGCCGCTCAAGTCCGTCAATCTGAAGGCCTTGAACGATCATTTTGATCGCTGGGAAATCCCGATACCCAGGATTCCGGTTCCGAAGGATCAGCAGGAGGTGCTCCGGCATAAGGCGCCGGTTCCTGCGCAGGAGATTTATGCCCGTCTGGATGCCGAAGAACTCGGCCGGGAGTTACAGAAATTGCGCAGCGGCGAAAGCGTTTCCGAAGGGATTCAATTCGGATTCGCCCCCGGTGATGTCGGAACCTTCGAGGAAGACACCACGTTCCATACGTTTCTTTCGCCCCTGAGTGCTCCGTCCGCCAAGGAGTGGGAACGGCTTGCCGGCAGTCTCCCGGTGGAAGAACTGGTCGGACAGGTGCAGGTCGATACCGTTTTGTCGGATGTGGAACGCAAGCCCTATTATGCACTCCTGTCGCCGGAGGAGTTGCAGACGGAAATCGAATATTTTCAGGCGAACGGCGAGTTCCGAAACGGGATTGAAATCGGTTATGCGTCAGGCGGCAAGCCGAAGGCGGAGAAATCCGTCGAGCCGCTCGTCACGGAACTTTCCGACGAGGAGCTGGACCAGCTGGAAGCCGGAACGTTTGCGGATTGGAACAAACTGCGCGGGCAGAAGCTGCTCGGCTTTTCCAAAGCACAGGAGATTCCGGTGTTCCGGCGAATGAGTCCGGAAGAGCTGCAGAAGGAACTCGAATTATTTGCGGAAAGCGGCAAATTTTCCAGTCCGGATATTTCTGTCGGGCATGTTCCGGAGCGGGAGACGCATAAGAAAGAGTTTCATCGTCCGCTGGTCCTGCTGTCCGAAAAAGAGCTGACCGATCTTGCTGCGGGCAGGACGATCCGCAATCAGGACATCCTGCTTGCGCAGAAACTGGTCTGCCGGACGCCGCAGATCCCCGGAACTGCGGTCTATGAGAAGAAATTTTCCGCTCTGGAACTGGCCTTCGATGACTGTTCGCAGAAACGTCTTGAAATCTACGCTCAATACCGTAAGGAACAGGACGAACGGGCGTTGAATAAGATCACACCGGAACTGCGGGCGCAGATCAAGGCGCTGCAGGAGTCCGGCAAAGGACCGAAAATCGACCGGGAGAATTATCTCGCCTTTACGCGCAAAGACGCGGAAACATACATCCGGGAGCATGAGAAAAATCCAGAGAACACCTTTTCCCCGACTGTATATCCCAAGCGGGCGATTCCGAAAAATGAAGCGTTTCCGCAGTTTAAGAAATCCAATCTGTTCTCCCAGCCTCAAGCCGATTACCTCCAACGTTCCATTCTCCGCGATCTCGCGGCGGAAGGGCATATTGCTTCTCCTGAAACCGTGGGGGAGTTTCTGGAGAAGCTGGAATTCATAACCGATGCGCAGGCAAAGGAGTTGATCAAACCGCATCTTGGCAAATCCGCGGGAACCGGTCTCCTGAACCAGTGTCGCGCCTACATGGAAAGCGGGAAGATTTTCAATGCAAAAGAAGTCAGAACCATCGCCGATGTGCAGCGGCTTTATCAGGTGAACCGTGGAATGGATTTTGACAAGAAAGCCGCGCTGAAAGATCTGATCGAAGGCGGTTATATCCAGTCCAACGATGCTCTGGCAAAAATCAAATTCACCACCGACTTACAGGATGACGCTCTGATCGCCAAATACAGCGATGCCAGAATCGGCAGGAATCTGCGCGCCCGGATCAACGACTTGATCGACGAGGCAAAAATCGGGCAGATTGCGGATGAGGATTTTCAGCAGATGAGCATTTACAAAGGAATGCAGATTATTGCCGCCAATGCTGAACTCGAACGTTCCAGGCATCCGATGGCAACGCCGGGGCAGATTGCTCTGTTGCAGAAAATGGAACAGCGCGGTCAGATTGACCTGCATAAAATCGACCTGACCAGGTTGCGCTTCCGGACCGCCGACCAGTGGATCAAGCAGAACATCAACAATCCCGCGCGGAATACGCACAATCCCGAGGCCCCGGCAACCACAAAGCAGAGAGGTCTTTTAACGCTGCTGGTCAGAGAAAAGCTGATCAAAAACATTCCGTATCCGGAGTGGCGGGATATGACGGTCGATCAGGCGTCGAAGCGAATCTCCTCCGTTCCGCCCCGGCTTTTACAGCAGGCGATAGAAAGGCAAAATGCTCCGCAGCGAAATGTTTCGCCTCGCCAGAGAACCTCAATGGAACGGTGAATTGGAGAAAACGGCATGAAGATGAGTCCGATGCAGAAGTATGCGATGCGCCTTTTGATCGCGAGCGGACAGGTACGGCTTCCTGATCGCAATGCCTGGTCGCAGTTGACCTCGGAAACGGCGGTGGAACAGTTGCGGCGGTTCGGCGGAGTTCAGGCCATTCTCAGGAATACCGTTTTGCCGCAGCGGAGCTCATCCGCAGGAGAATCGCGGCTTCCCGCCTCGAAATCCTTTCCGTTTTCTCCGAAGAAATCTGAATTTGAACGCTGAAAAGGATTTCCGGCATGGCTATGAAAAAAAGCATTCTTGATGAAATCATCTTAAATATCGAAGGCAATCCGTGGACGGTTCGCGACGCCTGTACCGGCTGCATCGTGTTCGGCATGACCGGTTCCGGAAAAAGTTCCGGACCGCTTTACAAGATCGCACATAAATTCCTGACGCTCGGTTACGGCGGCGTGGTGTTCTGCGCCAAGCCGGATGAAGCCGACACCTGGAAAAAATATGCCGCGAAAGCCCATCTGGACGATGATCCGCGCAAGCCGAACCGGACCGGGGATCTGCTCTTTTTGAGTCAGCAGACCTTCAACTATCTCGACAGTGAGGCGAAACGTGCCGGACGCGGCGGCGGTCAGGTCGAGAATCTTGTCAATCTCTATCTGGAAATCGTCAATATGGGCAAGGACAAGCGCAATTCCGGCGGCGGCAACGAGGAGTATTGGAATAATGCCGTCAAGCAGTTGTTGCGCAACTCCATCACGATTCTGCAAATGGCAAAACAGCCGATCAACATTGAAAACATCCATCAGATTATTGTTTCCGCGCCTTCGGCTTCCACAGAAACTCTGGAAGAAAAAGGCTATTGCGCCGATCTTCTGGACATGAATATCCCGGAGGAGTTTCGGCAAACGCCGGAATATCAGATTGCCCACACCTTTTTCTATGAGGAATTCGCCTACCTTGACGAACGGACCCGCTCCAACACGATTTCCTCCTTTTCCGTCGCCGCAGACTCCATGCAGCGAGGTGAACTGGCACGCTGTTTTTCCGCCGAGCAATCGACGCTTCAACTGGAAGACCTCTATCGCAAGGGAAAAATCCTGATTGTCGATTACGATGTCAAATCCTGGGGCCGGATCGGGCAATATGCCGCCGGCATCATCAAATACTGCTTTGAGTCCATGATCGAGCGTCGGGAAGACATTGCCGATGACAATGCCCCGCCTGTCTTTTTATGGGCGGATGAATGTCAGTTCTTCAGTCTTGAATACGATCAGAAGTTTCAGACGACCGCCCGTTCCAGCCGGACGCTGACCATGTATGCAACTCAAAATCTCGGCAACCTCTATGACGGTTACGGCAAGGAAAAAGCCTCCTCGCTTCTCGGCAATCTTGGCACAAAAATTTTTTGCCAGAACGGCGAATTCGAGACGAACGAATGGGCTTCCAAATCCATCGGGCAGGAGATCATCATCCGTCAGTCCAAGACCTACGGTGATTCAAAGTCCAGTTCCATGAAAGGCGATGACAACAAGTCGCTGTCCTATTCCGAAGGGTATAACGAACAGAAAGACTATCGCGTTGATCCAGCTGATTTTTCCACGCTCCAGACCGGCGGACCGCGCGGTCAATGCAAAGTCGGATTCATTTTCTGGCAGTCGGGACGGATTCTGAACAACGGCAATGTATTTGTCCGTTCCACCATCGAGCAGGAATGCCGCCGTGTCTGCGGAGCCAAAATCGTGCGGCATTGTCCGAAAGTTCCGACCATCGGCAAAGGCGAGTACATCGGTGAATATCGGATTCTGCTGCCGAATGATTATTTCTGCTTCATCGCATTTCTGCTGTCGCTGGCATTTCCTCTGACTGGATTTTTTCTCGTGCTTACGAACCGGGATATTCTCATCGGCTATTTCAATGACGTGTTCTATTGTTGCGTCAGCACGCTCTGTTTTTACATGTGGAGCGTGGTTCTGGATATTTTCTGCGCCTGCCTGAACAGGATTCCGGCGATTCTCAAGGCTCTGTTTTCCGGCAGGCCTCGCAGGGAGCAGAAGTATCTGAAAGCCGTCATCTGGCAGGACGCGGTTCTCGGCTACTACGCGATCTGCGTCGGCATGACGCTCTGGTTTCAATATCATCTTTTCGACTTCAAGCAGCTTGGAATTGTACTGGCATGGTGGACGGGACTCTGCATGTTCTTCCGCTTCCTGCGCTCTTCCGGCAAACAACCAATCAAACCATAGTGAGGTAAAATATGTTCAAATCCACAAAAGAAGCAATGCAGTTTCTGAACGGTCTCAAGCCGTATCTGAAATCACGGATCATCGGGCAGGATCATGTGATCGACACCATTTCGGAGAAACTCCGGTACTGGTATCTGGGAATCAGCAATCCGAACAGGCCGACGGTCTTTTTCTTCCTCGGACCGACCGGAACCGGTAAAACTGAAATCATCCGGGAGACGATTCATTATCTCTACGGCGATGAAGAGGAGAAGCTCCTGCGGCTGGATATGTCCGAGTTCGGCGAGACTGCCGGGGCCGATGTCGGCAAAAAACTGGTCGGTTATACCGAAAAGGAGCCGGGACGGCTGTATGATTTTCTGGAAAAGAATACGGAAGGGGCAATCCTTTACGATGAATTTGAAAAAGCGCACAAGGATATGGCGAAATACATGCTCCAGCAGATCGACGCCGGGCGTGTCACGCTCTGGAACAACAAAACCTATGATATTTCCCGTTTCCTGCTCTTTTTCACCTCAAATGTCGGCGCGGAAATCTTTCAGGGAAACACGCATCTTTCGATGGCGCGCAAAACGGAAGCCGCCTGCCAGCGGCTCGTGATGATGTTCAATTCACCGGAATTTGTTGCCCGCTTCGGTAAATTCGGCTACGGGATTTTCGCCTTCAACAGTCTCAAACCGGAACATCTGCGTCTGATCACCCGCAAATTCATTGACGACAAGCTCCAATATTTCCGGACAATCCGGGAAACACAGCAGGATCGTCCCGGCTTCTTCCTGCCGGAAAACATGAACGTCCTCGGCTACTCACCCGAAGTTGTGGATTTTGCTCTTTTGCAGACCAATACCACCAAGAACGGCGCCCGCGAGATCCGCGATATTGTCGAACGTATGCTCAATCAGGCATATGATCTTGCACTGGTTCGTGATCCCAGCGGGAAAAATATGACCGGCTATCTCAATGTCGCCCCCGTTATGGAGAATGAAATTCCCCGTGAAGCCGTTGTCCTGCAGCATGAGATACCCGCGAACTGCACTCGCATTATATCGGATTGAGGAGGTATTTATGGTAAAAATCATTGAACGCATCACGTATCGTGATGATGACACGCTGGAAAATACCGACAGGAAAATTGAGATTCCGGGCAGAGTTGTCGGCAGCCAAATGGTTGCCGGTGTCCTGAATATCATGGGATGGCATCTGGTCATGATTGACCGCGAGCATCTCACCAGCGTTCAAATTGATGGTGAGAACGAAAACGACCTGCTGGAACTGAAAAGGCTGCTGGAAAAAACAACCATGAAAATTGCCATTCAGGTCAAGTTGAATCTTCCGAATTTCTGAATTGCAGAAAAAAGATTGCCTTTGAATCAAATTTTTACTGTTCCAGACAACTCTTAACGGCAGGTATTTAGGTTAAAACTTTCCCGGTCTGTCGATCCGGGAAAGTTTTTTCCGGCTTCTATTGGCTGACAATGCACAAGTTACCAAAATCCGCCAGCTCCGCTTGGGTTCCAGTAAAATAGGTCACAGTAATTTGTGTATTTTTATCTATGACACACTTCTTCGTTCCTTTATTGAGCAAAGACATTTCCCATTTGGGCATCCAGAGGCGGTTTGTGGAACGGATACGCGGTAAAGTCACATTCCCATAGAGAGTATTGAACTCCACCCGGTCAGCATAACTCGTTGCGGTAATTTGAGCGTCATTCAACAACCTTTCATAGATACCTTGCGGGAGATTCTTGTTCGCAAGATCATTGAACTGATCTGCAAGAACATTCTTTTCCAAATCCTGCAGAGTCTCGTCATTCAGGTTGCTGCTTTTCAAAAGAGTCACTTTTTTCAGTAATTCGCAACGCCTTGCTTTGTTTCGGGTCAGCAGATTGCGCAACTGCTCCTCCGTGGCAAGACCATCCAGGAACATTTCATGGAGCTGCTCCTCTTTGGTCGCCAGATTTTTCAGTTCCACATCATACTTTGCCAACTCATTTTTATCATTCAAGAGTTCAACAGCTTTTCTATGCCGCTCAATCAGGGCAATGGACAGCAACGGATAGATGGCATCATAAAGAGCGGGTTCTCCACGCAATCCTGATTCAAAACGGATTCGGCTGTTACGGCAGTTGACATGATTACGGTCAAGCGTCCGTTTATTGCAGGTATAGTAAATTTTTCCATGTTCCAATAGACATATCAATTTGCTGCCGCATTCTCCGCAGTAGAGTTTACCGGACAATGGAAGCCAGTGCTTTTTGGCTTTCACATGATAATCGGCCCGTTTGTGCGAAATGATCTTCTGAACTTCCTGCCACTGCTCGAAAGAGATGAACTCCTGACCGGTAATCTGCACGTTTTTAATCAATTCGCCCTGACTGTTATACTGATAGCCGCAATAAATCGGCTGTTTTGCAATGGCATAAATGGAGCTTTCATAGAAAAAGACCTCTTTCCCCCAGCGTTCATTGCAATCACGGATGATTGCCCGGTAAGGACGATAGGCGCAGATATTGTCATAGATGAAACGGATGATTTCCACCCATTCGGGAATCACCTCGATTTTTCCGTTGCCAAGATAGCGAATCCCGTGCATCTTGGCATCGCTGCAAAGTCTACCGCTGTCTTTCTTGATCCGGAAAGCGTTGATACTGTTCTGCCGCTTTTTCTGCAAATCCTCATAGAGAATCTGATTTTTGATTAAGGTAATTAACTGCTGGTCAAATTTGCTCAGGTCAATCGTTCCGCCTTGAACCTGCAGAACCTTCACCTCATTTTCTTTCAAAAGCTGATTGATATGCCCCTCCAGAAAACTCCCGTTGATCGGACGGTACAGTCGGGTCAATTCATTAACCAGCACAAAATCAACCTCAGAAAGTTTTTGCAGAACCTGACATAGCCCCAACCGGAAATCTTTCTTGGAACTTTGGTTGAGAACCCATTTCATATATGCTTTGTCAAGCCGGGCAATTTCCTCCGCACCCACAGGATAAGTCTCGCCGCTGGTGTTCAGGTCTTTATAAATGCCAATGACCTCAAGTTTTTCTTTTGCCGCCAGTTTCTTGCAGTTGGCAATCTGCGCCTCCACTGACTCCGAAAAATCATCCTTCCCGCTGCTCTGCCGTGCATAAATCAGTGCTTTCATTGTTTTTGCTCCTCATTCTACTTGTTTTAATATACACCATATTGTATATTTAACAAGTGGTCATAGTGGTAATTGCGATCATTGCGATCCTGGCGGGGATGCTGCTGCCGGCGTTGAACTCCGCCAGGGAGAAGGCCAGATCAACGCAATGTCTCAACAATATGAAACAGACTCATTTAACTCTTATAGGATACAGCGAACTCTTCGACGGCTACATCATTCCTTCATTGAAGGAGGGTGATGTGCCCTGGGGCTGTTACTTCACCGATCTCAGACTGATGCAGATGACTGGACCCAAAGGGGGAAATGGAGAAGGAACCATCGCTCCGCTTCTCTCCTGTCCCAGCCAGGAACCTCTGACCGATCCCCATGGAAGAAGCAATAAATACTGCGATATTCAATATGTCGGCTGCTATCATTACGCATTGAACATGCTTGTCAGCATCCGCAAAAATGATACCAAGCCCCAGAAACGCATTGAGAATGTTTACCAGCCTTCGGTCACCTACTGGATGCTCGAAGCCACCAACCCGAGAACCTATCCGGAAAACAACATCACAGGAGCTTTTTCCGGAAAGTTCCGGCACATGAACGGAATGAACATTCTTCATTTCGACGGACACGTTTCCTTCCGGAAACATCTCGGGACCGTCTCCTGGACCAGCCGCAACTGGGCCGGAACCACTCCCAGAAATGAGATCACCTGTGACTGACATTCCAAGCAAAAACAATCTGAAAGAACCCTTTAACAACGATCAGGAAATTCGATCATGAAACAATGGAACACACTCTTTGCCGGAGCCGTTTCTGCGGCGCTCCTTCTGTGCGCATCCGCGTTTGCGGCGGAAAAACAGCAGCCGACTAAACAATGGCCCTTCGACCGCCTGCCGGAAGAAACCCTCCGCAGCATGAAAAAGAAAGTCTTTGCCCACTACTTCTCGCAGTTTCCGATCTCCATCGACGACCGCGATCCGGCAAATGATTACTATCAGAAAGGCTATCTCCATCCGGACGGAGAAAACGGAAAACACCGCGCCTATGGCCATTTCATCAACCAGCGTCCGATCCCCCGCCTTCCCCGCCGCGTCCCCGACTGGGCGGAACTCGACCGCTACGATGAGGTCCGAATGGCCGCCGAAACCGGAATGGACGGCTTCGCCTACAATATTCTCTCCACCCAGGGCCGCCACTGGACCACTCTTCTGGATCTGATGAAACAGGTCAAGAAATACGGTAAGGGATTCTCCATTCTGATCATGCCCGATATGACCGCAGAATTCAGCGGGCATCCGGAACGCATGGTTCCGGCTCTTCTGAAAATTGCAAACGATCCCTCCCTTTTCCGCATCGACGGCAAACTGGTGATCGCTCCCTACAACGCCTATGCTCAATCCCCCGAATGGTGGAAGGACCGGATCGCGGAACTGAAACAGAACGGAGTCGACGTACTCTTCATCCCCGGATTCCAGGGCTGGTGGAAGTACCTGAAGAACTACAAGGATCTCTCCATCGGATTCTTCGACTGGGGAACCAGCACTCTGGATGAACAGGTGCGCTGGCGCAGAAAAGCGCTTGCAGAGACTCCTCGCTACGGCAAGTTCTTCATGGCGCCGGTCCGTCCGCAGGACTGCCGTCCGCGCGCCGGCTGGAGCGGAGAAAGCCGCGGCTCCGAGCTCTTCCGGGAAATGTGGAAAACCGCCATGGATTACGATGCCGGAATGGTCCAGCTCATCACCTGGAGCGATTACTCCGAAGGTTCCGAAATCGCCCCTTCGACCGGAACACGCTGGGCGTTCTATGATCTGACCGCTTATTACACAAGCTGGTTCAAAACCGGAAAACAGCCGAAAATCGTCCGCGATGCCATCTACTATTTCCATCGCATTCAGAGCGTCAAAGCCAAGCACGATCCGACAAAACAGAAAAAAGCCTTCCGGGTCAACGGACCGAAAGCATACGACGAACTCGAACTCCTCGGATTCCTCAAGGCTCCCGGCATCCTGCGCATCACTCTGAACGGAAAAACACATGAAAAAGCCTTCCCTGCCGGAATCCATAAGTTCCAGATTCCGCTCGAAGAGGGCCGTCCCGAATTTTCTCTTGTGCGCAACGGCAAAGAGATCATCAAACTCAAGGGCAACTGGGACATCTCCAACAAGATCACCTACTCCAATCTTCTCTACCATGCCGACGGCGGCACCGCGGAAGCTCCCCGTACCTGGAACGGTCCCAAAAAAGTGGAAACCAAACCAATCCTCGGCAAACTCATCCGGAAGATTGATCTTCCGGTCGCAAGTGAAAAAATCCGGAAGAACGTAAAACCCGTCCTTCCCTCCGCTCCCCTGAGTGAACCGTTGATCGGACGGACCGCAAAAGGAAACTGGGTTCTGGCCGGCGGCGGCAAAGGTGCTGTAACCCTTGCCTTTTCCGATCCCCTGCCCGATGATTCGGAACTGATCTTCTATGTCAATTCGCTGAAATCGCGTCCGGCAAAAGGATGGGTCGCCTTCTTCCTCAACGCGGGAAGCGCCGATGGAAAAACAAGATTCGGTCTCACTCCCAGAAACGAAAAGCAGACCTATGTTTCCGCCGGATGGCCCGGAACTCCGTTCAAAGTCGTCCGTGACAACTTTGAAGTCGAATATCCCGCCATCTACCGCATCCGCCGCGCAGATGGGAAACTCTCTCTCTTCTACGGGAACTATCCCGTTTACACCATCGAAGAGAGCAAACACGGAAAAACCGATCGCATTTCCCTCTACATCGGCACGGAAAAGCCCGATGGAGCCGGTCTCCTGGAAATCGGGAAAATCGAACTCCGGGCCGTTCCGGACAAGAAATAAAAGCGATCTTCCCTGCCAAATACACAAAACCATCTCCGGAAAACGAACTTCCGGAGATGGTTTTTCCTTTTTTGAAAATGCCTTTTCTGTCAATAAACTTTTGTCGGCTGACAGTCGGCCGCGAAACGCAAAGTCTCCTCCAGAGCGATCTCGCCGCTCTCATACAGCGACTCCAGAGATTTCTGAAGCGTAATCATGCCATCTTTGAAATTGGTCTCGATCACGGATTGCAGCTGATGCGTCTTGCCTTCCCGGATCAGCGCCTGTGCCGGAGGCGTTCCGATCAGTACCTCAAACGCGGCGACGCGCCCTTCCCCGTTCAGCCGGGGAATCAGCCGCTGGGAAACCACCGCAAGAAGAGTCCCCGAAAGCTGC
Source organism: uncultured Lentisphaeria bacterium (assembly GCA_905197955.1). Classification (GTDB taxonomy): domain Bacteria; phylum Verrucomicrobiota; class Lentisphaeria; order Victivallales; family UBA1829; genus UBA1829. Next base: position 76,151 of record CAJKAR010000017.1, on the reverse strand, counting down.
TGGCGAATCTGATTCTGCTGATTCGGCGGGAAAGAATCAATCACTCGGTCGATGGTCTGAGGCGCGCTGTTGGTGTGGATGGTGGCCAGAACCAGATGACCCGTTTCAGCGGCGGTCAAAGCGGAAGCCATGGTTTCCGTATCGCGCATTTCGCCAACCATGATGACATCGGGAGCTTCCCGCATCGCGGCCCTGAGCGCGGGCGCAAAACCGAGCGTATCGGAATGCACTTCGCGTTGCTCCACAACGGATTGCAGATTCTCATAGACATATTCGATCGGGTCCTCAATCGTGATGATATGACATGGACGGGTCCGATTGACCAGATTTAAAAGACTCGCCAGAGTCGTCGATTTGCCGCTTCCCGTCGGCCCGGTCACCAGAATCAGTCCCTGCTTCTTGTTCATGATACTCACCAGAACGGCTGGCAGATGGAGCTGATCCGGAGTCGGAATCTCCGAAGGCACAACTCGCGCAACCATTCCCAGACTGCCGCGCTGATAGAAGGCATTCAGACGGAAGCGGAACACCACATTCTTCTCCGCATTTCCCGAACGAACCGGCAACGTCACGGAAAGAGCAAAATCCAGTTCCCGATTCTCCTCCAGCACAATCCGCTGATGCTTGGTCAGCACACTGAAAAGCAGCCGTTCCACGTCCTCCGAGGAGAGCGGAGGAAGATCCAGGGAACGCATGGAACCGTTCAGTCGGAGCATCGGAGGCGTTCCGGTGGACAGGAGCATGTCGCTGGCGCCTGTCTTGACCGCGGTCCGGAAGAGGGTTTTCATATCGACCAGTTTCTCGTCGCTCTCATCCGCAATCACGCCGTAACGGGGAAGGAAGACATCGTTTCCGCTTTCCATTCCCTTGATCATCAGATCCAGTTCGGCGGGATTGCCGGAGGCCGCCAGAGCGGTATCCAGCGTGATGACACTGTCTTTGTATAACTGATAGAGTGCGTTGTTGAATGTCACCATGCCCTGATTGATTCCGGCTTTCAATGTGATTTCCAGCGCGTTGAAATCCCGGTCGGCGATCTGCTTTTTAACGGTGCCGCTTCCCAGCAGGATCTCCACGGCGGGAACCATGCCTTTCTGATCGGCTCGCGGAAGAAGACGCTGCGAAAGGATCGCCTGAATCGCCAGAGCAAGATCCGCGGCTAGCTGTTCTCGCTGAGACTCGGGAAACAGACCGATCAGACGTTCCACCGTCTGAATGGAATCGGTGGTGTGAACCGTGGAAATGACCAGATGACCCGTCAAGGCGGCGGTGACAGCAACTTGAATCGTCTCCATGTCGCGCATCTCGCCGATCACGATCACATCAGGATTCTCCCGCAGGGCAAAGCGGAGCGCCCGTGCAAAGCCGCCCGAAACGGAAGAGTCGATCTCCCGCTGCGTCACGAGAGAAAGACAATCCGTATGCATGAACTCGATCGGATCCTCGATCGTCAGAATATGCTTGTGAAAATGGGTGTTAATGTAATTGACCATGGCACTCAGAGTCGTGGATTTTCCGCAGCCGGTGGAACCGGTCACCAGAATGATGCCACGGGAGGCGGAACAGAGCTCAGGAAGAATCTCCGGAAGACTCAGATGGGCAAAGTGAATGTCGTTCCCGAGCAGAATCGGACGAACGACAAAACCGGGACCGTTCAGGGTCGTGAAAAAGTTGATGCGGTAGCGTTCCTTTTCCGTAACAGCATAGGAGGCGTCGAAACCGCCGGCGGCATGATAATGTCTCTCGCCCTCTTCACCGATCACGGAACGGCGGAATGCGTCGATCTCGACGGAAGATACGGGCGGAGACCCCGTGTCCGTTTTCAGTGCTCCCTGAATCCGGTATGACGGGGATTTCCCCGCCGTCACAAACAGGTCCGATGCTCCAGATGCAACCGCATGTGAAAGCAGCTCCAGAATCGTCATTCTTCCTCCCTCCTGCCAATTACTTCCAAACGTCTGCTGAGACGGTTTCTTTCCCGTTCCGAATAACACGTTCTCTGCAATTCCCGCTCGACGCACTCCCGAGCCTCCCCGTACAGCCCGCCGCGCAGACAGAGATCCGTATAACGCATAATCAGCGGCACACACTCCTCAACCGGGGTCCGTGCCGATCCGCGCAAATACACCCGCAACGTTTCGAATGCCGACTGCGGATCATTCAAACGTCCCGCATACAAATCGGCTTCCATCCGGCATATCGACGCATTTTCCGGATGGAGCTCTTTCAATGTTTTCAAATCCCGAAGCGCTTCCTCAAGCCGTCCCGCCGTGATCTTCCCCTGAACCGGAGAAAGCATCAGCGCCGGCTTCTCCAGCTTCGCTGAGGGAAGAAGCATGCCCGTAATTGCAGACGAGAGCCGCTGGGAAAGCAACGGAAACAACACAAACATCAATCCCCCCGCAAACAGAAACGCCCCGCAGAGAAACAGCATCGCGGCGGCAAGAGCCATTCCCATTCCACCGGATTCCACGTTGTTCAGACGGATAAAAATTCTCCCCCCTGCCACAAGCAGACTGAGGGAAAACAGAATCAAGCCGCCACGAAACCAGCCTCCTCCAAATCTTCCCGACCAGAGACTCATCTCTGCACCCTTCTCCTTCCCGGACTCCCCATCCGCGTTTTTTTGTAACAATAACCGGAAAAACTCCCCTTTTCAAGTCTTCTGGAACGTTCAGCGGGAAAAATAAGGCAAAATCAGTCACAGGAACAGAACAAATCCCTACCGGAATACCTCAGCAGAGCAGATTCCCGGCAGAGAAAGGACAAATCTTCCCCGGATGCTATTATATTCCCCCCCTCCTTCCATCTTTCTCTTCCCGGAAATCTATTATCCCGCGAGCGCCAGCAGGAACACCCCCAGCAGAATCAGCAGCAGAGCCAGCGTCTTGCGCTTCACATTCGCATCATGGAACCAGTAGACTCCGAACGCAAACGTGACAATACAGCTGCATCGCCGCACCAGCGACAGAATCGAAATATGAATCTCCGGAAGGCTGACCGCATAAAAATAGAGGAAATCCGCCAGAATCAGAAGACATCCGGTTGCCGGAATGGTCCAGCGCCAGACAAAACGGTGGCGCTGTCCGAATGCGGTCCGCCGGATCAGCCATGCAAGTCCCAGAACCACAACAAGATCTATCGAAAACCAGAGCTGCACCGTATCCCGCGGAATCCGGATCACATTCAGCAGATATTTATCGTACAGCGCCGAAAGCGCCCCGAGAAGCGTTCCCAGCAGAATCAGATGGACACCCCGGTTCCCCCGGAACGAAATTCCCTCCAGTTTTCCTAGCACGGAAAAGACATAATATCCGATGAAAATCAGCAGCATCCCGATTCCCTGCAGAATGGTCGGCACCTCTCCGAACAGGATCAGACTGCCGATAAAGGTCCAGAGAGGAGCACTGGCACGGATCGGCGCGGCAATGGAGATCGGCAGTTCCCGCATCGCGTAATAGACACACGTCCAGCTGGCCGCCACAATCAGGGATTTTCCCAGCAGAAGCATCCAGTGATGCGGAGAACAGACGATAGCTCCGGCAAAGTCGCCGAACAGCAGAGTCCCGATAACAAAAAGCAACGATCCGGAAAGCGTCGCAAGAAACAGGACCGGCATCACCGAATTGTCGCGGACGGCATGCTTCTTGCAGATATCATAAAAACCAAGCCCGACCGCCGATATCACGATCGGGAAAAACCATGCGGGGATGGATATGGACATCATCAAAAACCTCTTTTCATGAAAAGGAAATACTATACAGGTTCGAAGGGGATTTGTCAAAAAAATGCCATCATTCCCTCTGAAAAATTCCGCATCTTCTGGAAATCGAATCCGGAAATGCTATATTACCGCACGATGAATACTGCAATGGAACACAAACTGCCCGAACTGCTGGCGCCCGCAGGAAATCTTGCGTGCGCCCTCGCCGCATTCGACGCCGGAGCCGATGCGGTCTATGCCGGACTCAAACGATTCAATGCCCGGGAACGCACCGAAAACTTCTCGCAGGAAGAGATGGCGAAACTGATCGCATACGCACACAGGAACGGGAAAAAAGTCTACGTCACCTTCAATACTCTCGTCAAGGAATCCGAGCTCATTGCCGCGGCGGAGGAGATTGCGGAACTGGATACGCTGCGTCCCGATGCGCTGATCGTGCAGGATCTCGGAATTGTCCGACTCATCCGGGAGTATTTTCCCGCTCTGGCGATCCATGGCTCCACGCAGATGGGACTGAACAACTCCGCCGGACTGGCCTTTGCAAAGGAACTCGGACTGTCCCGTGTGATCCTTGAACGGCAGACCACGCTGGAGGAGCTCGAACAGATGATGAAATCCGGACCGCCCGTCGAAGTGGAACTCTTCATTCACGGAGCGCTCTGCTGCTGTATCTCCGGAACCTGTCTGCTCTCCTCCTGGCTTGGAGGCTGGAGCGGAAACAGAGGCAAATGCAAACAGCCATGCCGGAGAAGACATCATTCGAAAAACGGAAACGGTTTCTTTCTCTCGTCCCAGGATCTCTGCACGCTCGAAATTCTGCCGAGAATTCTGAAAACGGGGGTTTCCTCTCTGAAAATCGAAGGAAGGCTCCGCCGCGCGGACTACGTCGAAAACGTGGTTTCCGCCTACCGCATGGCGATGAACGCAAAATCGGAAGAGGAGTTCCGTGAACTGCTCCCCGCCGCAAAAGAACGACTCTCACATACCTGCGGACGGCGCTGGTCACTCGGTTACTACACGCAGGATTCCGCAAAACACCTGATCAAGTACGATGCGATGGGGGTCTCCGGACTCCTCTGCGGAAAAGTGATCGGACATGCAGACAACGGATTCAAACTCTCGGCATCGCGCAGAATCTCTCTCGGAGACACGATCCGCATCCAGCCGCAGAGCGGTGACGAAGGACCGGCGCTCTGTATCACAAAAATGAGCGTGAACGGCAAGCTCGTCAGTTCCGTCTCCAGAGGCGAAACCTGCTTCATTCATTCCGATAAAGAGGTTCCGCGCGGCGGAATCGTCTACAAAATCAGCGAACGGGTCAACGACTTTTCCAAACGAATCGCAGCGCTGCCGGCAGGAAAACCGCATGTCGATCTGCATGTTTCCGTCAGCCGCCGGGAGTTCCGCGTTCAATGCGGCGGAATCGAATGGAAAAAAGAACTCGCGCTTCAGGAGGCGGGAACCAGACCGCTTCTGCCGGAAAACATCTGCCGGGAATTTGAGCAGCTTTCCTTTGAACGCTTCTCCTGCGGAAAAGTTTCGGCAACCGTTTCGGAAAATCCGTTTCTGCCGGCAAGCGTGTTCAAATCGCTCCGCCACGAATTCCGGGATTATCTGGACGCTCATGGAAAAACGGAAACGGCGGAAGAGAAATCAAAGAAAAATCTTGCCCGCTTCCGGCGGGACTACGACTCCATGCACGGGAAAAAGTACGATCGGCAATGGCCCGACTGCGCCATCCTTCCCCGCGGAAAACATCCGGAGTTTCCGGAAAAAATGAGGATTGTCCGGGAGATCGGTTCGGCCCCCTCCCCTCACGAGGAACTGCTGCTGCCGTTCTTTGTAAATGAGACTTCTCTGGACAATGTGCGCAATGCCATCCGGGAGTATGTCGGAAAAGGCGGAAAAGTAATCCGGATCAGTTCTCTGCATCATCTGGCGCTGCTGAAAGGTCTTCGGAACATCGTCATCAAAACCTGTATGCCGATGCCGGTCTGCAACTCCATGGCGGTGCAGGAAGCGGCACAACACGGAATCGCGCTTGTCCAGGCATGGCTGGAACTCGAAAAACCGGAACTGGAGGCGATGATCGCAAAATCGGTTCTGCCGGTGGAACTCTACCGCTATGGACGACCTCCGCTTCTTTCGACCAGAGCGGAAATCGCGGCGGAACACCGGATGTCGGATCTGCGCGGAGAAACGTTCTTTGTGGAACGCGATGGACTCCTGACGCAGATCATGGCGGAAAAAGTCATGTCGATTCCCTCGGTGCGGGGAGCGGCGGCAGGTCTCTATGACCTCCGCCATGCAAATTTCAACGAGAAAAACACGGCGCGTTTCAATTTCGATTTCCGTCTGGAATAATCGTTCTTCCGAAACAGGCAACCGCAACACATCGTTTTTTCCGGACTCCGTCCTGAGTGGTGACGGAGGAGCCGGAACAATCATCTTGCCGGGCGATCCCGGAAAATTTTTTCTCAGAAGGGGAAGTCCTCTTCCGCTTTCAGCTTGACCGGAGCCGTCTGCTTCGGTTTCTCCACAAGGAACTGCTTCGCCACTCCGTGGACCACCACGGCGGGTGTCGGAGTCACAGGACAGATGTTCTGGCACGCGCCGCAGCCGATGCAGAGATTCTCATGGACATGCGGAATTTTCGTCTCTTTGTAGGGCACCATCTCCAAAGCCCCCACCGGACAATGCTCGGAACAGGCTCCGCAGTCGGTCCCATCGACAAACGGAATGCAGACCGAGCGGTTGTAATGGACAAGTCCAAGACGCAGACGTTTCTTTTCCGGCAGAGGAATCTTCTCCAGCGCACCGCATGGACACACATCCATACAGGAGGTACAGTTGAACTCGCATGCTCCCCGTTTGAAATTCAGATACGGCTGAAGAATCCCGCCGATTCCGTATTGCAGGGCGGAATGTGTCAGAACATGCCCCTTGCACGCCCCGATGCAGAGACCGCAGGAAACACATTTCCGCTGAAACTCCTCATAGGATCCCGCGCCCGGAGGCATCACGGGCGGAACTTCTCCGCCTCCCGCTTTTCCTCCCAGTTTCGAAACCGCCAGTCCCGCGGCAAGCCCTCCGGCAACCGCGCCTCCCGTAATCAGGAAATCACGCCGGGAAGCGGAAAGCACCTGCTTCTTTCCCGCGGGGATAAACTTCAAGGCGTTGAATTTACATTTGTCAAGACAGTTCAGGCACATCACACAGTTTTCGTTGTTGACCGTCCTGTTCTTCGCATCGATGCATCCGCTTTTACACGCCCGTTCGCAGGCGCCGCAGGAGACACAGGCATCCGTCAGAGTCACTTTGTAGCGAGCCTTTCTGGAAAGCAAGCCCAGCAGCGCTCCCACCGGACAGAGCGTATTGCAGTAAATTCTTCCGCGCCAGCGCGTCAGCACCAGCAGCAGAAGAAATACCGCCCATGCCGCAAGATATCCCGAAAATGCCGGATTCAGCGCCTGATTCGGAACATCAAGCTCCAGCAGATTCGAAACCATCTGCCAGATTCTCCGGAAAATATTGTTCTCGATCATCAGGAAATTCGATGACGGCATCAGCAGCGCCAGCGGCAGAATAAATCCACCCGCCAACGCCGCAATCACACATCCGAACACACTGTACCGCAGAACCCGATAACTCTTCTGCTGCCCGAATTTGCGCTTGAACACCATCATAAAATCCTGAAGAATTCCAAGCGGACAAATAACGGAGCAGTAGAAGCGACCGAACAGCAGAGTCAGCACGACAATCACCGCAGCTGCCACCAGCACCCCCACGGTAAACCTTCCCGCGGCAAGTTTCAGAAGATCACTGCCTATCTGTCCAGCATAGAACCCTTCATACCCCTTCACAAACCATGTCGCCGAAAGGAACAGGAAAAATGAGAGAGCCGCGATCAGGATTCTGGCCGTTCTGTAAACCGGAACCCGCATTTTTTACACCGTAATCCGTTTGATATTGAGTTTTTTCAGATTGCGGGTTCCCACTCCGGCTTTCTCGCCGAGAGCAATATGCCCGATCCGGCGGGGATCAAAGCCGATCACCGCCGCAGCGGCCGTGTCGAGCGCCACCATATCGGTGCCGAGAAGCTGATACTTCATGAGTTTCACGTCGCTCTGATCGACACCGCGCGGACCGCGCTTGAGCATAATGCGATAGGCATCAATGACTGTCAGATCGGGTTTGCGGTAGGCACAGATATCGGCGATGCACTGATTGAGGTCGTTGGCATGGAAATAACGCTGCGTATCTTTGGAAACGGTTCCCATCAGATTCTTCATAGCGGAGGTCATGCCGGGACCGCCGTGGTGTTTGAGCACTGGAACGTTGATGAAGACATCGCACTCTTTGGCCAGACGGTGCCATTTGAATTTTTTCAGGCGTTTCGCCTTCGGATTCTCCTCATCCACATAGTATTTTTCCAGATAGGCCTTGTCGGATGCGCTGTCGCCGCCGACCACAATCGCGCCCTCTTTCCGAGCGGCATCCGCGATTCCGCTGCTCTTGTAAGCCAGATCCCAGCGGCTGCAGGTGGTATCGAAGACATAGACCTCTTTTGCTCCGGCCTCCTTGCAGCGGCGCACGATCCGGGCAACCAGCTTCGGATTCGTATTTGCAGCGGCTTCCACCGGACGGTCCCAGCCGATATTCGGCTTCACAAGAACGGTCTGTCCCTTTTTCACGAACTTTTCCATGCCGCCGAGTTCACGGATGGCCTTATCGAACATCTCCTCCGGCTCTCCGCCGCGGATCGCAACCAGATCCACCGGACCGGATTTCTCCGCTGCGGCAGCAGGAGCTTTCACCGCTCCGGCAACTTTCGAAACCACTCCGAGCGCGGCGAGAGTCGCCGCCGTTTTCAGAAAATCACGTCTGTTCATCATAGCCGTTCTCCTTTTTGTTCTTCCTCTCTGTAGACGGCGTCATCTACAAAAGCGGCTTGTTTCTGTAAAAATCTTTTTCGATTCAGCCTGAACAACAGCAGGCTGGCTTCAAACAGCAGATAGGTGGGCAGAGCCAGCAGAATCTGGCTCAGGACATCCGGCGGAGTCAGAATCGCCGCGGCGGTCAGGATGATCACAATCACCGCCGGACGGTGCCGCCGAAGCGTATCCAGCTCCACAATCCCGCAGGCAAGCAGTCCGTACAGAATCAGCGGAAACTGAAACAGCAGTCCACAGGCAAGGACCGCCATCAGAATCATCGAAACAAAACTGTCAATCCCGATCACCGGCTGCATCTGCGGTCCCGCAAACGACAGCGAAAAAGTCACAATCGCCGGCACAATAAACAGCAGAGCAAACGCAATCCCGAACACCGCCAGAAAAAAGGATGTCCACAACGGCCCCCTCAGCATCTTCCGCTCATACTCCAGAAGACCGGGCGAAACAAACTGCCACAGAAAATAAAATGTAAACGGAAGCGATACGAAAAATCCCAGCGTCAGACACATCTTCAACCGGATGAAAAAAGGCTCCATCAGCGAAAAATAGTGAAGAGTAAATCCCTCCGGCGCCGCATACGCCAGCAACAGATCCACCAGCTTCTGCGAAACGCTCCAGGCGGGAATCAGAAGAAGACAAAACGTCCCGATGATTTTAAACAGAACAAACCGCAGCACCTCAAGATGTCCGAGGAACGTCTGTTCTTCATTCGCGCTCATGACCGCTTCAATCCTGTTTTGCGTTCTGATCCGCGTTCTTTTTTTCCTTCAGCTGATCCTCAGCCTCTGCGTTTTTTTCGGCGGCATCCATCATTTCCTGCGTCTCGTTCATGATGCCGTCCTTGGCTTTTTTGAATTCGTGGGATGCGCGTCCGAGCGCCTTTGCCAGTTCGGGAATCCGCTTGGAGCCGAACAGCAGCAGTACCACGATGAGAATCACCATAATTTCCGTGATGCTAAGTCCCATCATCCGCTCCTTGTTCAAAATATGTTCTCTATCAGGATTGATTCCTAATTTACTGTCAGAAGAAAAAAAATCAAATCCCGAATCCGAAAAATGACGTGAAGAAACCGCTTCTGTTCAAGACCTCCTCCGCAGGGAAAAAGTTCCCTGTTCAAGGGGTTGTTTTGAAACTCTCCTGAATCCGTTCCAGGAAAAGTTCCGCCGCGCCGGAAAAGATCTGATATTTCTTCCAGACAAGGTTCATGCCGGACTCCAGGCGGGGTTCCAGCGGACGGAAACAGAGTCCGCTGTGCCGAGTCACATTGACCAGTCCGTCAAGCGCAATCGCATAGCCGACCCCCTCCTCCACCATCAGAGCGGCATTGTATATCAGATTATATGTGGCAACGATGTTCCGTTTCGCGGCGATCTCCCCGAACCAGCTGGAATACTCATTCTTCACGGAAAAACGCTGCTCCACCTGACGAGAACAGATCAGCGGCAATCCCGGAAGATCCTGCCGCGTGATCGACTTCTTTTCCGCAAGCGGACTGTCTTTCCGCATGACGACCCCCCAGACGACCTTCTCCGGCAGCTCAATGGTGTTATATTTCATGAGATCCACCGGCTGGATCAGAATTCCGAAATCCAGAATGCCTTTATCGAGACGTTCGGTCACATCTTCCGCATTGCCGCTGAACAAATGAAAGCGGATCTCCGGGTAATCGTCGCGGATCTCATGAATCAGGCGGGCGATGCGGCGCATGGCCTCGGTCTCGCCTCCGCCGATGTAAACATCTCCGCCGACCATCTCTCCCATCGACTCGAACTCCGCTTCCGTCTTATGGACCATTTCCAGAATCTCTTCGGCGCGTTTCCGGAGCACCATCCCCTCCGGAGTCAGCGTTACGGAATGACTGCCTCGAATGAAAAGTTTCTGTCCCAGCTCCTCCTCCAGATCCTGAAGCTGACGCGAAAGGGTCGGCTGAGTCACATGCAGAACCCGTGCCGCTCCCGTCATGCTCCCTTCCCGTGCCACTCCGAGAAAATAGCGCAATACTCTTAATTCCATACCTCACCTCCCGCTCTTCTGTCCGTAAAATAGCACCCAATGATATAACAAGCAAGCATAGCATGACATAATTAATAAGTATTTGCTATTTTAACTGTTCTCTGGTACATTGAACAGCAGAAACAAAAACGGGAGAATAAAATTGAATCAAACTCCAGAAAATGATTTTCTGCTGCGACGGAATTTGAATGATGCAGGATTTTCCAGCTCTCTCATTGAAAAGTTCGTTCAGTATCAGACTGCCGGCAAATACAGAGAACAACTCCGGCTGCTCAGAACGCATCGGAAACTTCTGCTGGAACAGCTTCACAGCGAACAGAAGAAAATCGACACTCTCGATTTTCTGATCTGCGCGATGAAGACAAAAGAGAACGCTGATGTCTTAAATCAACTTCTTACCAGCCGGAGGAATCCTTCAATCCCGCAGTCGCATCAGAGTTCCGAGCACCGTTCAAACATTGATTTCTGATTTTTCCAAGGAGGTTTCAAATGAAAAAAGTCTTATTAATCTCGTCGAGTCCGCGGCGGCACGGAAATTCCGATCTGCTGTGCGATCAGTTCATGCAGGGGGCACGCGATGCGGGCCATCAGGCGGAAAAAATTTTTCTTGCCGAAAAAGACATCCACTACTGCACCGGCTGCGGCGCCTGCGCCAACGCAACCAGGCCATGTGTTCAGAAAGATGATGTAGCGGAAATCCTCGAAAAAATGGTCGCTGCCGATGTCATCGTTCTAGCCACCCCTGTCTACTTCTACACCATGAGCGCCCAGCTGAAAACCCTGATTGACCGCACCTGCCCGCGTTACACAGCGATTTCCAACAAGGACTTCTACTTCATTCTGACCGCGGCGGATCCGAATCCCTCCGCCATGACTCGAACACTCGAAAGTCTCCGCGGATTCACAGAGGATTGCCTGGAAGGAAGCCGGGAAAAAGCCGTTCTCTACGGACTCGGCGTTCTGGACAAGGGCGAAGTGAAAAGAACCCCGGCTTATCGAAGCGCCTATCAAATGGGCAGCTCGATTTAAAAAGATATGTATTCAGACGGACCCCGATCCATGATTCTGACGAGGAGAATGATTTATGACAACCAAAAAATTTGCCGCTGCAGCAGTCGCTCTTCTTACCGTCACCGGAACGATCGCCGCAGACAAACCGCAACAACAGGGAGCTGAAATGAAAACCATCGCAAACGACACCCGTATCTTCCGGATTCGTCCGGAGATCAAAGCCTCAGACATCCGTTTTTCCAACCGTTTCGGGATCACCCTTGCCGGACATCTCTATCTGCCTCAAGGATTCGATCCGGCTAAAAAATACACAGCCGTAGCCGTCTGCGGCCCGTTCGGCGCGGTCAAGGAACAATCCTCCGGACTCTATGCGCAGGAACTGGCGGCCCGCGGTTTCGTTGCTCTTGCCTTTGATCCGTCTTACACCGGGGAGAGCTCCGGTGAACCCCGCTATGTGGCTTCCCCGGACATCAATACAGAGGATTTTTCCGCCGCCGTGGATGCCCTCTCTCTTCTTCCTTTTGTGAATCCCGAACGAATCGGAATCCTCGGCATCTGCGGATGGGGCGGACTGGCGCTCAACGCGGCGGCCAACGATCCCCGGATCAAGGGTACCGTGGCAGTGACCATGTACGATATGAGCCGCGTCAGCGCCAACGGATATTTTGACTCCATGAACGCGGACGGACGCTATGAACTGCGCCGGCAGCTCAACGCTCAGCGATTGACCGATGCAAAAAAAGGCTCCTATGAAACCGCAGGCGGAGTTCCGGATGTCCTGCCGGAAAACGCACCCCAGTTTGTCAAGGATTATTTCGCCTATTACAAGACATCCCGCGGTTATCATCCCCGCTCTCTGAACTCGAATCAGGGCTGGAACAAGACCTCGGTCCTGGCGTTTCTCAACGCTCCGCTTCTTACTTACAGCAGTGAAATCCGCTCCGCCTGCCTCCTGATTCATGGAGAAAAGGCCCATTCCCGCTACTTCAGCGAGGATGCCTTCAAAAAACTGACCGGAAACAACAAGGAACTTCTCATCGTTCCCGGAGCCAACCATGTGGATCTTTACGACAACTTCGAAAAGATCCCATTTGACAAAATCGATTCCTTCTTCCGGAAACTCTGACCGTTCTTCTTCCGGAACCATTTCTACACTCTTCAGCAGGAACGGTTCCGTTCAACCATCCGAAAACGACCGGCATTGCCTACATTCTGCTCCATGCGGAAAGAACGCAGCGCCGGTCACTCTTTTTTTCCAGACCTTGTTCCCCTCCTCTTTCCCGGGAACATTTCTTCCCCACGACACCCGAAACGGAATTCTCCAGAAATAAGGAAAAGCGCAGAAATAAAAAAAGCGGATTCTGATCTTCTCAAAATCCGCTGAATGGAAACCAATGTAATGGTGCGCCCACAAGGACTCGAACCTTGGACCCAATGATTAAGAGTCATTTGCTCTACCGACTGAGCTATGGGCGCATCTCTCATTTTCGAGATGTCATTACAATACACGGGATTCGTGAAAATGCAAGCTGGATTTCAGATTTTTTTTTAAAATATCTTCGTTCCGGCCCCTGGAAAATCAAAAAATACCCGCTTTTCTCCCCCTTTTTCCACTACCGAAACAGGGAAAACGCTCCTGACAGATCTCTCCGGAAGCGGTACTGATAAAGAACCGCTCAACCTGCTTGAAAATAACGGGATCGGATGTAAAGTAACCCCCGATTGTCTTTAATAAAAAGGAGTTTCCATGTTTTTGAAAACAATCACCAGATGGTTCAGCCGGGAAGAGTTTACCGGACCGGGAGCCTATAATGAGCTGATGCGAATTGCCTATCCGCTGATTCTGATGTCCGCCAGCAACGTTGTCATGCAGTTTGCCGACCGGAAATTTCTCGGGAACAGTTCGACCGCGGAAATGGCAGCGGCGATGCCGTCCGGAGTGCTATTCTATACGCTGTTCTGTTTTTTTCTGGTTTCGGCGAATTTCACAAGTGCAATCGTGGCGCAGCTGTTCGGGACGGGGGCTCGACGGGACTGCGTACGGGCGGCATGGTCCGGATTTTATTTTTCCCTGTTTTCGAGCGGCTTCATTGCGTTTGTCGTGCCATTTCTGGGGTATCTGATTCTGAAGCTTTCTTTGAGCGCCACCCTTTTTCCGCATGCGTGGACCTATTTTTACACGATTGTACCGAGCGGAATCTTTGCGTGTCTTTCCGCTCCGCTGTTTGCGTTTTATTCGGGAAGAGGGAAAACCCTTCCCGTGGCCTTGATCAATATCGGGATCTGCCTGGCGAACATCATTCTGGACTGGGTGCTCATTTTCGGCAAGTTCGGACTGCCGAGAATGGGGATTTTCGGGGCGGGAATCGCGACCAGTCTCAGTGCCATGGGCGGATTTCTTGCCATTCTGACGCTCTATCTTTCGATCGATCAGAAGGTGTATCCGACTCGTTCTCTGCGCCGTTTCCAGTTTGAATATATCCGGAAACTGCTGCGCTATGGAACCCCGGCGGGATTGCAGGTGCTCAGCGATGTCGGAAGTTTCACTCTGATTCTGCTGATTGTGGGCAGACTCGGAGAAGTCGCTCTTGCCGCAACCACCATAGCCTTCTCCATCAACAACCTCAGTTTTCTCCCTCTGCTGGGAATCTCCGACGGAACGGCGATTGTCTGCGGACAATACATCGGGCGGAAAATGAAAAAAATCGCCTCCCGAGTTCCCTTCCGAGCGTGGCGGCTTGCATTTATTTATATGCTTCTGACCGGAATTTTCTATGTGACAAGCCCGGATTACATCATTTCGGTTTTCAAACCGGATAATCCGGACGGAAGCATCGATTTTGCCGAAGTTGCAGAACAGGGCCGTCTGGTTCTTCTTCTGGCGGCGTTCTGGAATCTCTGCGACACCATGAAATTTGTATTCGGCGGCGGTCTCCGCGGCGCAGGCGATACCAGAGCAATCCTGCTCATCAACACTTTCTGCGCCTGGGTTCTGGCCGTTCCGGGGATCTGTCTGATGGTGTTTGTACTCCAGCCTTCCATCCTGACGGTCTGGGGATACATGGTCTTTGTCACCGCAACCGAAGGACTCCTCACGCTCTGGCGATACCGGACCGGGAAATGGAGAAGCATCCGGATGGTCAATCCTCTCGGCGATCCTCCGGGAGTTTAACCAATACATCCGACCCGTTCAGAAAGACGAGGTAACCGGTCCATCCGATCCGTTCAGTAAGAGGGGCTCGCCTGCTTCACCGCTTTCTCGAGATCAGAAAGAATGCTGCGAAGCAGTTTTTTCCGTCCTTCCGGCAGCGTGGAAAGGTCAATGTTTCGCGCTGCATGGCGATTATCGTAGAAAAAGGAGTTGACGATCACATATTCCTGAAGTTCCGCAGAATATTTCTTCCGGAACGATTCATTCAGATACGCCCGGTAAATCGCCAGTTTGAGCGCACTCACCAGCGAGGGCACCAGATGCAGACGCTTCCGGATGGTCACTCTCCCATCCACCACCATGATTCGGATGCTGTTGCGCTCCACAATCACATAAGAAGCATTCTGTTCAAATTCCGGCAGAGGAATTCCCTTCAGGCTCTCGTTGCAGCGATGGAAGAATGCAATCAGCGCATCCCCCTCCAGCAGCATCTTAGCGATCAGATCCGCTTTCTCGGCGACTCCTCTTGCCTGAAAACGATATTTCCTGGCAAATCCTGTCAACTGCATCCGCAGCACATCGGGCGCAAAATTCCGAACCTGACGCGCAATGATATTAACAAACTCCTTTTCGGCGACGGCCGTCGGAGATTTGATTTTCACCGAAGACGGCGCACTCTTTTTTCCCGAAGATTTTCCCGAAGATTTGTTTTCCCGTCTCTGTTCGGGTCGTACCGGAGATGATTTTTGCTGTGTTTCCTTTTCTTCGGCTTTGAGAGGATAAGGCAATCCGTTCAAAGCATCCAGCATATTCTGACGTATCTTCAAAAGAGCTGCGGAAGTGGCAAGCTCCTTCGAGCGCGCTGCATGGACCCGGCGAAGATGAGGCAGTTTCCCCTTCTGCTCGATTCCCGCAGCAAGACGGTTCAGATTCCGGATCGAATCCCGATCCAGAAACGGCGCAAAACGAGTCAGAGACAAAAAAACGGCAATCTCTTCGGCGTAGGCGGCAACCGCCCGGCGACGCCGACGAATCTCCAGTCTAGCATGAGCCATCTCCCTCTGCACCTCCTGGAGAAGCGATTCCTGAAGATTGTTCCGATCCATAAACGTCCGGAACTCCCGGATTTTCCGTTCGGGAGAAAGCACCGCGCTCTTTTTCTTCAACTCCGCCCACTTTGCACGCAGACGAGCATCCAGCTTTGTCGAATCCTCCTGCGGAGGAATCAGGACAGAAACTCCGGAAGAAGATATCTTCTCCTCCTCCTGCGCCACAGGCGGCGGAGACGATGGACTCTTTTTCGTAAAATGCAGTACCGTAAACACGCCTCCGGCGAACAGCAGAAGAACGAAAGCGCTTCCCGCAGCCACCAGAGTCCGGGAGAGAGGCGGACGTGCATCCACCGCGGAATGGCTGAATTGATAGACTTCCAGCGCCTCGTTCAGCATTGCGGAAATTTCTTCCCAGGAAGCGGGCCGTTTTGCCGGATCCTTCTCCAGCATCGCCAGAATCACTGCGGAGAGAGACTCGGGAATTTCCCGATTCCGCTCGGCGGGAGGCACCGGCTGTTCCGAAAGATGACGACGATAGATCTCCTCGATCTTCTCACTTTTGAACGGGGGCTCCCCAACCGTGACATGGTATAAGGTTGCACCGAAAGAATAAATATCGGAAGCCAGATTTGCCGACGTCACTTTTCCGCTGATAATTTCCGGAGCCGCATAAAGAGGAGTCACCATCACATCGCGCTTCACACTTTCCTCGTACATGGACTTTGCCAGTCCGAGGTCCGCCAGTTTGATATCCCCCGCAGTGCTGACCAGAATGTTATCCGGCTTCAGATCTCCGTGACACATTTTCCGCACCTTCCAGGCATATCCGAGCGCGGCGGAAATCTTCAGCGCAAGCTGGAACGCGGAAAGAGGAGAGAGCGGACCGGAGCGGGAGATCTTCACTTCCAGAGTTTCGCCGTCAATATATTCCATTGCGAAATAATAGATGCCTTCCTTTGTCACGCCGGCATCGTATGCCTGGACGATATTCGGATGGCTCAAACTGGCAGCGGAACGGGCCTCATGAAAAAAGGTTTCGACAAAAGCGGCGTCGCTGGAAAGCTCATCCGAAAGGACTTTGAGGGCAATCGGACGGGATAAATTCAACTGTGTCGCCCGGTAAACGACCCCCATTCCGCCGCGGCCGATCTCATTTTCGATCCGGAATCCGGCCACGATCGTGCCGGACGGAAGAGCCGCCGCGGAATACCCCAGCAATGTTCCGCACTCCGCACACAGAATTCCGCCCGAAGCCGAATCAATTTCCGCAGTCATTTCCCGATTGCAGCGAGGACAAAACTTTACCATGGCGAAATCCTGAATTTGATGCTTCCAGACAGTCCTCTAATATAAATCGATCCTCCAAAAAGTCAATCCACCCCTCATTTATTCCCGTCAAAAAAACCTCTTCTTCTTCAAAATATCTTCTGTTCCCCGATTGATTTTTTCCCATTCCGCATCTATCTTTTCCTATTCAACCAATGGAGATTTCATATGATCAGTTGCCTGTTTCATAAAGCCGCGCTCTTTCTGACATCGCTTTTGACAGCCGGATTGCTGTTTGCCCAGAACTTCCAGCCGATTCCGCTTGCGGAACTCGAAATCAGAACCTTCTCCGGCCTGACGAACTCGCTTTCGAATTTTGTGTCACAGGTAAAACCGGAAGCCGCCGGACAGCTGATTTTTCTCTCTGCGGCAGTTGCCATGAATCCGCAAACTGCGGCAATCGACCTCAACAAGCCTCTGCGGGCCGTTCTCCTGACCGGAGCCGGCAAAACGGCAACGGATGCCGCGGGACATTATCAGCCGGATCTGTTTTTCTGTCTCTCCGCCCATCTGCGGCAGGGGGCGCAAATCGAGGATTCCATTGCCACATTCGGCGGTCCGCTCACGGTTCGCCGTCTTTCCGGAGACAGAATCCTGCTTTATTCTACCCATCCGCTTTTCATCGGGCAGCTGGATGCCATCGAGAAGAAGTTTTTTCCTACCGCATCCGACCGAGGCATGGCGGATTTCAAGCTGATTCTGAATCTGAAAGCCGTCAGCCGGATTCCCGGAATCACCAGTTCCGTGAAGAACGCCGTCATGACAAGCCCCGACTGGAACCCCGCCTGCGACAACATCCTTTCCGATACCGTGGACAGCCTGGCGGAACAGATTCAGAAATTGTCGATCAAACTGAATTTTCTTGATGCCTCCACCATCAGTCTCACCGGCACCCTCGTTCCGGACAAAGGGACTCCGCTGGCCACTTATCTCCGCAGCAAACCCGCCGGGGCGTTTGACATGCCATCCACCTTCAAAGCCGCCGATTCCTATACGCTGATCGCGATTCCTCCCGCCTCCGAACTGAAACGGACTCTTCTGAAAGAGTTTGCCAATGCCGGTCTTCCGGCGTATCTCCAGGAATGCGTCATGCGTTCGAACGGCAAGGCTCTGCTCTCCGAAAACCGGGTGCTCGGTCTTCAGAAGCTCTCTCTGGAGCTGGAAAACGGTGCTATGCCTCACCTCCTTTCCGCACTGGGAAAAGATAAAACCGTACATCGGCTGCCTTCCGGGATCTGGATGCTTGACTGCCAGGAAAACAGACAAGCCGTCTTTGCGGAAGTCAGAGACAACAAGTTTCTGCTGGTCGCGGGCAAGCTGACAGAACCGACCGCTCTCCGTCTTCTGAACGATCCCACCCCCCTTCCCGCACAGGTGGAAGCGGGTACGTCGGCGGTCTCTCATTTTCTCCGTTTAAAAAGCGGCACCATTGTCCGCAAAGGCGATCTCCATCTCACAACCCGCGGAATCGACTTTGCCTTCAAGATCTCCGCTTCGGACTTTCCCCGGAAGCCATCGGCTCTTTCGGAAAAATAACTAGAGGATCCCTCGGAGAGGCGGAGTCGATCCGCCTTTTTCTTCTTTTTCCAATTTTTTTTGCAAAAAAACGTGAAACGGAATGGAAATTCTGAAAATATGGAAATATATTTCAGAAATAGATGAATCGTTGGATATAGAATTTGACTTCCAAAGCACTTTTCCGGAACGACATGATTCAGAATCCCGCGACAGTTTGTTCGAACTATTTTTTCATTCAGCATCAAAGATCGGTTCAGAAAAGGAGACTCGAAGTGGCAGAGGTAATTTTGAGAGATGTGTGCAAGGTCTACGAGGGCGGTGTCCTCGCGGTCAAACATGTTGACCTTGACATCAAAGACAGAGAATTCATGGTTCTGGTCGGGCCCTCCGGCTGCGGAAAATCAACCACGTTGAGAATGATCGCAGGCCTTGAGGAAATCAGCTCCGGCACCATCAACATCGGCAACCGCGTGGTGAACAACGTTCCGCCGAAGGACCGCGACATCGCGATGGTGTTCCAGAACTACGCGCTCTATCCCCATATGACAGTTTACGACAACCTCGCATTCGGGCTCAAGCTGCGGAAACTCCCGAAAGCCGATATCGACAAGCGAGTGAATGAAGCGGCGGATATTCTTGGAATTCACGACTATCTGCAGAGACGTCCGAAGGCTCTTTCCGGCGGACAGCGTCAGCGTGTGGCCGTCGGCCGTGCCATCGTCCGCAAACCGGAAGTGTTCCTCTTCGACGAACCTCTTTCCAACCTCGACGCGAAAATGCGCGTGCAGATGCGTACCGAAATCAGCAAACTCCATACGCGTCTTGAAACAACCATGATCTACGTCACCCACGACCAGATCGAAGCCATGACCATGGGCGACCGTATCTGCGTTATGAAAGACGGTATCGTCCAGCAGGTCGATGCGCCGCTGAACATCTACGACAATCCCGCAAACATCTTTGTTGCCGGATTCATTGGAACGCCTCCGATGAACTTCTTCAACGGACGCCTTGAAAAAGTGGGCTCTGATCTTTACTTCAAGACGATGACCATCTCCATCCGTCTTCCGGCGGAATGGACTGCGAAAGCGGAACCGTACACGGGCAAGGAGGTCGTCTTCGGCATCCGTCCGGAAGAGATCGGTTCCGACCGTGCGGAACTCGAAGCCAATGCTCAGAAAATCAGAGCAAAAATCGAAGTCATGGAACCGATGGGCGCCGAAACGTATCTTTATCTCGATGTGGGAGAAAAGAACAACTGCATTGCGCGAATCGACGCGCACCGCAAAGCCTCCATCGGCATGGAAGTGGAACTTGCCATTTCTCTCTCCAAGGCTCACATCTTCGATCCGACGACGGAACTTCTCATCGTCTGACGGAAGAGCAATCGTTTTTCACGGGCCTGTTGCACATTTTCTGTACAACAGGTCCTTTTTTGTTCTCACACAAACGTAACTACTAAAGGACAAGTCCAGTCATGGAACTCATTTTCGAACCGGGCAAAATTCCGTTCAACACGGAAGAGATTTCAAACGTAACGTTCCATTCCTTTTCTCTGAACGGAGAACCGGAAGGGATTGCCTCTGCATTTTCGATTCCGGAACTGAACCGTTTTCTGGCGCTTTACCTGAAGAGCATCTGGTGGATGATTCCCGGCTATGGAGATTGTGCGGGAGAGATTCCCGCTCAGACTCAGCTTCTTCTGGGCAGACAGTCCGATCACAGCTACCTCCTTCTGATGCCCCTCGTGGACCGGGAACTCCGCGCGACCCTTCAGGGCAACCCGCAGACCGGAAAAGCCGAACTGTTCTTTGAAGGCACTCTGAAGGAGAATCCGCAGATGGAAGGAACTCTTCTTGCCGCGGCGGAAGGCAGCGATCCGTTCGAACTGGTTTTGCGGGTGGTGAAAACTGTGCGGGAACGCTTCGGCACCTTCGCGCTCCGGGAAGAGAAAAAGATGCCGGATTTTCTCCGCTGCTTCGGCTGGTGCACCTGGGACGCATTCTACCACACGGTTTCGGAAGCCAAGATCGAAGAGGGACTGGAGTCGTTCCGGAAAGGCGGCATCACTCCCGGATTCATGATCCTCGACGACGGCTGGCAGATCACTTCGCAGAACCGGGAATGCCGGCTTGTTTCCTTTGATGCTGTTCCGGAAAAGTTTCCGAACGGCATCGGCGGCACCGTCAAACTGGCGAAGGAGAAGTACGGAATCCGTTATTTCGGTGTCTGGCATACTCTGGCGGGGTACTGGTGGGGAATTGTTCCGAGTCCGCTTCTGCCATTCAAGGTTCTGGAAAACGAGCGTCTTGCCGGGACAAATCCGGACGGAAGTCCGAAATACGACCATTACTGGATGATTCATCCCGATGACATTCAGAAGTTCTATGACGCATATCACGAAAAACTGAAAGCCCAGGGAGTTGATCTTCTCAAGGTAGACAATCAGGGAGCACTGGGAGCACATTTCTGTCTGGGCAAACTCGGACGCTGCACCACGGTCGGGACCTATCTGACTGCGCTTCAGAACTCCTCGACCGCCCGTTTCGGAAACGCCCTGATACACTGCATGTCGAACGGTTCGGATATCTTCTTCCACATGAAGCACTCGAACATCTGGCGCAATTCCGACGACTATTTCCCGAAACGCGGACTTTCCTCCCAGCACCATCATCTTCACGGCAATGCCAAAAATGCCTATCTGGCCGCCACCTTCTGCTGGCCGGATTACGACATGTTCCAGAGTTACAATCTGGGAGCCGAATTCCATGCGGCAAGCCGGGCGCTGAGCGGAGGACCGGTTTATGTCTGCGACGTGCCGGGAAAGCAGAATTTCGAGGTGATCCGCCGGTTCTGCGATCAGAATGGGGATCTTCTGCGTCCCGACCGTCCCGCCCTCCCCTCGGAAGACTGCCTTCTTGTAGATGTCCAGCATGACCACCTGCCCCTCAAGCTGACCAATCGAAGCGGAGAATGCGGTCTTCTCGGAGTCTTCAACTGCTGCGACACGGAGCCGGACCGCTTCCACGCATTCTATACGCCCGGCGATATTCACGATCTCAAAGGAGATCTCTTTGCCGCATACAGTCACCGGGAACGGACCGTGAAGCGCATGGCCCGCCAGGACAGCGCCTCCGTCGAACTAAACTCGGAAGAGTGCGACATCATCACCTTTGCGCCCCAGGAAAATGGAGTCGCGGCGATTGGAGCTCTCGACAAATATCTTCCGCCCGCCATCTTTGACCAGGTTCTCCATTCCCGGAACAAACTCTCCTGCAAAGTCAAAACCGGCGGGAAGATCGGGTTCTACTGCGAACACGCTCCGGAACAGGTGCTGCGGAACGGGAAACCGATCCAATACACCTTGAGTGATGCCCTGCTCATCGTCGATTTCGAGTCCACCGAGCCGGCAGAGCTGGAGCTCGTTTTCGGAACGGCGGAAAAGGAACAGAACACGCCATGACACTGAAACAGATCGCGGCGGAACTCGGCATTTCCTATTCGACGGTCAGCCGGGTCATCAACGGTTACGAACGGAACTTTTCCGTCAAGCCGGAACTGCGCGCGCGAATTCTGGAAAAAATCAGGGAGACGCAGTTTTCACCCGATCCGCTCTACCGCAGTCTGCGGAAAAAGAACAATCGGCAGATCTCCTTTATTTTCCCGTTTTCCATCCGGGAACTGGAGGGGACTGTCGTTGGCGACGCGGTCTACTATCTGGAGGAAAAACTGAGCCGGAACCGCTTCCAGTTTCACTATCTGTTCAATTCGCGGGAGGCGGAAGCCACCTACCGGCTCCCGCCATGGAAAGCCGCGGGATTCATCGTTCCGGACGTGCGCTCCCCGGAACAGGTCGGGGAACTGGAAAAATCCGATGTTCCTTATGTTGTCCTGAACGGAGTCTGCGGCGGAAAAGGGACCGCCGTCATGACCGACGACCTCTGGAACATGACCAGGGCCATGGAATATCTTTTCTCCCTCGGACATACGCGAATCGGATATCTGAACTGCAACCGGATCAGTTCGCCTCCGGAGCTCCGGCCGCACTCCAGCATCACGGACCGCCGCGCAGCCTATCTCGAATTCTGCTCGCGGCACGGCATGGAGCCGCTGAACGGATATGACGACAGGAAAACTCCGACCGAATTCAATATCCGCTCTCTTCTGGAACAAAACGCCAGCGCCGTGATCGCCTACGATCTGCCGATCGCGATTGAGGCTGTTCACGCTCTCTGGAAACTCCGGATCCCGGAGGATGTATCCGTCCTCTGTTTCAACAATCACCGTTTTGCGGAATACATGGTTCCGCCGCTGACGACACTGGAAATTCCGGCGAAGGAGATGGGAGAAGCCGCAGCGGATATCATCATGAAACGCCATGTTGATCCGGAATATGCGCGAGGCAAAACCGTCAGTTTCCGCGGAAAGCTGATCGTCCGTCAATCGACGGGCGCTTACAGGAAATAATCCTCCAGATATTTTCCACTGTCGGAATGCTTGCGGAGTTTCTCCAAGGTCTTCAGTTCCAGCTGACGGATCCGTTCGCGCGTAACATTGAAAATCGCACTGACTTCGGTCAAGGTCTTGCAGGGACCGCCGTCAAGACCGTAGCGCATGGTGATGACCTGTTTTTCCCGTTCCGAAAGCAGATTGATTGCCTCCGCCAGACGTTCCTTCATCATTTTGCGGGCAAGAGTTTTCATCGGGTCATCCGATTCCTTGTCGCTGAGGAAATTCTCGATTGTCGCTTCGGAGTCTTCGGAGGTCGGCGCCTGAAGCGAGATGCACTGAAGCGACATCTTTTTGATGGCGCTGACCCGCTCCTTCGGCATTTCGAGAATCTGAGCAAGTTCTTCGATTGTCGGCTCCGTTCCGTTCAGTTGAATGAAGTTCTTTTCCGCAATATTCATCTTCCGGATCGTCGCAAGCATGTGAATCGGCAGGCGAATCACTCTGGACTGCGCGGAAAGAGCCCGCGCCACCGCCTGCCGGACCCACCAGGAGGCATACGTGCAGAAGCGATGTCCCAGTTTGTAATCAAACTTTTCCAGCGCCTTCATCAGCCCGAGATTTCCCTCCTGAATCAGATCGCCGAACGGAAGCCCCTTGTGCTGATAATGTTTCGCAATATTGATGACAAGACGCAGATTGGTCTCCAGCATTTTGAGTTTCCACTTGTCCAGTTCAATCCGGAGCTCATCATTTCTGCGCGTATGGCGGATGAATTCATCAATATTCATCAGCATGATGCGTTCCAGTTCCGGTCCGGAAATTCTGCCGGCGTTGTAATTATCGAGATAGCGTTTTGCCACATCGTTCCATTCCAGCAGTTTTTCCAGAACGGCAGGATGTTTGCAGAGAATGGAGTAGCCCTCTTTCCGAAGCTTGTCAATCTGTTCAAAAGAGGCATGGGATTCATAAGCCGCTTTCAATTTTTCGTATGCGGCGGCAATCGCGAACGCCCACTCTTTTCGTTTGGCGGGATTGATCGCCATGGAATTTCCATCGGTGGAAGCCATCGGGAAGACATCTGCGATATCCGCTTCGGGATCATTCAGGAGTTTGATGTGCTCCCCGTACACAAACGCAAAGACATAGACGGAATCGCGCAGACGGCAGACATTTTCATCGATCTGCGTCCAGAGAGCAAGTTCCTCTTCCGAGGAAAGCTGCTGCATCTCCCCCATCTCCCGGAAATAACTGCGGAGAGCATCCTGTTCCTCTTCCTGCGAGGAACTCTTTTTGTCCACGACTCTGGAACCGCCGTCTTCACACGGAACCGTGTCGAAACATTCACGAATGGAGAGCACCTCCCGTTTTTTCATGGGGGCATCCATCCGTAAAATCTTTTTTTCTCTTCGAGCCATGAGCCTCTCTCCAAAGAATCCGGTTATCTGTTATACATTAGACGCTTCCGTCCATTTTTCAAGCAGAACGACTAAATTAACAGACCCCGAATCCGCGATTTTGTTCCGTTTTCAACAGGCAACGGCCACATTCCCTGTCCAGCAGACACCCCTATTTCCGCTCCGCTGCAAAGCGGTCATACTCTTTAAACGCGAACACATCCGTCATACCGGCGATATAATCCGCGATCGCCCGGGGAAGGCCATCCACCGCGATCCGCGCCTGCGCTTTTTTCCCGAGCAGCTCCGGGTGCTCCCGATAGGTGTTGAACAAGAGCGTCATCTTCTCCAGCGATCCTTCATTCAACTTGTTGATCTCCGGATGAAAATACAGATTATGATACAGAAAATCACGCAGTTCGAGAGTCAGAGGTTCAAAATCGGGACTGAACGCAATCAGCTTGGATCCGTGATTCCGAGCCGCGGCGGAAGACTCCGGAGCGGCCTCCATCAGCAGAGAATTGGAATAGCGGATGGCATTTCCCACCATCATGTCGATCAGACAGCGAATCGTATATGCGGCATAGCGCTCATCCTTCTCCAGCAGACCGGCTGCGCGCGCCTTCTCCGAGGCAAGACGCCAGATTTTCAGTTCTTCCAGCATATCCACCGTAATGAGTCCGGAATCGAGTCCGTCATCGGCATCGTGCCCGTAATAGGTCAGATCATCCGCGAGGTCCGCCACCTGCGCCTCCAGCGAAGGATGGGGCGGAAGACGTTTTCCATCCAGTTCCGGGGTCTCGTCCCGATGCTTGATCAGTCCAGCACGAACCTCCCAGGAAAGATTCAGGCCATCGTAATCCGGATATTTGATTTCAAGATAATCGATAATCCGAAGCGCCTGAAGATTGTGGTCGAATCCACCGTTTTCCGCCATGATCTTCTGCAGCGCGCGTTCCCCCGCATGTCCGAACGGAGTATGACCGATGTCATGCGCAAGGGAGATTGTCTCTGCCAGATCCTCGTTCAAACGGAGCGAACGGGCGATGGTCCTGGCAATCGCGGCGACTTCAATCGTATGCGTCAGTCTAGTCCGCAGATGATCGCCGGACCCGCTCAGGAACACCTGAGTTTTGTATTCAAGCCGCCGGAAGGCACGACTGTGCAGAACACGATCGCGATCCCGCTGGAAATCGGTTCGGAACGGATGACTCACCTCCGGCCAGCGACGACCGGCGGATTCATTATTCTTCACGGCAAAGGGAGCAAGATCGGTCTCCTCCCCTTCGCACTGAACAGAAAGATCCCGGATCATGGAGCTCACCCGTTTACAAGTTCCGGAAGATAGCGTCCGACCAGCCGGAGCATCTCCTCGTCGCTGATGGTAGTGGTTCTTCCCTTTGCGTATTCGCTGTCGATCCAGTCGCGAATCTCGACGATCCCCGGATTATCCTTGCGGATGTTCGCTCCCGCAGGAATGTTCTCCTGAATCCAGTACGCGATTCCCGCAAGGCCCGATGTATTCGATACCGCAACCCGGCAGGGACGCCCAAGGAATTTTTCCGTATCAAAGATATTGTAAATTTCTTCGTTTTTTGTCAACCCGTCGGCATGGATTCCGGCGCGCGTCGTGTTGAAATCCGCTCCGACAAACGGATAGTTCGCCGGAATATTGTATTTAATCTTCGTGCGGAAGAAATTTGCCATTTCCGTAATCGCGGTTGTATCAATGCCATCGTTGATTCCGGTCAGTCCCATCCATTCGAAGACCAGTCCTTCGATCGGCGGATTGCCTGTCCGTTCTCCGAATCCGAGGAACGTTCCATTCGCGGCGGAACAACCGTAAATCCAGGCGCAGACCGCATTGGCAAGCACCTTGTGGAAATCATTATGTCCGTGCCATTCCAGCAGTTCGGAAGGCGTATCGGTCTCCGTCAGGATCTTGTTCAGCAGAGCGGGAATGCCGCGGGGTGCCGGAACATTCGGGAACGGGAGTCCGTAGCCCATGGTGTCGCAAAGACGGAATTTCACCTTCAGGGGACTGTCCGCGCACAGCTCATTGAGTTCATTAATCATGGGAATGACAAACCCGTCGATATCGGCGCGGGTGGCATCCTCCAGATGGCAGCGCGGAGCGACGCCGTTTTCCAGAGCCGCCTCCACAATCTCCTTGTAGGAATCCAGAGCCTGACGGCGAGTCTTCCGGAGTTTCAGAAAAATATGATAATCAGAACAGGATGTCAGAATCCCTGTTTCGCGCAGACCCATCTGCTTGACGAGTTCGAAATCTTTTTTGACTGCACGGATCCATGCGGTAATCTGGGGGAACTCATAGCCGAGTTCCTGACAGGCTTCGACCGCTTTCCGATCCTGTTCTCCATAAAGGAAAAATTCGCTCTGACGGATGAGTCCGTGCTTTCCACCGATCCGGTGCATGAATTTGAAAATTTCCACGATTTCACCGACGGTATAAGGCGGACGCGCCTGCTGTCCGTCACGGAATGTAGTATCGGTGATCCAGAAATCTTCAGGCAAACGGGGTTCAACCGTCTTTTCGGTCAGCTTGAACGCGGGAATTCTGTCGTAGGAAAATGTATCCCGGAACAGATTCGGTTCAGCCACGTTTTTCAATGTCTTTTTCATACCAAAAACTCCTTGCCTTCCGCAGTCGGCAGACTGCTGAATCAGAAATATAAATCCGCAAAAAAAATTTACAAGACGGGAACACCTGAAAAATGCGGAAAATTATTCCAAATCATTCCCTAAAAATCTCTTCCGCAGGTGACTCCCGCAAAAGCACTTGCATTTTCCGGCAGTTCATGGTACATTGCATTCCGGTATCTTATCAGGAGGATGAACTGCTATGTCCGATCAACTCTATGAACTTCTGCTGAACTCCAAACTCTGCACCGTTTTCACCGGAGCGGGGATCTCGACTCTCTCCGGAATTCCCGATTTCCGCAGTGCAAACGGCATTTACAGCAAAAAATTCCGCGGCATGGAGGTGGAGGAACTTCTCTCCATCGACTGCTTCGTACAAAATCCGGAACTCTTTTACGACTGGGCAAAACCATTTCTCTACGAGCTGGACAAATATGAACCGAACGTGGTCCATCGCGTCATCGCGGAACTCGAAAAACGGGATATCGTCAAAATGACCTATACGCAGAACATCGATCTTCTGCACGAACGGGCCGGCAGCAAAAAGCTCGGTGAACTCCATGGCAGTCCCGCGATTCACTCCTGCATGAACTGCGGTAAACAGTTCGACTATCCATTCATTGTTTCTGTGGTCCGCGCCGGAAAGGTTCCGCGCTGCGGCAAATGCGGCGGACTCATCAAGCCGCACATTGTCTTCTACGGCGAAGCTCTGGATTCCAATCTTCTCTACTCCGCTGAACGGATGCTCCGGCAGTCGGATCTGATGCTGGTTCTCGGCAGCAGTCTGACCGTGGAGCCTGCGGCAAGTCTGCCGCGAATTGTCCTGCAGAACGGTGGAAAAATCGTCATTGTCAACAGGCAGCCGACCTCTCTTGACCGGTATGCGGAACTCAAATTCGACGATCTGAAAACCGTCTTTGAATCCCTGGAACAGAAGCTGAAAACAGAACTGAACTGACGCTTCATTCCATCGGCTTTTCTCCGGAATTTCCCGACAGGAAAGCCGATGTCACTCTTTCCGCTTTTTCGCGTTTCCCGACTCCGGAGCCCGCCAGGAATCACGCAGCTTTGCATCACTGCCAAAGGGCAGCGACTGTTCGGAAGAGAGCAGAATCAATCCCGGCATCGTCTTCAATCGACGGATTCCCTCCGTTGTCTCGGAAATGCTCAGCACCTCCAGAGTTCCCAGTTCCAGAATCGGGGAAATATCTCGAATCTTCTGACAATTATACAATCCGAGCACCGCCAGCGGCATACCCCGCAGCGGCGAAAGATCCGAAATATTCGTTCCATCCAGCCGCAGAAACTCCAGCGGCATACCCCGCAGCGGATCCAGCGAATCCAGCGGATTCAGTCCTGCATCCAGCCGCTGAAGCGGCATACCCCGCAGCGGCTCCAGCGAAACGATTCCGTTGCCGCGACACAGAAGACGATCCAGGGCAAATCCCCGCAAACTGTCCAGAGAGGAAAGACGATTCCAGGAACAGTTCAAATCAATCAGCGATTCGGAATCCAGCGGAGAAAGATCGCGGATCAGATTCTCCTGACAGAACAGCGTCTGAAGCGGCATCCCCCGCAGCGGCTCCAGCGATGTGATCCGGTTTCCCGAACAACCGAGCACTTCGAGCGGCATGCCGTCCAGTCCGGCCAGACTGGTCAGATTGTTGTCCGAGCAGTCCAGATACACCAGCTTCATTCCGGAAAGCGGCGTCAGGTCGGCAATTCCATACCCCGAAAGATTGAGGCGCGTGATATCCTTCGTGCGGATAATGTTCCTCATCAGTTCCGGAATCACATATTCGGGCAGTCTCCGATGGGGAAGCTGAAGAATGTTTTTTACGATTCCCGTGTTCGGATTCCGCTTGAAAATATCATCCACAATCGAAAGAGACGCCTTGTAGTTTCCATTGCGCCAGAGCATCAGGGCATCAATCTCCAGAATTTTCTCCTGATAGGCGAATGAAGCGAAACGGGATGCGATCCGGCGTTTGATTCCGATCAGAATCTGAGAGCGTTTCTGTTCATCCGTCACAGATCCGGCAGCGGTGGCGTAAGCCTTGGCGAGAGCCTCTTCGGCGACGGGACCGCGCACATAATCGTCCGCAATCGTGAGATACTTGTCGATGGCATCCTCGAAATGGCGCGTTTCGACCAGCGCATCTCCGGCGATTACCGGACTGGCCTTCTCCGGCAGCGCCAGCCGGAACACCCGGATCGAACAGAGCACCGAGGCCGATCCGAATGAACGCAGACCGATCTGTTCATACTCCCGGCCGGTCAGCGGAAACAGATCGACAGCCGAAAGCTCATGACCGTTCACCGTGACCGAGAGTTTCTCGTTCACCCGTTCGATCTCAATCCGGTTCACAGCTCCGTTCTCAATCCGGGATGCCGCTCCGGAAATAATCTCCGGCACATTCCCCTTCTCGTTCTTGTAGATCAGATCCATGGAGCCGCGATAGCCGGATGTATGGAAAGAATATCCCCCCGGCAGACGCCACCACGCCGGCAGAGGTTCAAAACGGGAGTTCAGACAGACTTCAAAGGCATTTCCGGGCGAGGCGGAAAACACCTCCAGAATAATTTTCACATTTTCCTTGATCTTCGTATCCGTGAGCCAGAGCCACTCTCCGCGATGCATCTTCAATCCGGCGGCAGAGAGGGTCCATGCGGGAATCCGTCTGGAAAGGGTTCCGTCATAAAAAGCAATTCCGTCAAGGCTCGTCCCCGGGACCGTGAAATCCCGTTCGAATGCTGAAATCCAGTCACCATGCTGACGCGAAAATTCCAGCATCGCATACAGCCCCGTCAGAAGAAGCAGAAACAGCGTCACACTCACCGACAACACCGATATCCGATGTCTCCTGGTAAAGAGCAGTGCCTTTTTCAGCGGAGTTGCCCGTTCGGCATGGGTCGCATGACCGCTCAGAAACGCAAGCACATCGTTCCGGAGATCCTTTGCGCCCTGATAACGGTCGGCAGGCTTCACTGCCATAGCCTTCATCACGACAGCCTCCAGACTGCTCGGAATGATCCGGTCCGGAGCACGCTTCGAAGGCGGAACCACCATTCCGTTGACCGTTTCGGCAAGCATCTCCTTCAGAGTGGTTCCGCGGAGAGGATTCTGAAACGTCAGCATGGAGTAGAGAATCGCGCCCAGGGAATAGACATCGGTTCGGAAATCCTTTTCACTGTTTTTTCCGGCGGCCTGTTCCGGAGCCATGTAGCCGGGAGTGCCCTTCCGGATGCCATCGCTGGTACGGTTTTCGAAGATCGGGACATCCTTTTCCGGCGATGCCGTTTCATCCGGCTCCTTTTCCGAAATAACTCTGGCAAGTCCCCAGTCCATGATAATCACTTCGCCGAAGTCGCCGAGCTGAATGTTCTCCGGCTTCAGATCCAGATGCAACACCCCCTTGGAATGGGCAAACGCCACGCCGTTGCAGATTTTTATGAATACAAGAAGGAGCTTGTCGAGCGTGTAGTTTTCCAGATATTCCGGATCGCCATCGTGAAGTTTGCGGATCACGGAGGCTAGATTCTCCCCCTTGATGAGCTTCATGGTGAAGTAAGGGGATCCGTGCGTATCGACACCGATATCGTGGACAGGAACGATGTTCGGGTGCTCCAGACTTGCTGTGATGCGGGCCTCTTCAATAAAGCGGATGATGTCGCGTTTGGGACGGGACTGCGCATCGGGAAGAAGCGCCATGGCGATGTCACGAGTCGTATCCCGGTCCTTGACCTGTATGACGACTTTCATTCCGCCATGACCGATACTCTTGCGGAACTTGTATTTTTCCGGAGGCTTTCGCGTCAGGGTGGAAAGGACATCGCCGGAATCCATCTCCAGATTTTCCAGATTGAGAGGTGCGCCGGGATCAGATTCGGTATTGCGGTAAAGCCCTTCGATGTCGATATGAACCGTCTCCATACCGGATATGGTATCGGTGGGCGGTTCCGGAATCTCCGGGGTCTTGGACTCACTCATAAAGCCTCGCTGAAAAAAACGGACCGGGACGGATGCTGCCGTCCCGGTTGACTGTCATTCCAACCGGAAGGGTCAGAATGTGAATTTGGCGTCGGAAAGGCGTCTTGCGAACTCGTCAAGAACGGCCTTTTCCTCTTCCTGTCCGCCGCGTGCGACAAAGGTCGCGCTGAAACGGACGTAGTTTCCGGCATCATCCCAGGGAACGGAGCTGATAAGCTTCGTTTTGATGAGCCACTGGCTGAAGTCCTCGCCGGAAGTGAAGACGGTACCGTCGGAAGCGGCTTTCGGAGCCTTCACATAAAGATAGAAGGAGCCGGCCGGAACCTTCGCGTTGAAGCCGAGTTTCCGGAGGGTTTCCACCATGCTGCGGAGACGGCGCTCATATTTGGCACTGATTGCAGGAGTAATCGAGGCCTGATCGTCGAGAGCGGCAATGGCGGCCTTCTGAATGGCAATGAACTGTCCGCTGTCGGCGTTGTCCTTGACCGTCGCGAACGCCTTGACCGCCAGCGGATTGCCGCACACCCAGCTCAAGCGCCAGCCGGTCATGTTGAAGCCCTTGGACATACTGTGCAGCTCCACCGCGACATCCTTTCCGCCGGGAACCGACAGAATGCTCAGCGGCTTGCCGACAAAATTCAGCGGCGCATAAGCGGCATCGCTGACGATCAGAATCTCGTGCTTTTTCGCAAAGGCGATCGCCTTCTCAAAGAATTCGACCGTAGCGGAAGCGCCCGTGGGATTGTTCGGATAGTTCAGGTAAAGCAGTTTGGCACGGCGGCACTGATCCTCGGTGAGACTGTCGAGATCGGGCAGGAAGCCGTTCTCTTCCAGAAGCGGAAGTTTGACCATTTCACCGCCGAGATATTCGGTCCAGGTTCCGAGCACCGGATAACCGGGAATCGTGATGATTGTGATGTCGCCGGGATTGATGAAGCATGCGGGAAGCAGGGTCAGAGCCGATTTGCTTCCGATCGCATGGCAGATCTCGTTGACAGGATCCAGATCAACGCCGTAAAGCGCCTTCATATAGCGGGCGGCGGCGTCTTTGAATTCCTGCACGCCGTTGTCGGCGTAAATGCGGTTTTCCCATTTGGAGACTTCGTTTTTCATGGCTTCGATCACGCAGGGGAAGGCCATGTCGTCCGGTTCGCCGACGCCCATGTCGATCAGAGAAACTCCGGGATTCTTCGCCATGGCTTCGCGTTTCGCCCGTTTGATCTTCTCAAATTTGTAGATTTTGGTGTCCTTGCCGAATTTCTCTCCGCCGATGCGCTGGGCAAAGGCTCTCTGCAGATAACTCTCAGACATGATGATTCTCCTCCAGATATAAATGTAGTAAATAAAGATTAAACATACAATTTAGCTTTTCAAGAGAAAAATTGCAAGCGGAGAAGTACTTTTTCCTGGGATAAAATCATTTTCGGGAAAAGAGCAGTCGTCCTTGCGAAACAGAAAAAAACGTGTCCGGGGGGAGAGCCCGCAGACACGTTTTTCAGGAATGGCGCGGAAAAATCTTTCCGGCCTCGAAGCTGTTGAGACGATTATTTTGTCACAAGAAGGTTTCCAAGACGCAAATTCTGTCCAAGTGCCCGGATCATGATGGTCCGCTCCTTGGCAGGCCCATCCAGGAACACGAAGCGATTGCCGAGCCCGGGATTGGTCTGGGAGAAATTCGTATTCACATCCAGCACTTTCTTTCCATCGGCGAGCACCTCGAAGCGGCTGCCTTTCGGGAGCATCTCGAAATAGACGCCGACTCCGGTGCAGACCCGCTTGACGGTCAGAACGGCATTCTCCTTCCGGGGCACGATCACGCTGTCGAGCCAGCGGGATGGCTGATGGTCAAACCAGGCGCCGACCACGGAAGGCACCTCTTTCCGCCAGTCGGAACTGCCCTTGATCAGAGTTGCCAGAGGAATCGACTCGGCGGATTCGTAACGGTTCGCCGTGAAGGGCTTTGCCGGCCAGGGCTTCGCCTTTCCGGGTTCCGCGGCAGCTTTGCCGAAAGAGTCGGCAACGACATCCCGGTAGATGGTATAGCCGTAATCGTTCGGATGACAGCCGTCGGTCAGCATCAGTTTCGGCTCCTTGAGCTTGTTCGCAAGGATCAGGCGGTTGACACCGTTCACCACGTCGGCATACGGAAGATTGTAGTAGTTGGCTATTTCGATGTATTTATCCTGATTGATCGACGCGAACTTTTTGTCACCCGATCCGGCGATCACCACAACAATCGCCATCTCCGGATTGGATTTATGCAGTTTGCGCAGAACGCCTTCGAACGATTCGTTGCGGTCCTTGTGACCGTCGTTGACGGCGAATTCCACCAGCGTCATATCCGGCTTGTATGCGATCACATCGCGATCCATGCGGAACACGCCGAGATCGGATCCCTTTCCACCGATTGCCGCGTCAATCGCCTTGATATGGGCCTCCGGGAATTTCTCCTCCAGACTCTTTGTATAAAGGGCGCGCCACGAGGTCTTCTGCGGATCGGTCGCCGTAGCGCCCCAGGTGATGGAACCGCCGAGATACGCGATTTTCACCTTCTCTCCCCGCGCCATCCGGTCATAGACCTTCTTCAACTGAGGATACTTTGCATCCCCGTCGTTCAATTTGGAATATCCGTCCAAACAGCATCCGGCGAAAAAGGTTCCGGCAGCCAGAAGCAGCGCCGCAAAAAGCATTGGTTTTCTCATTTGAATCATCCTTGTTCATTCTCTCTCAATGCAAAAAACTCCGACAGGCAATATCATAGCAACGTTTTCCAAAATAGCAAGAGTAAAACTCCCGTTTTCCTCCGGAAAGACGCCGGAAAACACCGTTTCTCCGGAAAAACAAAAACGGAAATGAATAAACTCACTGGAAATGAGAGGAATATGATGGTATATTTTCTTTTCCAACAAAATGATGTTCGGAGTGTTCATGAGTACCATGCTGAAAAACCTGATTCGTCCGGGAATGATCTTCATTCCCTTCGTGCTGGGAGCGATCTTCCCCGATGTGGGAAAACTCTCGTTTCTGATCCGCTGGCTGCTGATCGTCATGTTCTATATGGTCTGTCTTCAGATCAAAATCAGGAACCTGAAACCGCAGAAGTGGCACTGGTATCTGCTGCTGGCAAATCTCGGAATCGGACTCGGCGGATACTACCTCTTTCATTTTGCGGGAAACGAGCAGCTGGCGCTGGCGGCGTTTTTCGTGGGCATCACACCGACCGCGAATGCGGCTCCGGTGGTGATGGCGTTTCTGAACGGACGGGTTGCCTATGTGGTCAGCGGATTTGTCATTACGAATCTCGGAGTATCGCTCTCCCTGGTCGGGCTTCTGCCGCTGGTGACGGGGAACACCTCGCTGGGATTTGTCGCGGACATTGTCAAATCGCTCCTGCTCATCATCGGACTGCCCGCCCTGATGGCGCTGATTACCCGAAAACTCTTTCCCGATTCCACAAAATGGCCCGGAAAATGCAAAACTTTTTCGCTGTTTCTCTGGTCCTGCACGCTGTTCATCATTGCGGGAGAGGCCTTCACGTTTCTGGAAACCAATCCGCACGTCTCTCCGATGATTATTGCGGAAATCGCACTTGTTTCCATGTGTATCTGCATTCTGAATTTCTGGCTCGGCGGATTCCTGGTGCCTCATCGCATCAAACGGGAAAGCAGTCAGCTTCTCGGACAGAAGAATACGACGTTCACGCTCTATCTGGCTCTGACTTTTGTCAATCCGCTGATCGCGATGGGACCGATCTTCTACGTCTTCTGGCACAACGTATGGAACGCTCTTCAAATGTTTCTGTATGACCGTCACCGGAACCAGCGCGCCCTCCCCCTGCACGTGAAAATCAGGGTCCGGACAGCCGCTCAGCGCAGACGCAAACTGAAAATGCTCCGGCGAAAACGTTCCCATGCAATTTAAAAGAAACAGCAGCGGAAAAACAGAAAGCCATTCCGCCTCGGAGACATCGGAGATGAATCATGTCTGAACAAGCCGCACAAAACGATCACGCAAATTTCGCCGCTCCCGATTTTGAACAACTGCGTCTCTCCGCATGCAAGGTGCTGAATCCGAGACAGCTTTCAAAAAACGCCTATGCCGGTTCGGTTGCGGCGGCACTTCTGACCGACCGGGGCTCGATTTTCACTGGCGTCTGTATTGATACCCCCTGCTCCATGGGCTTCTGCGCGGAACATGCGGCAGCCGCGGCAATGGTCACGGCAGGCGAACACCGGATTGTAAAACTGGTCGCTGTGACAGAAAACGGAACGGTCATTCCGCCCTGCGGCAGATGCAGGGAATTTCTCTGTCAGCTTCACGATCAGAACGAACTCTGCGAAGTGCTTCTCGGCGACGGCTCCGTCAAAACCCTCTCCGAACTGCTGCCGAATCGCTGGAGCTGATCCAATACGTCCCGTCCTCCCCCTGCCGGGATCACACGCAACCGCCCGCTTTTTCCGGCAGGCAACTCCTTCCGCGACCGGATCAGTGCCGCATGATCCGGAAACGGGCACGATATTTCAGGGGAGTCGTTCCGTACCTCCGCAGAAAACAGCGGCGGAAGTATGACAAATTGTGAAAACCGACATCGAATGCAATCGTGGAGACCTCCCGTCCCGTATGCAGCAGCTGGGAGGCCGCGTCTTCCAGACGCAGAGAAATCACATACTCCTGCGGCGAAATGCCGTAATATTTCTTCATAGACCGGCAGAGATGCTCCTGCGTTCTTGCGGAAAGAGCGATCAGGCGCGGAAGTCCTTCGGCGTAATTGCTTTTTTTCTTCATCTCCTCGACACTCTCCGCCAGCCACTGCGGCGGAGCCGCCTTCTCCCGGAAGGAACGGCTCATCAGCACGGTGACGACCTCCTGTGTCAGCAGACGCAGAAGAGAATTTTTCAGAGGCGTTCCGTCATCGCGCATTCCGCAGGTCTCGCGCGCCAGATCCAGCAGGTGGCGCCAGTGGTGATCCGGAGCCATTTTCACGGTCTGGACACAGTCATCCAGAGGGAAATCATAGCCGGCGGAACTGAAATAGAGAACCTTCAGCATCTCTTCGGTACTGACGTTGCAGTTGTAGATCCGCACCTCCGGAGAGCCTTTCGCACAGGCGACGATATGCGTATCCCCCGGATGGATCAACTGGACGGAGCCGGCTGGCAGAAGCGAAATTTTTCCATTCAAAGTATGCTCCAGTATGCCGTCGGCGACAAGAAAAAATTCATGGAAATCATGACAATGTTCGGGAAAGAACTCTCCGGAACGGAATACGGATGTCTGCATATTGTAACTTCCGCTCCGCATGGAAAGCATGTTCCGGTTCAGACGCATTGAAGAAGTCTCCCTGTTGTTGAAAAAGAATGATTCTGATCGATATCAATATAGTATTCTTTTTTCTATTTTGTAGTCGTTTTTGAAAAAAAACGGGATATACTATTTGAAAAGGACGGTTTTCCGGCATAAGTTTATCCCGCACAGACAAAAAAGGGAGACATGCAGATGAATCAGACAATACCGCGCTTGCCGCACATGTTGACCGCGGCGCTCGTACTCTGTCTCTGTTCCTGTTCCGCCGCGCCGGAACAGGTGACGGAAATACCGCAGAAAACGGAACTCAATAGGAAGATTGCGGAATCCGCAGCAAAGGAGAATCAGATGCAGACGATCAATCTCGCAGGGAAATGGACACTCTCCTGCGACAGGGAAAATTTCAGCACCGTCCAGGCCGACGTTCCCGGAGACAACTATTCCGCCCTGCTCCGGAACGGACTCATCCCCGATCCCTACCTCGGGAAAAACGAGGAGGACGTACAGTGGGTTCGCGATTTCAACTGGACCTACACAAAGGATTTTCAGGTCGGAGCGGATCTGCTTGCCAAAGACTCCGTCTATCTCAATATCGACTCGCTCGACACATTTGCCGATATCCGCATCAACGGGAAATCCGCCGGATCCTCACGCAACATGTTCCGGAGGATCAGAACAGATGTCAAGCCGCTCCTGAAACTGGGGAAAAACAGAATTGAAATCGTCATTCACTCTCCGGTCGCCAAAGCCGAGGAAGAGGCGCTGAAACAGCCGTTCGACCTCGGAATCAACGGCAACAACCGCGTCCCGTACATGAATTTGATCCGCAAAGTACAGTGCCATGCGGGATGGGACTGGGGAATCTGTCTTGTGGTCAGCGGCATCTACGGAGACATCTACCTCAGAGGCGTGGACGATGCCCGTCTCGACTACATCGGCACGGAACAGAAGCACTCTCCGGGAAAATGCATTCTCGATGCAAGCGCGGAGCTGTTCAGCGAACACGGGGGCAGAACCACCGTCGTGTTCGAATTCAACGGAGAGAAAAAAAGTCGGAATCTCCGGCTTCAGCCCGGAATCAACATCGTATCGGTTTCGTTTGAAATCGACAATCCGGTTCTCTGGTATCCGGCGGGATACGGTGAACAGAAACTTTATCCGCTGACAGTCTCGACACCGGATGAAACCATCCGCAAACAGATCGGTCTGCGCAAACTCGAACTCATCAACGAACCGGATGAAATCGGCATCAGTATGAAATTCCGCGTCAACGGAATCGACATTTTCTGCAAGGGAGCAAACTGGATCCCCGTCGATGCGATGCCGCAGCGTCATACGAAAGAGGTCTACAACCGCCTTCTTTCCGATGCCGTCGCCGCCAACATGAACATGCTCCGCGTCTGGGGAGGAGGACAATACGAAAACGAGGTGTTCTATGAACTCTGCGACAAAAAAGGCATCCTCATCTGGCACGACTGCATGTTTGCCTGCGCGCGCTATCCCTCGACTCCGGACTTTCTGGAAAACATCACCGGCGAAATCGTCCATCAGGTGAAACGGCTCCGCAACCATGCCTCCATCGCGCTCTGGTGCGGCGACAACGAGGTGATCAGTCTCATGGGCGGCAACGGCTCGCAGGGCTATCCGACGCGCCTGATCAATTACGACCGCTTCAACCGGGCGGTCAAACAGGCTGTGGAATCCGCCGACCGGACCCGAGTCTTCTGGCCGAGTTCCCCCTGCAGCGGACCGGATTACGTCGCAGGAGGCGCACACGACGACAGCATGGGCGACATGCATTACTGGAGCGTCTGGCACAGCGGACAATCCTTCTCCGCCTACTTCAACGTCATTCCGCGCTTCTGCTCCGAATTCGGCTATCAGTCCTTCCCCGCGCAGAACACCGTGGACCGCTACACCGAAGGCAAACAGCGCAATGTCACCTCCCCGGTCATGGAGCACCATCAGCGGAACAACGGCGGCAACTCCAAAATTGTCGAAATGTTCACCCGTTATTTCCGCTTCCCCGAAGGGTTTGAAAACTTCATCTACCTCAGCCAGGTCCAGCAGGCGTTCGCCATCAAGACGGGCGTCGAATTCTGGCGCCATCTGAAACCGGTCTGCATGGGAACGCTCTACTGGCAGCTTAACGACAACTGGCCCGTGGCCTCCTGGTCCAGCATCGACTACGACGGCAACTGGAAACAGCTGCATTATCATGCAAAACGTTTCTACTCGCCGGTCATCGTGACCAGTTTCCTGAACAGCGACAACCGTCTGGAACTCTGGGCAACCAGCGATGTCAACAGCGAATTCAAGGGATCCATCCACGCTTCGCTCTTCGATTTCTCGGGCCGCAAGCTGAAAGATTTCGAGTTCGAACTCCAGCTTCCTCCGCTCGGATCGAAAAAGATTCATGAATTCGACGCAGAAGCGCTGACCGAAGATCCCGCACAGGCCTTCCTCTATCTCACGCTCGACGGCAAAGCCGGAGGAAAACGCTACACCCACTACAACGATCAGTTCTTTACGGAATTCAAACGCTGCGACCTTCAGCAGCCGCGCTTAAAAACCGCGCTTAAAAAGCTTTCCGGCGGAAAATGGAGTCTGACCCTCAGCACCGATCTGCCGGCATTCTACACGTTCGCGGAACTGCGCGGAATGCAGACGGTCTTCAGCGACAACAGCTTCACCCTTCTTCCGGGCGCTCCGAGAACAATCACCTTCTCTCTGCCGGAAACCGTAAATGCCGATGCCGTAAAACGCAGTCTGGTCATCCGGGATCTCCGCAGCAGCTACCGGGAGTAATCCCCTCTTTCCTTCCAATCTATCTACGCGGAGTCGCCACGGACTGGCCTGATCCGGGGCGGCTTCGCAATAAAAAAACACCTCTCCCGATTTCCGGATTCTCTTTCTCAAACGCGATGAAAGCTCCGGAAAGCACTCTAATCCAAATTAATACAGGGGCACTCCTTCGAACGAAAGAATGCCCCTGAAATCAGAACTTTTCTCGGAAAAACAATAGAGAAAAGCAACGATAACTACTTATTTTACTTCATTTCAAACGGGGACGCCGGGAAGCCTGCTCCGTTGTAAAGGGTTCCGATCGGATTATCCGACCAGTTGTACCGGACACGCACCGGATACGGCACCTCCGCACTGCGGAGATACAGACTGGAACCATCCACTTCGACCATCTCCGCCTTCCGGAACACGCCATCGCCGCCGGCAAGGAAGAAGCCGTCCTTTGCGCCGTGGAATTCCAGTCCGCCATCCGCGTGATCGAACAGGACGCAGAGTCCGCCGTTCTCTCTGCGGATCCCGCGCGGCAGAGGACCGCAGGGGACCACATCGCAACAGTGATAGGTATTGTAGAGAGCCTGCGCCGCAAGACGCTCGCCCACGGTACGTTTGTCCTTCGGATGAATGTCGAGCGTCTCGCCGCAGTCGATAGCCACGGCCATTGCCGCATTCGGCATTCTTTCACAGGCAAAGCGCTGAGACTCACGCAGAGGCGCCCAGGTACTCGCCTCATCATATTCGGCAGGTGTCCGGAAATTCGCAAGCTGAACGAGATAGAACGGGAAATCGCCCTGGCCCCAGTGGTAGCGCCAGTCGTCGATCAGATCCGCCATGATCCGTTCATACGCGACCGAATCCGCAATCGAATGAGCATTTGTCTCGCCCTGATACCAGATGGCTCCACGCATCGCATACGGAATCAACGGCCGGATCATGCCGTCGAAAAGAATCGAAAAGGTATTCGGATTTCCCGGTCCCTGCATCGCCACTTCGCCATTGGCCGGATACGGCAGTTTTCCATAATCGGCTTCAGCGGCGGCCTTCCAGCAGCCGGAGAGCGGAAGAGCTTCCGCTTCGCGGCCTTCCGGGAACAGAGAGAACATCTCCGGCATGCCGTTGATTGCGCCATCGTACAGGAAGGAATAGGCACGGACTGCAATTACGGCGCGTCCCGGTTTCACGAGTTCGGCGGGAACGGTGTAATCCCGCGGACTGTTCCAGTAGGAGTCATCGAATCCCTCGCCGGAACGCCCGACCTCGCAGCCGTTGAAATAGGTGATATCCTGTTTGTCGATTCCGCCGAGTTTCAGATGCAGAGTCTGTCCGCTCCAGCTCTCCGGAATCTCCACGGAGAAGCGCGCCCAGATGACTCCATTTCCGGCAATTCCCTGACTCATCCAGTTTCCGGGAACCTGAAAGTCTTTCCAGGAGGAGTCATCGAACTCTTTCTCCGCCCAGCCTTTTCCGAGCCCGGAGTTTCCCGGATCGGCAGCCCCGTATTTCCGGAAGAAGTCCTGCTTAGATGGAGAACACTGCTGGAAGATATCGGTATTGTTCCAGCACTTTGCTTCGGGAAGTTTGGATTCATACTCCTGCAGAGCATCCCGGATCTCAGGATT
The DNA here is from genome assembly GCA_905197955.1 of uncultured Lentisphaeria bacterium. Classification (GTDB taxonomy): domain Bacteria; phylum Verrucomicrobiota; class Lentisphaeria; order Victivallales; family UBA1829; genus UBA1829. The sequence goes on along the minus strand of CAJKAR010000017.1, from coordinate 35,177 downwards.
CCGCATCAAAGTGGAACGACTGGTCCACGCCTCGGCAAACGTCCCGCCCCACGAGGAGTGGATGATTCCGACCGGAACATTCAGTTTCTCGCGCAGACGGTTTGCAAACCAGAGGGCAACCGCGGAAAAAATTCCGATATTTCCATTCGCCGCATACTTCCACTCCGCCTTGAAATCCTTCTGCTGCGCCGAGGAAACCGATTTCGGAACGGTAATCATGCGCAGAGAGGAGGGATCCACCTTCAGAGCGCAGAACTCCCGGTACTGCTGCGGAGAGGAGGCAAGAGTAAATTCCATATTGGATTGTCCCGACGCCAGCCAGACTTCTCCCACCATGACATCGCGCACCACGATCCGCTCCCCGGTTGACACCGATTCCGCGACAAGCTCATACGGTCCGCCGACCGGAAGCTCCGGCAGACGCACCAGAAAATCTCCCGCTGAAGAAGATGCCCCAAACGCGGTCACTCCCGCACATGTGATTTTGACAACGGAATCAGGTTCCGTCGTCCCCCAGACCGGCACCGGCATTCCGCGCTGAAGCACGGCGCCGTCCGAAAACAGATTGGACAGTTTCATTTTAATTACTTCACCTTTTTTTATTGAGAGGATTTCGTAATATAAAACGCTGTCTCGAAACTTTAAAGGCGGAAAACTCGAAAAAGAGAATTTTCGAAAGTCTTCCGCCTTTTAGAGCCGTCACTTTTCGACCGTGACAACCGCCGTCGATCCGGAACAGTTCCACTGTCCGCTGGCATCCTTTTCATCAAACGCCGTCAGATAATACTGCGTAACGCCTTCCGGGATCTTTGCGGAAATCGTGCCGCCGGCGCATTTCGCCGGTGTATTCAGCCAGAGACGCTGCGACAACGGCCCGCTCCCCTTCGTATAACAGAGCTGAGGAAGACGAATCCCCTTCCCCGGATTCAGAATCTTCGCGGAGGCAACTCCATCTTTTGTGGAAATCGGTCCGAGCTTCGGGAGCGGAACCCCGTTTTTCAGAACGGAATCCACGATCCGGAACACAGGACTCAACTCAAAGCCGATATGCGAATGCTCCAGACGAATCACAAGAGTCCGGTTTGCCGTCGTCGGAGTCGCCGCAATCGACTGCTCCAGAGCCGGAATGGCAAAATGCACATCGTTCGTTCCATCCACCCAGTACACGGGAACCTTCGATGCATGCAGGAAGTAGCCCGGATCCCACCAAGGCTTCCGATTCTGCTTCGAACGGTAAAAGACTATGCTGTCATCTCCATAGCGGAAAAATCCGCAGCCGTAGACCGGAATCACAAATTTCAACCGGTCGTCCACCGTCGAAATCAGCGAAGCGAAAATACCGCCCCACGAAACGCCGATCAAACCGATCTTATCCTTGTTGACATTCTTCATGGAACGCAGAAGCGAATGACCGAGCACAGCATTGGCAACACTGCGTCTCTGCCAGTCAACATTGCTTCCGCCCTCCAGCGGCACGGTCTTTTTCTTCTTATCCGCGACAGGACGTGTTCCATAGAGATCCATCGCAATCGCAGCATAGCCCCGCCGGTTCCAGATCCTGACATATTTGGCAAAGGCGGTTCCTCCGCCCCCATGCACCAGAACCACCGCAGGGAAACCGCCCTGCGGGACCGGTCCTTCCGGATATCCGAGATAGGCAAAAACCTTAGTCGGCTTGCCGTTCAACGGAAGTCCGGAATAGGTGATTGCCTGGACACCATCTTCCCGGCTGTCGGGATATTTCTGATCGACAGATTCAAATTCCGGAGTCCGGAAAAGTTCAGACGCCTTCCAGAAATCCGCCGGATTCTTCTTACCCATCGCCTCCTCCCCCCCGGAAGCGGAAAGCATCAGCGATGCGGCACTCAGGACAGAACACAGAAACAGTTTCATCATTTTTCAATCCTCCCTTACGGACGCACCAGAATCGTGGCAAAGCGGGTATGTCCCATGAACAGCGGCACTCCGCCGAGCACACTGAACTCCCGGTGCTGATCCTGAAGCATCTCCTCTTTCTTGTCAATATCATGCACGGTGAAGCCGAGTCCGAACGGTCCTTGCTCCGGAAGCAGTCCGGCTTCTCCTCCGAACGGGATCCGGATCTCATACACGGTGGTACGCGCCTTGTCATTCCGCTTCACGACCGCTTCCATGACCTGCTTACTGACAGGAAGAACTCCACGAGGAGGCGTTCCGAAGATTTCCTGGATCTGAGTCTTTCCATCGCGTCCGCGGGTAATGCTGAAGCGCCGGTGAAGAAGCCATTCGCCGTTGCCGTCGGAATCGCGTCCGAGGACAAGGATCAGCGAATCGTCACGCCACGGCTGTTTCGGATTGCCTTCCCGGAAAACGGTATCGTCGCGCACTTCCACGGCAAGACAGAGATTCCGCCGATCCGCAGCAATTTGCCAGCGGCAGGAGAAATCCTTTGTCCCGCGCCAGAGTTCCTTTTTGTGAGTCAGAGCTTCCCGTCCCAGCCAGCGGCTGAAGCCTTTTCCGGGCCAGTCAGCGAGATTGCCGTCGATTTTCGCGGGGACCTTTTTACTCGGAACCACCGTTGCGCCGAACCACTCGCTTTTCGCCTGAAGACCGTTGGCATTGCTGATCGTAAGGACATAGTTCTGCAATTTCAGTCCGTCATATCCGGCGCGATCCAGCGGAATGCGGAAGACGGTTGTCTTTTCTCCTTCCACGGAGCGGGCCTCCGAGAAGAACTCCCTGCCCCCGTAGCTTGCCCGGATCGTAAGAGACTGCGGAATCGAACTCAGATTCCGGACCGACTGCTCCAGATACGGAATCCCGGAAGAAGAAACAAATTCCTTCCTTCCGCCGAAACGGACCTGACCGGAGATATCCAGCAGCATCGATTCCTTCCGTCCGTTCTTTCCTTCCACGAACACCTCGAAACATCCGGCCGGGAGATCCGCCGGAACGCTCTCTGCAAGAACCAGATCCCCTTTGCGCGTTCTCAGCACCAGTTTTTCCGCGGAGGATCCGTTTTTCAGGAGTCGCTTCACAGCATTTCCAGGAGCAAGCTCCAGGCGTTTCCCGAGGAAAATGGAATTCTTCGACCGGTCGGCGGTCGGGAGATACGCATCGGCAATTCCCGCCACATACTGCGGATAACGATCAATCTTCAAGGAAAGTTTTCCGTGATCGGTTTTCACGGTCCGCGGATTTCCCATGATATCATACACTGTCACCTGCGGCACTCCAGTCTCCAGAAGAAGAGTCTGCTCTTTCTTCGGACTCCAGACAGCCACCAGATTCGTTGCGCCGCGCCGGAACGAATAGGCGAACACCGACGGATCCAGATGATCCAGTCTCCCGAGACTCTTCGTACCCTCCAGCAGACGAGTCATGGCAGCGGCCGCCATCATCGTCGGCTTCGGCTCCAGTGAGGCCGCCCCGAATTTGTATTTCGCTATATAGGACGACGTATTGAAGGAGATGCCATACCCCTGTTCTCCGCCTTTGCTGGTATAATCACAGTAGTCCGTCGTATAGAAGAACCAGGTTCCGTTGAATCCCTCCCCGAGTGCGATCAGGTGCCCGCGCACAAAGCGGTAGAGATGATTCATCAGCAGATCATGAGTCAGGTTTCGGGTGTCGCGATGATAATCTGTTCCCCATTCCGTGTTGATGAGGGGGGCATCGGGTCCGATGTACCGGTCAACAAGCTGGCGAAGACGTCGGCAGTCCGTATGCAGTCCCGCATCCTCCGGTTCCATGGTGACAGGCAGAAAATAAAGATGCGAGAAAATTCCATCCACATATTTTCCGAGTCCCTTTGCAAACAACCGTTCCAGCTTTTTGTTTCCGCGTGAAATCACTCCGTAGTTTGCCCCCATCAGGAACGCGCCCGGATCGTTCGCCGAAATACCGGCCTTTGCCGCCCGGTAATATTCCAGGAATTCGTCTTCGGATCCGTTCCAGTGCCAGTCGGGCTCCCAGTGAAGCTGATAATAGTTCCGTCTCATCCATTCCGAGGCGAACGCCCGGCGCCATGCGGAGACATCCTTTGCGACACGTCCCGTCAGTTCCGTATAAGCCCCGGAATTCTTCAGCGGATACGCCTGCGCCTGAGTCGGAGCCAGCTTTTCGATCGCATTCTTCTCCATATACGGCGGGAATTTCAGAAGATGCGTCGGAGGCCCGTGCAGATCGGTAACCAGACTCATACGATTGGCGAATCCCCATCCGGGATATCCTTTTTTGTATTCCTCCAGGGTTTTCGGTTTGAAGGCGCCCGGAGTCTTTTCCAGATGCAGAAGGGAACGTCCGTTGTAAGTCCACTTCATTCCGACCGTCGTATAGAAAGGAGCGTAGCAGTCCCCTTTCATGAACTCCCCGGTTTTAATAAAGTTCGTTCCCTGTCCTCCGAAGCGGGAATCATCGCTGTATTTGAGCGGAAGCGCCTTCAGTTCCGGAAGCACACCGAACGTCACATAGCCCGGCAGACGAGATCCCTTCCACGGAATCGTAATACCGCTTTTCTCAAGTTTCATGTACAGAAAAAAACATCCGGCTTTCTGATTCTTAAGTTGGAAATCACTTCCTTTTTTCAGTTCCTCCGCCGTAACCGGAAGAGAACCGGATTCCAGCTGACGGTTGCTGTAATCACAAAGTCTCCATTGCAGCGTATCGCTCCCGGAAAAGCCCTCCCCTTTCAAAGAGAGACGCAGCTTCACCGGTTCGCCGTAAGCAAAAACACTGAACCGTTCGTGAGCTCCGGTAAAATCGGCGATCAGATCTGCCGCCTTCAGAACCGGCGGACAGAAGAGGAAAACGGCCATCGCCGCTGTAAGCAGAAATTTCATAGGGACATCCTTGTATTTCAAGATTATCGTGTTACATAATAGATGCGGGAATTGTAATTGGTCCAGCTGGAGGCGGGCTGATTGGTCAGCATCCAGTAGAAGTCATACTGCTGGACATGACCGTCGATATGTCCGAAATTCCCCCGATGGGTGTGAGGAAAGAGCGGAGTGTGTTTTCCGGAAGCTGGAGCGGTCGGAGTGATCGGCATTGTGTTGTCGAACTCCAGACTGGAACTGGAATCGCCGCAGGTGATGATCTGCGAGGGACGCTTGACCTGCGTAATACGAATGAGCACACGGTCATTCCCCACCGGCACACCGGTTGTATCCGTCCATCCGAGCAGCATGTTCCAAGCAATATTCGGATTCTTCATGCTCGGCAGAGGATTGGAATCACAGACCCGTTTTTTATTTTTCGCTCTCACAAATCCCCATACGGTCGGATCCTGATTGAAGTCGTACCACCCCTGGATTCCGCCCATGTACGGAATCAGACGGAAATACCAGGTCGGTGTTCCGCTGGCATTTCCGGGTCCTTTGTAAGGATCCTCCACCTGCACATAGCTTCCCGGCAGCACATAGTCGTCATTATCCCCTGTGTACATTCCGGCACCCAGCCCGATCTGCTTCTGCTTCGACATGCAGTCCGCCGAACGCGCCTTCTCTCTTGCCGCATTCAAGGCCGGCAGAAGCATTCCGGCAAGAATTGCAATAATAGCAATTACGACCAGGAGCTCTATCAGTGTGAAATTCCGTTTCATTCATCCTTCTCCATTTGCTGTTTTTGTTTGATATTGTTTCATGAATTGTTCCTGAGAAAATAAAAAACTGTCCATCTCATCCTCCTCTTTCTTGGTCCGGGAAGAGAGTTCCGCAGTCGATTTGCGGATGAGCAGTTCCGGCGGGATCCGGATGTCCACCGGCTCCAGATTGCGCTCGGATCCGATGCGTTCAAACAGACGCTCCACAGCGGTACGGGCAATCAGCTCCGGTTTCTGATCCAGGGTCGTCATTTCAAATTCCGAGAGATTCGGGGGAATGATATCGCCGAAGCCGATAATCGAAAAATCCTCCGGCACATGCCGTCCCGCAGCCACAGCCGCCCGCCACAAACGACAGGCATAACCATCGTAAAACGCGGAACCTGCAGTCACCTCCGGATGACGCATCAGAAATTCAAACAGGATCCGTTCATCATATTCCGTATTATAGGAGGCATCTCCGCAAAGAAGCAGAGTGGCATCCGCGTGCTCCCGGCAGAAAGAAGCAAAGCCGTCACGGCGAAGACGTGCCGGCGTCGCCAGTTCCGGTCCCTGATAATAAACAAATTTCCGATGTCCGAGCCCATACAGATACTCGGCGGAAATACGTCCGCCGCGAAAATCATCCGTGCCGACGAAATCAACATTTGCCTTTGTTTTCCGGTCAATCGTAACAATGGGAAGCCCACGGGAAATGACATCGCTGAAGTAAGTGTTGTCCGCCAGGTCCTGCGAAGACATCATAATCACTCCGTCCACACGCTGTTCGACGAAGCGTTTCAGCATCGCCTGCTCACCCGACTTCCGGCAGAAAAGCATCAGATAATCCCGTTTTTCGAGTTCCACCCCGACCGCTTTCAGCACACGGGAAAAAAAAACATCCAGCGGCATGGAAACTCCGATCGTCTTGGTCCTTCCCGTCTGAATGCCGTAGATCAGACGGTTGTCGTGATACCCCAGCCGCTCCGCGACCTCCAGCACATGCTTTTTCGTAGCAGGCGCGATTTCCCCCTTGTTCCGGAGCACACGGGAAACCGTCGCAATGGAAACTCCCGTTGCACCTGCAATATCTTTCAGACTGGGCAGAAGATCTCTTGGCATGTATATCACCTCATTTTCAGCGTCGTAAATATTACCGCAAATATTTACAGTGTTTTTATTATACTCGAAAACTCCGTTTTTGTCAACCCCTTTCCGCCAGAAAGAATCAGAAAACCTTCATCCTTTCCCCATCCGGTCGCCCCCAGAGAAGTGTCTGAGGGATAAGACATTCCGATCAATTCAAAAAAACGGAATCCGTTTTTTACAAAAATAAACATGGAGTTCATTCTCAAAAATCTGTTTTTCGATGATAAAATCAGAAAAAACATGAAAATTTTCCGAAAAAGAATCGTTTTCAGCTTTTAAAATGAACAAATCCGGATATATATTGTCTATTACGCTGAAAAGACGGAATAAACCAGATTTGACAAACACTCGCAGCTTCCGGAAATCTGCACAAGCAACGGAGAACAAACGGTGAAAATTACGCCTGAGATCATACATGCTTTACAGAAAAGCATCGAGCATCACGGCAATGTGACACAATTTGCCAAGTCGCTGGGCATCGCCCACAGCACCGTGCTTTTCTGGCTGAGCGGCAAGACAACGGAAATCAACGGACGTATCTGGGCACAGAAACTCCGTCCGGAACTGTCGCCATTCCTGGAACAGGAAAACTCCACCGCTGCGGAATTTTTTCCGTATCTTATCGGAGAGCCGCGCGGAGAATACACCCGCTCTCTAACCCCGGGCCGGCGGGAACGCGCCCCGGTGATTCCGCAGGACCGGATTGCCGGACTCGATATTACCATCGAACCGGTTCAGGAATTCATAGAGCGGATCGCCCCGGAAAAGACATTCGCCTTTGCAACGCCCCTGAAGAGCTCCTATTTTGCCGTGGAATTTTCCACTCCGCACCTGCCCTTCAAGCTGGCTTTGCTGATTGCGTCGGGAGAATATCCCCGTCAGGGCGATGTGATTCTAGCCAAGATCCGCGAAAAGGATCAGATCGTCGCCGGCAGATTCTTCAAGGAGAACGACACGCTGACCATCGAGCCGCTGTTTGCCGCGGACCGGACTGCGCTGAGCTGGAATTTCCGGGAACATCCGGGCTGCCTCTGCTGGATCTTCCCGATTGTGGAGATTCAGTCGGACCTCCGGGGAGAACTTTGATTTTTTCCTGATTTAATTCCTTCGGAACCGTTGAAAAAACGCTCTTGCAAGAGTATATTGCCAAGTTAAGATTCATCCAGCAGGAAACATGGAATTTCCGGCTCCGCGCCGGGGATTCCGGACAGGCGCGCCGGATGAAGTTTTCAAAAGAAACGGAAGGATCCGGCGTGAAACGGAAAAAGTCAGGAGTGTTGTAATGCCCGAGAACGAAAACGAAAACAGGAACGCATCCCAGCCCGCGGAAAACAGCGGACAGTACACGGCTTCGAAAATCACAGTTCTGGAAGGACTCGAAGCGGTCAGAAAGCGTCCCAGCATGTATATCGGAGACACCGGTCAACGGGGTCTCCATCACCTTGTCTACGAAGCAGTTGACAACAGTATTGACGAAGCGCTCGCCGGTTACGCGACGCATGTGGAAGTCACCATTCAGGCGGATGACAGCATCCGGGTCTGCGACGACGGCCGAGGTATCCCCGTCGATATGCACGAGGAAGGCAAGCCGGCCGTGGAAGTCGTTATGACCATTCTGCATGCCGGAGGAAAATTCGATCACAATGCCTACAAGGTCTCCGGCGGACTCCACGGAGTGGGTATTTCCTGCGTAAACGCGCTCTCCAGATGGATGGAGGTCGAAGTCCACCGCGACGGAATGGCATACGACATCCGTTTCGAACGCGGCAACACGGTCCGTCCTCTCCGCCAGCTTCGCCCGGTGGAAGACCGCGGAACCATCGTGACCTTCAAGCCGGATGATGAAATCTTCTCGACCACAACCTATGTCTGGGATATTCTGGCAACCCGACTCCGCGAACTGGCTTTCCTGAACAAGGGAGTCAAGATCACGCTGACCGACGAACGCGCCGATCACGCCCGCAAAGAGGTTTTCAAATATGACGGGGGAATCTCGGAATTCGTCACGCATCTGAATGAGAACAAACGTGTTCTGCATCCCGTCATCTACATGCACAAGGCTAAGGACGGACTCGATGTTGAAGTCGCCATGCAGTACAACGACTCCTTCACGACCACAATCTATTCCTATGCCAACAACATCAACACCTTTGAAGGCGGCACACACCTTTCCGGCTTTCAGGCGGCGCTTACCAGAACGGTCAACAGCTACGCTAAAAGCGCAAATCTGCTGAAGGGCGACAAGGGTATGTCCGGAGAAGACACCCGCGAAGGTCTCTCCGCCGTCATCAGCGTCAAGGTTCCCGATCCCCAGTTCGAGGGGCAGACGAAGACAAAACTCGGCAATAATGAAGTCAAAGGGATTGTCGATTCGGTTGTGAACGAGTGCCTCGGCACCTTCATGGAAGAGAATCCGCAGGTGGCAAAAGACATCGTGATGAAAGCGATCGTCGCCTCCAACGCACGCGAAGCGGCACGCAAAGCGCGTGAACTGATCCAGCGCAAAGGCGCCCTCGAAGGGTTCTCCCTCCCCGGCAAGCTGGCGGACTGCTCCAGCAAGGACCCCGACATCTGCGAACTCTACATCGTCGAGGGAGACTCCGCAGGCGGTTCCGCCAAGCAGGGACGCGACAGCTCCTTCCAGGCGATTCTGCCCATCCGAGGCAAACTTCTGAACATCGAAAAAACCCGTCGGGACAAGATGCTCGAAAACAAGGAGATCCAAGCCCTGATCGCGGCGATCGGCTGCGGAATGGATGATAATTTCGATGTCAGCAAGCGCCGCTACAACCGCATCATCATCATGACAGATGCCGATGTGGACGGTTCCCACATCAGAACACTTCTTCTGACCTTCTTCTACCGTCAGATGAAAGATCTGATCGCCACCGGCCACGTCTACATTGCCAAGCCCCCGCTCTTCCGCGTCAAACGCAAAAACGGAGCGGAGCAGTACATTGAAACCGAAGATCAGCTGAACGCCTATCTTTTCGAAATCGGCAGCAGCGACATCACGGTATATAAAACCGACGGCACCCTCCTGACTCCGGATCAGGTCAAACAGATCACCGGATTCATCGCCAAGGCGAATCACATCGCGCAGGGACTTCAGCGCCATGGACTTGCAGCCGATCAGTATTTTGCTCTTGCCAAAGGCAGCAAGTTCCCGGTGGCAAGAATCATGGTCCGCGAAGTCAACGGCGTCATGACCGAACAGTACGTCTATTCCGAAGAGGAAGAGCACCAGTTCGTCGACGAAGCGCTCCAGCGTCTTCCGAAAGTGGAACAGGCGCCGGCACCGCAGCCGGAGGAAAGCGCAAAGGCGCCTCAGGCCGCCGCGGATGTCCCCGCCTCCATGAAAGATGAATTCGAAGAGGAGATGGAGGAACTGGAACAGTATACCTTCCATCCTTCCATTGATGTCACATCGATCTATGAGTCGAAAGCCTGCGAAGAGCTCTACAACGAAATCGCGGCGGCCGGTTACAATCCGGAAAACCTCTTTGTCGAAGCCGACGATCTTTTCAAAGTGGTCTACAACGACCGTCAGCTCAAGATCGGCTCTCTGAAAAAGCTCGCGGAAGAGGTCAAGCGCAACGGCGGCCAGGGACTGGCCATCAACCGTTACAAAGGACTCGGTGAAATGAACGACGACCAGCTCTGGGACACGACAATGGATCCTGCAAAACGCAAGATGATCCAGGTCACACTGGAAGATGCCGTCGAAGCCGACCGCATGTTCACGCTTCTGATGGGCGATGCGGTCGAGCCCCGGCGCGAGTACATTGAGAAACACGCCGCCGGAGTCAAAGATCTCGACATCTGAAAAACAAGCACGGCGGGAAGCACTTCCGATTCATCCAGCCCGCCGAACTCAATACACAGTCACGATAAATGGAGAACAAAATGGCAGAGGACGCAAAAGTCAAAAGAACGGGAATCGATCCGGCAACCCGCGATAAAAATCTCGGCATTGCACTGGCTCAGATTGAAAAAGAATTCGGCAAAGGCAGCATCATGAAGCTGGGCGACAATTCCGCCGCCACGGATGTTTCCGTCATCAGCACCGGTGCGCTCTCGCTTGATATCGCCCTGGGGATCATGGGAGTTCCGCGGGGAAGAATCGTGGAAATCTTCGGTCCTGAATCCTCCGGTAAAACCACGCTTTGCATGCATATCATTGCCAATGCGCAGCGCGCGGGAGGAGTTGCGGCAATCATCGACGCGGAACATGCGGTTGATCCCGCCTACGCAGCTAAAATCGGCGTGAAAGTGGACGACCTGCTCATCTCCCAGCCCGACTGCGGAGAAGATGCGCTGAATATTGCGGATATGCTTGTCAGAAGCAATGCTGTGGATGTGCTCGTGGTGGACTCTGTTGCCGCTCTGGTTCCCCGTGCGGAAATCGAGGGGCAGATGGGGGATTCCTTTGTCGGTCTTCACGCCAGGTTGATGTCGCAGGCGCTCCGGAAACTCACCGGTGCGATCAGCAGAAGCAGAACCTGCTGCATCTTCACCAACCAGATCCGTGAAAAAATCGGCGTCATGTTCGGAAATCCGGAAACGACCACCGGCGGTAACGCCATGAAATTCTACAGTTCCATTCGTATGGATATCCGGAGAATCGGAACCATCAAGGAAGGCGACGATGTCGTCGCGGCGAAAACCAGAGTCAAGATCGTCAAGAACAAACTCGCGCCCCCGTTCAAATCCGCAGAATTCGATATCAACTGGAACGAAGGAATCTCCCGGGTCGGCTCGATTGTCGATGTCGGAACCGACATGGGCATTCTGGAAAAGCGCGGTTCCTGGTTTGCTTTCGAAGGCGAACAGATTGCCCAGGGACGTGAACAGGCAAAAGCTGCCATCGCGGAACGGAGCGATCTGGAAGCAAGAATTCTTGCACGCATCCGGGAAAAACTTGCGGAACGCAAAGCCGCGGCAGCGGGCCTTCCGCCTCAGCAGCCGGCAGCACCTGCAGCAACGGAACCGAAAGCCGACGCAGAAAAACAATAAACAGATGATCGGACGCATATGAACCGGGAAATACGCATTGGAACAGAATATGGAAGAGGCGCAAAGCGTTTTCTTGCGCTTGCCTCCGCCCTTCTTCTGCTTCCGGCATTTTCCCAGGATATCGCGGTCTATCGGAACCGGATCTCCGGCGATCAGTCATTTGCCGCCGGAGATTACCCTGTCGCAGCCAGCTTTTACGCGCAGTATGCAAAAGAGGCCGCCGATGCCGATGACAAGGATTCTCTCCGCGATGCCTACGAACGTCAGATCGACGCACTCATCCTCGGCAGAATGCCTGAAATGGCAGCTCAGATTCTCAATGAATATGAGATGAGATATCCGGGAGTCAATCCGCTCTCCCTCTCCATGTGGAAAGCCGACCTGAAAGTTCTTCAGGGGCATCCAGCGGATGCGATCCGGATTTTTGAACGCATCATGCCCGGACTGACCACGGAAGATCCCCGGAGACTGCGTGCCCTTGCTTCGCTGGCCCATGCGCATGAGCTGAACCGGAACTATTCCGCCGCAGCCGATACCTATCTTGCCCTCATGAGGGCGGCAGGCAAATCGGCTCTGGCAAAAACCGCATTTGAACGCCGGATTCTCTGTCTGGCATCGACCACCACGCCGCGCCGCGCTCTGGAAGAACTGCTGCATCTTCCCGATACCATTACAGAAACGGATCGGGATGCCCTGCGCCTTCTGATGGTTTACACTCTCATCCGCACGGAAGGATTCGCCAATATCGCGGCCTCCTGGCGGAATGCGATAACCCATCTTCCTGCGGAACAGAATCCGGTCATATATGCGGTTCTATCCGCCATCGGCGATGAAGCGGCAAAAACAGGCCGCTTTGAAATGGCACAGGAAGCCTACCGTGCGGCATTTTCTCAGGCAGGCAGCAAAGCCGGAGCCTATGAAACCATACAGAAACTGGTCTCTCTTCTGGACCGGGCCAAGGAAGCCTCCAGAGCGGCGGCTCTGGCATTGAAATCGTTTGAACTGTTCAAGGGGCCGTATGCCACTGCGGACATCAAACTGAAAACAGCCCGGATTCTGCGAACGGCTTCTCAAACTGGGGAGGCGATTGAACTGTATAAAAATATCGCCGCAGATCCCGCTGCCGGACCATCCATCCGAAAAACAGCCGTTCTGGAATGCGCCTATCTCCAGAATGCCGTAAATGATTCCAAAGCGGCGGAAGAGACTCTTCGCGGATACTTCAAAAGTCCGCAGCAGAAAGGAGAACTGGATTTTCTCACTGCGGATCTTCTCTTCCGGCGAAATGAATTTGTCAAAGCCGCGGAGGCCTTTCAGCAGGCAGCAAAACAGGATCCGGCTTTCCGCCAGAAAGCTCTTTATCAGAGTGCACTTGCCTGGTTTTCCGCAAAAAATTATGCAAAGACAATCACTGGAGCGGAGGAACTCAGAAAAACCGATCCGAACAGTGAATACGGCATGAAAGCCCTGTATCTGAAAGCCATGGCGCAGGAAGCCGCCGGAATGCCGGTTCAGGCGCAGAAATCCTATGAGGATTATGCAGGACTGCCAAAAGCGGATCCCTCTTATGCCGCAAAAGCTCTTTTCAAAGCGGGAAAACTCGCGTTTGCCCGGAGAAACGCTCTGGAAGCGGAACGGCTTTTCCAGCTTCTGATTACAAAATATCCGAAAGATCCGCTTGCTCCGCCGGCCGCCTACTGGCGCATCTACTCCTTCCAGTCCAGAGGCGATGAGATTCTGGCGGAACGGGAAACCTGGCTTCTGGTCGATAAATATCCGGATACCCGATATGCCATCGACGCACTGTTCAATCTGGCCTCGCATTACGCGGATTCCGGCTCAACGCCCCGCGCGAATGCGGTTCTCGACGATCTGCTGAAACGGGTGAAATCCGATCCGCTGAAAGCAAAAGTGCTTCTGGAAAAAGCCGTGATCGCATTCAAATCAGGCGACAACGCCGCCGCGCTCTCGCTGCTCGATCAGCTCTACACCCGTTATCCGAACGTACCTGCTCTTCCGGAAGTCTACTATCTGAACGCCGATATTCTCCGAAAAAACGGAGATTACGAACGGGCTCTCTATTTCTATAACAAAGCGCTGGAACGGCATCCGGATCCGGTCCTGGAAGTTGCGGCGGAAGGCTCCATCGCCGATACGCTTTTCACGCAGGCGTCGAGCAAAAACGACGAGTCCCTTTATCGGGATGCTCTTGCCAGATACAATCAGATTCTTTCGAAAAACAATCTTCCGGAACAGCTTCGAACCATGGCATATTACAAAAGCGGCCGTTGCGAGGAACTTCTCGGCAACGATGACAGCGCTCTGGAACGGTATAAAACAGCAGTGTACCATCTGAATCCGCAGGCCGCATCGGCAACGATCCTGTGGGGAACCAAAGCGGCGGAGGCGATCGCGTCCATGGCGGAAAAACGTCCCCTGAAACTCCACGTGGAAGCGGCAGTCGCCGCGCTCCAGAAACTGGCCGACCTGGATCTCATGGAGCCGGAATTCATTGATGAACGAATTCTGAAACTGGAAAAGTTGAAATACAAACCCTGAAAAGAGCAAGGATAAAGTCATGGAATATCTTTCAATGATCAAAAACGGCGGACCGGTGATGATTATTATCGTCGGATGCAGTATCGTCGCGATGTTTATTTTTGTGGAAAAATGGTTCCAGTTCCACCGGGCACAGGTCAACGTGCGGGAACTGGTCAACGGACTGATCAACGTGCTCAAACGAGATGGCATGATTGAAGCGATCACGCTCTGCGATCATACGCCAGGTCCCGTGGCGCGACTGCTCACCGCGGCAATTCAGGCGTATCAGAACGACGATGATGTGCGGCAGTCGATTGAAGACGCCTCCATCGTTGAACTTCCCCGCCTGGAATCCCACATGAATATTCTGGCGACAATCTCCTACATTGCACCTCTGCTCGGCCTCCTGGGAACCGTGATCGGAATGGCAGATGCCTTTGATGCCATTCAGGCAAAACAGGGAATCTCTCTGACGCTGGCGGATCTTTCCGGCGGCATCTATCAGGCGCTGGCGACCACCACGGCGGGGCTGGTTGTGGCTGTCATCTGTCACATTGCCTACAACTATCTGGTTTCCCGAATCCAGTCGTTCTGCGTGGAAATGGAAAAGGCTTCCTCGGAAATTCTTTATTTCTTCAAACATCACAAGGCGTCCAGAAATGATGAAATTCGAAAACAGGATGAAAATACAAACAAGGCTTAAAATTCATCAGGGATGTCCGGATCTGGTTCCGTTTCTCTGTCTGTTTTTCCTGCTGCTGATCTTCTTCATGATCGGCAGTTCGTTTGTGCAGGTCTCCGGAATTCCTGTTGATCTGCCGGAAATTCAGGTGAGGAGCAGTTTCGGAGCCAAGAAAATTATTATCACAATCGACAAAAGCGGCAGAGTCTTTCTCAACGACATCGAGATCTCCGATATGGCCAGACTCAAGACAAAACTCCTGGATATGGCAAGCATGTCTCAGGACAGAACCACCATCATTCTCCGAGCAGATGCCTCGGCGGAATATGGAACGGTTGCGCGAATCATGTCCCTTGCGGAAGACCTGAAAATCAATGTGTTTCTCCTCACGACACCGCCGGCATCCCGTGCGGGCGCGGTCCGGTATTTCGACGCGGAGTAGAAGATGAATGCAACGGTGTCCGGCTCTGACTGTTCCTGTTCCCGCAGAGGAGGAAAACTCCAAATTTTTGCGGCGGCACTTTTCATAGCCGTCCTGCTCCACTTTCTGCCGATGTTCATTTTCACGCCGGTCAAGCGCGTTCCCGAAAAAGAACAGACAGACCGCCGTTTCACGGTCATGGTCAACAACGTACCCTCCGCCCAGTACGATCCCTTCGACCTCTACTACTGGCTGAAATTCGGAGATCCCACCCTGTTTGCCGAACCGGATTATGATTCGGGATTCTCCGCCGCTCAGCGAAATCGCAAATCCCCTCTGGAAGCCGATGATGCGACCTCACCGTTCCAGCTCTCCCTGACCTCTCAGACGGCATTCCCGCAAAACAGTTATCTTTTTGAGACCAGAAGTCTTGGAACACTTCTTCAGCCGCTGACTCTGCCGATGCCGTTCCGTCCAGCTTCCGGCAAAACGGCGGACGGAGAGCGGAAAGAATCCTTCCCGAAGTGGACCGCCGCCGATGGAAGTGATCTCGGCAATCTCTTTCCCGACCGGGAACAGATCCGGAAACTGGTTCTTAAAAATAAACCGAAACATTCGACGCTTCTTCTGCTCACCCCCGGTGCACTGCCGCAAATGCCGCCGACCATCAAAGTCGGCCGTTCTTCTGGCAGTCCGGAACTGGATATGAAAGCTTCCGGCGCACTGGCAGTCTATGCCGGGAGCAGCGAAAACAGACCCCTTCTCCCGAAACTGAAATACGTGGCCGTCGACTGGGGAAACAGCGGGAGGAAAACACAAAAATGATTCCGCTGACTTTCGGACAATTTTTTTCCGTCTATATCTCCTTCTGGATCATCATTCTGGCCTATCTCTGGTTCCGGGATGAACGCAAGCGCTCTTCCGTGGACTGGACCATTGCAAAGGAACATCTCTACATCTGTTCCCGCTGTCACCTCTCCTTCCTGGCAAAAGACGACAGTGCCAATATCACACGCTGTCCCCGCTGCAACGAAATGTGCTTTTTGAAACGGAAAAAACGTTTTTAGCCTCAACTCTGTTCCGAACATTGCCAAAAAATAAAGTTTGCGAAACTTGTTTTCGCACTTTTTCGCGCTATTTTACTGAATTGCAGTTTTAGAAGAATAAGGAAGGAGTTGTCAGCATATGCCAAGATTGTTTGGAACAGATGGAATCCGCGGAAAAGCAAACACCTATCCCATCACCCCGGAAATCGCATTGAAGGTCGGCAAAGCGGTCGCCCGCATTTACGCCAAAGAAAACGGTACGGCAAAAGCCATCATCGGCAAGGATACCAGACTCTCCGGCTACATGCTCGAAACAGCCCTCACCAGCGGCATGCTCAGCATGGGAATGGATGTGCTGGAAATCGGACCCATGCCGACTCCGGCGGTCGCACATCTGGTCCGGTCCATGGGGGCGGATGTGGGAGTCATGATCACAGCCTCGCACAATCCTTCCGACGACAACGGCATCAAAATCTTCAGTGCCGACGGATTCAAACTTCCCGATGAAGTCGAAGACCGCATCGAACAGCTCATGAACGAAGACACCTCCACCCTGCCCCCCTCAAAGATCGGCAAGGCTTACCGGATCGAAGACGCCCGCGGCAGATATATCGAATTTGCAAAAAGTTCCATTCACAGCAAAAGTCTGAAAGGCATCAAAGCTGTTCTCGACTGTGCCAACGGCGCTGCCTATTACATTGCCCCCCTGATTCTGAAAGAACTCGGAGTGGAAGTCATTCCCGTATCCGTATCTCCGAACGGCACCAACATCAACGAAAACTGCGGAGCCACGCATCCGGAACAGATGTGCGAGCTGGTGCGGGAGCATCGGGCCGATATCGGAATCTCTCTCGATGGAGATGCCGACCGCGTCATCTTCTCCGATTCCAACGGCAATGTGGTCAACGGCGACCGGATCATTGGACTCTGCGCCCTCGATTACAAGTCGGAAGGCAAACTTGCCTCCAATTCCATCGCGGTCACAAGCATGAGCAACATGGGACTCATCGCAGCGATGAAGCAGGCGGGAATTAATGTGGAAATCACCGCGGTCGGAGACCGTTACGTCATCGAACGCATGAAGGAAAAACAGATCAATCTCGGCGGAGAGCAGTCCGGACATCTGATCTTCCTCGACTACGCAACCACAGGAGATGGAATCATTTCCGCCCTCCATGTCCTTAAGCTCATGAAGGAAAAAAACATGACCCTGGCGGAAATGGCGGCATTCATGGAAGAATATCCGCAGCACCTCGTCAGCTTCAAAGTCCGCGAGAAAAAGCCTGTTGCCGAAATCAACGGACTTTCCGCTCTGATCGCTGAGGCGGAAAGCGAATTCGGTGAGACCGGACGGGTCGTCATCCGCTATTCGGGAACGGAAAATAAAATCCGCGTCCTCGTTGAATCGAAATCGCAGGAACTGGCTGACAAGTGGATCGAGCGTCTCTGCAACCATATCAAACAGGAGCTCTGCTGAAAATGATGATCTTCATCTATCGGAACGAGAACCGGGAAACTCTCGCCCCGCTCTGCTGCAAAAGTTCGCTTGCGGATCTCAAAATGGCGGGAACCACAGTCAACGACATCATCACGACTCGCTGGGAGACCGCGATTGCGGATTTTTCCGACAACAGAATGCTTTCCGCTCCGCTCGCATTCTGGCCATCAAAAGAACTGCTTGCAAAACTCGCCGGAATCAGGGAAAACTACATTCTCGTCGATACGGAGGGAAAACCGCTGGCATGGCTGAACAACGATCAGTCCATTCCGGACGGAGCACCGAAAATTCCGGTCGATGAAAACAGCTTCCCGATCCTCTATCCCTGGCATCTGCTGAAAGTTCATGAAGAACTGCTCGCAGAAATCAAGGAAAGCAAGATCGAAGGAACGGTTCGGGAAGGAGTCTTTATTGACGGAACCCTGATCCTCGGCGAAGGATCCGTCATTCTGCCCGGAGTCTATATCGAAGGGGTTGCGGTCATCGGGAAAAACTGCAAGATCGGACCGAACTGCTACTTCCGCGGATATACGTCGCTGGGAGACAAGTGCCATGTGGGACAGGCGGTCGAAGTGAAAAACTCCATCTTCATGGACAAAGTCGCGGCGGGGCATCTGAGCTACATCGGAGACTCCATCGTCTGTTCAAACACAAACTTCGGCGCGGGAACGATCACCTCGAATTTCCGGCACGACGGCAAAAATCACCGCAGTATCGTCTGCGGCGAACTGATCGACACCGGCCGGCGCAAATTCGGAAGCATCATCGGGGAAAATGTCCATACGGGCATCCATACGTCGATCTATCCGGGACGCAAGATCTGGGCGGATGTCTCCACCCTGCCCGGCGATATCGTCAAATACGATATTATCCACGCCTGACCCATCCCTTTTTCTTCCGCTTTCCGGCAACCGGAACAACGGCTCGGAGAACAGAGTTTCTCACCCGTTGTTCCGGGAAGAACTTTTCAGACTGATCGCAAGCAGAGACGGCTCGGAAGCAATCTTCAGATCACGCAGCTGACAGCCTCGCTTCACGCACAGTCCGGCGGCATGGCCCGCAATTTCTCCGAGCGTCATGATCGTCCGGCTCAGGCGACAGCTCGACGCCGCTATATGTGATACTCCAAGTCCGCGCGAAGCAATCATCAGATTCTCGCATCCGCGCGGCAGCAGCGAACGGAACGGTATTCCATAGCCGCTGCGCAGTTCCCGACACCGTCCGCGTGCATGGTCGTCCAGAGGATGATCACAAGTTGCCACAATATCCTCATGCTGGAAATTCAGTCCGGCCAAGACATCGTTTTCATTGGTCACATACTCCGCCGAAAGCCGATAACTCTCCCGAATCCCGATCCGGGGAGCAAGCCCGATCCATTGCAAATTCTTCCCTCCGACAAAGGCATCCCAGTGCCAGCAGAGATACGCCAGTTCGCGCGCAGCACGGACTCGTTCCGCATACTCTTCCGCATCCAGAGCCGGATCAAGACGGGTCGTTCCGCAGGGATTCACAAGCAGATCCCCATTCGGCATCGTCACACAGAATTTCGGACGGCGGACACACAACTGCGGATATTCTGAAATAGCCTCGCCATCCAACAAACCGCCAGGTTCTGCCGGACGGACCCGGTAGCACCAGTTGGCAGCATTCAAGTCCGAAGGATCGGCGCTCTCCAGCGCAGAAGGCTCTCCGAACTCGGAAGCACTCTCAGCACCTTTGCTGAATGGACATCCCGCAGCACGTGCCAGAATAATATCCCCGGTTGAGTCCAGAAAGAAGTCCGCAGAAATTTCCAAAGTTTCAAACGGAGTCTGCACAACGATGGATTCGATTCTGCCGGAATGCACACGGCAGTCTCGGAAATCCGTGTCGCAGAGAACGCGCCGGACACCGCTTTCCTTGAACTCGGCTTCCACCGAACGTACAAACGCCCACGGCTCGAACGGCAGCGGCGGATTCCGAACACCATCCCGGTTCAGCCGGGAAAGAGATTGCGAATAATCCGCATCCGCACCGCCCGGCATGAGGCACATGCGTTTATAAAGACGACGGCAGAGTTCCGATGTTCCGCAGACCGGTTCCCAGTTGTGGACCCATGCCGAAACAATCGTCCCGCCCGGATACGAATCCCGTTCAATCAACAAAACATCGGCTCCGGTCCGTGCAGCTCCAACCGCGGCACCAATCCCGCCGCTGCCGCCTCCAACAACACAGATATCACAGGTGATCCGTCTCATTGCCGCCCTCGCCTTTCCCGATTACATGGGGGAAATATCCTGAATCATCGGCTGAAGAGTCAGATCCGGAATCGCCAGGTGATCCGGAGTTTCCAGAATCTCCAGAACAACCTGCCCGAGTTCCTCCGGAGCCGTGCATTTCCACCTCAGCTCAGGATCCTCGGAAGCACCCTGAATGTGAGAGGCGGCGTTGAATCCGGTCTGTCCCCACGAAGGAGTCAGACAGGTCACTCGAACCCCGAACGGCCGCAATTCCGTATACAAACCATGCGAAAATTTGGCAAGTCCCGCCTTCGCCGCAGTATAAACACTCCAACCGGGCCACGCATACAGCGCACAGACACTGGATATGTTGATGATCGTCCCTCTTTTCCGCTCGCTCATGAGCTTTGCGGCTCGACGGCAGCCAAGAATCGTTCCGGCAAGATTCCCCATGATCGTCGAAAGAATCTCCTCATCCGACTGTTCCGCCACCGGAGCTATCTTACCACCGAATCCCGCGTTGTTAATCAGCACATCCGGAGTTCCGGAAACCTCAAACACCCTGTCCCAGTCGGAAGGCGACGCAATGTCTCCGCAGACCGTGCGAACTCCAAGTTTCTCTCCAGCACTCTCCAGCTTCTCCCGGCACCGCCCCGTAATAATCACATCCGCCCCCGCACGTTTCAGAACACTTGCAATTCCAAATCCGTACCCATCCGAACCGCCGGTCACAACAACAACCGCATTTTTCACATTCATTTCACAGCTCCTTTTTTTTCGATTGACAACCGCACTATATCATATCTGAAACAATATTTCAAATATAAAACAAAAAAAATTCAAAACTCCACTCCTCCCCCCAGCACTCTCGAAGGAGTTCTGTTTCCCTGATCGAATTCAGTTTCCCCGATCGGAAGAATAATTTTTCAACATCCATCGAGTCTTCCTGAGAAGGATGCACCTTTTCCAGAAATCGCTCTTGACTTTTGTTTACGATATGTTATATTTTACTAAACTTTTTAATAAACAAGAAAGAAAATTTCATGGTTCCCCTGGAAAAAATCCAACGAGTCTTCCTGGATATGGATGGCACGATCTACCGCGGCTCCCGACTTTTTCCCACAACACTTCCGTTTCTGGATTTTCTAAAGGAAAGAAAAATCGGTTATACATTTCTATCCAACAACTCATCGTACAGCATTCCGGAATATGTTGAAAAGTTGAAACAAATGGGAATTCATGCGGAGCGAAGCAATTTTTATACATCGACGGAATATACGATAGATCATCTGCACCAGTCTTATCCGTCCGTTCACCGTCTTCATGTGCTGGCGATGGACTCGGTTCGCAGGACGTTTCAGGAAGCAGGATTCGAACTTGACGAAAAGAATCCGCAGGCGGTTGTCATTGCATTCGACAGAAGTCTGACCTATGAGAAACTCTGTCGGACCGCATACTTTCTTCATCGCGGACTCCCAGGCTTCGCCACCCATCCAGACGTATACTGCCCCACCGACCGGGAAACATGGCTCATCGACTGCGGAGCCATCACCAGAGCCCTTGAAATTTCCACCAATACCAGAATCAAAACTCTGGGCAAACCGGATCCCGGAATGCTGAGGGAAGCGGCAAAACGCTACGGAGTCGATCCGCATCAATGCCTGATGGCAGGGGACCGGCTCGCAACCGATATCTCTCTCGGCATTCACGCGGGTGCGGTCACCTGCCATATTCTCTCCCCGGAAGCCGATCTGCTTCCCCCGGAGGGGATCGTTCCCGACTATCAGGTCCGCGACCTCGGAGAACTGCAGACCATCTGGACAAACCGAGAAAGACAACAAAAAAAATAACAAGGAAAAAGAATTGTGAAAAAGAAGGAGAAAACGACAGTGAAAAACGGAGGTCTTTATGACGTATGACGTCGCAATTATCGGCGCCGGCGTAACGGGCGCCTCAAGTGCGTGGCATCTCTCCCGTTATCAGCTCAAAGTGGTTCTTCTGGAACGCTGGGCGGATGTCGGATTCGGAGTTTCCAAGGCAAATTCCGGGATCATCCACGGCGGCTTCCATCATCCGGTCACCACCCTGAAGGCCAAGCTGGAGATCCGGGGCAATCTGATGTTCGAACGCCTTCAGCATGAGCTGGGATTCCCGTTCAAGCGGACCGGTATTCTTGTTGTCGCGTTCTCGGAAGAAGAGATGAGCACGGTCCACAAACTCTACGAACAGGGAATCCGCAACGGGGTCCGCGATCTGGAGATGTGCGGCAGGGACCGACTGCTGCAGCTGGAACCGAAACTGAATCCGGAGGTAGTCGGAGGATTCTTCGCGCCCGGCGGAGGAACAATCGAACCGTATCGCTATGTGTTCAGCCTCGTCGAAGCCGCCCGCCGGAACGATGTCGATCTGAAATGCAATTTCGAGGTTGCCAGCGCCGATCGGCAAGAGAATAACTGGATCATCCGATCCGCAAACGGGGAAGAGGTCCGAGCCCGTTACGTTGTCAACGCCGCCGGACTCTTCGCCGACCGAGTTTCGCGAATCTTCGGAGCGGAAGAGTTCACCATCCATCCGAGAAAGGGCGAGGAGTATCTGCTTGACCGCAACAGTTCGGCTCGTCCGCAGCGAGTCATCTTTCCGGTTCCGACCAGTCACTCCAAAGGCGTCCTGGTCATTCCGACCGCGGAAGGGACCACCATGATCGGCCCGACCGCGGAAACGGTCGAAAACAAACTCGACACCACCACAAGCGCCGACAACATGAAACGGATTCTTTCCCATGTCCGGAACATGGTCAACGGGATCTCGCCCCGCGATCTGATCACCTCTTTTGCCGGACTCCGTCCCGTCATGGACAACGAAGATTTTTACATTGCCCTCTCCGAAAAAGCCCCGGATTTTGTGCAGGCCGCCGGAATTCAATCGCCGGGACTGACCGCCTCTCCGGCCATCGGCGAATATATCAAGGAACTCCTGAAAAGCGCCGGTCTGCCCCTGCTGGAGAAAGTGCATATTGTCTCGGAACTTGCGCCCCGGCATGAGATCCGTCATGAGCCGGCAGAAGAGATGGAACGTCTTCACAGGGAGGATCCCGCATGGACACATATCATCTGCCGCTGTGAAAAGATTTCGGAAGCGGAGATCGTCGAAGCCGTGCGCAAGGGGCACACAACTCTCGACGGAGTCAAGTTCTACACCCGCGCAGGGATGGGACGCTGTCAGGGAGGGTTCTGCTCGGCAAAAATCATGAAAATCATCAGCAGAGAGACGGGAATACCGATGGAGAAGCTGACGAAAAAGGGTGGTAAAAGCCGTCTTGCCGTCGGTCGTCTTGGCGATCTGAAAGTCGAAACAAACCAGAAAACAAGCGAGGCTTGACATGATACAGGAAGAAACGTTTGACGTTGCCGTCATCGGTGCCGGCGCAGCCGGACTCGCTGCGGCGGCGGTTACGGCGGAGGCGGGAAAAAGCACCATCGTCATCGACCGCGAGGACCGTCCCGGCGGAATTCTCCGCCAATGCATCCACAACGGATTCGGGCTCCGCTATTTCAAAGAGGAGCTGACCGGTCCGGAATACGCGGAACGGGTGACGGAAAAGGCGGAAAAAGCTGGAGCTCACCTGCGTCTCGGCGCCACGGTCATCGATCTGAAAAAGGAAACGGATGGAACTCTTCTTCTGCTTGTGCTCTCCCCGAAGGAAGGAGTCCGGAAGATCCGGTCGCGCGCCGTGATTCTCGCCATGGGGTGCAGGGAACGGAATCGCGGAAATCTTGCCATTCCGGGGAGTCGTCCAGCTGGAGTTTTCACGGCGGGAGCGGCGCAGAAACTCCTGAATATGGAAGGGATTCTGCCGGGAAAGAAGGCGGTCATCGTCGGATCAGGCGATATCGGACTGATCATGGCGCGTCGTCTGCGCTGGTCGGGAATCAAGGTGGAGGCGGTGGTCGAGATCATGCCGTATCCTGCAGGACTGACCCGCAACATCGTCCAGTGCCTGAATGACTTCGGGATTCCGCTTTACCTGGAACACTCCGTGGTCAATATACTGGGGCGCGAACGAGTCGAAGGGGTCGAAGTCGCACCGCTCAAAGACGGAATCCCGCAGACGGAACGCAAATTCCATATCGACTGTGACACGGTGCTGTTCTCCGTCGGACTGATTCCCGAAAACGAGCTCTCCTCCAGCGTCGGCGTCGCCCTGAATCCCTCGACAGGCGGTCCGCTTGTCGATTCCAGTTATGAAACGAGCGTCCCCGGAATCTTCGCCGGAGGAAACGTTCTGCATGTTCACGATCTTGTGGATTTTGTCTCCGAGGAGGCGGAACATGCCGCACAAATGGCGGTACGCCGCCTGAACGGAGAAACCGCTCCGGACGGAACTTTTCCCGTAAAGGTGGAATCGAACCTGAAATATGTGGTACCGAACCGCTACCGGAATGCGCAGGATACTCGCTTTGCCTTCCGTTCCCTGATCGTGACAAACGACGCGGAACTGGAAGCGGAACAGAATGGGAAAATCATCTGGAAACGCCATTACAACTACATCCGTCCGGCGGAAATGATCATCGTCGATCTGAAAGCGGAACAGCTGAAGGAGGAAGGCGAACTCATATTCCGGTTGAAAAAAGGAGAAAAAATATGAAAAAGGAACTGATCTGCATCCGCTGTCCGATCGGCTGCCGGCTCTCGGCTGAGTGGAAGGGGAATTTTGAAGAGTTGAACATCTCCGGCAACCGGTGTCCGAGAGGCGCGGAATATGCAAAACAGGAGTTATGCGATCCGCGAAGAATCGTAACTGCGGTTGTGCCATGCAATTCCGCCCTCCAGCCGTACATTCCGGTCCGGACCGACCGGGAACTGCCGAAGCATCTGATCGATCGTCTTTTGAACATTCTTTACAGGTGCCGGGTTGAAATTCCGGTCCGGAGAGGCGATATTTTAATCGAAAACTTTGAAAACAGCAATGTCAACGTTATTTTTTCAAGTACAATCACGAGGTAGAACATGAAAAAACAAGTGGAATGGATCTCACACCGGGGAGAGTCGATTGATGCTCCCGAAAACACCCTCAGCGCCTTCCAGCTCGCCATGGAGCGAGACACGGATGGAATCGAAACGGATATTCATCTGACAGCCGACGGCATCCTCGTCTGCATTCATGACAGCGATACCGGACGTGTCGGCAACCGCGACATCCATATTGAATCGAGCACCTTCGCCGAGGCGGAAACTCTCGATGTTTCCAACGGGAAACCCGAGTTCAAAGGAGAAAAGATTCCCACCTTCCGCGCCGTTCTGAATCTTCTCAAACCCGGCAAGCTCTTCTACGTCGAAGTCAAGGAAAACGACGAGCGCGTCCTTCCCGCCATGCTCCGGGAAATCGATGCCGCCGGCGTTCCCCATGAACAGATCGTCATGATCTCCTTCCACAAAGAGATCGTCCTGGCAAGCAAACGCTATATGCCCGATATCAAAACGCTCTGGCTGACCGGATTCGAGGAAAACAATGCCGACGGCACCTTCTCCCCCACCCCCGAAGAGACCATCGCCTTCCTGAAATCCGCAAAAGCCGATGGAATCGACGCCTGTGCATTGGAAAAAGCATTCGATGCAAAGTATATTAAAGCTCTGAAAGACGCCGGATACCACGTCGCAATCTGGACCGTGGATCAGGAAGATGCCGCCAGACGCTATCTGGAACGCGGAGTCGATTCCATCACAAGCAACTGCGCAGCAAAACTCTGCAAAGCAATAGAAGGACGATGAGCTGATTATGAACCTGCTGGAACTCTCTCAAACGATTCGCAAGGTGCGCCAGACGCAGAAAATGACCGTCGAACAGCTTGCCCGGCGGAGCGGTTTCAGCAAAGGATTCATCTCTCAGGTGGAGAACTTCCGCATCACGCCTTCCCTGAAAGCTCTGGTGAAAATCGCCGATGCTCTCGGAATCGACGTCGGCGACCTCTTCCGCAAAAACAACGAGGGCGAACAGTTCTCCTTCAGCCATCTCGACGAAGGCGAAGAGCTGCAGCGCGATGACAACGCCCAGTATGGAATCCGTTATCTAGCCCTCGCCTATCGCCAGCTCGGACGGAAAATGGATCCCTTCATCCTCGAATACACGCCCGCGGAACCGCGGGAACTCATGCTGCATGAATCCGAAGAATTCTTTGTCGTGCTGGAGGGATCGCTGGATTACTGCATCTATGACGATAAACATCCCCGCAGAATGAATCCCGGCGATACGCTTTATCTCAAAGCCAACATTCCCCACAGAGCCTCTCTCGCCCCCGGATGCAGCTATGCAAAAGGACTGGTCATCTATTCGGAACCGTCCGATCCTTCCATCAACTGAAAACCGATCTTCTCCCCATAAAAAAATCCCGCTCCCGAAAAAACGGAAGCGGGTTCTCCATCGGATGATCCCGGAGGAAACAAGCCGTCACTTTTTCGACCGGAAGGCTCCGGCAAGTTCCTCCTCCGAAAAGACAACGACCTCCATCCCTTCCGCATACTGATACAGCGCCGCACGATAGATCGCCTGCGCCACGTTGACCAGATAGCCGAACAGCACCAGCGCCACCAGCAGAGCGGCCGCCATGATCGCCACCAGAATCCAGCAGACTGCGGAATTCGCCAGTACCCCAAGCACAACCCCGGCAATCACAAGCAGGAAGAAAAGAAAGACCGCAACTCCGCTGATCATATTGATTCCGACGAAACCGATCAGCGACTCACCCCATGTCCGCTTGATCGCCGTCGCCGAATATTTCAGAGCCTGGAACGGATTGTTCAAATCCCGGTTGCAGACAATCGCCGGAATCGCAAAGCAGGACGCCACCGCCCAGACAACCCCCAGCAGTTTGATCACAATCGCTCCGATAATCCCCGCCCGGCGCTCCAGCATGCTGAGAATCAACCCCACCGTGGATGCCAGAAGCGACCAGAGAAAAATCGCCTTGAAACGGGAAAATGCTTTGCGGATTCCACGGGTCACTTCCACGGAATCCCCATTCAAACCGCGGAAAATCTCACTGAAAAACGCAGCCATGCAAAGATTGGAGACCAGCATCGTCACAAGATACAGAACAAAGAAGACCGCAAGCTCCAGAATTCCCGATCCGCCGGAGCTTTCCGCCGCTTCCGGATCTCCTGTCAGAAGCGCCCAGGTCAGCAGGCCCGTAATGATAAGCGCAATCAGAACGATCATTGCAAAGGCGGAAATCAACGGAAAAATCAGCAGTTTCTTTTCTGCCATAATCAGATCCAGCGCCTTCATAAAAATATGCCAGCTACGTTTGAATTTCCCCATCGACTCTTCTCCTTTTTGGTAGTGTTGTTCTTTCCGAGGAATCTGTTCCAATGACATTATATCACGGATTACCTCAGGAAACAAGAGGAGTGAAACGTTTTTTTACAAAAATCAAAATCAAAATCGGAAACCTCTCATTCAAGGCCGCTTCCGGAACTCCCGGGGCGAGACGCCGAAATGATCTCGGAACTGACGGTTGAAATTCGACAGACTGTTGTAACCACATTGAAGAGCGGTCTCCAGAATCGAAGAATCCGAATTCTTCAGCATTGCCGAGGCAACGTTCAGACGGATCCGCATCAGATACGGCATGGCGGCACAGCCCATTGCCTTGTGAAAGAGCTTCCGGAAGTTCGATTCGCTGGTGAAACAGAGTTTTGCAAGAAAGGGAATGTCAATATCTTCATTGTAATGGGCATCAATATAGTTCAGAGCCGGCAGGATCCGTTCAATGTCGCGATAATCCCGTCCGCTGTCCTCAGACTCCTCCGCATTGTAATAGCGGTTGAGAAAGAGCATCAGCTGCCATGTCAGACTCCGGATCATGGAGCGATAGCCTTTCGGACGATCCCGGATCTCGAAGAGGATGTTCCGGATGCACTCCGCTATTTCCGGATGTTCCGTCCCGTCAATGATGTTCTTGAAAGCTCCTCCGCAGTAGTGCGACAGCTTCAGACAGTCGGAATAACTTCCGATATTGTCCGCCAGCAGACGAATCGGATCCAGAAACAGAAATCCCCAGCTGGTCGTTCCCCCCGGACTGCCCTTTGCAATATGCACCTCGTGCGTGTTGATGACAACCGCATCCCCTTTCTTAAACGGAAAAACTTTGCCGCCGACAATGAAAATTCCCGTTCCATCAAAACAGTATCCGATCTCGAAGAGATCATGAATATGCGGCGCGATATCCGGATGTTCCGTGCGCGTATTGAAATCCGGCTGCGACACCGGAAAATCCGGATCCACCGGAATGCGTTCCACCTGTCCGGCGGGAAACGGCGTGGCATTTTTTGATTGATTCCGCATAGTTTTTTTCTTGTTTACCGGAAGATGAATCCTTTTCAATATGATATAATATAATCTCAAAAGCAAAATAGCAAGCGGAGCGGGGACAGGAATGGAGAAAAAGATCAAATTTGCAGCACTGATCGGAGCGGGTGCCATGGCGGAATACCATATCAGGGGATTCCGGGAGGCGGGAGCGGAGGTTTCTGCAATCGTCGATCAAAATCCGGAGCACGGCGCAGAATTCGCCCGGAAATGGGGATTTCCCGGGGAATCCTATCTTTCTCTGAAAGAACTGCTGACAGCCCGTCCCGAAATTCAGGCGGTGTCGGTCATCACGCCGAACAAGTACCACAAACCGCTGGTTCTGGAAGCGCTTTCGCACGGACTCCATGTGTTCTGTGAAAAGCCCCCTGCCCTCAATGCGGCGGAAGTCTGCGAGATGGCGGAGCTGGCCAACGAAAAAAAACGAATGCTGATGTTCAATCTGAACAACCGGGCGCGTCTGGACTCTCAGTTCATTAAAAAAGAGATCGGCAGAGGGAAGATCGGACGCATCAACTCCGCGCAGGCGACCTGGATGCGCCGGACCGGAATTCCCGGATTCGGCGGCTGGTTCACGACAAAAGCCATCGCGGGAGGAGGTCCGCTGATTGATCTTCTGCACATGATCGACCTTGCGCTCTGGTTCATGGACTTCCCCGAACCGGATACCGTTCTGGCGCAGACCTTTCAGGACTTCATCAGCGATCCGAATTTTCACGGGAGCTGGGGCAAAGTCGTTTCCACCCAGGGCACCACGGATGTGGAATCCGCCTGTCATGCGTTTGTGCGCTTCAAGACCGGACAAGTCCTCACGATTCACAACTCGTGGGCGGAACTGGTCAAGGAGGAAGACACCTATGTCGCACTCCAGGCGACGCATACGGGGGTCCGCATCCGCACGGTCAACAACCAGAACAGCTGCGAACTCTATTCTCAGAAAAACGGGTTCTCCGCAGACCGCAGTTACCGCTTTCAGCACGATCATGATATGGGACGCACCCGGGCGCCGGAAAATTTCATCCGCACTCTCAACGGAGAAGCGGAACCGCTCACAACTCCGGAACAGGCGATCGCATTGATGCGGATCATCGATGCGGTCTATCTTTCCGCCGCTTCCGGCAGCCCGGTCCGAATCACATCCGACGGGAAATACCAACCCCTGTAACAGCAAAGGAGGGATTTTTATGAAAAAAATCGTGATGACCGGTCCGCGCAAAAGCGAGATCGTCGAAACACCGATTCCCAAAATCAAAGACAACGAACTTCTGGTCAAAGTCACTTACACCGGGATGTGCCATTCGGAATGGTATCCGTGGAGTGTTGCGGCTCCGGGGGAAGAGTTCGGACATGAAACGGTCGGTGTTGTAGCCGAATGCGGATCAAAGGTCACAGATTTCAAAGTCGGCGACCGCGTCACGGGGCTTGGCGGAGGCGGCTACCGGGAATACATTGTCATGGAACCGGAGAAAACCTGTCATGTGCCGGACAATCTCAAGGACGAGGATGCCATCGTCGAACCGCTGGCCTGTCTTCTGAGCGCCGCTCTCAAAATGAAACCGGAAATGCTGGGAGATTCCATCGCGGTCGTCGGGACAGGCTACATGGGACTCGGCATGATCTCCCTCTTCAAAGCGATGGGATATGCGGACATCATCGCGGTCGATCTCAGGGCCGAGGCGCGCGAAAATGCTCGGAAAATGGGAGCAACGGAAGTCTATGCGCCAGAAGAACTCCCCTCTTATTACCGGCTCGACTGGGATGCCATCGGCTGCCCTGATCTCAAACGCGATGGACATAAAACCGATATCTTCGGCATCGGTTTTCCCAATGTCATGGAGTTCACCGGAACCGAAAGCGGACTCCAGCTTGCCGGAGAACTTGTCTGCGCGCATGGCAGACTGGGCATCGGCGGCTATCATAACGATTCTCTCCGCACCATCGACTACAAACTCTGGAACTTCAAGGCGATCACCACCATCAACTGTCACGAACGGAGAATCATGTACGAAGCCGGACTTTGCAAGCGCTGTCTGATGCTCCTTTCCCGCGGCATCTGGAAGTTCACCGGAATGACGACTCACGTCTATTCCATGGAAGAGTTCGACAAGGCAAATGAGGACATGGAAACTCATCGCGGCAACTTCATCAAAGGTGTTGTCAAATGCTGATCCGTCGTTAAAAGGATTTCCTGCGAAACAAAAAGGCGGTTTCTCCAATATCAGGGGGAAACCGCCTCTTCTTTTCCGCAGATCAATAGATCAATGAATCAATGAATCAATGGAAATTCATACCGCCATTGATATCAAGGCAGATTCCGGTCAGATAACGACCACCTTCGCCGGCAAGAAAGGCCGCGGCGAGTCCGACGTCACGCGGTTTTCCGAGTCCGAGAGGAACCGTCTTTGCCAGTTTTTCAACGCCTTCCGCTCCATGGGTCTGGAAAAGCAGTTCCGTCTCAATGATTCCCGGAGCCAGCGCATTCACTGTAATATTATAAGGGGCTCCTGTCCGGGCCAGGGTGCGGGTAAACGAGAGAATTCCACCTTTCGTAGCAGCATAATGAACATGTCCGAACAGGGCGCCGCGATAGGCGACAATCGAAGTCATATTAATAATTTGTCCGGATTTCTGGGCCCGCATGATCTCCATAGCGGCTTTCGACATCAGAAACAGACTCTTCAAATTCGTCTTCAGAATAAAATCCCAGTCTTCTTCCGAGGTCTCGAAAATATCCTGAGCCTTTGTCGTGCCA
The DNA here is from genome assembly GCA_905197955.1 of uncultured Lentisphaeria bacterium. GTDB lineage: Bacteria > Verrucomicrobiota > Lentisphaeria > Victivallales > UBA1829 > UBA1829. The sequence goes on along the minus strand of CAJKAR010000017.1, from coordinate 3,928 downwards.
GCGTTATTCACAAGGATATCAAGACGTCCAAATTCCGATCGGACAAAATCAAATAATTTTGCAACATCGGCGCGTTCGCTGACATCCGCCTGAAACGGAACGGCTTTCCCGCCGTTTTCCAGAATCTCACGGCAAATGCTTTCCGCATGAGCCTTGTCGGTTCGATAATTGGCGATCACCGTAGCTCCCTTTTCGGCCAGTACAGCGGCAATGCCTCGACCAAGACCGCGGGAGGCTCCGGTCACCAGTGCTATTTTTCCTTCCAGTTCCTTCATAACAAAACCCTTTCCGAATTCATTTTTCTCTGATGAACTGAAATAATGTATCGAAGTATCCTGTAAAATACAATCCGAAAAACCGTGCTCCTCCGGAAAAACATTCCAGCCTTCATATTGCGTAATTCCATCCATGAAAAACAACACAATGTGAACTGTCGAGAAATATTTAAATACGGAAAAATGCGAATGCATTTTTCTCGGGTCAAGGACCGTGTCCTTGTCGCGGTCCAGCGGCGAGACGCTGGCCGTGCAACGCACGGAATCTCTTATCTTTATAAAAATGCGAGGAGAGAAAACCGCTTTGAAAAGCTGTTCTTCTCTCCTCGCGCTCCTCTCTTTCCCCAAACTTCTGACCGCCTTTGCATAAATCGCAAAGGCTCCTGCTTCTCTTTGAGGCGATGGTTGCAATTTAATTCTGCTTCAATGTGTTTTCAATCATAGATTGAGTAATCAACCCCTCGCGAAGGATTTTGTAAGAATTATCCGAGTTAACAAGCACCACGGTAGACGCAATAGAGTCTTTCGGCAGAGCCCCGCCATCGACAGTAAAATCGGGCTGTTCCGCCAGAGTTTCCAGAGCATAGCCGACCTCCAACGCCGGCGGCTGACCGGAACGATTCGCACTGGTGGATGCAAGCGCTCTTCCATAGAGTTTCAGAAGGGAAAGAATAAACGGATGATCCGGAATCCGGAATCCGAATGTTGAACCCGACACATCTGGCACTACAAGAGTAATCGGCCCCGGCATAAAGGCACGCGCCAGTTTTTCCGCATTTTCCGGCAGAGGACATCCGCAAAGACTCTCTGCAAACGAAACATCCGGCAGGAAAGCCGCAAGCGGCTTGTTCTCCGCCCGATGCTTCATTGCATAGATCCGGTCACGCGCTTGAGAATCCTCCCAGTCGCAAACGAGTCCGTAGACCGTTTCCGTAGGGACCAGAAGAACAGAGCCCTTCCGTTTCAATGCGGCAACGGCCTGTTCTATTTTACAATCCGTACTCATTCTTCGAAATAACTCGCGCCGGAACTCTGGTTTTCGCCGACCCGGACCCGATAGACCTTGATCCCGTTTCCATTGAGTTTTTCAGCAAGAGTCTTGTAAATGTACATTGCCAGATTTTCGCTGGTCGGATTGAGCTTGTCGAATGGCGGAACCGTATTCAGATCCTTGTGATCGAGCGTCAGCAGCAGAGCATCCAGTTCCCGCTTGAGCGCCTTGAAATCGACTGCGATACCAATCTCGTCCAGCTTTTCCGAGCGGATAAATACCTGAACACTCCAGTTGTGACCATGCTTTTCAGAACAGTTTCCGCAATAGCCTTTCAGACAATGAGCGGAAGAAAATTCCCTGATTACATCCAATTCAAACATCTTATTTTCCTTTCTTCGGCTCCTCCGCGGTCCGCGCGGCGGATTCCGATTTCACCTTGTTTGCCGAAACAGTCTTTTCTTTTTCCTTGAGTTTTGCCTCAAGTTCTTTCAGGGTTCTGGAACTTTTCGCCTCCATATCGCGCAACTGTTTTTCCTGCTGTTTGAGGCGGGCTTCCAGATCCTGAATCATCTTTACTTTTTCGTCGCTGCGGATCAGTTCAGACTGATGGTTCAACTTTTCCGTCAACTCCCGCACGACTTTTTCATTTTCTCCGTTCAGCTTATCGAGCTTTTCCAAATAACTCTTTTTCTCTGCGGCGAAGCGTTCCTTCATGGCAGCCACCTCCGCATCACGGGAAGACTTCATCGCAGAAAGAGCCTTGTCGAACTCCCGTTTCTGAACCGCGAGTCCCGATTTCAATTCGGCGATGCCTTTTTTCAACTCTTCGGCAGAACCGGTCAAACGCACCGTCCGATCTTCCACGGAACGGATTGCCGCGCCGTTCTCCGCTGTCTTCCCGGCATTGATCAGATTCTGCTCCGTCTGCGTTCGGATTCCGAAAAACAGGAAAAACGAAAGCACACAAAGCAGAAGCAGAAGCACAAACACAATTCCATATCCGATATAAAGTTTCCGCTCTGCATTTCCCGCCTTGTTTTCCAGAGTCTCGATTCGATTCGCCATATTCTGGAAACTCTCGGCAAAAAGACGTCCGATCTCATCGGACTGCCGCTGTGCAATCAGCGCGAAATCCTCTCGGGCAGCCCCTTCCGATGCCTCCGATCGAGGAACCGGAACATTTTCTTTTGCATTTTGTTCCGTTTTCTCCTGAAGATCCGCCGGCTCCGCTCTCATCGGATGCTTTTTGGCAAGTTCCGTTTCAATATCGCCCGAAGAAAGTCCCTTGTTGCGGAGCTCGGAAATCTCTTTCAGCACCTCGACCGCTGCCGCAGTATACACACGGCGCCGTCCGACCGTTCTGAAATCAATATATGGAGAATATTTCGAAAGCCAGTCGTTAATCGTGGTTCTCGCAACGCCGACTGCTTCCGCAAGCTCCATCACGGTATACGTCTTGTCATCCATGCAAATCATCTCCTTTCAAAAGTTCCGCGGCAACGGCGATGTCCGCGTGAATCTGTTTTTTCAACGCTTCCACAGAATCGAATTTCTGTTCCCCCCGCACACGGGCAACCAGCTCCACCGACACTCTCTTTCCATAAAGCTCCAGAGAGCGATCAAACACATGCACCTCCACTTTCGGCTGAGGATGTTCCTCCTTCCGAATAGTCGGAGCCACTCCGATCGAAGTAATGGAAGGCAGCGCCATCTCCTCTCCCTCCACCCTCGCCAGCGTCGCATAGACTCCGTAAGGCGGAAGGACTCCCGCATCCAATTCCAGATTCGCAGTCGCCGCATTCAGGATCTTTCCAGCAAGCCCCATCCCGTGCACCACGGCACCGAACAGGCGGTAACGACGGCCCAGCATTCCCGTAACCATCTCCAGATCCCCCTCCGCCAGCGCCCCGCGAATCGCCGTACTGCTGACAATCCGATGATGAAACATCAACTCATCTACCGGGCGGAACTGAAATCCATCCTGATTCGCTCTGCGCATCAAATCTTCCCGCGATCCAGCTGCATGACAACCAAACCGCCATTTACTCCCAACGCAAAGACCTTTCAGCTCCACCCCTGGAAAATTCAAACACTGATCCAGAAACGCATCGGGAGAAAGCGACGCAAACTCTTTTGTAAACGGAATCCGCACCAGTGCCGCGGCTCCGTAATGGTGGATCAGACGCGCTTTCTCCTGCTGTGGAAATAACAGACGCGGCGCATGTTCCGGAGTCAAAACAGAACGCGGATGCGGATAAAATGTAATCACAACCGGAACCGTTTCATTCTCCACAGCTAGTTCGACCAGCTCTTTCAGAACCCGTTGATGTCCAAGATGAACACCGTCAAACACGCCGATCGCAGCAGAGACTCGCGAAATACCGGAATCCCTCAGCTCTCCGAGATTCTGTGTAATGATAAAAGATTCGGTCATTTTCCGTTCCGTTCTTTCTGTTTCTTACTAAACGGATAAGGTAGCATAAAATCAATTTTTTTCAATTCAGGAAGCCGATTCGCGGGGAAGCTGGACAAGAAAAAAGAGAATGCGAGGAGAGAAAATCGCTTTAAAAAGCCGAAAGAAACGTTTTATACGGAAAAATGCGAACGCATTTTTCTCGGGTCAAGGACTGTGTCCTTGTCGCGGTCCAGCGGCGAGACG
>CAJKAR010000016.1 GCA_905197955.1 uncultured Lentisphaeria bacterium | reverse complement strand
GGCTCAAATAGGGTGGTTAGAATGACGATTTCAAAGAATTATGGGACGGCACTGATTTTGAGAGATAGGCAGGGTGTAAATCAATACAAAAAACACTTTCGTCACGAGGGCAATATTTTGCTGGCAATGCTGACACAAAACTCGTCATTGCTTGAATTTGTGGACGCAATCGCTCATATAATTCATCCACATTGTCGTAGGGATGACTTTTTTGTGGTTTCATGGCGGGAGGATTTAAGTTACTGGTCAATCGCTCACCGTGACCTAACAAAAAACGTTTACTCATGCGTACCTCCTAATTTTATCGTCTTTTTACGTAATGTGTCTCGGCTAATGCCAGTCAGTTCATGAACTTTACGCTGTGAAATTCCGAGTCGATATAGTTCATTGGCGATCTGCAATTTTTCTTCTCGCCCTTTCTCTTTGATATATTCACTGCTCCAAGTTAAAATTTCATCTTTTAGTGAATTCTTTTGTAGAAGTGCATTTTTTCTAAGTATTAAGACGATCCGCTGAATATCGCTGTATGATGTTCCACTTAATAATTTGACAAAAACAGGCATTAATTTTTCCACATCGGGATATGAAGAGGAAAAAAAGTGTTGCACGACCTTGGTTATTGCAGGTTCCGTAGGCAATGAAAATGAGATGTTGATTTCAAATCGTCTCCATACTGCTGGATCCAAAAGTTCAGGGTGATTGGTTGCTGCGATTAATATGCTTTGATCTCCCCAGTGATCTATCTCTTGCAAGAGGACTGTAACTAAGCGTTTCAGCTCTCCTATTTCAGTATCATCATTACGCTTTTTGGCAATGGAGTCAAACTCATCAAGCAATAGTATACACGGATGTTCTGTCGCATATTCAAAAACGCTACGAATATTATTGCCAGTTCGCCCAAGAAAACTACTCATTACCGAAGATAAATTCAAAGTCATCAGGGGAAGCGAAAGCATATTTGCCAACCATCTTGCCGCTAATGTTTTTCCGACGCCAGGAGGGCCAGAAAACAGCAAAGTTCTGGCAGCATTCAGTCCGACTCCTTCCAGTTCTTTCCGACGCTTATTCTCTGTAACGACCTGATTCAGTTTGAGGGAAATATCAGAAGTCCAAACGGGCTCTACTTCCAGCTGAATTGGAGGATTTTCCTCTTGAAGCAACTGTAACCTTGAATCCCGATCTAAAGGCATCGGAGTTACGCTTCGTGTTGCTGAATAATCTACGGGAGCTTCCTGTAGCAATTCTCGTATGGCAAGTGAAACTGAGCTATCAGAAGATTTCGATAGAATTCTTTGCACACGAGAAAGATAAAGTCGAGCATCTTGTTTTTTCCCCTGCAATGCAAGCCTTGCTGTCTGGACGAATATTTCATTTATCTTATCAAAATCTTCCATTATTAAAATCTCCTTGCTATTTTTTGCTTAATTAAATATATCTTCATGTGGACTAAAGTCAAGCTAAAATTATAAAAATAGTCCGACCCTTATTTTTTAACATGTCAGCGATAGCAAAAATTATGGACTTATAGGATTATTCCAGCCAACCCATTCCAATAAAACTCAACTTCAGCCAAGAAATTGCATCACTGGTTTTTGATTTCTGATTTCTCATTTTTCAGAAACTCGATTTTTTGAAAATATTTTTTGACCATTTTAAGGCGATAGCTATCCATCTTCGGATTTTCCCACATAGGCGACACATTCCTGATCCATTCTCCACAAAACAGCCGAATTTTCTCCTCTACCAGAAGATGCATCAAAACGGCTCCATTATTCCATTCTGGAATCCTTTCATTTCTTTGTTCTCCAATTCGTTCTGATCTGATCTATTTCCTGTCTTTTTTAACCCCTAAAACTGGATTCTTTTTTGTATATTATTATCGATAAAAATAGAAATAATACTAATAAAACTATCTGTTTTTTAGGCTTGATTTTTCTTGTTTTAGATCTATATTAAGCATTAGAAAATAAATGAGTTACATCAAAAAAACAAGAGGTAAAAATGGACAAGAGAGCACAACTTACCGGAATGCACTTCGGAATAGAAATTGAAACCGTAAATCTGAACAGGAAAGACACCGTAGAAGCGATTCAAAGTATCATCGGGGGAACAGTAGAACATGAAGGGGGAAGTTATGATAAATGGCGCTGTACGGCTCCCGACGGTCGGCAATGGAAAGCCGTTTCCGATGCAAGTATCGGTCGCAGCAATGCGGAAGTCGTGAGCCCCATTCTTACCTATCCCGATGACATTCCGACACTGCAAAACATCGTCAGAGCGATTCGCAAGGCGGGAGGTCGGGTTAATTCCTGTTGCGGGATTCATGTACATGTTGACGCAAGTACGCTTGACGGTCGGCAACTTGGCAACTTGGCAAAAATTGTGTATAAGCAGGAATCCTTGATTCTGCATTCGCTGAACATATCGCAAGGACGTTTGGAAACCTATACCCGTCCCACAGAGGAATCTTTTATCAACGATGTGAACAAATACCGTCCTAAAAATTTACATCAATTAAGTTGTTTATGGTATCAGCAATCAAATATGGATGAAGCAAGGCTCCAGCATTACCACAATTCCCGCTATCATGGTGTCAACTTTCATAGTTTATTTTATCGGGGAACGGTAGAATTTCGGTGGTTTGAGGCAACGCTTCATGCCGGAAAAGTCAAATCCTATATTCAATATTGCCTGTTATTGGCAAATCGGGCTCGGCAGGTGAAATTCGCCGCTTCAAATAAACGGTCATTTAATCCTGAATCAGCCAAGTATGATATGAGAGTCCATTTACTGCGGATTGGTGCAATTGGGGACGAATATAAAACCATGCGGCATTTTCTTTTGGAAAACATGCCGGGGAGCGCCAGTCATAAGCATACTCCCGAACCAAAGGTGGCATGATATTATGTGCGGTCAGTGTGGTTTGATCTTGGGGCAAAAGCGCAGAACACGGAAAGAGCTGGAGGCTCTCGGCAACATGTTCACGGAGTTGCTGAGGCATAACGAGCGTCGTGGTCGTGATGCGACTGGCATTTATGTTGCCGATCAGAGTGGGGCAGGAAAAATATTGAAAGCTCCGGTTTCGGCGATGTACTTGACTGAATCAATAGAATATCAGGAAGCAATCCAGAGTATCAGTAATAAAACTATTGCCTTGCTTGGTCATACTCGGTTTCGGACGGTGGGAACTCCCATGATCAACGAGAATAATCACCCGATTCAAATTCAATTCTGTGTCGGTACTCATAACGGAACCATTACCAACCATGAGGAATTGTTCCGTATTCACGATTGGGAAAGAATCGGTCAAGTAGATTCCGAAGCAATTTTTCGTTGTGCGGACAATTGTATCCATGATGGAAAACTTGATATGGAGGAATTTTCGAAAAAATTGAAAGGATTCAGTGGAACGATGTCCTTCATTCTTTATAATCGGCGGGAAGCCAATGTTGTTTATATCGGAATCGGCAATATGCCGTTGAGCCTCCGGTATCATGTACGGTTACGGTGTTTGTGCTACTCAAGTGAATTGATGCCTCTTGTCATGACTGGCAAAGAATATAAAGGGTGGTGTCTTCTACCGCAATTAGCCATGATGCTTTATCGGTTTGATATTACCGATTTGATGAACTGGGGTTCTGTTCCAATGATTTTCAATACTCCCGCCAGAGGTTGACAGAACGGCAGGTGGAATAACTGGACTTCGATGAAGGGGGGAGCTGTCGGATGCCGATTTTTTTGAAAAGAAGTGTTCAGTAAACAGGTGTTTTCTTGACAGGGATTATTGGAGATTTTTTGAGCGGGAAATTTGATGAAAAATGAGAAGGTTTTCTGAACAGTAAAAATGGAGGTTCACATGCGCTGTTTGATTTATACCAGAGTTTCTACAACAACTCATGACCAGACAACGGAAAATCAGGTTGCCCAACTGAAAGAATATGCTCATCGGCAGAATTGGGAAATCGTTGAAATCATTGAGGAGTATTGTTCCGGGGGAAAATCAGCCGAAGAACGGACTGGGCTGAAAAAAGTCTTCTCCATGGCACGGCAAAAGAAATTTGATGTGCTTCTCTTCTGGAGCCTTGACCGTTTGAGTCGTGAAGGTTCTCGGAAAACGCTGGAATATTTAACAAGGCTTGACGATTGCAAGGTCAAATGGCATTCCTACACCGAGGAGTATATTTCATCCCTTGGAATTTTCGCTGATGCGATTATCAGTCTTATGGCAGCATTGGCTCGGCAAGAAAAAGTTCGTTTGTCCGAACGGGTGTCAGCTGGGCTTCAAAGAGCCCGCAGCAAAGGACAAAGACTTGGTCGTCCTCAAATTGCTGATACGGAAAAAATCAAGGAACTCCGGCAAAATGGACATAGCCTTGCTGAAATCGCAAAATGTTGTGGAATTTCCAGAACCAGAGTCCACCAGATTTTATCAGCTTGAATCCGTTTTGAGATTTTTGAAAAAATAAAACGAATCCATCCCCCCAAAAAGTGTCTTTCTTCAACTTTTTTCTCCAGATGCCACTAATTAAAAGATCTACAGGTTGCCGGGAAAAGACACTTTGACCCATTACCGACTCCGCTTCTATTTCTTTCTGAGCTCACAACGATTTTTATATTATTATCGATTATAATATAAGAACTTGAAGAGAAATCATTATCGAAAATAATATAAAAGCTCAATCGATTTTCTCCGTCGTCCAATGGTTTATCAAAACCGGGTTATCATTGGGCACTTGACAGTCAAATTCCTTCTGATGGAGTTTTCCATCTTTGTCCAGAAAAGACACTTTTACCATTCCTTCATTGATCGAAAGTTCTTGGATGGTGATTTCTTTCCCAACCAAGTGATTGGCGATATTTTCCTCATTCTTCCAGATGCAAAGATTACTCTCAGTCCCCATACCAAAACTGGACATCACGTGATAATTTGTTGGTTCGATCACGCCAATCCAGAACGTGTCTTTTCCGATTACCATCTCCCGACAGAAAGGGAGGTTGAGCTGGGCAATGGTTTCGAACTCTAATGTAAATTCATCCTTTTTATCATTTGGAATCACTAAATCCAGTTCCCCATGCCACAGAGAAATAGTTTTTCCTTGAAAACGAATCGGCGCATTCCGCATGGCGATAAATGCTTGTCGAACATCTTCAGGAACGGTCAATTCTAAGAAGCGATTCTTTAAACGGGATTCCTCTCGCCCACGTTGCATCATCGGAGCAAGCGAACCTTCTCCCATGGATTCGGCATTGCGGCGATCCGCCCACCGTTGCCATTCACGTTGATCACGCAGCAAGGCGAGGCGTTCCGGTTGGGACAATTTTGACAGCTTATATTCCAAGGCAACAAGCATATGTTTTTCGGCGAGGGTCGCGATAGCGCCCATCGCCGAGTTCATTTCCAGTTGTGTCGTTGCGTTTTCAAGCTCAGTTTCAGAAGTTGCCCGTTCGATTGTATCCCATTGCGGAATTTGAACACAGCCAGTACACAGCAGTAATGCTATCCCGACAAGACTTTCCCTCATTATTTCTCAATATCCTTTCCTTCAATTAGCTTATATAACCGTTGATATTCCTTGGGATTTTCAGGAACAGACATTTCATTGAGAGCCGTCCGCAATTCAGCGATAAATATATCATTTTCCCGTAAGCGTCGTAATCGCAATCGGCATCGACGACAGAAAAGCAAATGAAGTTGACAATGGAATCGGGATAGATGAGGCAATGTCCGATTCTGATATTCTTCTAATTTTTCCAGTGAATAATGCCTTATCACGTCTTTTGTTCCTGCATCAATGACGACTGAAACTTACATGTCCATCGGCAAAACCAGTCCATTTATGTTTGGGGCAACGCAATATCTTAGTCTTAGAAGGGGGGAGCTTAGTAACCGAATTGATATTTTCTCCCAAATAAGCATAAAGGCTGGAATCTGCAGGACAGTATAGTAATTTTTCATCCGTCAGATAATCTTTCAAAAGAACCTTGTTCCAATCATGCTGAGAAGGATATTTACCGTCTGAATCAATAGAATATTGCATCATGGCAAGTAAAATCTGTTTTAAATTTGATTGGCAAATTTTTCTAGCATCAATATCATTAAGAGGAAAGGTCGATTTTTCCTGCTCTACGTTTTTTTCCGTAAGTGGCTTTGAGTTGTCATTACCAATCCGATAATTAAGTTCTCTGATATTAGCCTTATATGCTGCATCCAATAAACGACTGCGATTGTGAAGCATGTTAGCGAACAAAACACATTCAAGCGCAATAATGCTTATTGAAATCATTGAAAATAGAATGCGCTTGGTTTTTCCAGACAGTTTTTGGGAAGTTTGGAAATATGATTCCCATCTAAAAAAGAACAGAGCTGCAATAAAAATGAGGTTGAACAGAAAAATTCGAAAGCTAACCAAGAAAAGAGGAATGACCAATAATCCGAGCAAGAGTAGGTGATATGCTTTTCGAACTCGTTCCGATATGACGATTTCATGGAAATATTCAAACAGGGAAAACGGCTTCCAATCATCCAAGCCGTCAATCCAAAGTAAGGTGTTGGATTTAATGATTCCTTTTCGGAATAAGAGTTTTATTTTTTCTTGATTGACCGGTCCCTGAGAATTATTATTGCGCTGATAAAACCATACTTGAGAATCAGTTTTTATCAACCGATCGTCATGTATCAACAGTTCCCGCAACTTATGCTGTTTTTTTTCGAACCAATATTTCAATAACCGAAAAATCCCATAAATTGCTCCATATACCAATACCGATAAGATGAGCCAATCCGTGAATATGCCTAAAAGCAATTGAAACATCATTAACACCTCAGCGAATTGTATTGTAAATCAGTTGGAGAGCGATGGTCAAAACGAATGGCATAAACAGGTATATTCCAAAATAACCAGGAGTTAACGTGGGAGTATATTGGAGAACCTTAGCTCGACGCAATAAGTAATAAGGAGTCCAATACAGAAATGAAAATCCCACATCATATTTACGACTATGCAAAATACAACCATCAGCAAAAATAGATATGAACCAAAATATTCCGAATATATAACTGATAACATTCAAGCCTGTGATTGTATCATCCTTCCTCGCCTCAAAATGAAGACAGAGAAAGAAGACCACAGTGGCAAGAATGACCTCCAGCAAAGTCAACATTTTCAGGAGTATCTCTAAATCGACTTCCGGGCGCTTCTGGATTGTCGGAGGAATATCAACCCAAAGAGAATCTTTTAATTCACTGTTTCCTAATTGAATCCAACCATTTTGTCCCCATTTCCAAACATAATCAAACGCACTCATTGTTCCATTTTTGATATCTTCTTTGAAATCATACTCAGAGAATGGACCACAAATCTCTTCCTCGAATCCCATTCGATACCACTCTCGAGTGATACCGCAGTGGGGGCAAATCTCGACAGCTCCGTCAATTTCCTTATGGCACTTACCACAAGTACATTTTCCAGAAGATGAAACAGTTGGTATTGAGTGTTTTTCTGGTTTGGCAGGAAAAATGATTTGTTTTATTTTGTACACTTTGTCGAGAAAGGAATCTTCATCAAAAGTAGAATCCGATTGTTCAGAAACAGTTTTTGTTTGGGACGGAGTTGATGGCAATGGCGGAGGAACAGGACTTGTTTTAACAATTTTGATGTTCTGACTGCATTGAGGACATTGGGTTTCCATACCGTTCCAATCATCCTCAGCTTCCAATTTGGCGTTGCAATGCGGACATCTGAAATGAAATGACATTTTGTCAACTCCTTGGTTGGACAATAAAAAAGAGGCGCATTCACGATGAATGTCCTCTCCTACGCCTAGCCCAGCGTCACACAAGCACATGCCAATCGGAATGCGCCAATATCCACAAGGGTATTGACACACCGACCAACGGTAGCTTGTGTGGCATCAGAAAAATCCGAAGGGCTAGTTCAGGAGAGGATGCCTTTGATCTATTGTCTATTATTATTTTCTATTTTCTGTTGAAAAACCTTTCTACGTAAATTACGTTCTAATTTACTGCAGAATAATGATTTTTCAAGTGACAATATGACATGCTCGTAATTTTTCTGATAGCCAAGCTCAGTTTGAGAGAAGGTATCGGAATACGCCTCAAAGAATCAAATTTTATGCGGGATAGCACCCCCCTATCGTTGCACCGGGATACTGCAGTTCCGCAATTTGTCTGGCACGAGCCATGTGATCGGCTTCAATAACGACTTCGAATACTGTGGTTCTGGTCTGGACAACGACCTTGTATTTCACAAAATACCTCCTTGGTTTATGCGTCTACAGATAATATTATTTTTCAAAAAATCAAGTCTTGTTTTTGAGATAATTCATTAATAGATAACAGTATACAAAATATCAAATCCGGAACATCCTGAGAGCGATTGCGATTCTGGCGATAAAATTATCATGAGAACCGTTGATCACGCCTAGAATCGCCCCGGATAGGCTTCATTTTGAAGAGAAAACGAAATCAATGATTTCATTTTGTTTCTGTCGATATTCTTCCGCATCTGCATCGGAGTCAGCCATCGCCTCTTGATATTGATAATATTCGTGTTCTCTGCCAAGCATTTCAGCAATGACACGTGATACAATGCGATATTGGGTGGTATCACCAGTTCTCTTGAAGCAAGCCAATGCTTTTTCTGCATCTTCTTGATCGTCGAAGGGAAAATATTTCAAAATTCCATCTTCGACAAAAAGAGCGAAAAAATTTTTATTCTCCGGGAAGTTAATATGGAAGTCCGAGGTAGTATTAAAAATAATACGTTCAAATTGTTCGCTGTATCCGGAGTCGATCAAACCTTGGAGAACAAGTCCCATCTCATGAAGTAATGTCCCCATTGTTGCTGCGTTTTCCATATCACTTGCCCTCCGTTAAAATTTTTTCAATAAGGTTCTCTTCGTAATAGACTCGTTTCCCGATTCTGATTCTGTTCAATTTCCAGCGGCTTAGAGTACGTGCTGAAATATTGAGGAACTGTGCCACTTCCTGAGTGGTCAATAAATTACCATTTTTATTTTTCATTGTATTTTTTCTCCTTACAGCGTTCATCGCTGCCATCAATGGAAAAATATAAAAAAATATGAAAATCGGAACTTACTGCCGGATTTTCCGACAGGAATATTTCTTCGAGAAACTTCCCCGAAAGCTGGTTTCATGATTCAAGAAAACTCAGATGGAGGGTGAAGCCATAGGAAGAACTTTCTTGCGGACGCTTTATATATAAGTGGAATAGCACTCTGCCTACTTTCTGCAGATGGGTGAAAAAATCCTCAATGTTAACATTTTTTTTATAATCATCTATTTATGTCATTGAATGACAGACAGGGATACTGGCAGTCCGAACAATCCCTGTTTTCATCGATCGGATATAAGGATGAATATGTGATGATTACGAATACAAAGGATTTTATGATGCTCTTGGGCTTCCAGGAGAATGATCTTGTCAGTTGGGGAGCCTCAGCTCCTGACTGGCGTTTTCACAGGGGGATCGCCACGGCTGGAGAGCTCTGGCAGACGAATGAGTCGGCAGAAGCTGACAAGTATAATATGTATTACTCGATTTCGAGTTTCAAGGGCAGAGGGAAAGCAACCGAGGAGCAGGTGGACAAGGTGTTTGAGCTTGTGTTGGATATTGACTATGGGGCTCACCACAAACGTGCCGAATTCGAAAATCGTGATCATGCGTGGCAATACATCAAGGAACATTTTTCCAAGCCGACCGTAATCATCCATACTGGCGGAGGCTTCCAGCTCCACTATAAACTCTCGACTCCGCTTTCAGGGGATGCCGATAAAAGACGTTTCAAAATGCTTGTGGCGGCAATCGCCCGCCACTATCGAGTGGATTTCTGCTTTTCGTTGGAACACTTGTTCCGCTTGCCGTTCTCCCGCAACATCAAGTCGGGAGCCGAAATCAGAGAGGTATCCATCTTGGAAGTGAACCCGGAAATATCATATACGCTTGAGGAAATTCAGAACAAGTTTCTTCCTGCTGATTTTTCGTTGGAAGAACCGACATCCCATGCCGTCGAAAAAAGCAGAATCGCTTCCATTAAAAAGGATACCCAATCATTATTTGATCGCAGTGCCGTTGCGTTTCAGCTTCTCATCAGGTGCTTGAAGTTCGTCCCGGATGTTTCCGACAAGGTGCTTGAAACCGCAATCGTCAATGATCCAGTGTTGTTTGAACACTATCATCAGGAGCGCTGCTTGGTCAGAATGGACATCCAGAGAGCTCGAAACAAGGTAATGGAAGAATCCATAGAATGTGTCCTTCCTGTCGAGAAATTCCATCTCGGCAACCCGGATTTGAGTTTGTATGACAAGGTCAGGAATAAGTTCGATCAGCAGTTCTTCACTACCCGTTCACCTAAAATCGACATCACGCTATCCATTCTCGACCAATGCCATAAGCAGGGAAAACAGGCGCTTCTCAGCTTGCCTTGCAGCAGTGGCAAGAGTACCGCCGCCTTGTTATTTATCGCCGCTCATGCCTCAGCAAATCATCGTTTCTGGTTGGTGTCGGAAAAGATCGCCGATTGTAAGCGCAATGCCGATATGTTGAGAAAGTTGAGCTGCAATGCACTTGCATTCCACGGACGTGACGGGGAATGTTGCAAGGTCGATGAGCAGGTTTTCCGTCATCAGAATAAAAAGCGTATCTGTTCCGAATGCCCCAATCCGTGCGGAGCGGAATTGAAGTATTGTGTCGATGAATATCGCTTGGATTTACCATCGGCGGATGTCGTTTGCTGTACGCATGCACACTATAAGCATGCGTTGGCAAACGGACAATTTCCGCTTAATCTTCATATGGTTATCATTGATGAGAGCCCCGAATTGCTTGAAAGTTTCTCATTTCAACAAAAGGACCTCAGCATTTTGTATAAACACTTGGCTGATTATCCTCCCGTCCTCGAATTGGAGGCTGATATGGTGGCAATCGAACAGCTCTTATCCGATCACTCCTGCCGCCGTATCAAGCCGTTGAACTACGATTTCGCAGAAATATCCCGTTACCTCTTTATGCAGTTCCATCGCAAGGCAATAGCTATGGAAGAGTTCGAGTTCGCATTGGAATTCTGTCAGTTCTTCGGAAAAAACGAGAATATTTTCGGAATGGCTAAGGATCAGCATTATGAGTTCATCGCAGGAACTGTAGAGCTTGAAACCTCCGTTCAAACCGTTATCTTGGATGGCTCTGCCAAACTTCAAAGTACCAGATGGAAAGGCTTTTCCATCATCGAATGCGATCAGTTGAAGACCGCTTATCCGAATACGCATATCCACTGCATTCTTGACAATCCCACCAAGAGCAAGTTGTCGAACAAGAAAGTTTTCCAGAAAATTATTGATGCAACCGATGAGCTCCTTACTCAATCCGAAATAGACACCATCCTTTTTGCCAACAAGAACTTGAGCTCAGACCCCATATTAGCCAGGGCGATTGATCGCCTCAAACAAACCATCATCAGTAAGGACGGCAACATCATTCCGTTACCCCGTGGGCAACATATCGGGAGCAACGCAGGAAGAACGGCTCAATTCGCTGTGGTTGCGATGAGTTTGTTCCGCACGGTTTCTGCCTATGCTCTCCAAACGGCTATCTGTCGTGATGAGGAAATCGATACCGAAAGAATCTGGAGTGAAGCGGTTTTCAACGGGAAGAAAGTGCTCATTCCCAAATTCTGCCGTGACGGTTCTTTTGCGGATAAGAAAATCAATCAACAATATCTTAAAACTCTCGAACGTGATTTGTACCAAGCCATCATGCGTGGCTGTATCAGAGAACATTCCGATGCAGAATACCATGTAATCGCCTTGGTCAACATTCCGCAGGTAGTCAATTTATTGAAACTTGATCTGCCGGAATGTCATATCCATTTCCTTGAAAATGAAGTTCTCAACCTCCATTTTCAAGGCTACTCAGAAGCTGAAATAGCCAAAGAAACCGGAATCGCCACAAGAACGGTTAGAGATCAAATTCTCAAAGTATCCGAATATTGCCGCTTGGACTGATATTCTCAATAAAAAAAGAGTGGTTTACCTTAAAAATATCTATAGGTATTCCACTCTTTTCTTTGCTGTTTGTGTATCCACCGGTTCAAGCGGATAAGAATTCAAACTTCTATGCCGACTCTAAAATTTTAGTTAACTGATTGTTCATCACTCATATCCATCCAGTCCTTGTAGTCTTCTCTCACAGGTTCCAACAAACTGAAACAATCCATACAACAGATCATGTCATTGCCAACTCCATAAGCGACTTTTTCATTTTCTGCAATAGGGTTGAAACAAATCCAACAAAATTTCCAATTTCCATTTTCCATTTTTAATTCTCCTATTTTAGGACACAAAAAAAGGTGCTCTGAACAACAGACCAATGCTACCGCCTCGGCAGTAAGCAATTCAGTGTGGTTGTTCAGAGCACCCCTTGTGCTCTGTGAATTACTTTTCTTCGTGCCATATTAATTATGACATGCTAAATAATATAGCATTATATTTTCAAAAATCAAATTTTTATAAAAATAATTCACATATAGGAACCTAATAAAAATTACATTGCACTTTTGCTCATACTTAGAATGATTCTACCAGTAACTCTAAGATTTCTCTTTTTTGCTTATCCGACAAGTTACTTTCCAAATAGTTAATTACCTTGGCAAGAGCTTCTGTGTCCGCTTGTTGAAATGCCGTTATCAAGGGAATTTCTGCGCTGATCCTTGGGGAATTTGTCATGACAGCTAAAGGAATTGACTCGATTACACTCTTCTTGGCTTCAAGAGTATAATGCGTATAATGTTCCGTCATAGCGACATTGCTGTGTCCGACAATGGATCTGATCAGCGATAAGTCTTTTCCTGAACTCGCCGCAATCGTACAGAATGTATGCCGGAACGAATGGAAAGAATACCGCCCGATCCGACGTTGTTTCATCTCGCCTTGGGAATTTATGTAGAACATTCTCCGGGTGTCAACAGGCTGTTCTTTGGTTTGTATTCCTGCCGAACGTAAGAGTTTGTCCACATCAGTGCTGATCCCCGAACTATTGTAGCCATACCGTTCTGCAACATCGGGCAGTATGTATTCATTGCGTTTCCACGTTTCCGCAATTTTGAATTGTTCCTCCAGAATCGACGGTATCGGAAGCACAATATACTGTTTCATGGTTTTTATTGTTTTCCTCGCCTTGAATTTGACCGTGCCATCGCCTTGGATATAGTCCCAGCGAAAGCATGCTGCATCATGCATTCTCAATCCGAAGCACAGCCCCAGAAGAAAGAGGATTCGCATTTGCGGTTTGTGGAGAATATGATAGTTGTCATCATCCAAGGTTTTGAAAATAGCACTTACCTGTTCCGGCGTAAAAGGTTTTCTGCTTTCGGTTGTGGCTGTTTTAGCTTTTATGTTCCTGAAAGGAGAATCATCCTGAAGTAAGGTTTTGAAGACCAATTTCAAGGTTTGCAAGTAATAGTTATAGGTTTTCGGAGAGATTCCTGTGCTCCATAAATTCGTCATGAATGTTGCGGCGGTATCGAAAGTTATATCATCAATTGAATCAATCTTTTTCTCCGCTAAGAAAGAGAGGAACTTTCGGCAGTACAATTCATTTCGTTTTAAAGTCAGCTTGCCACTATCAGGACGATTGGGGTTGCGAAGATACGTTTCCCATAATTCGGACAATTTGATTCTGGAGCGTTGAATGATTTTCCTGCTTCCGACAACTTGAGCCATATACTCAAGCCGATTTTCAATAAATTCGATTTTCTGCCGTTCTCTGGTCAACTCCGCTACGATTGCATCAGCTTTCGCTCTGAGTGTCACAGGCTTACCGCATTCATCTTTCAACGTGATTGTTTTTACCTTTCCGTCAATATCGGAATACTGATGAACAAATTTGCCATTCCTTTTAAAAATCGTTCCAGTTCCTTTTAACCGCCGATCTTTTGCCATTTCCGCACCATCATTCTAAACGCCAACTAACGATTAGCTAACAATGAGTGCTTTTTCTGCTCAAAAGACAATGCTGTTAACCACTTGGTCGCTGGTTCGAATCCAGCTGCCGGAGCCATTTCTTTTTAAATGATTTCCTCTCCCTTGTTTTCTCTTTCAAATCCAGCAGAAGAAAAATGAGTAAATCCATTCGAGGCATCCGGTTTGATGCCTTTTTACGATGGAAGTTCTATTGTTGATGGAGGTGGGAGGAAGGTTAGTATGCACTCCATTCCGGTTTCGCGGAAAATACTTCCTTTAATTTTTCTTCGGAAAATTTTCGGGTTCTGTCAAAATTATAAACCCCGTTTCGTTCCTGTTCCACATCGGTCAGTTGTGTGTAACAATATCCTGCTAGTCCACAGCGGATTACCGTCTGTGTCAGGGATCTCATAAGCGAAAGCGCCTTTTCCGGAGATTCTGCCGGACTGCCATAGCCCCAGCCGTTTTCCTCAGCGTTTTTTCCCGCAGGTATATAGGTCACACCACCGAATTCATCTAGAAGAAACGGCTGTCCGTGCCAGGCCTTTGTCTCTATTTCCGGTTTATACATATAGACCGGCTTTCGCTGAAGCTGCTCCGATAGGGATTCTGCATCCTGGGTATAATTATGTACAGTCCAGAGATCGGTTTTCGAATGAATCAGACCACTGGTGTCGTTGACCGGTCGCGATGGATCAAGCGAATGCGTTAAATCGTAAATATCGGCAATAAAACGCAGATGCTCTGCAACATCCACCGGTTTGTTGCGTTCATTGAACGGTGTCCAGGCAACAATCGACGGGTGATTCATATCCCTGTTGACCGCCTCCCGCCATTGGGGGAAAAAGTCCCGAAACGCATGATAATAATCTACATGCTTCACCGTGAACTGCTGCCAGAAGCCCATCCCCCAGTCCGGAAATTCCCCCCAGGTCAGAAATCCAAGACGATCCGCATGATAATGATACCGTTCATCAAAAATTTTCTGATGCAGCCGCGCTCCATTGAATCCGGCCCGCTTTGCCAGCTCAATATCCTGGCGAATCGCATCTTCTTCGGGAGCAGTCCAGATCCCGTCTTTGTAAAAGCCCTGATCCAGCACAAAACGAAGAAAAATCGGACGATTGTTCAGAAAACACCGTCCTCCTTCCACATGAAATTTGCGAAGTCCCTCATACGAGGAAACTTCATCGACCACTCTTCCGGAGACATCTGTCACCGTATAACGGATCCCGTAGAGAAATGGCGTATCCGGCGACCATTCCTTCGGTTCCTTCAGTTCCATGGAAAATGGAATTCCTTCCGCACACGCGACACTCCCTTCCCCGACACATGCTGAGCCATCATAGATACCGATCCGCAACTGATTGCCTCTGCGGATATTGCGGAACGATGGCCGGAAAACAAATTTCCCTCCGTCGTAATCCGGAACAATCGCACAGGACCGCAAGCCATCGGAAGAAACCGGTTCCATCCAGACATCGCTCCAGATCCCTGTCGTCCGGGTATAATTGGCTTTCTCATTGGCGTAGCTCACCGACTGCTTTCCAAAACACTGAATGTGGCTCCGGATATGATCGATGGCGTATACCACAAGATCATGACTTTTCCCCGCAGAAACAAGATCACTGATATTCAGTTCAAAGGAGACCGCTCCTCCTGTGTGAGTCCCCGCCGAAATCCCGTCAATAAACACTTCACATTCATAGTCCACCCCTCCAAAGTGAAGCACCACTTCTCTGCCTTTCCACTCTTCCGGAATCGTAATGCGCCGGTGATACCAGATGCTGTTGATAAAATCCGTATGCGCAAGTCCGGAAAGTCTGCTCTCCGGACAGAATGGAATCCGGATCGGCGTTTCAAATCCTTTGGAAGCGGCAAATCCCCGGGCCATACCGCTTTCCGCATTGTCAATGCAGCAGCTCCAGGTTCCATTAAGAGAAAGCCATTCGTTTCGTTTGAACTGGGGACGGGGATAACTGTTCATCTTCTCTCTGCCTTTCCATTTTGCCAGAAGAGTTTTTCCCGCTTCTGACGAAGTCAAAACATTGATTGCTTTTCTGAAAAATATAGCAGATCCCCTCGCGCGGAGCAACGGTATTTTTTTTGCATTTTATGAGATTTTTTTAACAGACTCACTCTTTTCCGCTGCGCAGACGTTCCCTGTATTCGCCCGGTGAACAGTGAAAACTTCGTCTGAAACATCGGCAGAAATAGTTGAGATAAGAAAAGCCGCAGGCCTCCGAGATCGCTCCGACGGATAAGTTCGTTTCATTCAGCAGATGCCCCGCTTTCCGGATTCGAACCCGTGTCAGGTAGTCGCGGAAGGTCATGCCCGTGTATTTCTTGACAAGACGGAGCAGACGCGCCGAATGAATTCCCGCCGCCGCGGCAAAGTCCTCTCTTGCAAGATTGGAGTTGCAGTTCAGATCAATCACATCTGCAAGACGTTCCCACTCAATTTCATCTTTCGGCCGGCAGGAGGACGCGTTTTTCAGGTCCTCCAGAAGACTCCACAGCAGCGCACTCACAAGAAAACAGACTCCCCGGTTTTCCGCCGGAGCAAACAGAAGCGCCGATAGAATCTGCGCTCCCCAGCGTGACTGCGGATGGTCCGGATAAAAAACTGCATCCGGCTGCAGCGGCGGAGTCGAAATGCCATCGTGAGCAAGATAAATCATCCGCATGGTTTCCTCCTTGAATGCAATCGAGATCATCGAATGTTTCGAGTCCCAGAACTCCCTCGTCCAGCCGAACGGACGGGTCAGAAGAACTTCTCCGGGCGACAGAATCTCTTCTCTCACACCGTTCCCGGAGGCAAACGCAATATGCTTCTTCCCTGATAACGGCATGATCAGCCGTACATTGGATGTGTTCAGCACTTTATACTGCGGAAGCGGAGAGTTTTCTCCGTAAAAAACCCGGCGTATTGCAATTTCCGTTCCCTTCTTGATCTGTGCGGTCAATTCGCAATCATCCCTGCTCATGTTCTGCCCCAGCTCCTTTTCCTTGGAAAATAATTTATTCCTCCCGCGGAAGCATTGCAAACAAGCCGGGTGGGATTTTTCCTGTTTTTTTACAGTGTTAAAATTTTATCATGAAACTGTAAAATTTTATCGTTGAGGATCGTTTCGTCTTCTGATATATTGATTTTCAGAACATTTTTGTGGATAAAAATATGAGAGGACTTGTCGCAATGAGCATTTCCAGATTTACCATCAGCAATGATCCGTTGCTCTATGAAGCCTGGCCGGATGTTGTCTTGACTTCAGACGGGAGACTTGTCTGTGTTTTCAGTGAATGCACGCATCATAAAAACCGCTCCTACACACGAATCATGCAGACGGAATCGTTTGACCGGGGCAGAACCTGGAGTCGCAAACATCCTGTAACGGAAGGAACGGAAAAATTGCCTTTCTATTTCAACTGTCCGCGGATCTTCCACCTGGCGGGAGACAGACTCGGACTGCTGGTGGATCGTCTCCGGCACGGATGCGACGAAGCGGCCCCGGAGACTTCGGATCTGCTCCTCTTCGAGTCCTCTGACAACGGCTCCACCTGGTCCTCTCCGCGTCTTCTGCCCCTGCACGGAATCGTGCCCGACAAACTGGTGCGGACAGAGAATGGACGATGGTTCGTTTCCGCCCATCATTCCTTTCAGGGAAGGCTCTCCCAGTATCTTATTTATTCGGATGACAACGGCAGTACCTGGAGCTCTCCGGTTCTGATCGCTCATGATCCGGACTCTGAACTCTGCGAAGCCTCTCTGCTGCCTCTGGGGAACGGCGCTCTTGTGGCGCTGCTCCGCGACAACACCTGCCGGGGAAAAGACTGCCGGAAAGTGATTTCTTACGACAACGGCGAAACATGGAGTCCCGTTTTAGACTTTCCTCTTCCCGGAGCGTATCGTCCGGTTGCCGGATTCCTGAATGACGGCCGGATTCTGATTACCTATCGTTTCTGTCAGGGAGGAAAACGCGGCATCGGCGCGAATTCGCAGAATCTCTTCGCCGCACTGACCACCCGGGAGGCTCTGCTGGAGAAGGATCGATCACTCTGTTCGGTGAACATTCTGCCCGTCGATCACGACCGCTCCGTCTATGCCGATACCGGATATTCCGGATGGGTTCAGTTCCCGGACGGCGAAATCTATATTGTCAATTATATCGTTGACGATGCCGGTGATCGCGCTCAGATCAGAGGCTACTCTCTTTTTCCCGATGATATTGTGACAATTCCGTGAACTTATGACAGCAAACAGCTTTCCAAATAAAATAAGAATCATCAGAGATTTGAGAAAGGAGGAAACCGTTTGAGAAAAAATCATCATACGCATCCGCAACTCCCCGGATTGCAGAACTGTGGCTTTCTTTGTTGAAACATGAACGTACATTCAAGATGAACGCAAGGATTACTATGAAAAAGAGATTTACATTGTTGGAACTGCTCATTGCGATTGCCATGATCTCAATTCTCGTCAGTATGCTTCTTCCGGCACTGAGCAAGGCCAGGGCAACAGGGAGATCCATCAGCTGTCTCTCCAATCAGAGAATGCTTTCTCTTGCTCAGACGTCCTACACGACGGATAACAGCGAGTGGTTACTGCCCGCCGCTCTGGTCGCATCCAGCGGAAGCAATGCGCAGCTGCATGATTTCTGGGGCGGAATGCTGGCGGGATATCAGAAGGATGGAAGTATTACATCTCCGTATGGGCCTTTCATGAAGAAATCGGCGGCGGCGAAAGAAATTGCCGGAGTAAAACAGTTTTATTTTACAGGAGCGCTTACCTGTCCGGAACAGTCGCTGGAGTTTGCGTATGGAGCATTTCGTTACTCGCATTTCGGCAGAGGGGTATGCGGAGGAGCCAATACCAGCGGGTCTAATTCCAGTGGCGGACACGCTTACATGTTTGGCAAAACCAATGTTCTGACACGTCCTTCCGAAGCGGTTTTTACGCTGGATCATCCGCTGAAAACGACGTTTTATGATCGTCTGATTATTTCGATGGTCGAACATAATTCTCTGGGCATGATGACCGGATTCCATCATACGCAAAGATGCAATGTCAGTTTTTTTGACGGCCATTGCGAGTCCGTTTCCAGAGGAACAATGGAACATCGTGGAATCCAGTATCATTCCGCCGCAGCAAACTACGGATTCTTTTTGCGCGGATTCGACAGCAAAAAGACTGTTCATTACTGGTAAATAAAATTTGACAAGGAGAAAAATATGAAAAAAACAACGTTGCTGTCGGCAATTTTGCTTGCCGCTGTATCATGTTCCGCCGCAATCACCCTGAAGGACGGAGACCGGATTGCCGTCATCGGAGATTCGATTACGGAACAGAAACTTTATTCTGTCTACATGGAATTTTATCTCCGGGCGTGCAGCGGACTGCATGATCTTTCCGTCATTCAGTTCGGTCACGGCGGAGAGCACGCTTCCAGCTATGCGGTCTATCGGATGCAGGATACCTGTTCCTGGTTCAATCCCACCGTGGCCACGGTCTGTTACGGTATGAACGACGGACAATACCGGAAACCCAGCGACCGCACCTCCGCCAATTATCGGAACGGCCTCCGGAAGATTGCCTCCTGGATGAATCAGAATCAGGTCCGGCTTCTGATCTCCTCTCCCGGCGCGGTGGATACCACCACATTCCGCCGGCTCCGTCCGGAAGATTACAACCAGACCCTTTCAGTGCTCGGCGGGATTGCGAAGGAGACCGCTGCTGAATCTCATGCGGATTTTGCGGATCTGCATTCCCTGCTTCTTGAGGTGATGCGGAAAGCCAAAGCGAAGTACGGCGATTCCTACCACGTCTGCGGTCAGGATGGTATTCATCCGGCGAGAAACGGACATCTCGTCATGGCATACAGTATGCTCAAGGGTCTGGGGATGGATGGACAGATCGCTGAGATCAAAATGGATTATCCCTCCGGAAAAACGCAGGTTTCGGCAGGTCATAAAGTTGTTCGCAGTGAACGGGGGCGTGTCACTCTGGCAAGTACCCGCTGGCCGTTCTGCTTCTGGCCTGCTCCGTCAAAACCTAATCCATCCAGCGAGACGACGATTCTGCCGTTTCTTCCCTTCAATCAGGATTTGAATCGTTTTATCCTGAAGGTCACCAACCTGCCTTCGAGCGGAGCCGAGGTGCAGTTCGGTTCCGGGAACTTCCACTATTTTTCCAGAGAGGATCTGGAGAAGGGAGTCAATTTGAGTGAATTCTTCCAGGGGAAGGACAATGCATTCCATATGGTGACCAATGATCTCTATCGGAAAATCCGGGAAAAACAGATGTTTGAAACTCGAGTTTTCCGTCAATACCAGACGGGGCTCCGGGCGGCGCTTCCCAATCTGGAAAAACGTTCCGCGGATGTGGTCAACGCCTGTGCCGTCATTCAGAAGGAATTAAAAAGTGACTGGAAAAAGATGGAAGATTCCATCAAAAAGACCGTTGAGACTCCGCATCAGTACACCATAACCATTCGTCCCGTTGAAAGGAAACAGTAAAGATGGCAAACAGATATTTTGGCCTTCTTGCCGGGATGTTCACCTTTTATGCGGCAGGGGCTCTTTCCGCCGCAGATCTGGATGCTCCGGTCCCGGCGTTCTATTCCAGTGAGACGATTCGAAAAACGCCGGAGTTGTTTCAGGAAACGAAGAAATTCGGGGAAAAAAGTTTTGAACATTATGGCTTCCGCTGTGGCGATCTGATGTATTCGGCACTGCCCAAGGCGCATGGAATCAATCGGAATCCGTCATGGGAGCTCTCCCGGTTCGGAACAATTCCGCTGTTGCGTCTTGCCTCCGTCGCCATGGGCGGTGTCCAGATCGGGAAACAATGGGTTCCGCTCAAGCGCCATGCCGATCAGAAATCCACGCTGTTTGACCGGGAGGGAAAACGGTTCATCACCACTGTTCCGTGCACACTGGAAAGCAAGAATGATTCCGCGATTGTTCTGACGCAGAGTCTGACCCCGGAAGGAATCATTCGCATAGAAGTAGAGATCAGGCTGCCCCGGAATATTTCCCAGCAGAACGCTCGTCTGTTCCTTCAAACTCTAAGCTACAAGGAATTTGCAAATTCCAGCATCCGGATCGGGGAAAAAACGTTCAAGGTGCCGGATTTGAGCGGCGATGAGCGGAAGGAAGTGCTGCCTTTGAATGAAATCGATGGAGCGATAGTTCTGTTTTCCAATCAGCGGAATCGGGAAATCTCAATTCGTCCTGCGGAGAAACTGCGTCTTTCGGTATCCGCTCTTCATCAGGGGGGTGTCCAGGGGTTCTCGGGGAAATACGGCTACACCTTCTGTCTTTTTTTTCCTGAAGGACAGAACAAGCTGACCTTGTTTCTGGATATCGGCAAAACCAATCCGGAGTTCGGAAAGACGCAGGATTCCTTTGCCGGCATTGATTTCTGGAGCAATGATCGCAAGCATATTCCTGATTACAGCCTATCCCGCAATCTTCTTCAGAATCCTTCATTTGAGGCCGGTTTTGATTTCTACCGGGACTACGGCTGGGGGACGTATTACAGAGAGAATCCGCCGCTTTATACGGTTGATGAGAAGGAATTCCGCAGCGGGAAACGTTCTTTGCGGATCAATCTCCGGAAAGGGGAGCGCGGGACTACCCGGTTTGCCACGTTCATCACCCCGGCAGTTCCGGGGAAACAGTACACCTTTTCGTTTTATGCAAAGTCTGAGGTTCCTGGAAGTGTTCTTCATGTGACATGCATCGGGCGCAGGTGGAATCGTTTTCCGAAAACCCCTTCGTTTCATCTGACGGAACAGTGGAAACGATATGAGTGTACTGTGACAGCTCCGGATAACGGTCTTGTCTTTTGCATCCGTGCCGACAACAACCGTTCCGACAGTGCGGTATGGGTCGATGATCTTCAGCTGGAAATGGCCCCCCGTGCCACCGCGTTTGATTCCACGCCTGTTGCGGTCAAACTGCTGACGAAACAGAAGGAACGCTTTTACATCGGCGCCGGTGAGAACATCGCCCCGGAATTACGGATCTCCGGACGTTTGCCTGGCAGATACCATCTGACGAGTAAGATCACCGATCTGTATTATCGAACGCAAGAGCTTCCTGAGATGGAATTTACCCTCCCGGAATCCGGCGAAAGTTTGGTGAAACTTCCTTTTACAAGTGCGCAAGTGCCGTTTGGCCCTTCGGAACTGGAAGTGAAGCTGAGTCTGCCGGGAGGAGGGGAGCATAGAAGTTATCATCGGATGCTGAAACTGGAACCTGCGCCGAAGACGCCGTTCCGGAAGTTCTTTGCGATTCTGGGCGGTCTTTCCTCGACCCTGGAAGCGGATGCCGATCTGTATGCGGCTCTTGGTTACGGTTCCACGAATTATGTTTATGACATGGCTCGCTACAAACCTCTGCTCGCCCGCGGCATTACGGATACCGGGTCCGGGGTTTTGAATTACGGTCCGGCTCGTCTTGATCCGAAAGCCAGGGATTTATCGCATCGGCTTCGTTTTACCAATGAACCGTACTCGGAGAAACTGGAAAAAGAGATCGAGGACCTCTCGTATCGAGTTGCGAAGTCCAATCCGGAGATCCGGACTTGGTTTATCCAGGCGGAATCCAGAGGGAAGTTTCATTTTCTGATGGACAAAGACTATGATTCTTTTGTCAAACTCTCTCTTGCGTGCCGCAGAGGAATTCTCAGAGCAGATCCTTCGCTCGGCTGGATGGTGGAGGGGGGGATGCCCAATATGTCGCCGATCGGCGATGTTGAAGTGACGGGGCATATTCTGAAGTCGCTGAAAAAGCTGGCTCCGGATGTACAGCCGTCCGCCATAGCGATTCATCCTTACCGGAAGCGTCCTGAGGATCCGGATCTCGACAGCGATGCGGCGGTGTTCCTGAAAATGGTGAAGGATTCCGGCTATGGAACTGTTCCCATTCACTGGAATGAAGGCATTTATCACAGTCCCTATCATGTTGCGGAATGGGAGTTGAATTCGCATCATGCCTGTACGACGGATCATTTCCGTCAGGGAACCCCCTCCTATTCGATCGGCTGGGGAGAGCGCATTGCCGCGGCATATACCATGCGCAGTTATGTCATGGCCATGAAATACAGGGACCGGGTCCGATCCTACAATGGATGGCTCAGCTGGAAGGACCTGTTTGTGGACTGGAGAAACATCACTGCGATCGGGATGATTCCGAACACCCTCTGCCGTCTGATGGATGGTATGAACTATCGCGATGATCTGCGTCTTTCCCGGAATATTCGAGTTTATCTGTTTGAAGATGCAAAGGGGATTCCCGCGGCAGTCTTCTGGTCCCACGATCCTGCGGTGGACCGGGGTGAAAAACCTGCGCCGGAAGCGGAAATTGATTTTAAGGGCAATCCGGTGGAGTTTTTTGATATGATGGGAAATCGTCTGCACTTTCAGTCGTCAGGGAATCCCTCGGTTCTCCCTGTTGCGCCGTTCCCGGTGATTGTGAAGGGGAAACCGGGAAGTTATGCGCTCTTAAAAGAGTCCTTTGCCGCGGCCCGTGTGCGGGGAGATAACTCTTTCCCGCTGAAGGTGCTGTTCAAACTGGAGAACCCAGCGAATGGAATGATTACCTTTGCCAATAGAATCAGCCGGATGTTCCGCGGTTATGTTATTATCAACGGGAAGAGAGTTCCTCTTGAGATTGCACCGGGGGCATCGACTCCGCTTCGTTTTCCGCTGCCGGAAGTGTTAACGGAGAAGAACGGGAAAATCAACTGTTCCATCACCGTTTATGAGAGCAATCGGAAGGAGCCTTTTGTTCAGAAGATTTCGATGAACGTGTTATCGATTCCGAAGGTTTCCGGTACGGGATTGGAGACCCATGCATTTATTCCGATGAATAATCGGAGTGTATTGCATGCAGGAGCGGAAAAAAGCAAGCTGGAAGCTTCTTACCGGATGGGATGGGACAAGCACCATTTCCGTCTTCAGGTTCTGGTGAAGGATTCCACGAAGAGTCTCCCGTCGGACAGACGCATGAAATTTGATTACAAGTTTGATGGCATCCAGTTTTATATTGATACGTTTGGCGACAACGCGACACGTTCTCCAAGTGTTCCGTTTGATTATAATGATTATGCCTATTCGTTGAGTCTGGGTGCGGATGGAAAGGTCCGCTTCTACCGGGAATGTGCTCCGGAGCAGCAGCTTGCGGGAGGAATTGAGGCTCCGCAGCCTGGAGTTGAGGTGACCGGAACGGAAACCACGGTGACTCCGGTTGAGGGAGGAATGCTGTATTCCGTCGTTCTTCCTCAGTCGATGATTCTGCCGCTGGAGTTGAAGGAAAACGCCTTTTTCCGTTTTGCTTTGATTATCAATGACAACGATGGAAAGAACCGGGTACAGACTTTAACCAATCTTTCCGGGAAAGGAGAAACGCCTTACAGCGATCCGCACCGGTGGAGGGAATGTCTTCTGACTCGGTAAATTCTGAACAGACTCTTTTACAGGAAAGACTTTTGAGACACGTTTTTGTAAACGGTTTCAACAGTCTTTTTTTATGTATTTCCTGTTCAAGAACGGGAGATGGGACATTTGGAATAGGAGTCTTTTAAACGCGGCAGGAAGATCAGAGCAATTTGATTGTTTTATTTTCGTTTCTTCTGGAAAAACGTAAGACTCCGCCGCAATATTTTTTGACGACAGATATATGGGAATCGTAAGGCATCAATCGAATTGGAGGAAAAAGAATGGTGCCCCGGGAGGGAATCGAACCCACGACCCACTGCTTAGAAGGCAGTTGCTCTATCCTCTGAGCTACCAGGGCAAATGATATTGAAGCTATAATTTAACCCTCGTTCTATAAAATACAAGTTCAATCTGCTATTTTTTGTATTTATTTCAATAAAAATCCGATTCCGAACCAGAGAAGAAGAATCAGACCGAGAACAATCCGGTACCAGCCGAAAAGTTTGAAATCTTTCCGGCGAATGTAATTCATGAAAAATGCAATCACTCCCCAGGCAACAAGAAAAGAGACAAAAAAACCTGTTCCCGTGGCAATCCACTGTGAAGTCGTCAGAACGGCTCCCTCTTTCCATAAGCTGTATGCCGAGGCCGCAAACATGGTCGGAATGGCCAGAAAAAAAGAGTATTCCACCGCAACTTCCCGCGAGGTCCCGAGAAGAAGCGATCCTAAGATTGTCGCCGCTGAACGCGATGTCCCAGGGATCATTGCCAGACACTGGATCCCGCCGATCGCAAGAGCTTTCCCAAATGAAAGCTGATCCATCTCAGAAACCGTAACCCGGCGATGCGACGACTCAATCCAAAGCAGCGCAATCCCTCCCACAACCAGTGCCGCCGCAACCGTAAAGGTATTATACAGAAGATCCTGAATCTTCGATCCGAACAATCCGCCGATCACAATCGCCGGAATCACTCCGACCGCCGCCTTGCTCCAGAGCAGAAGTGTGCTCTTTCTCAATCCGGCATCTGACAATGCTTTCACAGGAAACAGCTTCTTATGAAAATAGACCAGCACCGCCAGAATCGATCCCAGCTGGATGACCACAAAAAACATTTCCTTGAACGGTTTTTCCAGTCGGATGAATTCATCGACGATAATCATGTGTCCGGTGCTGCTGATCGGCAGAAACTCCGTGATCCCCTGCACAATTCCCAATATGGCGGCCTGAAGATAAAAAAGCATGATGTCTATTCCAGTGATTCGATCAAGAACAATAAAGCAGAAAACGGCGCGGAAAGAGATTTTCTCTCATCCCGCGCCGATATTTCAATATTCGAGACGCTTATTTCTCGGTGAGATAAGCCGCCTGTTTGCTTCTCGCCATGACGCTGAGACGAAGGGCGTTCAGCCGGATGAAGCCGGTGGCGTCTTTCTGGTTGTAGACGTCTTCCGCTTCAAAGGAGGCGATTTCGCTGTCGTACAGGCTGTACGGGGAGCGTCTGCCGGTGACGTGGCATGCACCCTTGAAGAGTTTGACTCGGACATCACCAGTCACATATTCCTGGCTCTTGGTGATTGCCGCCTGCAGAACTTCCCGTTCCGGTGCAAACCAGAATCCGTTGTAGACCATGCGGGCATACGCCGGAATGAAGCTGTCGCGCAGATACATGACCTCTTTATCCATGGTGATGGTTTCAAGAGCACGGTGCGCTGTGTGGAGAATGGTGCCACCCGGAGTTTCATACACTCCGCGGGATTTCATGCCCACAAAACGGTTTTCCACAATGTCGATGCGTCCGACCGCGTGCTTGCTGCCGAGCTCGTTGAGTTTCCGCATGATGTTTGCCGGAGAAAGTTTCTCGTCATTGACGGCAACCGGAATTCCTTTTTCGAAGGAAATCACGATATCTTCCGGTGTATCGGCGGCCTGGGAAAGCGGACGGGTCATTACATACATGTCTTCCGGAGGTGCTGCCCAGGGATCTTCCAGAATGCCGCCCTCAAAACTGATATGAAGCAGATTGCGGTCCATGCTGTACGGTTTCGCCGCGGTGGAATGGATCGGAATATTGTTCTTGTGAGCGTATTCAATCATTTCGGTACGGGCCTTAAAGTGCCAGTTCGGATCACGCCATGCCGCAATGATTTTGATTTTCGGATCAAGAGCATAGGCGGCAAGTTCGAAACGAACCTGGTCGTTGCCTTTGCCGGTGGCTCCGTGGCAGATCGCATCGGCGCCTTCCGCACGGGCGACTTCCACAAGACGTTTGCCGATCAGCGGACGGGCAATGGAGGTGCCGAGAAGATAGGTCCCTTCGTAGATGGCATTCGCCTGCATCATCGGGAAGATGAAATCTCTGGCAAATTCTTCGTTGAGGTCGTCAATATAGCATTTGGATGCGCCGGTGTTGATCGCCTTCTGTTCGAGTCCCGCGGTTTCTTCCGCCTGACCGACGTCCGCGCAGTAGGCAATGATTTCCGCGTTGTAGGTTTCCTTTGCCCATTTGATGATGACGGAGGTGTCAAGTCCGCCCGAATACGCAACTACGATCTTCATTGTTTATCTCCTGAATAAAGTGTTTGGGATGTTGGATCCTGTCTATTAAAGATAACCCCTGATTTATGATTTTTCAATCGTCCGAAACAGATTGTCGGCGGAAATCTGGCAGGAAAGCCTTACTCGGACTCTTTCAAGGGGGAATTGGAAGGAGTTTTCAACAGGAAAATTCTGGGAGATCCGCCTCTTCCTCTTAAAACGTTCTGGCGCTGCTGCGGGATCCCTGTTGGAAATTTCACTTCTCCCCGATTTTTTATTTAAGATCAGGTTTTTGAAAAAAAAATGGAAAATTATTTGCAATTTTTTCCATTCCGGCGTATTGTAGAAATATTTTGAAAAATCAACCATACAGGAAAAGAACGATGAGCGACAGCAGAACATCCATGATGAATTCGGGGAATGCGCATGCATTCGTCGTTCTTTCCGCGCTTCTTCGACTTACTTGCGCCGTTCCGGCTTGAGTGGGTCGTTTTCCTTAATTGAACCATCCATAAAAAATCGAGCCGGACGGCGTAGGGCGATTTGTGCTTTTCGCCGGGGACGGTGTTTATCCTGACGTGAGTTCGATTCGCCTTTGCTTTCCGTTTTTTTACAGCATATTCAACAACGCAATGGAGAAAGAATCATGAACAACGATCCCAAGTACAGGTATCCGGAAGATCCCGGAGTGACGGACCGGGTCTGGCCGACTCGGAAAGTGGAACGAATGCCGCGGATGGTCCCCGTGGATTTACGCGATGGAAATCAGGCGTTTGCCACGCCGATGGATGTCGAGACCAAACTGAAATATTTTCAAATGCTCGTTGAGATCGGCTTCAAGGAGATTGAGGCGGGATTCCCAGCGGCATCGACGGAGGAATATGAATTTGTGCGCCGTCTGATAGAGGAGAATCGGATTCCGGAAGATGTCCGGATTGTGGTTTTCACGGCGGCAAAGGAGGCGCTTGTCGAGCGGACCGTTCAGTCGATTGCCGGAATTCATCAAGCTGTCGTGCATTGTTATGTGGCTTCGAGCGATCTGCATCGCGAGTTCGTGTTCCACAGAACGCACCGGGAGCTGATTGATCTGGCGGTGGATGGTACAAAAATGGTCGTGAATGCTTTGAAACGCAGTAATTTGTATGAAAAATGCGCGTATGAGTTTTCGCCGGAGGAGTTTTCGGACAGCGATCCCCGGTTTATTGTGGAACTGGCGGAGAAAGTGCGTCGTGCGTGGGGACGGGACGGAAAGGAGAATTTTATATTCAATCTGCCTGCGACGGTCGAGCGCCGTCCGCCGAACCAGTATGCGGATCTGATCGAACTCTTTACTCGGAACTATTCCGGGATGACGGAAACGACTTTGAGTATTCATACACACAACGATCAGGGATGTGCAGTCGCGGCGGCGGAGCTGGCGGTGCTCGCGGGGGCGGAACGGATCGAAGGGACTCTCTGCGGACATGGAGAGCGGACCGGAAATATGGATATCATCACATTTACGCTGAACATGATGGCAAGGGGGATTGAAACCGGACTTGATTTCCGGAATCTGCCGGAGATTGTCAGATTTGTTGAGCAGGTATCGGGCATCCGGACCGATCCCCGTCATCCGTATACGGGCGAGCTGGTGTTTACGGCGTTTTCCGGAACGCATCAGGATGCGATCCGCAAGGGGATGGCGCAGAGAAAGGCGATTGCCGCGTATTTCCATCAGGGATGGAAGATGCCGTATCTGCTCATCGACCCGGCTGATATCGGAAGGGGATACGAAGGATTGATCCGCATCAACAGCCAGTCGGGGAAGGGGGGAGTTGCCTATGTTCTGGAGAGTGTCTACGGGATCCCTCTGCCGAAAACAATGCAGCCCGAGGTCGCGAAAGCCGTGCAGATGGAGGCGGAACGCTGCGGCGGGGAACTGAGCCCGGAAGAGGTGTATCGTATTTTTCTGGAGCAGTTTGTCAATGTGCAGGGGGATTTTGAGATCCATGTGTCGCGGATCCGCCGTCCCTCGCCGGAAGATCCGGAGATGACGGAGGTGGAACTGCAAGTTTGCTCCCGGATGGAAAAGGCTCCGCATATTGTTTCCGCTTCCGCGGCGGGACCGATCGAAGCGGTTGTAAATGCTCTGCGGAAGGTGCCGGGAATTCCGGATTTTCAGCTGGAGAACTATTCGGAACATGCGCTCGGAAGCGGAGCGGATGCACGCGCGGTGGCGTTGATCGCTTTGCGCTTCCCGGAAGAGGGGACACTCGTATTCGGAGCTGGAATGGACGGCAATGTGAATCTGGCGGCGGTATCGGGAATCGTTTCCGCGCTGAACAGAAGAGGGGCGAAAGGAGATGTGAAAAAATGAAACGGAAATGCTGGGAATGGAATGAATTTCAGCAGATTGGAACGGATTACGCATCTATTGACGAGGTGGCCGCATACGACAGCCGGATGCGGATGATGCGTGATGTCGATGCGGAGAACCGGGAGATTCTGAAGCTTCTGCATCTTCCGGCGAACGGATCGGTTCTGGAGATCGGAACCGGAACGGGAGCGTTTCTCCGGGCGGCGGCAAAGGTGTGTGGAAATTGCGTCGGACTGGATGTCTCTCCGGTGATGCTGGAGTATGCGGAACGCAGGGCGAGGGAAGAGAATCTTTCGAATATCCGGTTTGAGCACGGCGGATTTTTGAGCGGAGCGTATCCGGAAAATTCTTTTGACGGAGTGGTCAGCGGTTTGGCACTGCATCATCTGCCGGATCTCTGGAAAGCGCTAGCCCTGCGCCGGATCCATTCTGTGCTGAAGCCGGGCGGACGCTTTGTGCTGCTGGATGTGGTATTCGACTGGAAATCGGACTCTCCGGAGGCATATTTTGACCGTCTGGTAAAGGACCGGGATTCCAGCCGGGA
The DNA here is from genome assembly GCA_905197955.1 of uncultured Lentisphaeria bacterium. GTDB lineage: Bacteria > Verrucomicrobiota > Lentisphaeria > Victivallales > UBA1829 > UBA1829. The sequence continues at coordinate 61,695 of CAJKAR010000016.1, read as the reverse complement.
GAATTTCATCCGTCACATTGCGCAGGAGTACAGTACGCTCGACTGGATCATGAAAGGTTTGTTCGAGCATGCCGGTTTTGTGCTGGAGAGCGAGAGCGTGAAGATGGATTTTCTCCGTCTTTACTGTGTCCGGAAGGGGGGAACTGCTCCGCAGTGATTCGGTGCCGGATCTCTGAATTCGAGAGAAAAGCCGGGATGAGATGGTTCATTCCTCATTTCGCGAGATTACCGTGGAGTGTTTCCGATATTGAAGAGGGGGCATGCCGAAGTGTCTGCGGAAAATACGGCAGAGGTAGTAGGCGTTCGGTATGTTGACCTGTTCCGCGATTTTGTGGATCGGAAACGACGTCTCCTTCAGCAGAAAACAGACATGCTGGAGCTTCAGCTTCCGGAGATATTCCGCGGGAGTCTCTGTATGAAAACGGTTCCAGTAGCGGAAGAAGTTCCGTCGGGAGAGCCCGTTTTCGCGTAGCAGGGATTCCATGGGAATCTCCTCTGTGAAATGAAGATGGAAATAGGAGGTGATCCGGTTGATTTTCTGCGGAATGCCCGGAGGGATTTTTGTATTTTCCCGGCATTGGCCGACCACCTCTTCAAAAAGCTGCATGGCAAGCAGATCGATCCGGTCGATGGTTCCCGGTTTCAGGAGCTGTTCCGCCTGTTCGTGCAGTTTGAAGAGCAGGAACTGGATTTCCTGTGTCAGTTCGATTTCCCAGAGAGGCGGAGCGGATAGAAGTCCGCTTTGGTCCAGCTCCGATTCCAGTTCCGCCGGATATTGAATATAAACGGCTTCGCGGAATTTTTCCACGCTGTAGGAGTGGATTTGCCCGGGGCGCTTCAGAATCGCATGGGGGAACGGCGTTTTGTAGACGATGCCGTCGATGATATCCTCCGCGTATTCCGCCGAGGAATTCAGACGGAGACAGAGCTCCAGTTTTCCGGTGAATGTTTTTCTCTCCTGCGGAAGATGCGGAAAGTGAAAGCCGATTCTCTGACAGGGAAACGTTGTGGAGAATTGTCGCTTCAAGGTGTTCAAATTGGCAAAAACGGATAACATGATATGGAGAACCTTTTTTAAGAAGTGTATCACAACATCCTCTCTTTTGCAAACCGATGGCACAAAAAGATTATTTGTTTGGCACGAAACGCCATTGCCGAACGGATTCTTCTGTTGTATAATATGAGAAAAAAGGAAACGGAAAAGGAGGATGTCACGCGATGAAATTATTTTCTGAAACAGGAAACGGATTTCCCGGAAGAGATGTTCGTCTGAAGTTCACATTGATAGAACTCCTTGTTGTAGTAGCGATCATTGCGATCCTTGCTGGACTTCTTCTGCCTGCTCTGAACAAGGCGCGGGAAAGTGCACGCGGAGCCGCATGTACAAGCAATATCAAACAGATGGGGCTTTTGTCGCAGCAGTACAGCAATGAAAACGACGACTTTATCGTTCCCTGTTTTGGCGATTATGAGGATGCCTCGGCTGCCTTTGACGGTCTTCTCTGGCCCTATCTGCATCCGGGGGACGGGGTGCAGATTGCCGGCGTGTCGACACTGGGCCGTTCGAGAAAATATGTGCAGTCCCCGTTTCACTGTCCATCGCACTGGATTGTGGTGCCGGCGAGTGACGGATATCGTTCCTTCTGCGCCAATCACCGGGTGATGATTTATACGCAGGGAACGACGAAATCTCCTCTGAAACTTACGAAGATTACGCTGGCATCCGACCGCTTTCAAGTCGTGGAAAACCATCGGCGCATCGACCGGAAAAATTATGCGTTTATCGGTACCAATCTGACGGAAAGTTATCCGGGCAAGCCGGGCACACTTCCCGAACCTGTGGCAAACCGGGGCATTCACAACGGAAAAATGGGTGTTCTCTGTGCAGACGGACATGCCGTTCAGGTGAATCCATTCTCCTATACGGAGGAATATACGAAATACTGGATTCCGACCCTCTATAATTCAAAATAAGGACAGGTGCTGTGATGGACAGATCAATATTCGGATGTGTTGCAATGCTTGCTTCCCTCTGCGGGCTTCTGGCGGCGGAGGAGACCTTTACTGCGAAATCTCCGCGCTGGATGAAAGCGGATTTTCCTTCTCCGCGGATTGTGAAAGGTTCTGCCCTGGATCTCAGTGATCTGGCGGAGCCGGGACCTGCCGGAAAGTTCGGACGGGCGGTGATCGGGAAGAACGGCTCGTTGGAGTTCCGGAACCGTCCGGGGGTTCCAGTCCGTCTGAATGGCGGTTCGGTGCCGTGGTGGGAGCCGCGCAAGGCGGAAAATCTGCGTGCCCACATGAAGGTGCATGTGGAAGATATGCGTCGGCAAGGGTATAATTTTACGCGCCTTGCCATTGATCGCAGTTTATTTGTCGGGACGACGGAGGATCAGAAACCGGTCCAATCCGCACTGGACAATTTCGGCTATATTCTGAAAATCTGCCGCGACAACGGCATTTATTCGATGCTGACGCTGGGCTCCTATTATCTCGGCTACAAGGAGGATCGCTTCAAGGATCGCAACAACATCAAGCTGAAGATGCTTCTGGGCGATCCTGAGACCCGTTCCGCCTGGCGGCGCGTGGCGGAATGCGTTCTGAATTTTGTGAATCCACATACCGGAGTTGCGGTCAAGGACGATCCTTCCATTGTCTTTGTGGAGTTTTTCAATGAACTGGATCTGGCGGAGTATCAGCTCGGGGACCGGAAGAATACCAGCGACGAGGTCCGGCGGATCGCTGACCGAAAGTTCCGGGAATTCCTGCAAAAACGATATGCTTCGATCGACGCTCTGAACCGGGAATGGAAAAGAAAGTACGCTCATTTTGATGAGATTGTGCTGTCCGGCGGAAAAATTTCGTCGTCGATGGTTAACTTGTTCTGGCTGGACCGGGCACGCGAGACTCTGGCGTTTTTTGCCTTCTCTGTCCGGGAGATCGGTTACGAGGGGCTTTTTGCTCAGTATAACTGGAGCAAGGATCTGAACAACTCCTTTGCGCGGGCGAAGGAGAAGGCCGGAGTTGTGATAGTCAACAGTTATCATGCGCACCCGAAGGGCTGGGCGGCGGTCGGCAGCCGGGTGAAACAGACGAGCTCCGTTGGGGAACGCGGACGCTTCTGGGCGGATTCCGCGATGATGCGTCTGCCGGATCGTCCTCTGGTGGTGACGGAACAGAATCATTGTTTCTGGAATCAGTATCTGTATGAGAATGCGCTTCTGTTTCCCGCGTACAGTGCGTTACAGGGATTTTCCGCGATTATCACGCATGTTTCTCCGGTGGCGTCGTATGTTCCGGCGCGGGACATCAGCAACTTTCAGGCAGGGACGATTCCGACGATGCGGGTCAATGAGTTTCTGATGATGCAGCTCTTCAAGCGGGGAGATGTGAAGCAGTCGCCGCACCGGGTGGATCTGCTGATCCCAGATGCGTTTGTCGCGCGCAATGGAAGACGGGCTCTTGGAATGGCGGAACTGCCGCTGCTCTGTGGTTTCCGATCCTATTTCCCTTCGGCTCCGCTTCTTTCGCAGGTGGACCGGGCGGATTTGACGCTTCCGGCTTCGGCGACCCGTTCCTTTGCCACCTACGAATGGTCCAGTGAAACTCAGACTTTGCAGGATGATTCGCTGAATGAGATTGTCGGACAGATGCGTCGGAAAGGAATCCTCGGCAGCGGGAACCGAACCGATCCCGCCCTGGGAATCTATCAGAGTGATACGGAGGAAATCGAATTGCGTTCCCGGGAGAAGGTGTTGAAGGTCGTGACTCCGCGTACCGAAGGCGTTACGCTTGCCGCCGGAGCAAAGCCCGAAAAGCTCGGATTGCTGACGGTGCATTCGACGACGGTTCCGGCGGCGATCGGCATTACAAGCGTTGATGGCAAAACACTTGCGGAAAGTTCCCGGATGGTGCTCTTCCTCAATACGATGTCCCACGCGGAAGGAATGGTCCTCAGCGCCGACCGGACGACGCTTCTCAAAAAGAGCGGCGCAGTCATGCTCGTGGAGACAGGAGTGGTTCGAGTTTCCTTTCCTCTGCGGAACGGCGGACGTTTCCGTCTCTATCCGCTCTCTCTGAACGGCATCCTCCGTGAGCCGATCCCCTTTCAGTTCAAGAACGGGATTGCGGAGATCCGGATCGACACCTCGACTCTAAAACACGGACCCACGCCGTTTTTCGAACTGACCGCGGAGCAGCCCTGACCGCAGCCCTGACCACAGCCCTGACCCGTCAGCGGGATGGGCTTTCTGCGGAAGCCGCGCTCTTCCGGAAGACCGCAATATACTCCTGATTTCCCTTCGGACCTTTGACGGGGGAGGGGGAGACCTCCAGAAAATTCCAGGCAAGACGTTCCACGGCAAAGCGTTTAACTTTTTCCACGCATGCGGCGCGAACGGTTTCATCGACGACCACTCCACCGGGTGGCACATCTTTCCTGTCTGCTTCGAACTGCGGCTTAACGAGAATAAATGCCCATGCGCCGGGAGCCATGATGACATCGGCGGCGGGAAGAATCTTTGTTGTGGAAATAAAGGAGACATCCATTGTCATGACATCAATCTCTTCCGGGATGATGCTCCGGTCGAGAGTTCTTGCGTTGGTTCCTTCCAGACAAACGACGCGCGGATCGTTCCGCAGTTTTGCATGAAGCAACCCTTTTCCGCAGTCCACCGCATAGACTTTTTCCGCATTTCTGCGCAGCATCAGATCGGTGAATCCTCCGGTGGAGGAGCCGATGTCGATCGCTTTCAACCCGGTCAGGTCGGGGAGATGTTTCATCAGCGAAGGTTCGAGCTTTCCCGCTCCCCGGCTGGCGAAGGAATCGGCGGTGTCCACGAGGAGTGCCGCATCGAACGGAACCAGTTCCGAGGCCTTGGCTATGACCGAATCCGGATTGCGGCGGACTTTGCCGGCCATAATCAGACGCAGAGCCTCATCCCTGTCGGCACAGATGCCGTGATTGCAGAGATAGTCGTCAACGCGCAGTTTTTTCATGGGTGTTCCTGTCAGATCGCCGATACGATGCCTTTTTCCGTGATGTAGCCGGTAATCAGCGATGCCGGCGTCACATCGAATGCCGGATTGTAGACCTTGATCGTCTCCGGCGAAATGCGCTTTCCGTTGAATGTGGTGATTTCGGACTCATGCCGCTGTTCGATTGGAATATGGGATCCGTCCGGAATGGAGCGGTCAATCGTCGAGTAGGGTATCGCCACATAGAACGGGATCTGATGGTACTTTGCCGTGATCGCCAGCTGATAGGTGCCGATTTTATTGGCGGCGTCTCCGTTGGCGGCAACGCGGTCGGCTCCGACGATCACGAGATCGACCTTTCCTTCCCGCATGACCTGCGCCGCCATGGAATCGCAGATTGTGGTCACGTCGATTCCGTTGTAGGAGAGCTCCCATGCTGTCAGGCGTGCTCCCTGGAGAAGCGGACGTGTTTCATCCGAGTAGACCCGGATATTCAAACCGGCCTCTTTTGCCGCATAGATCGGGGCGAGAGCGGTTCCGCATCCGCCGGTGGCAAGGGCCCCCGCGTTGCAGTGGGTCAGAATGCCTGCATTGTCTTTGATGAGCGAAAGACCGTTTTTGCCGATTGCACTGCACATGTCGATATCTTCGGCGAGGATTTCAAGTGCCTCGTTCAGAAGAATCCGGCGCAGGATGGCGATATCGGCATCTTCCGCACGCTTTACCGCCGAACAGCAGCGGCGAAGCGCCCAGGCAAGATTGACTGCGGTTGGGCGCGAGGATTCCAGATAATCGGCCGTTCCCGCAAGACGCGACAAAAATTCATTTCGATCCGTCTCCGGAAAGCGCTGCGCGCAGGCCGCGAGTCCGAGCGCCGCGGCACAGCCGATCGCCGGAGCTCCACGGACCGCCAGCGTTTTTATGGCATGGAAAATCGCTTCGGGATCGGAAAGTTTCAGGCGCACCAGTCTGCCCGGCAGAAGAGTCTGGTCAATGATGTCCAGAAAACCCGGAAGGGAGAAATCGAGCGAATCATCCGGCTTCAGAAAAACGGAGCCGTCGGCGGCCTGCCATTGGACGGTATTGGGACGGTTCATTGCAGCAGTTCCTCTGTTCAGTCATCCCCGGCGGGACGGGCTTCAAAGATATCGGTTTCGGTTTTGACTTCATCGAGAAGCGGCAGATCGTTGATCTCTTCAAAGTCGAGATCCTTTCTGGCGATTCGTCCGCCGTCGATCCGGACTTCGGATGTCTTCGGGTCGAGCACCAGATAGGGGGTCGTTGTGGTACGGATGTAGAGATCGCGCCGCTCCAGAACGCCGTTGTAGTTGTAGATGTAGTGGGCGAAGATTTTCGGTGTCACGGCGATCATGATGTGGAAACGGGCGAGTGCGTCGATTTCCCGTTGCGGCTGAAGATTCGGGCCCATGTCGAAACCGATCCGTCGGACGGCATAGACTTTTTTGTCATCATCGATCATCATGTAGTAAAAGATGCTTTTGCTGTCCGTGAATTTCAGAAGTTTGTAGGTGCGGTTTTCGATTTTTCCGCTTTTTTTCTTTTCCCCGGTGTAGTCGGGCAGTCCGAATTTCCGTTCCCAGATGACTGTGCCTTTGCGGATTTTGAACGGGATCTCATTGGATTCATAGGCGGAGGGAAGCTGAGGATGTTTCACGGTCACACGGGCTGTGTACATCCCCTCTTCCTGCAGAAAGTAGTATTTGGAGAGGTTGAAGGTGAAGCCCCTTGTTTCGCCCGGAGCAAGAATGACGCCGCGCAGAAGCGGATTGTTGCTGCCGACCCGTCGTGCAAGAGTCCGTCCCGGCGTGATGATGCGGAATGTGATGTCTCCCTGCAGCTCCTTCGAGTTCCCGAATGCGATCGGATGCGATGAATAATTGCGCATGATCATTTTCACATACACGGAATCGTAGAGCATAAAAAGAGGACGTCCGGGTTCAATTTTGACGGCGATCTGAGCCGAGAGAGTTGCCGCAGATACAAACAGCAGCAGAAACAGCAGCGATTTCTTTCTCATACTTTTTTTCCTTACCTGGTACCGATTCTGTTGAGGAACCGAATTTTCATTCGAGAGTTCCAGCTCCGGCGGGCGATCCCTTTTCTTCCCGTCGTGCCCGTTTCTTATAATACTTCACAAACCGATGTTTTCCAGCGGAAAACATCAGAATCTCAAGAGTTTTTCCATGGATTCGACCACTTTTGCCGGAGAGATCTCCTTATGACAGCGGCAGGAGTCGCAAGTCCGTTTGAAACAGCGGCAGCAGTCCAGCGAGGGAGTCAGCACTTCCGCCTGATCGGAGAAGGGGCCTGTCAGGACCGGATCTGTCGGACCGAACATGGCGGTTACCGGCGTTCCCACTCCGGCGGCAATATGCATGGGACCGCTGTCGTTGCAGAGAAGAAGACGCGACTTGCGGATGCATTCCACCAGTTCCGGAATTCCAGTCAGTCCGATCAGGTTCAGCGCCGGAGTTTTCAGCATTCGTTTCAGGATTTCTCCCTGCTGTTTTTCGTTCGGCGAGCCGAGAATGACGAAATACCAGTCCGGGTGCTTCTGAGCGAAAAGATTGACGCATTCCGCGAAGAATTCCGGCGGCCACTGTTTGGACTCCCAGCGGGCGCCCGGAGCAAGAGCGATCAGTTTTTCCTTGGCGAAACTGCAAAGGAGGGCTGTTGCTTTTTTGGCCGCCGCCGCATTTTCCGGCATTTCGAAGACGACCCGTTCGGGGAGGGGCTCGTTCAGGAATTCCGCCATCATGGACATGTTTTTGCAGACCGCATGCCGGCAGGAATCTCCGGAATCCATTTTGTACTTGTAGAAGACTTTGGAAAGGGTCTCTCTGGTTTCGGCGGGGCCTGCGACGGTTTTGGCTTTTGCCATGCGGGCAATCAGGGCGCTGCGCAGAAGACCCTGAAGATCAATGACGGCATCGTATCTGTTTTTCCGGATGTCGGAGAAGAGCGAAAGAAAAGCTCCCGGAAACTTGCTGACGCGCCCCATCTCCTTTCTGTGGAAAAGAATCACATGATCCACCGCCGGATGATATTTGACCACCGGCGCAAAGGCCGGAACTGCAAGCCAGTCGATCTGAGCATCCGGATATTTAGCCGCGAGCATTGAGACGGCAGGGAATGCGTGGATGATATCGCCGAGACTGCTTGGTTTGACGATCAGAAAACGCTTCATGGGATTTCTCCGGAGAAAATTTCTGAATCAGACGCCGCGGGCCAGTCTTGCTGCGAGGCGCTCCGGCAGGTTTGCCGCCCGGATCTTCTGCTGCGTGAGAGCGATATTGTAGGGGATCCGGTAGCGGATCACCTGTTTTTTATCGGTGTCGTAGATGCAGAAGGAGGCGCGCGGATCGTGATTGCGCGGCTGGCCGATGCTTCCGACGTTCATCAGATATTTGACACCCTGTTCTATGGTGATGGAGATGGCATCGGCAATGGAGAAATCGGTATCGCCGTCGGAGGTCCATTCGGGAATGTCCTCGATAGTGCGGTTGACACGGAGGGCGATCGGGCGCTTGCTGAACGCGACGGGAACGTGGGAGTGACCGCAGAAGCAGAGCTGGGTGAACTGATAGGAGAAGTTGTCTGCGGCGTGATGGGTGTCGAAGATATACCCCCAGGCATCGGGTCCGTCGAGTGTTGCGTGAACGATCGTCATGTTGGCGCCTTTGATGGTGAGGCGCATGGGGAGATCGGCGAGCCATTTCCGGTCTTCATCGGTGAGCTGGGCCTTGGTCCAGAGAACGGCCGCCTTTGCGTGAGGATTGAATCCTTCCATGACTTCGTCGTTGTTGGAGACGTATTCATCGTGATTGCCCTTTACGACGGCCAGGCCGGGAAGAGCGCGTACAATTTCAAGGCACTCTTTGGGATTGGCATTGTAGCCGACAATGTCGCCCAGACAGACGTAGGAATCCACTTTTTCCTGTTTGCAGACTTCCAGCGAGACATCCAGCGCCTCCAGATTTCCATGTATGTCGCTGAGGATCGCATATTTCATTTTTTCATCTCCATAAATATCGAATCAATGATAGGTTAACAGCGAATGAATGCGGGAACATCCTCTGATGTTGGCGCGCGGAGAGAGGAAGCCAAGTTCAATGACGAAGTCTGCCGCCACCACCTCCGCCCCGAGACGGTTGATCAGACGGATTGCCGCATTTACGGTTCCGCCCGTTGCCAGCAGATCATCCACCAGAATCACCCTGGTTCCCGGAGCAAGAGAATCTTTCTGGAGTTCAATGATTCCTTCGCCGTATTCGAGCTGATAGGTTTCGCGAATGGTTTCGCGCGGCAGTTTTCCCGCTTTGCGGATGGGAGTGAAGCCGCATTTCAGGCGATGAGCGAGCGCTCCGCCGAAAACAAATCCCCGGGATTCGATTGCGACCACCCGGTCAACGACATCGTTATTGTGGCGATTCGCCAGTTCTGTGATGATATCGTTGAACAGTTCCGCGTCGGCGGCGATCGGCATGATGTCCCGGAAGATCACGCCTTTCTGTGGATAATCGGGGATGCTGACCACCCGGTTTGCGATCCGCTCGCTCAAATCACTCATATTCAGACTCCAGATTCTGTTTCTCAAACAAGCAAATAAAAGAGAGAGATGCGGCATAAGCCGGATTCTGTCACCCTTATCGGGGGGCGATCATCTGTCTATGCGGCCAGAACCCGGAATTCAAGCGTCGCGGGCAGCGACTCATTCCCTATTTGGCCTTGCTCCGGGAGGGGCTTGCACTGCCGGAGGGATTGCTCCACTCCGCGGCGGGCTCTTACCCCGCCTTTTCACCCTTGCCGGATTGCTCCGGCGGTATGTTTTCTGTTGCGCTATCCTTTCCGCGGAATATGGTCCGCGGCATCCTCCTTAACCGAGGACTCCCCGCCCTGCGGAGTCCGGACTTTCCTCCCCGTTTTTACGAGGCGACCGCCGCCGGCATCTCTCAAACTTTACAATATACACCCAATCTTCCGGAAATCCAATTTCTCCATCGACAATTTTAAGAGAATCCTCTCTTTCCGACCTTCCTGAATCGGAGGAATCATCGGGGAAACCGCATCCTTTTCCGGTGTCTTTTTTCTCCTGATCCGATCTCCCTTGATTTGCAATCACTGAAATCTCGTTTATAGTAAAAAATGAATTTTGGAAAACAGATGTGTTTCCGACAGGAACATCCTGAAACTCCGGACTTGCCGGATGAGGATTGATTTTCAGGAAATGCCGCACAACTCCTCCGGCGGAGGACGACAGAATTTGAGCAGGGAGATCGACGTTTGAGCAAAATACTGGTTACTGGCGGATCCGGATTTATTGGAATGAATCTGGTCCTTTTTTTAACGGAAAAGGGACATGAGGTCCTGAGTCTGGACAGAAACGCTCCTTCCGTTCCGATGAAATGGAAGAAGGTGGATATTACCGATGCAGACTCCTTATCCGGAACAGTGAAGACGTTTGATCCGGAATATATCGTTCATCTTGCTGCCAGGACCGATCTCGACGGGAAATCGCTGGAGGATTATTCCGCCAATACATCTGGCGTGCTGAATCTGCTGAAGGTGCTGCCGGAACTGCCTTCCTTGAAAAAAGTTCTGATTACCTCATCCATGTTGGTGTGCCATATCGGGTATCAGCCGAAGTATCCGTTTGATTATGCTCCGACGACGATGTATGGGAAAAGCAAGGTGGAAACGGAACGTCTGGTCTGGGCAAACCGTCCGCCGTGCGACTGGGCGATTCTTCGTCCGACTTCCATCTGGGGGCCGTATTTCAATGTTCCTTATCGGAATTTTTTTACGGTGATTCGGAACCGGCGCTATTTTCACATCGGCAACCGCAGCAGTACTGCCACATACGGATTCATCGGCAATGCGGTGTATCAGATCGAACGAATTCTTTTTATGCCGACTCCGGAAGAAAATCGGAAAATTTTTTATCTGGGAGATTATGAGCCGACCAATCTGGAGATCTGGGCAAATGAAATTGCATCGGAGCGGCACGATAAGATCCGGAAGATTCCCTATTGGCTTCTGCGCTGCGGAGGCTGGGCCGGCGATTTTCTGAAGCTGTTCGGAATAGCGTTTCCTCTGACGACTTTTCGTCTGAAGAATATGACCACCGATAATATCATTGACATGGAGAACACCCGCAGGATGGTCCCGGAACTGCCCTATACCCGTCGGGAAGGGGTCAGACTCACGCTGGAGTGGATGGATCGGCAAAAACTGTGATGTCTTTTTTCAGCAGGATTCGATCCAGGAAATTGCTCATCTGGAAAACAACTGCTTGTATTTGACATTTTCTCTTTTTCCTGTATGGTATAAGATGGAGTTTCTTTTTTCTTTCAAGGAAAAAGGAAAAGCAGTTTACAGTATTCAAGAAAAACGGTTAAGCAGTATTTGAAGATGATTCCTAAACGAATCCATTATTGTTGGTTGAGCGGTTCACCACTTCCAGAAAATATTCAACGTTATATTGATGAATGGAAACAGTTGCTGCCGGATTATGAATTCCGTTTGTGGGATGCCGCAGCTTTTGATGTGAATTCTGTCTTATGGGTGAAAGAGGCTGTAGAGGAGAGAAAGTATGCTTTTGCCGCAGATTATATTCGATTTTATGCTCTCTATCACTTTGGAGGAATTTATCTGGACTCTGACGTGAGGGTGATGAAAAAATTTGATGAGTTCTTGAAATATCCCTCATTTATCGGATTCGAATATTGTGGCGTTCCGGAAGCTGCCGTGATAGGATGTGAACCGGGATGTTTGTGGATCAAGGATTGTCTGGACTGGTATGATAAACGTTCGTTTCGGAAACCGGATGGTTCTTTGAAATGTGCTCCTGTGCCTCTTCTGATCAAAGATGTCTTGGAAAAAAGAACAGGAACTGTTATTATGGATACCGGAAAGATTGTGCCGCTGCCGGATGTCATGTTGTATCCCTGCGCCTATTTTTCCCCGAAAAGTTTATATACGGATAAGATCGAACTGACTCCTGAAACAGTTTGTGTGCATAATTTTTCCTCGGGATGGCTGAAAAAAGGGATTCTTTTTAAAATCGCGATGTTTGTGCATCTTGTTATGCTCCTTTTGATAGGAAAAGAGAATCATAACCGTTTCTGGTATCATCTCTGGAAATGGCCATATCGTAAGGATGAAAAGGATAAATGAGAAAAGTTAAGCTGTTTCTGGCGGCCAGCGATGGCGGGCATCTGACAGAAGGATTGGCTTTGTTCAAGGATTTCCCAGAGATAGATTTATATGTCTTTTCAGAATATGGGCCGCGATTGTCTGTCCTTTCCTGCAAACATTACGGGTATCATCATATCAATCATTCTTTTTTGACCCTGATTGCCGCGTTTTTCAAGGTCTTCTGGCTGATTCTGTGGATTCGTCCGGACTGGGTTGTTACGACAGGTGCAGAATGCGGTACTGCAGCAGTAATCGCTGCAAAACTGCTGTTTCGTAAAACAATATTTGTTGAGACCGCTTCTCGTTTCAGAACGAAGACTATGTCGGCAAAAATCTGTTATCCTCTGGTGGATCATTTCTATGTCCAGTGGGAAGAAGCTCTGTCTATCTACGGCAAGAAAGCTGAATACATTGGAGGAATCTTATAATGATATTTGCTGCTCTGGGAACATGTGAACCGTTTCCCCGTTTGTTAAAAAAGCTGGATGAACTGGCTGGCAAGATGGAGGAAGAGGTCATTGTTCAATCCGGAAAAACCCATATACCTGTCAAAAACTGCCGGGTGTTTGATTATTTTCCATCTTTACTGGAATCTTTTTCTCGAGCTCGACTGGTCATTGCTCATGCAGGACTGGGGGTGCAGATCGAATTAATGCAGTTGCATAAACCGTTTATTGTGGTGCCGCGCCAAAAGCAGTTTCAGGAACATTTTGATGATCACCAGCTGGAAACTTGTGAAATTTTAAGAAAGAAGTATGGGATAACATATATTGAAAACATCGAAGATTTAACGGTCGATTTGCTTAAGAACTACGATTATGTGGTGCCTTATACAGATCATAAATTAAATCTTTTCAGGAAACAGATTTCTCAAGTGCTGATAAAGAAAGAGAATTAAAAATGATAAGAGTTTTCTATTTCAAGAATAATTATGGAGATGAACTTTCCGCCTATTTGATTAGTAAACTTTCTGGAGAGAAGGTTGTTTCCTGTACTCCATTTTCATGGAAACGTCTGATCCTGGATATTATGATTTGTATTCGTGATGTTTTATTTTTAAAAGGATTCCATAATTTTGTTTTTTCTTATTCTAAAAAGTCCAAAATTATTTTTGCGGTCGGTTCGATCATCGGTTTGGCCAAAGAGAATTGCATCGTATGGGGATCGGGGATCACTTTTGCAAAGGATGAGATTGTGCCTTCCGTTGACATCAGAGCTGTCAGAGGGCCTTTGACTTTGAAGCGACTGGCTTCGTGCGGTTATAATACCGATCATATAAAAATGGGCGATCCCGGTTTGCTGCTGCCTCTGGTATACCCTGCGCGGAAGAAAAAAATCTATAAGATGGGGGTGATCGCCCATAACAATGATTTTGCATCTGTGAAGCGGGCGTTGAAAGGATGGGAAAAAGAGATTCTTTTGATTTCTTTGAAAACAAAAAATCAGACAGTGGAAGATATTACGGAGATGATCTGTTCCTGCGAAATGATCTTTTCCACCTCACTTCATGGTTTGATTATTTCTCATGCCTATGGCATCCCGGCCCTGAGGATTGACAGTGAGAATATTCCTGGAGATGGAAGTAAGTTTTCGGATTATTTTCTATCCGTTGGAATTGAACCCTATAAGCCGTTTCTGCTGAAAGAGCTTTTGAATATCTGGAACGAGGGCGTTTCCATGTTTTTCTCAACTCATGCTTCATCCGCTCTGCCTCCGGATGGTCTGGTGGAGGAACGGCAGCAGCAACTTTTAGAATCTGCTCCTTTTCCGCTTAAAAAATCTGCCGTTGAAAAATAAGGGAAGGGAAGATTTCCCTTGTGAGAATTTATCCGATTTCTGAAACATTTCTCGGATTCAGCTGCCTTTGAATCGTTCTGTAAAGCAGAACAGTATGAAGTGTGCTGAGAAGAACGTAGGAAAGAGCAGATGCCAATGCCGCGCCAATGTAATCCAGTTCTGAGATAAGGATGATATTGAGCGGAAGATTGATAATTACAGTAAAAAGAGTATTGAGCATCATTGATCTTTCCTGATTCATGGAGATGAGAATCTGGGAAAGAAAGTTGCTGAGCGTGTAGAACAGCAGCCCGGAACAGAGGACTGTGACCGTCGGCGCCGCCCTCCCGTATTTTTCCGAGAAAAGAAAATTGATGAGTGCAGGGGACGTCAGATGGAAAAACAGGGCGGTTATCGGCAGGACCAGAAGGGTCAGAAACACGGAAATGTACAGAACTTTTTTCAGGGATGCGTATTTCTTTTCGCGGTTCATCTGGACGGCGATCGGCAGGAAGATGGTCGGAAAAACCATCGTTACCTGAATGATCTGCATGAAGGAGAGCCCGATGTTGTAATATGAGGTGCTTTCAGCCCCTTTGATAAAGGTCAGCAGAACCGCTCCGATATGATAAATCACGTTCAGAAGCATGATGGAAATTGCGACGAATCCACTCAGGGAGAGCACTCGTTTCCACAGGGATCTGTCAATATGAAGATTCAGACGGATCTTGTAGTGGATGCAGAGAATTCCCAGACTGATCAGCGCCGCCGTGAGCGGACCTGCAAGAAATGCCGTACACGTTCCGGGAAGCGCTAAGAGCGGCGTCAGCAGACTGACACAAAGAAAAATGAGTATGGTTTTGCAGATGAATAATCCATAGGAGACGGAGAAGAGTTTCATTCCGTTCCAGAACGAGGTGCATGTCCCCTCCGGAATCTGGATCAGCACCAGAAGACAGATCAGCAGATAGGTCGGAAACGCAACTCCGCCGAAACCTTTCCGGATTTCCGCATGAAAGAGAAGAAGTCCTGCGAAAATGAGGGTGCAGAAAATCGCACGGAGAACAATCAGCGCGGAAAAAATTTTCGGAAACTCGTTCTTCTTCTGCGCGGCAGCCGCCTCTGCAAACAGGACCGTTCCCGACTGGGTCAGGCCGAATTCCGCAAAACTGCCGGCGATGCAGACAAAGGAGAACATTCCGTAAAAGAGTCCGAAATTGTACTCGGAAAGATGCAGCGCCAGATATCGGCGTGTCAGATAGTTGACCACTCCTCCGATGAACATCGCGATAAAGGAGAACAGGGATCCGTGGAGAAACGTTTTCAGATGGGTGTTCATCATGAGAGCAGCTTGTAAATCGTTATGATTTTCCAGCAGTTGAAGCGGTGAATCAGACGATGGAGCGAGTTCCCGTAATGAGCCGCGATCGCCAGTTCCTCTTTGAATTGGCGTTCGAAATGATTTTCGCTGATGGACTCCGCATGACGGCGGAATGCCGCCAGATTCCGATGCAGATGGTCTGCCGGAGCTTTTTCCGCCATTTTCAGCCAGAGTTCGTAGTCCCATGCCGCTTTGTAGATGGAATTTAATCCTCCGAGTTCCTTCCACAGCGACATGCGCCAGAAGGTCGCGGGCTGATTGATGAAATTTTCGCAGAGAAGAATATTTTTGCTGTACAGAAAACCGAGAAGCTCCTTGTAAAGCGTGATCGGTTTTCGGATTTCCCTGTCGTTTTCGTCGATGACCGGGCAGTTCCCGTACAGCCAGCGGCACTCCGGATGGCGTTCGAAATGGGTGACAACCTGTTGAAGAGCTCCCGGATAGTAGATATCATCGGCGTTGAGCCATGCGCCGATGTCGCCGGTGGCAAGGTTCATGCCGTAATTGATGGCGTTGAAAGGTCCGCCATCCTTCCGGGAAATGACTCGGCATTCCGGATACTCTTTGAGAATTTCCAGAGTATGATCGGTGGATTGTCCGTCGCAGACGATGTATTCCAGTTCGAAATCTCCCTTCTGGGAGAGAATGCTTTCCACCGTTTTCCGGATGAATTTTTCGCCGTTGAAAACCGCGGTTATGATCGAGATTTTCATTTGTCTTTCTGTTCCAGTTTTTCTTTGAGGAGAGCGATTTCCTGCGAAAGCTTTTTCAGTTTTTCATTGTGCAGGGAGATGACAATGGAGTATTGGAAGAGCAGCAGCAGGATGCCGACCGTCAGGATCAGAAAGAGTGTCGCCGGCGGATAGGCAATGCCGAGAATCTGGGAGATCAGTCTCAGCACATTGGTCCAGAGGGAGACTACAATCATGCAGCCTGTGATGAAAAGCCATACCAGCGCATAGGCTTCGCGCAGTCTCTGGCGTCTAACCGCATCGAGCACAATTATCAGAAACAGAAGACTCCCCAGCAAAGAGTACCATTGAACCATTGCAAACATAATCGCTACCTGCTTTCTATTCTGGGACGGATCGCCGCCATGACAACGGAAAAGACCACTTTAATCATATAATACACCGCTTTGATGAAATTGATGGAGGATTTTCCGCCTTTGCGCTCCGCCATGGCTGCGGGAACCTCCCGGACCCGGTAATGGTTATGAAGAAAGAGAATGACCTCTTCCGGTTCGGGATAATCGAAAGCCGGATAGTTTTGTGCGGCAAACTCCAGAGCCCGTTTGCCGTAGGCGCGGAACCCGGAGGTGTTGTCGGTGATTGTCTGCCCGGTCAGAAGGCGGCTCAGAAAACGGAAGATCCGGATGCCGAGACGCCGCATAAAGGTCGATTTGAACCCGGAGTTGTTCGTCAGAAATCGGGACCCGATGGCAAGATCCGCTTCTCCGTTCCGGACCGGTTCCAGAAGAGGGGCGATTTCCTGGGCCAGATGCTGTCCGTCGCCATCGAATTTCACCGCGTAATCAAATCCGTTTCTCCAGGCGTAGAGCAGTCCGGTCTGCACGGCTCCGCCGATTCCCAGATTTACCGGCAGGCTCAATATGGTGACTTTGTCATCTGCATGATCCCGGAGGATCTGTTCTGTCCGGTCGGTGGATGCGTCGTTTACGAAAACATAATGCGCATCCGGCATGTATTTTCTCAGGTTCTGCAGGACGGATTCTATGCACTGCGCTTCGTTATGGCAGGGAATGATAATGCAGATTGTTTCTGAACTGTTTTTCTTCATACGGTACCGGGGTTGATTCTGCCTGCAAATTATTATTGTAATGTAATCCTTTTTTCCGGAAATACAATCCATCCTGCCGGATCGGGTTCATAAAAAGCGCTCTTTCGTGTTTCCGGCCGTGGAAAGAGCTCCTGCTGACCGGAACGGCGGCATGGGAATTGTTCAGTTCCGTTTCCGGAATACGGCAACGGTTTTCCGATGCGGATGGTCGAGTTCGACAACATCCTTTCTGCTTCTGAGAACTTCCAGAACAGGCAGATTATCCGGTTCTGCGATGGCAATATCAAAATCCGATGCGTATTCGGGTTTTGTGATGGGGCCTCCGTAATAAGGATTAACGATTTTTCCATTGATCCAGTAAACAACATAGCCGTGGTAACTGAGAATTTTCAGTTTTTTTCCAGGAGTTCCCAGATTCTGCCGAATCCATTCTCCCGCGATACGGTATTTTATTTTCTGATCGGTCAGGGATGCAAATCCGTTTATGATCTGAGCCGCTGTTACAGCGAGGATCGCGACGGCAAGGATCGGCTGGAGTTTGAATCTTTCCCCCAGATCCCAGACAAATTTGAGTCCTCCGAGAGTCAGCGGCATGAAAATCGGGATTGCAAACGTAAAATACCGGTAGGAGGTCTGAAGCGGGAAATATACGGCCATATGCATGATGACCACCAGAAGAAGATACAGATATTCCCTGCCGTGGCCCTGTGGCCGGGCGACAGGAGCCCATTCCGGCAGAATGGTCTTCCGGATCCAGACGGCAAACCATGCGCTGAGCAGTCCCAGAGCCAGAAACACCAGATAGAGTTCATAGGCGCCGCGGGAGAGCTGTTTGAACTGCAATGTCGTCTGTTTGACGATGGAAAAAGGTTTTTGCGGGCGTTCGGAGGAAAGTTCGGTGAATCGTTTTCCCTTTTCCTCCAGGCTCCAGAGCGGGCGCGACGGCGTCAGATATTTCTGAATAGAGCCATCGAGCCGGGAATCCGGTGTGGGATAGCCCGTCGTCTGATAGTTCAGGTACATTCTGGGTGCAAGAAACAGAAGGAAAAATACGAAGGCGGAACACGAACAGAGCAGGGCCGTCCGGAGCGCTTTGAGCCAATCCTGTTTTTCTGCGGGAAAAAGCTGGAAGAGAAACATCGTTCCGAGCATCATGATGCTGATCAGAATTCCTTCTGAACGGGAGAGGGTGAATCCGGCCAGAGCCAGTCCCAGCAGAACCGTCTTGTAAAATTTCGGCCTGTCGAAAATGGAAAAAACAAGGAGTACGGAAAGCACCAGAAAGAAATTCCGGGCCGGTTCCGGCAGTCCGCTCAGGCTGAAGCGGATGATTTTCGGCGCAAAGATGTAGGCAAGCACCCCCCATGCTGCAAGTTTCGGGGGAACAAACCGTTTCAGAAACCAGTACAGCGGAGCGATCAATCCGACATAGAAGATTCCGTTTACCAGAATGAGCGCCCGGAACGCCTCCAGTCCTGTCAGCGCCGAGAGGCTTCCCGCCATCAGAATTTGAAGAATCGGAAGTCCCGGATTCAGTCCTTCCCGGTATCCTCCTTCCGCAAAAATCCGGCTGAAGGTCGCGTAGCAGTTGCCCACATCACGATAGGTTTCATTCAGAAAGAGCATGTGAAGCAGTGTGAAAAGAATTCCGCAGAGGGTTGAAAAGAACAGAATGTTCCGGGTCGTCAAATATTTCTGCTCGAATTGTTGAAAGAGTTTTGTAATGCTTTGCATACAGTTTTCCCCGATGAAGATTTCATGATATGAAAATGATAATATATCCCGGAAAAAGGATAAATTCAAATAGCGGAGAGAATCCAAATGAAAACGCACCCGGGAGGTTTTCCGCGGGTGCGCTGTGAATAGGATGTCTTTTGCCGATGGAGTGATCAGCGTTCGGAGTCGAGTCCGAACTGACGGTATCCGTAGGCGTTGAATTCGCCCTTTGTGTTTTTCGCCGTTGCTGTTTCCACGGAGATGATGTCTCCTTCGATGCTCTTCGGAATGGCGGTCGCGGGAGTGACCAGCTCGCATTCGGCTACGATGACCAGCTGCGAATTCTTCGTGGATTCGCTTTCCGTCGAGAAGAGCCATCCGAGAACCGGAAGATCCTTCAGCAGTGGAATTCCGGTGGAGGAGCGGACCACTTCGCTTCTGGTGATGCCGCCGATGACAAACCGGTTCTTCGCTTCATTGCCGATCATGATCTGATTGGTCGTATTGTTTGTGACCAGCCGCGGGTTGCCGTTCGAGGCGTAGCCGAGAAGAGAGGTCGTGTTGACCGTAACTTCCAGCATGGTGGCTTTGGCGGTGACAGAGGGGGTGAGCTGCATGTCAAAGTTGAAACCATCGGCGATTTTCGTATTGATCGTGTTTCCGCGGCCCGGATCGGCGGGGGCGTTTAGATGGAACGTGATGCTGGAATCATCCTTGATGTTCGCTCCTTCGACGGTCTTGTAGGTTTTGCTGTAACCGGCGATCGTGAAGGTGGTTCCGTTGACTCCCTGAAGATCATAGGTTGTGGTGGAAGGCGTCTGGATTTTCACGACTGCGAACGGACCGTTCGGCGTGACCTTGTAGCCGTTTTCGCTGGTGATTTCCAGAGCGGAGCCGTCTTTGACATATCCGGAGGAGATCTTAGTAGCGGAGTCGGTGTTTTCCGTTGCTTCGATGACAAAGAGTCCGGTGTTGCGGGTGACATGGGTGGTCTCGTTGCTTCTGGCGCGGAGTTCGCCGGAGACGGCGACTTTCGCTTTGTTTTTCGAGACAAGGAAGTCAAGATAACGGGTGTTCCACTTCGGGTTGAAGTTGATGAACTGCGCGTTGTTGCTCTTGCCGTTCCGGACCATTCCGCCTGCGTAGGTGGAGGACCAGTTGTCGCGGAAGGTGCCGCCCATGGAGAAGAAATTGGCTCCTTCGTTGTTTTTCCATGCCTGGAAATCGGCACCGATTTTTCCGTCGTTTTCCGCCATCAGTTCGTAGACCGTGTATTTGATGCGGACCTGCGGATGGGGTACGTCGTAGAGTTTCAGCATGGATTCAATGTTCTTTTTCGAGTAGAGGGCCGTGTTGAAAAAGATGACGTTGAGGTCCTTGTCAGTGCGGAACTTGTCCTTTCCGCCGATGAGTTCGACGGTATCGTTGGAGAGATTGGCTCCGACCGCCTTCACCATCTTTTCCAGTTCTGACGCCGGACGGTTTTTCGGGAAGTAGACATATTTCGGCTGTCCCGAAGAGTTTTTGATTCCTTTCGCATCGAGCTTTGCAACAATGGAATCAATGCCCATGCCGTTTGTGTTGTCCTTGAAGCGGTATTCCTCCGCGGAGATGATGAGCAGGGCGGTGCCGTCCATGAAGACCATGCATTCGACCCCGGCTGGCGCGCGGAGATACTGATTGTAGTACCGGGAGAAATCCACCGGACTGGACATGGTCATGAAATTCATCGGGTTTGCGGAGAGCGCCTTGTTCTGATCGCCGTTGAAGACGTTGTAGTTTGTGCGCATGCTCTGGACCATGTTCCGGAGATACGGACGGATCTCATAGGGATCGGCGTTCTTGAGGACATAGGTCTTTGTGATGATTTTCGAATCCGATGTGTCGCGGATGAAGTGGACCGCTTCCGTTCCCGGCTTGACTCCGACCTGGAGCTGGGCCTGGACATTCGATGGAAAATAGGCGGGATTCAGATTTCCCGTAGGCAGTTCGTTTGCGTTTGCAATGGCTCCCGCGGCGGTGCATGCGACTGCGCCGAGAAGCGCTTTTTTCAGATGGTTTCTCATGAAAAGATCCTTTCAGAATTTACTTACTTTTCCGCGGTGACGAGATCGGCGATGTTGGTCAGCTTGCCGGAGATCCGGGAGATGTCGGCATCCGGATGGACGAATTCCGCTTCCGCGGTGAGGAAGAAGTGGGTCTGTTCCTTGTTGCGGGTCGTCGTGCCGAAGATGTATTTCAGGACGGGCAGTTCGCAGAGGAACGGAACGCCGATGGTCTGTTCGACATCCATGGTCCGGGTCCAGCCGGCAAGGAAACTTTCCTGTTTGATCTTGATGGTGCCGTAGCCGGAGAGATCGGTGGATTCCGTGAGCTCGCTGCCGTAGTTGTTCCGTTCGACGACGGAGGTGTTGGTCAGGGTGTACTGGAAGTCGAAGACTCCGGAGAACTTGTTCTGATAATCGGCTTCCGTGAAGGGAAGAAGACCGGTTTTCCGATCCGGCTGAATTCCATCGAAACAGATGGTCGGGGAGGTGATTTTCAAGGTCAGAGAGGAGGTGCCGGAGCTTTCGACATAGGTTTTGTCGTTTTCTTTTTTGACGATGTTCTGGTAATCGGGCGTGAAGGTCGTTTCCGCCGTGCCGTTGTTCCGCAGCGTGAGGGTGACTGTGGAGACTTCTCGCGCCTTTCCGTTCTGCTGAAGGAGACGGAGGAAGCTCATATCGAACGCGGGAGCAAAGAACATGGAGCCGTATCCCCACGACATGCTGTCGTTGATGAAGGGCATCAGTTCATTTGCAAGCTGCGCCACCTGCACGGTTTCGTTCCAGCGGCCGCTGAAGAGATCGGCGCCGAATCCGGCGATTTCGAGTCCGGGACCGTTTTTCCAGGCGGCGTAGTCGATTCCGATGTCGGTGAGGTCGCTGTCGCGCACTTCATAGAGCTTGAACCGGACGGCAACCTGCGGAACGGGGCGGTCGAGCCAGGTGAGATATTTCAGAAGGTCGGCGCTTTTGTTCGGGGAATCCTTCCAGTAGATGAGGTTCGAGGCGGAATCGTAGACGATTCGTCCATCGTATTTAATGGAATCGGAGTCAACGGAATCGGTATCGTAATCATAGCCGGATGCGTCGGCGGGGATTCCGGTTTTGACCATCAGTGTGACCATATCCTGCGAGGAGCGCCATTTCGGGCTGTAGACGTAGCGGGTGATTCCTGTTCCCTTGAGCGGCGAGCCGTTGACATCTTTGATTTTGCTGGGGCGGTCCATTTTGGCGATCATGTCGTCCACATACGGCATCATGGCGACGGGTGTGGTGACGACGATCCACTGCTGTCCGGCTGCCGCATAGTTGATCCGGTCCACTTTGGAGTTCGTGGAGTATCTCATGACCGCGCCGAGGACGAACGGCACCAGATCATTCGCCTTCATGTGCTTGATGTTGTAGACCTTGGTGACCATGTAATCCTGGGCGTCGTCTTCGATGAACCTGATTTTCTGTGTTTTTTCCGGAGCGGTTCCTTTTGCCTGAGTCGCCGGATCGAATGCCATTGCGGAGGTGAATCCGCCAGCGCAGAGTGCGGCGAGTCCTGCCGTTCTCAATGCCTTGTTCATACGTTCTCCTGATTTTGTTTGATTGCGGCGGCGAGCTTGTTTCGCCTGCCTGTCCATACTGTACCGGCCGGATGTTAATTTTTGATGAGCCGATTGTCAGGAACAAATGAATTTTGCGGAGAACAAAGAAAAAACGCCGGTTTCCTTTCATTGAGGAAACCGGCGGGATGGGTGGAAAGGGGGAGCTGGGAAAAAATCAGAAACAGCGGAACTCGGCGCCGAGTCTGTTGAAGTCTTCGATGAACTTCGGATAGGTGACGGCAACGCATTCGGCGTCGCGGATGATGGTTTCCCCTTCCGCGGCGAGCCCGGCGACGGCAAGCGCCATAGCGATCCGATGGTCCTTGTAGCTGTTGACCGCTGTCCCGGAGAGCTGTCCGCCTGTGATGGTCATGCCGTCGGGATGTTCTTCAACGGAAATTCCCATTTTGCGCAGTTCGCGAGTCATGCAGGCGATTCGGTCGGTCTCCTTGATCCGCGCCTGGGCGACGTTTCGGATGATGGTGGTTCCTTCTGCCGCCGCCGCTGCTACGGCGATGGCCGGAAGGGCATCGGGCGTTGCATTCAAATCAAGATCGGCTCCATGCAGTCTTCCATGCGGGCGGATGAGCGTGGTGCTGCCGTTGCGGAGAATTTCCACCCCCATTTTTTCCAGCAGGGCGAAGACTGCCTTGTCTCCCTGTTCATCGCTGAAATCGAGGTTCTGAATCGCCAGTTCCGACTGCGTGACCGCCGCCGCGACCAGCGGAAAGGTCGCCGTGGAGAAATCGGCCGGGATGGTCAGGTCGAACGGCTGGCAGACCTGATTTCCCGGAATGTCGAAGCGGGAGAAATCCGCGCTTTTCCGGTATTTCAGATTCAGTTTGTCGAGCCAGCCGAGGGTGATTTCGATGTAGGGGCGCTCGTTGAGATTCACCACATGAATGATGGTATCCTGTCCGGCGAAGGGCGTGGACATCAGAAGCGCAGTGACATACTGGGACGATTCGCTGTTGACTTCCGTTTCCGTTCCGCGCATGGGGCCCTGAACGGTGAACGGGCATTTGCCAGCGCGGGAGTCGGTTTTGACTCCCAGCCGTTCGAGAGCGGAGAGCAGGTGTCCCATGGGACGGGAGCGCAGGGAGGCGTCTCCATCGAAGGTGACTGGAAAATCACAGAGCGCGGCGAGTCCGCCGAAGATTTTGACAGAGGTTCCGGAGTTTGCCATGTCAATGACGGTTCCCGGGTTCCGGAAGGCTCCTCCGTGTCCTGTGACGGACCAGACCGAATCATCTCCGCGCTCGACGATCGCTCCGAAGCTTTCCGCCGCGCGGACTGCCGCCAGCGTATCCTCCGAGATCAGTGGCGAGTGAATGCGCGAGATCCCATTCGCCATCATGGCAAATGCGACCGCACGGATGGTGTGCGACTTGGAACCGGGAACGGCAATCGTTCCCCCGAGAGATTTTTTGGTGACCACCAGATTCATCTTTTTCCATCATCCTTCCGTTGAATCCGAATCCGAGTTTTCTTTCCGAACGGGGACATAATATAACATGATTTCGGGAAAAATCACATTTCTTCCGGAGATTTCTTTGCAGGAAAAGTGTCACGGCAGGAAAACAAAATCCTTCAGCGCGACGGAATGGAGGGGAATGCCGGATTCCAGATGATCGCTCAGCATCTGAGCTGCCGTTTTCGGGATCGCCTCGGAGGAGTGGGCGCATTTGCCGATGCAGCGGACTGCCGGGTATTGCCGGAGAAGATCCGGTACTTTTTCAAAATTTGTGACAAGCAGTTCCGGACGTACCTTTTCGGGGAGTCCGGAGATCACTTCGAACACGGCGCGCATGTTGTGGATCCCCCCTTCGGAATAGACGCCGGTGACATGATGTTTCCGGATGGTCTCCGCCAGATTGTCGCGAATCTGTTTTTCCGTATACAGGGGCTGTTCCCTGTGAAGTCTGCCGCCTGCCTCGCGGATCGCCGGAGCAAACTGCGTGTATTCCGCGAACCAGTCGGAGCCGGCATAGGCGATCTCCCGGTGTCCGCGTTCCAGCAGGATTTCCGCCCGTTTCCGTCCGGTGTACGGATAGTCGTGATGGATGCAGTTGTACTGGAACAGCGGGAGAATGCTCTCTTCCGCGGGATCTCTGGAATTGGTCAGGATGAGAGGAAAGGGATTTTCCCGCAGGATCTGCTCGATCACAGGAGCGGCCGCACTTCCGTTGAGCTGCCAGATGAGGCTGTCCACTCCATGGAACAGAGCCTTTCGGGGAAGAAGAGCCGGAGTTCCCGCCTGAATGAGCTGTGCGTGGAAGCGTGCCTGTTTCAGCTCCCGGAGAAGAACGCTCAGTTCTTCCTGAAAATCCAGGAAGGGGGATTCCCGACCGTCGCCGATGACCAGTCCGACCTTGTGCATCCGTTCGGAGTAGGGGGGGACGAAGATTCCCTTGTTGCTGTTCCGGTAGACGGAGCCGTCGATGCGGAGGCGTTCGATTGCTTTTCCGTAGGTGGGCAGACAGACTCCGAACCTTTCGCACATTTCGCGGCTTGGCGGCAGACGGCCTCCGTTCCTGTACTCCGTCGCGATCAGGTTCCGCAGTTTCCGCAGGACCTCCATGTAGGCTTTGTCTTTATAATGATGTTCTTCTTTCATAATAGGAATCTAATGTAAATCACCGCGGCTGTTTTTTCAATCCGCAAAAGCGGAGAGAATAGAGATTTTTTTGTTGCAGATCCGGAGGAAAATGACCCATTCAAAAAAGTCATTTCTTTTTTCCGCGGATGGCTTGACTTTATCTGATTATATAGTAAAATGTTCCTTTACAAATAGAAACACCAACTTTACTGGAAGGACCTGTAAACGATGTTATCCGTACAAAATGACGGAAGAATGGCTTTTACACTCGTGGCTTTTCTTCTTTTGAGCTCGCCGTTTTCGAGTTTTTCACAGACGGAAAAAAGCACCTCGGCCCCTGATTCCCGGACGGAAGCCGCGCTGGAGAAGCGTGCGGTTGCCGCCGGATTTGCCAGCAGTGTTGGCAAGGAGGCGGTCAAGAAACGGTTGGAGGCTTTGTTCAAGTCCTCGGCAAAGCCGATGATGAGCACAAAACGTTTTGTTCCGGACAAGCCCTATCTGGTCGTGACCGATGTGGAGAACGAGGATAAGACGGCTCCGAAACGTTCCATTATTGTTTATCGGTTCCGTTTCGTGGATGCTTCCAAGGCGCAGGATGCTGTGGAGGCGGCGCTTTCGGATGCAGGTGTCTGCGAAACTTCGCCCACGCAGAATACGATCGTCATCAATGTCCTGCGCGACAAGGTGCCGACCATCAAGGCGACTCTTCTGGCGATGGATGTGCCTCTTCCGCAGGTCCTTGTGGAGACGCAGATCATCGAAGTCACCATCAAGCAGGGGGAGGAACGCGATGTCAAGCTCCAGTATACGCATAAGGATGCAAAGACCGGAACGACAAGCACTTACGGGTATGCTCTGAACAGCCCGACCCAGAGCCGCGACAACACCGAAAGCTCCGGATTCGACTTTTTCCCGATCGCGACCGGCTCCAAAGACGGCAACAGTTCCACGCTTCAGGCGGCACTCCGCTGGCTGAACACCAGTTCCGATGCCAAGATTCTTGCCGCGCCCAACGTGATCGCCGACCTCGGAACCGAGGCCACCATGAGTACCGGAGAAGACCTCCCTTACATGGAAAACTCCGTGACGAACTCCGCCGTTACGCAGAGCACGCTCTTCAAACGAACCGGAATCACGCTGAAAATCACGCCGACTCTCATCAACAACGATGTCGTTCAGCTGGAGATCAATCCGCAGATTACGATTGCCGTCCGCTATGAAAAGTTCTCATCGACGAGCGGCTCCGGAGAGAATGCAAATCTGGTGGTCAACAACGTTCCTGTTGTGTCGGTCCGCAATATCACGACCCGTCTGACGGCCGCCGATGGCGAGATCATCATGCTTGGCGGACTCTATTCGAGCGAGACCTCCGAAGAACTTCGCAAAATGCCGTTCTTCAGCGACATTCCGCTTCTCGGCGAACTTTTTACCGCCAAGGATGCAACCACCTCTGAAAAACAGCTGATTTTCTTCATGAAAGTGCATATTATTCCGAATCCATACTCTGTTTCTCTGGATCCGGAGGCAAGTGTCAAGGAACTCAAGGGGCTGGCCGATTCCATCCACGATTCGGATATCCTGTTTGATTCCAATCCGTATCCGCAGGTTACGGAGTCCATGACCGATCGCGGTTTCTGGTCGCAGTTCTTCTCCGACGAGGAGGCTCCGGATGGAACCGTTAAGAAGAAACGCGTCATGGGGGATCCGCACTACACGACTCATCCGGATGAGACAAAACAGCCGGCAGATGAAGGCGCGAAAAAATGAAACTGCCCTCCGTCCTGAAAAAAAAGAAGGTGCTGGCCGGTCTTGTCTTCCTGCTGCTGGCTGTTGCGGTTGCGTTCTACTTCCTGAACCCGTTCGGCGGTGAGACGGAAACCGCCGATTCGGGAGGGGATGCGCCCGACCGTATTTTCACGGTCAAGCGCGGAGAGCTGATCCTTGGCGTGATGCTCACCGGAAGCGTCAATGCCAAGACCAAGCATAAACTGGCAATGGAGGCTCCTTGGGGAACCAAGCTCATCAAGGTGGTCGATGAGAACAAGGAGGTGAAGAAAGGGGAGGTCGTTGCGGAATACGAAACCTACGATCTGATCCTTAAGATCGACGATCTCAAGGTTTCTCTCGACAACAAGAAAAAAGACCTGGAAATTGCTCTCGATGAGATGGAAATTCTGAAGAGCACGAACGAGGCCGATATCCGTACCGCCCGCGATGCCGTGACGGAGGCCGAGGATGCTTACAGCAAATACTGGCGTCTGGAAGGCCCCCGCGACCGCGACGAACAGAACCTGAAAGTCGATGAAGCCGCGAAAACTCTTCAGGATGCCGAAGATGCTCTTTCGGAAAAGATCCAGACTTTCAACACCACCGTCTATTCCGATGCCGCCGCCGAAGAGAAGGCGCAGAAGGAGATCGACACCGCCAGACAGACTCGCGACAGTGCCAATACCAAATACAACAGCGCGGTCCAGGAACGTAAAATCTTCAAGCGTTACACGCAGCCGAGCAAGCTGAAGGAACTGCGCAACAAACTGGCGCAGGCCCGCCTGAATCTGCGGAAGACCAAAGTCAAGACCGAGGCATCCATTGCTCAGAAAAAGAATCAGCTTTTCCAGTATGAAACGCAGATCCGGAAATACGAACGCGATCTGCGGAAGCACCAGTCGTATCTGCCGATGATGAAGCTGATTGCGCCGGTGTCCGGTATTGTCATCTACGGCGACCCGGACCGTCGCTGGGGCAATCCCGAGGTCAAAGTCGGTATGGATGCCCGCAGAAAGCAGGTTATCATCACGATTCCGGATATGAGCAAGATGATTGTCGATGTGAATCTGCCGGAGCAGTACCGTTCCAAAGTGTCCGCTGGCGACCGCGTGATTATCACGCCGGACTCCATTCAGACGATCAAGCTGGACGGTAAAATTGATACGATTGCCTCTCTTCCGGTCAATCTGATTCCGTGGGACCAGAACAGTCCGAAGATCTACCGTACGGTGGTTGATTTCAATAACAACGATCCGCGTGTGGTCAGTGGAATGAGTGTGCAGGTGGAGGTTGTCTCCCGCATCCTGAAGGATGTCCTGTTTGTTCCGATTGAGGCTGTTTTCGAGGAAAACGGAAAACTGCTGGTCTACAAGGTGACGCTTACCGGCCCGGAAAAAGTTTTTATCAAGATCAATGAATCCAACAACAACTATGTGGAAGTGACCGAGGGTCTCAAGGAGGGTGACGATGTTTATCTGTACCGTCCGTTCCAGACCTCTTCCAACTGACCGGTGCCGAAATGCCTGACGAGAAAAAAGTGCGGAACAGGGAAAACCTCAAAGAGGCTCTTCATCTGGAGGACATCCGGAAAGCCTATCATACGGGCAGCGGCGATGTACCTGTCCTGAAAGGGATCAACTACGATATCTGGCGCGGAGAATTCATCGGAATCATGGGGACCTCCGGTTCCGGAAAATCGACGATGCTGAATATTCTGGGGCTTCTTGACAAGCCGACGGGCGGTCTTTATCGTCTGGATGGAATCGACGTTTCCCGGATGAGTGACTACGAGCTGACTCGAGTCCGGAACATCAAGATCGGCTTTGTCTTTCAGGCGTTCAATCTCTTTCCTCATCTGACGGTTCAGGAGAACATTGAAGTGCCGATGCTGTATGCGGAGGTCCCGGCGAAGAAGCGTCATGAAATTTCGGCATACATGGCGGAACGGGTCCGGCTGGGGCATCGTCTGGACCATCGGCCGAACCAGCTTTCGGGCGGAGAGTGTCAGCGTGTGGCGGTGGCGCGTTCCCTGGTGAACAGTCCGACCTTCATTCTTGCCGACGAGCCAACCGGAAATCTCGACGAGAAAACCGGTGCCGAGATCATGAATCTTTTTCATGAACTGCATGAGGCCGGAACTACGATTGTCATGGTGACGCACAATCCCTATTATGAACCTCATTACGACCGCGTGATCTATCTGCGCAACGGCATGGTATGGAAGATCATCGACAATATCGCGGGCTATACGCAGGAGTATCAGTGACATGCGGCTTCACGATCAGGTCTGGCTTTCTTTTCACAATCTGATGCTGCACAAGGTGCGGTCCATTCTGACGTCTCTGGGAATTATCTTCGGAGTCGGCAGCGTGATCGCGATGCTGGCGATTTCGGAAGGTGCCAAAATTCAGGCGCTTGCACAGATTGAAGCGATGGGAACGGATAAGATTATCGTTGCCACCCGCAAACCGCCGGCGTCCGGGAAGGATGTTTCCGATTCTTCCGGACAGAGTCTGATGGATCGCTACGGCATTACCACGGTCGATCTGGATCACATTCGGAAAATGGATAATGTGGAGCAGGTGTCTGTTGCGCGCAATTCCCGGAAAAAGATTCTCAGCGGAATGAAGCGGCTGGATCTTTCGCTGGTCGGGGTGTCTATCGATTTTCTGAAATTCAGCCGTTCCGATATTGTTCAGGGGCGCTGGCTTTCAAATATCGACGGAATCAACAACACCTGTGTGATCGGACTCAATGTGAAGCGGGCGCTTTTCTCTCTCGGACAGCAGGACATCATCGGCTCTACGCTGATGGTGGAAAAAGATGTGTTCCGGGTTGTCGGAATCCTAGAGAATTCCCATGGAACCAACATTCCCGGCGTGGGAAGTCCGAACGACTGTATTTTTGTGACGATCATGGCATCGGATTCCATTTTCGGGAAAAAAGCATACGACACCAGCAGCCGCAATCCTGTGGTGGAGGATGTCGATTTCGATACGTTTATTGTCCAGGTGCGTGATGTCAGCTACATCGACTACACCTCAAAGCGTATTGCTGCTTACATGAGCAAAGTCCATTCTGAAACCAAAGACTGGACAATGCTTGTTCCTCTGGATCTCCTGAAGCAGCAGGAGGCTACTCAGAATATTTTTACGATTGTCATGAGTTCCATTGCAGGTATTTCGCTTCTGGTCGGAGGCATCGGCATTATGAACATCATGCTGGCCAACGTGTACGAGCGGCGCAAGGAGATTGGAACCCGGCGCGCATTGGGGGCGCAGAAGGGGGATATTATCAAGCAGTTCCTGTTTGAGACGATCTTTCTGACTTCGCTTGGTGGCGGTACCGGAGTTGCACTTGGTGTCTTCATTGCAAAAATGGTGACTTTATATGCCGACATGCCGACTGCATTTTCCATCTGGTTCATTGTCCTTGCTCTGGTGATCAGTGCAGTGATTGGCGTGCTGTTCGGTACCTATCCTGCGTGGAAGGCCGCTCAGCAGAATCCGATTGAGGTCCTCCGTTCCGAGTAATTCTGCGGGAGCTCCAGATCCTGTGAGCCTTTGCGGGAAACGCAAAGGCGGTCGAAAAGTTTAGGGAAAGAGGAGAGCGCGAGAGGAGAAGAACCGCTTTTCAAAGCGGTTTTCGCCTCTCGCATTTTTTTATTTTGTAAGATTCCGTGCGCTGCACGGCCAGCGTTTCGCCGCTGGATCGCGACAAGGACACAGTCCTTGACCCGAGAAAAATGCATTCGCATTTTTCCGTATTTTTTGTGTATGGGTATTAGTTCCAGGGATATTGATCTTCAGCGGAATTGTAACTGCCCCAGCTGGTCCAGCGGCAGATATAGGCTATGTTGCTTTTCCGTTCGACATGGCCATCGAAGAAGGACATATTCACCGTGTTGTTATGGCGGGCTGATTCCAGCATTGCGGTGAAACTTTCCGGATTGTGATTCGGACGACCGTTCTGACGGATGTCTGCAAGAAGGAATTTTCGTGAGGGCTGCGGGGCAGACTGCGGAAGACGGTAGACCCAGTTGCCGTTTTTATCGCATCCCATGCGGGAATTGGTTCCGAAGTCGCTGGGACCCTGTCCGCCCGCTTCGGAATAGGTGTAGAGAGGCGCTGCAGGACAATGCCAGAACTGACGGCCTTTTTTTGCACTGTAATCCCGGTCGCTGAGGAAGACTTTCGGATAGAGTTTCTGGAGAATCCAGATAAGACAGTTCTGCTGTGCAGCGTCCCGGCTACTTTCGTTTGTCGTATGGAATGGGAGATTGTCATCGGAATCGCTCGTATAGTTGTGAAAGTAGAGTCCCATCTGCTTGAGATTGTTGGTGCAGGATGCCGCCAGTCCAGCCTGACGTGCTTTGTTCAGTGACGGAAGAAGAAGTCCTGCCAGGATCGCTATAATTGCTACGACCACAAGGAGTTCTATCAATGTGAAAAGGTGCTTTTTGGCTATGCCGGATTGTTTTTCCCTGTTGCCGGAAAAGTCGGGCTGGGCGGTATTTTGTGCATCTTTCATGAGGGGTTCCCTTTCTTTGTTGAGAGACGAAGATGTTTGGTGAGAAGCGCCCGGGATGTTTCTATCAATTCCCGGGTGCGGTCTTATTTCCATGTCCCGTTCCGATAGAGGTTGCGGACATCCGCAGCATTCAAGGCTGTTCCGATGATTTCCAACTGGTCGATTTCTCCGCGGAAAGTGAGCGGTTTGCCCTGTTTGCTCTTTTTGATTCTGGAACTTCCGATCGACGGAGTGGAATGGGTCCGAGTGTAAGCCGGTTTCAGGTTTTTCTTTTCGCCCGCAGGGAGTCCGTTGAGATAGAGTTTCAGGGATTCCAGATCGTAAACGGCGACAATGTGGTTCCAGCCTTTCTTCAGGGGTATGGTGGATGTGAGAGTCGCATTTTTCCCGGAGATGGGGCGGTGGAGGGTAACGCGTCCATCTGGCTCCACGGTGAGACTGAAGGACCCGGAAAGCTTCATCTGGTAGTTGTCGGCATCCTCCATGATCGAGTTTTCCGGAGATGACGCTGTTTCATCCAGACGGATCCTCATGCTTACCGTCAGACAGCCATGCGGCATGGTTTTGGAGCGCAGTTTGAGGACTCCTCCTTCCAGTTTCAGAGAGGATTTGTGCCATCCGTTCCGGTTCCAGCGGTAGTTGCCTTCGAGCCAGCCGCGTCCGAGCTGATGCGCGGTTCCGTGATGGTTTACCTCCTTGCCTGCACCTTCGTCGAAGGTCAGCAGATGATAGGGAATCAGAGAGGTGTCCACAAGACGGGTTCGGATATCATCTCGTGTAAATTGGTTTTCAGATGCCGCATTATGATTGTTGACGAAGTCGTCAAAGGTCCCGCCTGTTTGAAGGAAGCGGACAGGGACTTTCTCTCCTGTATATGGACTGATCTTCAGAACAACCGGATTGGAGAAGCAGAGCTTCTCGTTCTGGTCCAATCCCCAGGCATGGAGGACTCGCATGGAATCGCTCCCCTTCTGCACAGGAAGCGGACGAACCGCGACCGCAGATTTTGAAATCGGGAAGTCGATATTCGGATCGGTTGCATCCTTGGTCAGCTGCATGGAAAGGACATTTTTCTTTCCCGCAGATGACATCTCTTTGAAAAGCGGCTGTTCCGCGAGAGAACGTATGGTTCCCTTCAGAACGGATGTGCCTGGAAGAGCGAGAGACCATTCCGTCTCCGGGCTTCCGCTGATTTCAACAACCAGTGGAAGACTGCGGTAACCTGCCGGCAGGGAAAGTTCCGTTTGTTGCGAACCGATTTTGTGATAGGCACGGTTCAGATCCCAGAAGGGTTTGTAGGTGGTATCGATTGTTCCGTTCTGCACGGAGAACTTGGCTTTGACCGGAGTATCTACGCTGAAGCGAATGAAGTATTTGAGTGTTTTCTCTCTGGTGTCGGAGGGCCGGACGGCTCCGATATGAAGAGAGCTTTCCGCAAAATTGACTCTGCGGAACTCCTTGTCGCCGCGGATTTCCAGCTTCAGGTTCGGCAGTTCGCCCGTTTTCGATACGAGAACGGGTGAGGAATCGTTTTCCCAGGAGAGCTTCAGACTGGACGACGGATTGATATGATTGAGCGAGATCGTATACGGGACAAAATAGCTGAGACGGTTGCAGCGAATCCGGATCGGGGCGAGACGAACTGCATTGTACAGCTTCCTGGATGCACCGGAGGATTTGTCGATCTGCGTGATGGTTACATGCGGAACAAGTACCATTTCCGGAGTGTTGAGAAAGGTCGTATCAAAGCGGTGTTCGTTGAAGGAGTCGCGGGATTCTCCGTCGATCTGGGCGAGCAGACTGAATGCGCTGATCTCTTTTCCGTTCAAATCGCGCAATGAGACATTGGCTCGGTAGTCACTGCTGAGCGTATCTTTTTCCGGGAGAACAAGGAACTGGAAGAATCCCTGTTCTCCCAGCAGAACTTCCGGTTCGTAGGATAGAAGAAAACGTGGGACGGAGAAGGGGCTTCTTCCATTTTCCGCAAGACCGTGATAGTATCGGATCATATCATTAAGTCCCCATACGTTGCGGCTGGATGGCATGAGGATGGTCTCGTTGACATCGTTCCAGGTGGAGAAGGTGAAAATGCGGAAACCGTGTTCGATCCACTGTCGCAGATCGCGGCGCAGGACGCGGAAGCCTTCGCCGCGGCAATGGATTGCCTGCCAGTAGCGGTTGGAACTGTCGTACATGGAGCGGAGGGCGGGGACGAAAAGAAAGGGTTTGCCGAGTCCGGTGAGACGTTTTTTGATTTCCCGGATCTGTTCGTCGCGCATATCGGAACCGGAATTCAGATCGGTTGCGCCGTCCCAGCAGGTTTCTTTTAGATACTGAAGTTTTCCGAATTTGATTTTCCGGAACGGTTCGAAGGGGGCGTGGGCGCGATCGGGACGATCCAGAACCGTTTTGCCCAGATCTCCGACGGTCGGAACAAGCAGAACTTTGAGTCCCTGATCCGCAAGCATTTTCTTTACTTCCGCCACCCCTTCAGTTCTGTTTGCATTTTCTCCCGACCATTTCCCGTGATTGTAGAGGAAGTGCACTTGCACTCCATTCCGGCGATAGACAAACGGACTGTTTCCATATTTTTTCAGAAAGTCAGCAATCCGTTCGGCAGCTTTTTTCCGATCGGGCCCCATGTCGCACCATTCGGGGGCGATGTAGAAGAGCTTTCCGGTTTCTTTCCGAACTTCTTCCGCCGCCTGCCATGCTTCCTGCGGAACAACAGTGAGAAACTGAAAACCGTTGATTCCGCTCTCAAGAGCGGCAAGCATGGCTCGTTTCATCTGTTCCACTTTGGTACCGGACTGCGGATAGAAAGGAAACACATCTGCATTTCCGCCGATGTGTCCATTTGCATGAATGTCTCCCCAGGAGACCTGCGGCATGAAATGTGCAAAAAAGATAACCGGAGCGTTTTCGTGCCCGGGTGCCGATTCCGGAACTGCCGCTCCGGAGTTGGTCCCTTCCAGGAGACATGCCGCCAGAAGGAGCGCAAGATGCGGAAATTTCATGTTGAAATCCTTTCTTCTTTTATACCGGTTTCTGATTGGTATTGATTTCCGTTTCATATTTGCCCAGAATGACATTCCGTGTCGTAACGCCGGAACTCTTGTATTCCCGGACCGCTTCAATGGAGGAGCAGAGCAGCTCCCGATTGTCGAATCCAACCTTCAGAACGGGAATGACCGTTTCCGGCGGATCGGGAAAATTCGTATGACAGACGACGGTCAGATCCTGCGGTACCCGAACCCCGGATTCCACGATTCCCGCCTGTACCGCGTTCAGAAGATTGTCATCCGTGATATAGAGTCCGTTCGGCCGCTGCTCCGGCGGAAGGCTGAGTAACAGCAGAATGATATTTCTGGCGCCTTCTGAACTGTATTCGGGGGCAGTGAGGCTCCAGCGGTCCGGAATTTCGATGCCTTTTTCCTGAGCCGCCCGGAGAAAACTGCGTGTCAGAGGCTGTTCCGGTTTGCTGATGACTGCCAGGCGCGTGATCTTCCGCCGCAGAAAAAGATCCAGACTCTTTTCCGCGCACGATTCCGGTTCCATTTTCAGAACAAGAAGCGTATCATGATTCGGATATTGATCATACATGACCATCGGAACTTGTGAATATTCCTGGATCAGCTGGAGAACTTCTTCATCGACCGGATTGAAAAAGAAAAAAAGTCCGGCAAGAGTCTGTTCTTGGAGACGTTCCCGCAGATCGGTCCAGTTCCGTTCCAGAAGCGCGGGCGTGTATTCGTTCCGGAAGACGGAAAATTTCCATTTTCCTTCCTTGTTCAGAAGTTCCGCCTGTTCTTCGATTTTTTTCAGAAATGCATTTGTTTTCCGGTCAAACACCAGGCCGAAATGCGTTTCATTCGGAAGATTGTCTGCCACAAACAAGCCCTGACGCTCCACACTGCGGATGAATCCCTGCCGTTTCAGACGGTTTATCACATGCTGAAAGGTCGCCTTGCTGGCGTTGAACTTGCCATTCAACTGTTCCAGTGTGGGCAGACGCATTCCCGGCTGCAGGGTCCCGTCAAGAATGGAATTTTTCAAGGCCTGTTCCAATCCCAGGCGTTTTTTGCCTCTGTCCAGTATGGTCATATAGATTCTCTGTAATATTAATTTTTAATTCTGTAATACTTTATGGTCCTGTTTTTATTATACCACAAAACGATTTTTTTGTCAAGAGGGGGAAAAACTGCGTTTAGGATAATATGTTGTTTTTTTATGGAATCCGCAGGAGCGAAACTTGTTTTTTTACGGATTAGGAGCTATACTGTTCCGGAGAATAAATTGCTGAAAGGAGAGAAGACGATGAGATTCCGTTTCCTGGGAACTGCGGCGGCAGAAGGTTTTCCGGCGCTCTGGTGTGAATGTCCAACTTGTGCGCAGGCGGAAAAGAATGGCGGTAAGGATATTCGTCGAAGAGCATCCTATCTGATTGATGATGATACAATGGTGGATTTCGGTCCGGACGTTTTCTGGCAGACTCGGGAATTCGGCATCAATCTGCGGAAGATCAGACGGATTCTGTTTACGCATCCGCATGAGGATCATTTGAATCCGGTGGAACTCATCTGGCGTTGTTCTCCCCGATACAGTTGTGTAAGCCATTCCATCAAAGTGTTCGGGTCTGGAATCGTTTTCGGCAGAATTATCTCTGTGTGCGGGGAACTGGCGGGAATTTACCGTCTGGAGGATTTAAATATCGAAGCTGTCGAGCTCCGGGACGGAGAATCCGTTTCGGACGGCGATTTGACGATCCTTCCTCTGGAGGCAAACCATGCTCCTGGAAAGTTCGCGCAGATTTTCCTTCTGGAACGCGATGGAAAATCCGTTCTGATCGCCAACGATACGGGCTGGCTGCCGGAAGCGTCGTGGGAGCTCCTGAAAGGAAAAAGACTCGATATGGTCACTCTGGATTCGACCATGGGAAGCCGGGTCCCGGACGCCGATAGGGGACACATGGGCGTCAATATCGTAGTGAAAACGGTGGAGCGATTGAAAGAGATCGGCGCAGCCGCATCCGGAACGAAATTCTTTGCGACTCATTTCTCTCACAACGGCGGAAACCTGCATGCCGATTTTGAGACATTTTTCGCTCCGCACGGCATCCGCGTGGCGTATGACGGACTTGAAGTGGAGGTGTAATCCTTCTGCGTGAGGGAAGACGCTCTCAAGCCTCCTCACGGGAGATTTTCCGGATCCATGTGTAGCGGTTCAGCTTGACCGCGGCGACGGCGCATTTCAGCACCTGGTCCGACTTGAGACAGAGAAAGACGACCATCGGCGAAAGATGAAATACGAATGCCGCCAGTGCCGAGGAGGGCAGGACCAGAAGCCACATGAAAATAAGATCGTTTTTCAGAACGAAATCCGTTTCGCCTCCTGCCCGGACGATTCCCGTGAGCACCGGCATCTGATATGCCGTCCCGACCGTTGTTACTGAAAGTACCGTCATAAACTGCAGTGCCAGCGCGGCGGAGTCCGGAGAAAGTTCTGTAAACAGCAGAATAATCGGATCCTTGAGGAAAAAGAGAAACAGGCCGCTGCAGATTCCGATTCCCAGAAAAAGTCCCTGGAACGTGTGCACATACGGATGGATCAGATCCATGCGGCGCTCGCCGATCGTCTTGCCGATCATGACTGCCGCCGCGCTTGCGGAGGCAAAAACGAACACGGTGATAATCTGGAAGACCGTGGTGGCTACAGAGTTCGCCGCGATTGCACTGGCTCCGAGATGTCCGAGAATCCCTGTCTGAATCGCCATTGCAATTCCCCAGATGGTTCCGGAAAGAAAGACCGGGGAACCGGTCCGGATATAATCCGTCAGCAGGAGAGGATCCACTTTTTTCAGAAGATGGGGAAGGCGAAGATGAATTTTCCGGTCAATGAATCGGAGGTAGGCAACAATCAGAATTAACTCCAGAATGCGTGCGCTCAGAGTTGCGACGGCTGCTCCCCGGCATCCGAGTTCCGGAAAACCGCAGTTCCCGAAAATCAGCAGGTAATTCAGACTCACATTTGTGAAAAAGGTGACAACGGAAAGATAGAAACTGATTTTCACCGTTTCCACACTTCGGAGGAGAATCATCAGAATCTGGGAGATTGCAAACACCGGGTAGGACCAGACGATGATCCGGGCATATCGGGCGCCTTCCGCAACGATCGGTTCATCTTTTGCCAGAAGTCCGAGGATGGTTTCCGGCAGGATCAGCATGAGCCCCCCGAGAAGAATCGCGAAGAATAGACTGAATTTCAGTGCAATGTTGGCAATTTTCCGGATCGGTTCGATTTTTCGTTCTCCCCAGCTCCGGGATGCAAAGATCAATGCGCCTTCCCCGATGCCGAAGACCAGCATTTGAAGAAGAAATTGAATCTGGTTCATCAGAGCGACTCCGGCGAGAGCCGTTTCCGTATAGCGGGAGAGCATTACCGCATCCGCAAGATTGACTGAAAAAACAACCGCACTTTGCAGCGCAATTGTAACCGCCATAGTGAAAAACAGGGAATAGAACTTGCCATCCCTCATGAAAAAACCGTTCATAAGACCCTTCGGAACTCCTTGCATCCGTAAATAATGAATCCTTATAAAATACAATGGATGTTCTGATTCAGCAAGCAGAATCGGTTCCGGAAGGGATCTTTTCTCTATATTTTCCGGAAGAAGTTCCGGGTTAGTTGTAGGGAAACCAGCGGTATTTGCTTTCCGTTGTGTCATTCATCAGATTCTGATAATCGTGATTGGCACCGTGCCCATCCAGATAGATGGTGTTGACCGTGCGATTCCCTCCGTGGCGATAGGCGACGCTGGGTGAGGTGGCATAGTCGCCTTTTTCCCACCAGCCGTTTTCGGTTGCCGGATCCCTAAGGTTCGTGGATCCGTTGCTCGGGGAGCCTTCTCCATAGATGGTTCGCTCGTCAAAGAGAAAGCGCATGGAGGGGGATTTGACTTTGGTCATCCAGGTTGCTTTCTGTTTCTGCCATCCTTCCATTCCGCCATTGGGGAGTGTGGTGGTGGACCAGAAGGTCATTCCGTATGCGTAACTGGCTCCGCGGTACAGACTGGCGACACTTGGCGAATTCTGTTCATAGAGCCGTGATGCTTTGGAACAGACAAAGTTTTTGTCCCAGTCGGAAAGATTCCACTGGTAGGTCTTTGTTCCGATGTATTTAACGAAAAGTTCATTGGAGCACCAGGTTGTTGAGGTGCCCGGGTATTCGAAGGGCACATTGATGTCGTTACTGTCTCCGGCATAGTTTGCCATGGCGACCCCCATCTGCTTCATGGAGGAGAGACATTTCGCCTGCATGGCGGTATCTCTAGCTTTCCCCAGCGCCGGCAGAAGCAGTGAACAGAGGATGGCTATTATGGCAATGACCACGAGGAGTTCCACAAGGGTGAAAAGTCTTTTGTTTCTGTTCATGGTGCAATCTCCTTAATTTTAATGTTCCGCAAGTTCGAAATAGAGGGCTGGACCGTTCGGGATCGCAGCTGTGTTCAGAGAGATTTCCGCCCGGTTTCCGTTTTTGCGGAGAGGTAGTTCCGCAATGCGTGTTCCATCCATGGCGAGCGCGTAGAGTTTCAGATTCGGAACAGATTTGTTGTTGAATGACATTTCAAAGGTTCCGGTTTCCAGCAGAATCGGCATAGAACCCAGTTTAAGAAGAAAACGCTGTTCGGGATCTTCAAATGTCATTCCGCTGTTCAGGACATTCGTCGCAATGACCAGCAGAAGGCGTTTTGCTTCGCGGATCGGTCTGGTCCCGTCGATGGAGACGAGTGCAAGATTGCCGCACGTACTCATCTTGCGGATTTCGAAGTCTGCCAGCTTCGCGGAACTTCCTGCTTCCGCGCAGATCCCCTGAAGACGCGGCGTATTGACTTGCAGATAGTTTCGTTTTGTATCCATCAGGAGTTCTCCGGATTCCGTTTCGTAGACTCCTTTCGCATCGGAGGAGCGGTTTGTTCCGGGGAGAACGCCTTTCTCCCGGAGATCGTTCAGATAGCGATCGAGATGAAAAAGCGACTCTTTTGAGTCGATGAGACTGCTGTACCATGGGTCGAGAATGATTCCGGTTCCGCCGCTGCGGCCGAGAACGGTCTCATTTTTCCCCGGCGGCACGCGGAGATCGCAGGTGTAAGCAAAGCGGTTGGTCAGGATCAGTTTTCCCTGTGCGGTGGAAAGACCGTCGTTGGCGGCTCCGTTTTTCAGAATTTCCCCGGAGGAGAGCGCAAGACGGATGAGATGTTTCCCGGGAGAGACATCCCGCCGGAGAAAGAGAAGCGCGGTCAGAAACTCCTGCGTTTTCGCGATCGGATCATTGCCGATCATGAACGGAGAGGGCGGAACGTAGGGATTGATCGTGATGTTGGAGCCGAATCCAGTGAGACCGTCGAAGTCCTGAAACGCGGCGTAAGCCCCGGTGACGAATCCCTGTTCATAGCGGTATTTATTCCAGAAAACATGCAAATGTTCCGTGATGATGTAGGGCGTGCGATAGAGCCGCATGCTCCCGAAGCCGCGGAGGATGTTGCCGGCATCTCCGATGGAACTCGCCTGGGAAATGACACCTCCACCATTTGTCGCATAGCCGTTCGGATGGGCATGATAGCTGTTCATGGCAACGAAATCGAAATCCTTTCGTGCCGCCGCGTGACGGAAGGATTTGCCCATGTTCATGGCGGAAACGGGGCCTTTGAATCCGATCTCCCGAAGAAAATCCTTATAAAAATGGAAGATGGAGTTTTCCTGTTCGATGAAGAATTGGTTGATGTCGGAACCCACGGCGTCGGAGCGGTTGACGTCATCGCGTTGAAAGACTGTGATTTTGTCGAAGGAGACGGGTGCATTTTTTCCCCATGCCGCCTGAAGAGCCTGCGGTGTTTTATATTTTTTCTTCAGGAACTCTTTCCAGAGCGGGAGAAAACCGTTGTAATCGGAACAGGAGGAGAGTCCGAATTCCTGTTCGTTGAATCCCACAACCATGGCGAGAACCGGATCGTCAACGAGGCGTTTCCCGGTATAGGGATTCTTATGGGTGAAAAGTTTGCGGACGCCCTCCTTCCAGTTCTGACGGACCCGTTCACTGAAATAGATTTCGTGCTTGAAGTTGCCGGGAGTCGCCGGACTGCCTTTCCACCCCCAGCGTTTTCCCTTTGCATAGCCGAGTCGACTGGTCATGGCGTCCATGTTGAGGTAGATGCCGTTCCTGCCGCATTCGGCGACCAGAAAATCGAACCGGTCGAGATAATCCGCATTGAAATCCAGATCCTTTTCCGCTTTTGTCAGAAGAATTTCATCCAGAAAATGGATCCGGATCATATTATATCCTGCAAGCCGGAGCTGCCGGACATATTCCCGGATTTTTTCTTTGGAATCAAACTGTGGTTTGTTTGCCCAGAATCCGCGCCAGGAAGCCGCCGCTTCCGCTGTTGCGAGAAAACGAATCGGATGCTCCGGATGCTGTTCGAAAGCAAAGTGGCCATCCTTGTTGATGATGACACGTCCATAGGTTCCTGCGGGTTTCCCGTCGTTCAGGAACGAGAGGTCGAGGGCGGTCCCTGCAACGATTCCGCCTTTCGGGGGCAGGGGCAGGAGTTTCCATTTCGAATCGGCGCGCATGGTGACTGTTGCGTTCTGCGGAAGTGAATAGTTTTGCTTGGAGAGAGTTGCTCCGAGAATGATCCAGTTCGCCGTGGATGCATCTACCTTCCTGATTTGCAGTTTTTGAATCGTGCCGAGATCGTTCAGTTTGAATTTGGAAAGATAGACTCCGACCTGATTTCCTCCTCCGTTCTGCCAGATGGCAACGGGGAATGCATTTATTTTTTTCGAGGGCATCCACCAGTTTGCCACATCGCGGCCGCTGACGATTTTCAGCTTCTGCGAATCTTTGGTTCCCGTGACCGTGATCTCCCCGACCGGCGGATAGGAATCGGGGAAGGTGAGGGTATGCAGAAGATAGAGATAGTTTGCTTTGCCGTCGGTTTTCGTCAGATCAATTTCGATGGAAGTCAGACCGTTCGGAAAGCGCTTGCTGGCAAAGGTCAGAACGCTTTTTCCCTGATTTTTTGCCGGATCGGTCAGATGAAACGGGACATTGCCGAAAACCGTTTGTTTCCAGCGGAATTTTGCGGCATCGTTTTCGGGCCCCTGATCGGACCAGCCGCCTTTGCCGTCGTTTGCGACGGGATCGGCGTATCCCATGTTGGCGCTTTTGCCGAGGTCGATTACAAGATCGCCTGTTTCAAGTTTCAGATTCCGGTACCGGATGACTCCCGTTCCTCCCTGAAGACCGAGGAACAGACTGGCGGAGACAATATCCTGCGGGATATCGAATGATTTCGAAAGAGTTTTCCAGTCGAAACTTCCGGCTTCCATATAGATTCCGAAATAGTCATATTTTCCATTGGCTCGTTTTACGGTCAGCATGAGTTTTCCGCCCTGCCACTTCTGGTAGACTTTGACATCGCGTTTGACCTCTGCCGAAAGCGTGACTCGTTTACCTGCGATGTCGGCGGGGACCAGATTCCGGTAGATTCCATAGACGTGATTCCTGACCGGTTTTTCCAAGCGGATCTCCAATGAACCTTTTCCCGTTTGTTCCGGTAGAATGTGCGCTGTTTTCTTCGCTTCCCGGTTCCAGTCTTTCAGATCGTCCGCGTGATTCAGCGGCAGATCCAGAACTGTTCCGGCAAAGAGGGTAGCGGCAACTTCCCCGATGAAAAGCAGAGTAAAATAGCATCGTATCATCCGAATCTCCTTTTTTGTGAATGAATTAACATTAGTAGGCATTTGTTTTAATTATACAACATTTTCTTTTTTTTGTCAATCCCTTCGAATGGGAAAAAAGAAGAAAATCTTTTTTTGCGAGAGAAATTTTGAGCGTGCAGCTTGCTATTTTTCAAAAAGCATCTATGTTAAACTGGAAATGTTAATAAATGAACACAAATGGTGATGAAGGATGGAAAATGTCTGCATCCAGAAGTTCTGAAGCGGAATATATGAAGATTCGGCGGTATGTGCTGAACATGGTGACGAAAGCGGGAGAGGAATCCATTCAGCTTCCGACTGCACTGGAGTTGTCGAAACAGTTCGGGGTCTGCCGTCAGACGGTCGGGAAGGCTCTGAAGCAGCTGGCTGAGGACAGATTCGTCATCGGCAAGCCCGGTCTCGGGACTTTTACGAATCCCAAAATGCGATTTCGCTTCCATACTCAGAAGAAATCTCTGACGATCGGAATCATCATTGGCGACGGAATGGTCATTGAGATGGACGAGTATCTGGCGAAGCTGGTTGCGGCCTGTCTTGTGGAAGCTGCGACCTTTCCTGCGTATGTACGGACGATCAATCTGACCTCGGCCCAGCCGGAACTTGTTTTGAAAGAGTTGCGCAACGAATTCCTGGACGGACTCATCTGGCAGAATCCTCCGTCCCGGTTTCTGCCGATGCTGGAGCGACTCCGGGAGAGCGGAACCGCTGTGACTGTGATCGGATCTTTGCAGGATGAATCTCTCTGCAGTGTGGATTTTGATTTGTGGAAAATGGGCTACGAGACAGGAAAAATCCTTGCTGCCAAGGGCCGGCATGAGATTGTATTCCTGAAGAATGAGTCTCCTTGGAGTCTTTCGTCCGACGGATTCAAAAAGGCTTTCCATGAGGCGGGAATTCCGCTGAATGAAAAACTGTTTCTTGCCGGCAATGAGGCTCTGGACCGGTTGAAAGTGATTTTTGAACTGGGACTGCCGGTGGATGCCCTGTTCAATTCTCTGTATTCCTATGAGATTCTGTCGGAGATCGCCAATCAGGCGGGATATGACTGGTCGAGGATGGTTCAAATCTGTTGGGAATCTGTTGCAGAGGAGTTTCCGTTTTTTTGCGGGATCGCCTATTCGTTTGACTTTCCGCTTCTGGCACGGCGGGCCGTTGCTCTGCTTCGGCGCCAGATGGAGGAAAAAGAGTTCGCGGCCGTGCATGAGCTGGTCCCGGTGGCGTTGCACGTTCAGCTCGAAAACTGTGGAAACATGACCGGAGAATCTTCGGATTAGATCGGGGCGGATCGGTTTTGATTTTCTGCTTTTCCGCTGATTGATATTGTCGCTCCGCAGTGTATATTACTGCAAAACAACCGATATTCAGAAGGAGCTGCATTTCATGGCTTACGACAAAATCAAATTTCCCGCCGGGGAGAAAATCACCGCCGATTCCAACGGCAAACTCCATGTGCCCGATCATCCGCTGATCGCCTACATCGAAGGCGACGGCATCGGATCCGACATCACAAAAGCATCCATGCACATCTGGAACTCCGCGATTGAAAAGGCGTATCACGGCAACCGCTCCATCGGCTGGACCGAGGTCTTTGCCGGAGAAAAAGCCACAAAAATCTATGGCGAAGGCGTCTGGCTCCCC
The DNA here is from genome assembly GCA_905197955.1 of uncultured Lentisphaeria bacterium. Classification (GTDB taxonomy): domain Bacteria; phylum Verrucomicrobiota; class Lentisphaeria; order Victivallales; family UBA1829; genus UBA1829. The sequence goes on along the minus strand of CAJKAR010000016.1, from coordinate 17,875 downwards.
GAAGAAACCATGGAAGCGATTAAAGAGTGCAGAATTGCGATCAAAGGACCTCTGACCACTCCGGTCGGAAAAGGAATCCGGTCGCTGAATGTGGCTCTGCGGCAGAGTCTGGATCTGTATGTCTGTCTGCGTCCGGTGCGTCATTTCGCGGGTGTGCCGTCTCCGGTGAAGGCTCCGGAAAAGACCGATATGGTTGTCTTCCGCGAGAATACCGAGGATATCTATGCTGGAATCGAATGGGCGTCCGGAACTCCCGAAGCCCGGAAAGTCATTGAGTTTCTCCAGAAGGAGATGGGGGTTAGCAAGATCCGGTTCCCGGAGACTTCCGGCATCGGAATCAAACCTGTCTCGCGGGAGGGCAGCGAACGGCTGATCCGTGCCGCGATCAACTATGCCATCGACAACAACCGCCGGAGCGTGACACTCGTTCACAAGGGCAACATCATGAAGTTCACCGAAGGCGCGTTCAAAGACTGGGGATATGAACTGGCAAAACGTGAGTTTGCCGACAAGGTCGTCACCGGACCCGAATGCGACTGGAACCCGCCGGCAGGCAAGATTCTCATCAAGGACTGCATTTGCGATGCGTTCCTTCAGCAGATCCTGACCCGTCCGGAAGAGTATGACGTCATTGCAACGATGAATCTGAACGGCGATTATGTTTCCGATGCGCTTGCGGCCTGCGTCGGCGGAATCGGCATTGCGCCGGGAGCGAACATCAACTATACAACGGGCATGGCGGTGTTCGAGGCAACGCACGGAACTGCTCCGAAGTATGCGAACATGGATAAGGTGAATCCGTCTTCCCTGACACTCTCCGGCGAGATGCTGCTGCGGCACATCGGCTGGACCGAAGCGGCCGATCTTGTGGTGAAGGGCATTGAAGGGGCAATCTCCCGGAAGCTCGTGACTTACGACTTCGCCCGTCTGATGGAAGGCGCGACGGAGCTGAGCTGTTCCGGATTCGCCAATGCCGTAGTGGAGGCTATGTGAGCATTTCCGTTAAAAACGGATGGACGGAAGCCGTCACCGTGCGGCTTCTGGAAAAGGATTCCTCCTTCGATTATTCCTCCGACGTTGCGGAACTTTACCGGAACGCCGGATGGATTTCTCCGGAGGATGATACCGGTTTTATTGCGCCGATGCTGCGGAACTCTTTCTGTGTCGCCGGCGCGTTTTACAGAGGAAAGCTGATCGGAATGATGCGCGCGCTCTCCGATGGAGTCAGCGATGCGTATCTTCTGGATATGGTGGTGCTGGAACCGTATCGCGGCAACGGCATTGCCCTGCGGATTCTGGAGTGTATAGTTTCCCATTTGAAGAGTCTCGGAATCGACTGGATCGTCTGCATTTCGGTTCCGGGAGTGGAGAAACTCTATCTGAAACTCGGAGAGAAAATGGATGCGCATCTCCCGATTCGTTTCAATAAAGGAGGGTTCTGAGATGACGGATTCCTTTGATTTCTGCCGTTTCCGGAACGTGACGATTGCGGACCGCGAGATTCTGGAGCCGTTGCTGCTGGCTTCGGAACCGATGACTTGCGAGTCCAATTTTCTGAACATTTATGTCTGGCAGCATATTTACTCGACGAAATATCAGATTTTCCGCGGAAGGCCCTATGTCTATCTGGAGGACGAGGACGAACTCCTGTTCCCCGCCGGAGCAGATGGAAATTATGAAACTCCCGAGGTTCTGGCTGAGGTCTCCTCCGCAATGAGAGCCCATGGGAAGAACGGCAACATCTATCAGGTCAAGGCGGATTATCTGGAGAAGTTTCCCGGATATTCCCGCTATTTCAATGCACTTCAGATTCATGAAGATTACGGAGAATATCTCTATCGGACGGAGGATCTGGTGGAGCTTCACGGCTCCAAACTGCACAAGAAAAAGAATCTGATTTCCCAGTTCCACCGTTTGTATCCCGATTCCCGGGTGCTTCCCTTTGCGAAGGAGCGCCTTGAGGACTGCCGGGCGCTCTGCGAAGCCTGGAGAAAACGGAAAAACGGTTCCGGATACGAAGAGGAAATCGATGAGGAACATGAGGCGATTGACCGGGCGTTTGCGCAGTTTGATCATCTGAGCATGGAAGGAACCTGTCTTTATGTCGGCGATCAGCTGATCGCCTTTGCTGTTTGCAGTCGGATCAATTCGCAGATGTACACGATTCATTTTGAAAAGAATGATCCGGAATTCAAGGGATCCGGACAGGTGATTAATCAGGAGACCGCCCGGATGCTTCTTGGCAAGGCGGAGTTCATCAATCGCGAGCAGGATCTTGGAGTGGAGGGGCTGCGTCATGCGAAGTCCTCGTATGCTCCGGTGGAGCTGCTCCGCAACTGGAATCTGATTCCGAAGGCGGGTGTGTGATGCATATTGCGATGGCAATCTTCAAATATTTTCCGTTCGGGGGTATTCAGAACGACTTCATGCGGATTGCGGAGGTTGCCGGTCGCCGCGGCCATCGGATCACGGTTTATGCTTATGACTGGAAAGGTCCGATGCCTGATTTTCTGGAATTGAAACTGCTGCGGGTTCGCTCTTTTACGAATCACAGGAAGGCGGAGGAGTTTTTTGCTCTTCTGCGGAAGGCGGTCCAGGAGAATCCGCCGGATGTCCTGCTCGGCTTCAACCGGGGGCCCGGACTGGATGTCTATTTCGCCGGCGACAACTGCTTTACTCTGACTGAGCAGGAGAAGCACGGGGGAATGTATCGTTTCTTCAATAAACGCTACACGGTTTATGCGGAATTGGAGAGAGCGGTGTTTGCTCCGGAAAGCAAAACAGTCGTGATGTATCTGGTGGAGGCGCAGAAAAAACAGTTTGTGAACTGTTTCCACACCCCGGAGAAACGGTTCCGTCTTCTGCCGCCCGGAATGAATCCGGCGTGCCGGCGCGGTCCGGATGCCGATGCGGTCCGGACTGCGAAGCGCGCAGCTTTAAAGGTGGCGGATGACGAAATCATGCTGATTCAGGTGGCGGCAAATCTGATGCTCAAGGGCGCGGACCGCGTGATTGAAGCTGTGGCAGCTTTGCCGGAGCCGCTGAAGAAAAATGTGAAACTGTTTCTGGTCGGGAAGGATGCCGGCGGACGGCTGAAAAAACTGGTGCAGCAGCATCATCTGGAACAGCATGTCTTTTTCGAAGGGCTTTCCTCGAAAGTGCGGGAGTACCTGCTGGCGGCGGATCTGATGATTCATCCGGCGCGGAACGAAGCGACGGGGACCGTGCTGATTGAAGCGATTGCCGCGGGGCTTCCTGTGGTCTGTACGGATAACTGCGGATTCTGCAAATATGTAGCGGAGTCTCATTCGGGCTGCGTCATCTCCGGGCACTTCGATCAGATGGAGCTGAATCTGACGCTTCAGACGATTCTCTGGGAACCGTCCCAGCTGAAACAGCTCTCCCGTTACGGTCTGGAATACGCCGAGGCCGCCGATTTTTACAGTCGCGCGGAAAAGGCCGTTGATATTGTCGAGGAGGTCGGCCGTGCTTCTGCCAAGTGATATTTCTCCGGAACTGGCTCCGCTTCTGGACGGGGATCCGTTTGCAAAGGCGTTTGCGCTGGAAGGGGAGGTCTTCCGCAATGTGAAGACCCGCCGGACAGTTCGTTTCCGCTGGAACGGAAAAGACTATTTTATCAAGATGCACAGAGGGGTCGGCTGGCGCGAAATCTTCAAGAATCTGTTTCAGCTGAAGCGTCCGGTTCTAGGCGCGGCGAATGAGTATCTGGCGATCCGGAAACTGGAGTCTCTCGGCGTGGATACCATGAAAGTCTATGCGTTCGCGGAACGGGGATGGAATCCGGCGGGACGGGAATCGTTTCTCATTACCGGTTCGCTGGAGAACATGACGAGTCTGGAGGACTTCTGCCGGAACTGGAAGACCGATCCGCCGGATTTCCGCTGGAAGCACCGTCTGATAGCGGCTCTGGCGCGCGTCTGTTCGGCAATGCATTTTTCCGGATTGAACCACCGGGATTGTTATCTCTGCCATTTTCTGCTGGATAATGAGGCGTTTGCACGCGGAGAGATCCGGCTGTTTGTTCTTGATCTGCACCGGGCGGAACTGCGGAACAGAATTCCGCGAAGGATGCGGGTGAAGGATCTGGCGGGAATCTTTTTCTCGTCGATGGATCTGGGGCTTTCCCGTCGCGATGCCTTGCGGTTTATGGCGGAATATTCGAAAGGCGGTCCGCTGGACGGGCATCTCTGGCGGGATGTCTGGTCCGCCGCCGTGAAGCTCTACCGGAAAGAGTGGGGAAGGGAGCCGGAGCTCTGATGGCTGCGGAGAAGAAGCCGCTGCGCGGTCTTCCGCCGGAGGAGGAGCTCGAAGAGGAGTTCCTCCGGAGTGCGAACGGGCCCGGAGGACAGAATGTGAACAAGACCGCAACGGCGGTTCGTTTGACCTATCGGTTCCTGGAGAGCGATTTCCTTTCCGCGAATGCAAAGGAACGTTTGCGGATGCAGTGCGGGGCGGATTTTGTCTCGTTTCTGGCACGGGAATCGCGGAGTCTGCCGGAGAACCGGGAGGCGGCGCGCAGACGCCTTGCCGCTCTGCTGGAGACCGTGAGAAAAGAACCGCGCAAACGCCGGCCGACAAAACCAACCCGTGCGTCGAAAGAGCGGCGCCTGGAATCCAAATCGCGTCGATCCGCGATCAAGTCGTTCCGGGGAAAAGTATCCTTTGAGTGAAAGAGAAAACGGGATTTTCTTCTGTCTCTCCGGATCTGAAAAAAGGCTTTTCCTGCATCTTCCCGTGAAATGTTACGATTTTGTTTGTTTTCGCACATTTCTCCCGATTTCAGCCTTGAAAGATTCCTGAAGAAAGAATATATTCCCGAAATCATGATCAGCAAACGCAACAAAATATAAGGATGCCGATTTATGCAGTGGAATGTTTCGAGAGAGTTGTTCCTGACCCCTGAGATCACGCAGATCAACCGGATTCCCGCCCATGGAGCGGAAATCCCCTACGCGGATCGCGAAAATGCCCTGAAACGTGACCGTACCGCTTCTCCATGGTACCAGTCGTTGGACGGAGAGTGGAAATTCCGTCTTTTCAAAGCTCCGGAGGATGTGCCCGCGGATTTCGCGGATCCGAAACTGAAGGATAAGAAATGGGATGAGATCACCGTTCCCTCCAACTGGACCCTCGCAGGATATTTTGACAAGCCTGTTTATACAAACGTGAAAATGCCGTTTGAGAACAATCCTCCGATCGTTCCGAAGGAGAATCCGACCGGAATCTACCGGACAACCTTCAAAGTTCCTGCATCCTGGAAGAACCGTCGGGTTGTGATTCATATCGGCGGCGCGGAAAGTTATCTTGAGGTGTATCTGAACGGCAAGTTCATCGGAATGGGCAAGGATACCCGTCTTCCTTCGGAGTTCGACCTGACGGCGGCGGTGGATTATTCCGGCACGAACTCGCTGGTTTGCAAGGTGATCCGCTGGTCCGACTCCAGCTACATCGAGGACCAGGATCAGTGGTGGATGGCAGGTATTTACCGGAGCGTCTATCTCTATTCCACCGGAACTGTCTATTTCGAGGATCTTTTCTCCAACGGAGACCTAGATCTGGAAAACGGCGACGGACTCCTTTCGGTGAAAACGCATCTCGGAATGCACATTCCGGCGTATCTGCCTTCCGGTCCGATGGAGGATTTCACCGTTGCCGCCCGGCTGCATACTCCGGAAGGACGCATGCTCTGGAAGGAGGAGGCCGCTGTCAATTATAAATTCCGTATCAGCGGATATCGTTCCGAGCTGACCGCGCGCATTCCGAAGGTCAAAGCGTGGTCTTCCGAGGAGCCGAATCTCTATCTGCTGACGGTGGAGCTGCTCAGTGCCAAAGGGGAGCTTCTCGACTGCCGTGTGAAGCGGGTCGGATTCCGCAACATCCGTCTGGAAGGACGGGATCTGCTGTTCAACGGCAAACGGGTTCTCATCAAGGGCGTGAACCGTCATGAACACGACTGCCGGACCGGAAAGACTCTTACGCTGGAGTCGATGATCGGTGATATCCGCATGATGAAGCAATTCAACTACAATGCTGTCCGCACCTGCCATTATCCGGATGACCACCGCTGGTACGATCTCTGCGATGAATACGGCATTTATATCCTTGACGAAGCCAATTTTGAGGCTCATGCGAATTATCCCTCCATTTGCCGCGATCCCCGCTGGCGTGCAGCGATTGTTGCCCGTTCCGAACGCATGGTCATGCGCGACCGCAGTCATGCCTGCATTTTCGGCTGGTCCCTCGGCAACGAGTCCGGCAGCGGCGAGAATCACGAAGCAGCCATCGAGGTCATCAAGCAGCTGGATCCCTCCCGTATCATCCATCACGAAGGCGAGTTGAAAGCGCTCTGGTCCCAGGGCCACAACGAGCCGACCGGCGGCGACAAGACCAAAAATGCCTTTTTTGATCCGATGTATCCGCATCCGGATGTGCTCAAGGCGTATTCGGAGAATCCCGAAACGGATCGTCCCGCGATCCTCTGCGAATATGCCCACGCGATGGGCAACAGCTCCGGTTCGCTTTCCGATTACTGGGATTTGTTCTATACAATGCCCGGACTTCAGGGCGGATTCATCTGGGACTGGGTCGATCAGGGGATACTGACCGAGGATTCCAAGGGCAGAAAAATGTTCGGCTACGGCGGCGACTTCGGCGAAAAAATCCATGACTTTGATTTCTGCTGCAACGGAATGATCTCTGCGGATCGGATTCCGCATCCGGGCATGTATGAATTCCGGCACATGACTCAGCCGATCAAGGTCGAGGCGGTGGATCTGAAGGAGCGGAAGTTCAAGCTGACCAACCGTCAGTATTTTACGGATCTGAAGGCGTTCAGCGGCGTCTGGACTCTGGAGATCGCCGGACGGGTGGCGCAGACAGGACGGATGCCTGCTTTCGGTGCCCTCGGACCGGGCGAATCCATGGAGTTCGTGCTCCTTCTGGAAAACGCCGTGCTGAAAGAGTCGCAGGAAGCCTATGTGAACTTTGAGTTCTCCCTGAAAGCGGAGACAACCTGGGCCCCGGCCGGAACGCTGATGGCTCATGACCAGATTGATGTTACCGCGCTCTTTGAACGTGCCGCATCCACTGTTCCGCCGAAAAAAACAAAGGTGGAACTGCAGGAGAAGAGCGGTTCGTTTGTCATCCGGAACGGCGACGCGGTTCTGAAGATCCGGAAGGACGACGGAACCGGAACGCTGGCAAAAGAGAAGAAAGTGCTTCTGAAAGAGCTCTTCGACTGCAATCTCTTCCGCGCGACGACCGATAACGACGGCATCCGCGGCTGGAACGGTCAGGAGAAAAAGCCCATGGGACTCTGGCTCGCGGCTGGAATCCATAAGCTGAAGCCCGTTTCCGTCAAGGTTTCCGCGAAACAGGCCGATGACAATGTGGTTGTGACGATCGACAAGGCGTTCGTCGGTACCGATAAAAAAGCAAAACTGGGATTCGTGCAGAAGATCACTGCAAAATCCGACGGCACATTTGCCTTTGAACAGGAGTACCGCATTCCGGAGAGCTTCCCGACCATGCCGCGAATCGGGGTTGCCGCTCTGACTCCGAAAGGTTTCGAGAACGTGGAATGGTATGGCCGCGGCCCGTGGGAGAATTATATCGACCGCTGCCGTTCCGCACGGATCGGGGCGTTCAAAACGACCGTTCGGGAAAATTATGTCGATACCTACATTCTTCCGCAGGAGAACGGAAATCATACGGGAACGCGCTGGATGGAACTGAAGTCGAAGGATGCCGGACTCCGGATCTCTTCCGATGTTCCGTTCGAATTCGGCGTCAGTCATTACACGGTTGCCGATCTGTTTGCCGCGTACCATCAGTGCGAATTGAAGGAGCGCGCAGAGACGGCGATCACTCTGGATCTGCAGCAGAGGGGACTCGGAACGGGTTCCTGCGGTCCGCAGACCCTGACGAAGTATGAGCTCTCCGAAAAGGCATATCGTTTCGCCTTTACGCTGGCCGTTCTGTAAAACAGATCCGGAACAAGGTGCATGATGAAAAAAGAGTTCAATCCCCGTCTGGAATGGAAATCGGAAATCCCGGTTCCGGTTTGTACGGAACATCCGGAATTCAATGAGCTGTACCGCATCGCCTGGGATCTGGCGCATGACCATATGCTGGATATCCCGGGCATGCCGCAGACCCCTTATATGGATGAGGCGTTCTGCGATACGGATATCTGGATCTGGGATTCCTGTTTCATGGCGTTGTTCTGCAAATATGCGCAGAGCCGTTTTCCGGGCGTGGAGACTCTTAAAAATTTTTATAAGGTGCTTTATGACGGAGGACAGCTTCCGGAAATCGTCTCCCGGAACGCTCCCGCATGGACCGGAGTTCTTCCCGGACAGAAAACGAGGATGGTTATTCATATCATGGATAATCCGCCGCTGTTCGCCTGGGCGGAGTATCAGAACGCTCTGTTCAGCGGAGACCGGGAACATGTTGCGGATCTGCTCTTGAAAAAGAGATATCTTCAGAAGCATTTCGAGGCTCTGGAGGCTCTGAAAACGAGAACCCGCATTCCCGGGGTACGCTCGGAAACCTGCTGGATCAAGCATGAAAAAGGCTACTTCTGGGAGGGAGGACGTTCCGGAATGGACAACACTCCGCGCGGAAGAATCGGAGAGCATGCGGAAGAGAACCGTCCGAACAATCCGGATATGCTCTGGATTGATGCCATCTCCCAGCAGGGACTTGCCGCGTTCTGCATCGCTGCGCTGGCGGAGCTGATCGGTGAGAAAACTCTTGCGGGCGAGTGGAATGCCAGGTATGAGGCGATTCGGGAGACCGTCAACCGCAACTACTGGGATGAAAACGACGGTTGTTATTATGACATCGGTTCCACGCACGGCGAGTTTATGAAGATTCTGACTCCCGCCTCGTTCTGGCCGCTGGTTTCCGGAATGGGGACTCCGGCGCAGGCGGAGGCGCTGAGCAGGCTGCTGACCGATCCGCGGAAACTGGGCGGAGTGGTCCCGCTGGTTTCCCTCGCGCGCGATGACGCAGATTTCAATCGTGACGACGGCAGATACTGGCGCGGTTCCGTCTGGGTGCCCACCGCTTATGCCGCCATCAAAGGAATCGAACGATACGGAATGTATTCGCTGGCCCGTGAGCTTTCCGGAAAAATTCTGACGCACATGTATGAAACGTTCCGTCAGTATGAACCGCATACCATCTGGGAATGTTACCATCCGGAACGGCCGGAACCGGCGCGGTCCTGTGATGAGAATACGCGGATTGTCCGTTCGAATTTCTGCGGCTGGTCGGCGCTGGCTCCCATCGGGCTGTATCTCGAAAACGTGATCGGTATCTATTCCGTGAATGCGTTTACGGATACCGTGAAATGGGCGCTGCCGGAGCGGTTCGCAGGCGAACTCGGCGTTCGCAATTTCCGCTTCGGAGAGACCGTCGCGGATCTGATTGCGTTTGAAGGAAGTGTTTTTGTGATCTCCAATCGTCCGTTTACTTTGATTGTCAATGGACGCCGTTTCTCCATTCCAGCCGGGAGCTCAAGACAGACTCTTTCCGTGGAATAAAAAAGCGGGACGCGCAGCTGACTGTGAGGCGCGTCCCGTAAAATGATGCTGTTCTATTCTTCTTTCTTATGCTACGGCAGAAGGATCAGATCCAGGAACTGCCCCGGACGTTTTTTGTTCCCGATGCCGTCTGTCAGTTCCAGCCAGCCGAGTCGTCCGTTTCCGTTGTTGAGGTTGACCAGAACGCTCCAGCGCATGGAACTGCCCGCCTTGAGTTTGAACGGACTGACGGCGCGCGGAGTGAAGGCTGTTTCATAGATGGTTCGATCCGGAAGCTGTCGGATGGCTGTTTGAACCTCGGTGCCGTTTTTGAGCTCTCCGGTGGCCTTCAGCAGACTGTCGTGGACCGCGCTGGAGGCATATTGGCGATAGAGGACCGGTCTGCCGTTCAGAAGAGAAATGGCATATTCAAAATCATCATCCTGATATTTTTCCATATCCGGAGCGGCATTTTTCAGGGGATCGAAGGCAAACTGCACGGAATCGCCCCTCCAGACTTCCGCTGCGGAGTGCGAGTCCTGGAACAGACCCTGTTTGAAGACGGTGACTGCGATATAGAGGGCGGATTCATTCCATGCCGTTTTGATTTCCGCTTTGATGGCACTGTCTTCCGGCTTCCAGAGATTCGGGGCTCGTCTGACCGCGTTTTGTGGTACCGTGAGGAGGATGGAATTTCCTTCCGGCCAGTCGCTGAGGTCACCGTCGATCGTGATTTCCTTTCCGGCTCGCGGAGCAAATGCCGATTTCAGCTGAAAACTCTCTTCCTGTTTGCCGGTTGCGGTTGCAACTGTGAAGGTGCCTTTCTGTGGAACGGTGGAAATTTCCCGTCCGGTTCGGAATTGCAGGGTTCGGCTCTCCTCCGCCGGAAGATCGCGGAAGGTCTGTTTCTGCGTTTTACCTTCAATCGTTACAGCGAGCGTTCCCGAAAGAGGACGGTTGTTCCGGTTTGTCAGACGGATGTTGAAGCTGTTTTTCCCGCTCACCGAAACGGAAGTCGCGACGGAATTTCCGGTCGTCAGAGAGAGTTTGGAAAATGCCTGTTCCAGTTCCGGAAACGAACGCTTTGTCTTCAGATAAACAGGAAAAATGGAGAGTGGAAGCGGGACGGAAGGGGAAAGAATATTCCCCATGATGTCATAAGCCTTCATTGCTGGATCAAGGCTTTTCCAGGAGGAGATTTGCACAGGTTCCCCGTTCCATTTCCAGAGAGCGATGGTCCGCTCACTTCCGTTGTCGAAAACGTAACAGCGGAAGTCTGAGCCGAGTTTGATTTTTCCAGCGGGGGCGGCGTTTCCAATGAGATCGGCAACGGTCCGCATGGCATAGAGCATGGGACTCGGAACCGGACGCGAGAAGGTGTCCGGATTTCCCCCGTAGAAGACGTTCCAGCCGATTCCAATTCCATAGGGCGCGGCGGCAAAGTGAATGTAGACCTCATTGCCGCAGGCATAGGAGATCAGCATGTTCCGGATGTCTTTGGCGAGAGCGTTGCGCGTTTTTTCATCAATCAGATTATCCCGCAGGAGAGCCGAGTTCTGGGAGCCGGATTCCGAGGCCCAGATCGGAATCTTCCGTTTCGGACTGTAACGGGAGGCTATCTGTTTCATGGCGGTCAGATCCGATTCGTAATCAGGCAGTTCCGGCAGCGTCCGATAGGGGTGTTCCGTGATGACATCCAGGTATTTTGCGCCCCCGTGAGCAAGTACGCTTTCCGTAAAAGAAAGATCGGTGCCGCAGGTGGTCGGGCCGCCGATTTTCGCGCCCGGATCAATCTCATGCACCGCTTCGGAAGCGGCTTTCAGCATTCGGACATAGGTGACGGGGGAGATATCGTCAAAGAGTGCGGGATCCTTTTTTTTGCCTTGTCCGCTCCAAGCGTTCGGTTCATTGGCAACTTCGTAGAGTGCGACCTTTCCAGCGTAGGGTTTCAGAGCCTTCTTCAGAAAATCCTTCCAGGGAGTCATGTCTTTCCGGACAAACGGCAGTTTATGCGTATCGCCGATGTTCAGAAGAATTTGAACTCCCGCTTTGTGAAAGGCATCAATCCGTTTGGTTCCGGTGTAGTCCCTGACGGCTGTATTGTAGGAGCCCCACAGCCGGACCGTTCCGATCCGGAAGTCGTTGAATACCGGAATCAGAAGTTCCGGATTGCCCTGAATGGGGGCATCAAGTCCGAGTCGTGCAATCTTCTTTTCTGTCTTGCCGATCACACCGGTGAGAAAGGCGTGGCGGATCGTTTTCCCCGTTTCCGGAATGCGCAGTTCAACAATCAGATTAAAAGCTCCTTTCGGTACGTTTGCCACAGGAATTTCCTGTTTTACAGTCGCGTTCGGCGCAATGGAGAGGCGGGTTGTCTGAGAGGAGAAGAGAGTTTTCCCGAAAAAATCCCGGATGTGATAGGTCAGTTCCGCATTTTTTACCGCGATTCCCGGATTTTCAACTTCCATGAGCATCCGGATTGCTTCGCCTTCCTTGTAATAGGAGGACGGCGAATTCAAGGTTCCGCGCAGAAAAAGAGGATCGTTTTCAAACGGAGCCTGAGTGCCGGAGGAACAGGCGAAGTCGTCGATCCAGACCGTTCCGAAGGGATCAAAACGCGGATAGACCTCTTCGAAGATGCTTCCTTTGACCACGTCGCCGAAGGGGGTTATCCCGGGAGCTTTTTCGCCCCATCGCGGGATGGTGATCTCATATTTTTTCCACTCCGTTCCTGCCGTCAGCGGAATGGCGTAAGTTCGGGAGAAGCCGAGAAACAGTCCGAAATTCAGCGGAGTTCCCGGTTTTTCCGCCTTTGCCCGGAACGAGACCGTGAACGGCTGACCGGGAATGTATTTGACCGGATTCAGATAAAAACTGCCGGTCGCGTAGGGTTTCCCTTCGATCCGGAACGAATGACGGCCGGAATAGAAGACTTTGTCGTCGATGGCAAACTTGCGCCCGAAATCAATAATTTTTCCGTCGAACCGGATCTCCTTCCCGTTAACGCCTTTTGCATTCAAGTCGTCGATATAGGTGCCGTACCAGCCGCGTTCCGCTCCGCCGTTGACGATCTGATTCCGGTTGTCAGGACGGATCGTTTCCACAACTGCTCTCATTCCCGCCCCGCAGATCGTGTAGATCGCCGGAGTGTGGAGGTCAAACCGCAGACTGAGCCCTTCCACTCCTTCCGGAATCTGTTCGGAAAAACGCTGTGTCTGGAACGCCGTTCCCACGGGCACGATTCTTCCCTTGTGATAGTGCTTCCCGTTCCGCCGGCCCTCGATGAGAATTGTGCCGGAGGCGGTGCGGTCTGCTTTCACTGTCACTTCCGAGGTCAATTTTTTGCCGCGGAACGCATCTTCTGCCTGATCCTGTTTCGGCAGGAAAAAACGGACTATGACCGGACGCTTTCGGGAAACCGTTTCTTTGGATGCATCAATGACAAGTCCTTCCGCTGTGGCGGTCACTTTCAAGGTGGAAAGATCTTTCTGAAACAGGACTCCGGAAATCCCGTTTCCTGTCCGGAATGAGATCTGCCGGTTCTTCGATTGTTTTACACTTGCAGTCTCATCAAACTCCGTTTTGAAGTCCGCCGACAGCGTGAAAACGGAAAAAATCAGGAAAAAAAACAATCCGTTTTTTTGCAGATACATAAAAAGACTCCTTTCGTTGATTATAGAAAAAAAGAAACACTGACGACTGTTTTTTATTCCGTGAAATTCCGGACTGCAGTTTCCGTGCTCCCTCCGTAATAGGCTGTAGTGTAACGATTTTTCCAGGTGGTACGCGACGCAGTGTGCCCATCCAGAAAAAGCAGATTGGCACTGTTCAGGTGGTTCGGACCGATCTGGCGGGAGTTGGAAAGATAGATGGTGGCATTCGTGGCGGAACGTCCACAGCGCGAAGTCGTAAACTTTTCTTCAGATTCTCCCAGAAGATTATTATAATCCACCTCGCTCAGAAAATAGATGGCGGAGGGGGTGCGGTACATGGAATTAGTCGCTCTCGGTGCGGTATCAATATAGATCCAGTGATAGGGAAGCGCATAGCTTCTCGGCGCCGGTGCCGCGTCTGTCGCATGCGAGGGACAGTGCATGACTTTCCAGGCGTTCCCCTCCGGCCACCCGGAGGGGGAGGTGCGTCCGTTCATGTAGGCTTTGACAAAATAATAGTCCCAGTGATACTGCGAGGAATAGAGATGTCCGGGACCGCTGGTTTCGGCATCTCTCCAATACTGCGGAGCAACATAGTCGCTGAAATCCCCCCGGTACATCGCTGCCGCGTTCCCGATCTGCTTGCAGTTGCTGAAACAACTGGCCTTCCTTGCGTTTTCCCGTGCCTTGTTCAGCGCCGGCAGAAGCATACCGGCCAGAATGGCGATAATTGCAATGGTGATCAGAAGTTCTATCAGCGTAAAATATCCATGTCCCGCAATCCGGAGTGACAGAATGCTCTCACACGGAGTATCGGTTCTTGCCGCAAATTGCATGATTGATCCTTTCCCTGAAAATTGGTTGTTTCGACCGAGGTGCTGTCAGATCGCAAGCAGGACCACCGGCGAAAATAGAATCCCGACAACGGTAAATTATAAAAGAAAACAGGGAAAAAGACAAGAGGATTTTTTCTCTTTATTATGTTGTTTTTCCGGAATGTTATGTTCTTTTTTGGATGGACTCCGTTTTTCGGTAGAGCAGAGGGTTTTTCCCGGTTTTTTTCCGGAAGAGACGGGAAAAATTCATCTGATCCTGATAGCCGAGCTGATTGGCAATCTGCTTGACAGACAGATCCGTCCGGGAAAGAAGCTGTTTTGCTTTTTCCATTTTCAATTCGAGAAAATACTCCTTGGGAGATTTTCGGAAGCGACGCAGAAAAAGCTCTTCAAGCTTGTCCTGACTGATATTCAGTTCCCCGGCGATCTGCCGGATCGTGAGCTTGCGCGCAAGATTGATGGTCATCAGTTCCATGGCTTTTGCCAGGGTGGTGGGATACTTGAAGCGGAGTGCTCGCGCCAGTTCCAGAAGAAGGGTATAGCAGAGAATGGAAATCTCGCGGACCAGCTCATCCGATTTTTCTTTAATATTGAGTCTCTTTTCAATTTCAAGAATCTGATGGATCACTTTTTCCGGATCGGCAAGCTTGATCCTGGTATAATTGATCAATCCCGTATCCATGAGGATCGAGGGGAGAGAATTGCCAGAGAGCCCGATGGAGATTTTCCGGCAGAATCCTGCGGGCCCGCATTCCAGACGGCTGTTTTCCCCGCGATGGATCAGATAGGCTTCTCCGGGATCCACCACAATACTCTCATCCCGCTGCCGGAAACGCATATTCCCTTCCAGTGGGATTTCCACGGCTGTGTAGATGAAGTTTGTGTGATCGACCCAGATGTTCGGATGAAAGTGGGTGCGGTTGACGAAATTCGGCCAGACCGGAAGCGCTGATTTGATATTCTCTTCAAAATTCCACGCGATATGAGTCTGACTCTGATGCTGACTTTGACTTTTGTCATCGTAGGAAAAACTGTTGTGATAATACTGGGTGGTCTTGTTTTTTTTATTTTTGCTTTTCTGCTGCATATTCAGATTCCCTCCGTCTTTCTTTTCCGGTATTCCATGGGACGGAACCCCATGGTCTCCCGAAAGACCCGGTCAAAGTAGTTCGGACGCGAAAATCCGGTTTTCGATGCGATTTCCGCAATCGAATCCTTGGTGCAGCACAGAAGAGAGAGCGCGTGGTGAAGACGGATTTTCAGCAGGTAGCGATTCGGCGGAATTCCGATTTCGCGCAGAAAAAGACGATCCAGTGTCGTGCGATGAACCTTCAGTTCTTCCGCAAGCGTATTCACATTGAGATCCGGATCCTGATACCGGTTCTGAATCAGGGAAAGACAATCCCGGAAGAGAAGACCTTTCCGGCTGAGCGGATCGTGTTCTTCCCCCATCATGCCGATCAGTTCCGTGTAAAGCGCAATCAGACGTCGCAGATCCGAGGGCAGAAGAGTCTCCAGAGAATGCTGAATTTCTTCGAACAAATGCACCGGGCATTTCCCGGATTTCAACGGTCCGCGCGGATAGCCGTAGGAGAGCAGAAAATCCGCGGCATCATTTCCGTCAAAAGCCGCCCAGTAGACCACGGTGCGTCTTCCGGGGGCGGAACATTTGATCCGTTTCTCTCCCGGCAGGCGATAGATGGATTCGTTCTCCTGAACAACATAGGATTCATTGCCGATTTCAAAGGTGCAGCAGCCTTCCGCAATCCAGCACAGTTCCGTGATTTCACTGGGCGGATTTTCCTCCCGTTCTCCGTGAAAAAAATTGATGCCGCAGGACCGCGGATAGAACGGTAGACAGGTGGGGGGCCTTTCCGGAAATCCAAGCCGGCGGACGATCAGACTCTGCATCGAAGACTCCTTGTGATTGCGTCAAAAATGTCTTTTTAACATCATTTATATCATTGAAAATCAAAAAAACAAGAGCAAATTAAGAAAAACAGATGGATTGTTCCGCCATTTCCCGCAAAATTCAACAAGGAGACTGAAATCATGCGTTCTTATCCTCTGTATCCGGGTCGTTCCATTACCGATCTGAACGGCATCTGGAAGTTCCATTTCTGCGAAAAAACCTTTCTGGAAGATGTCGATGAAACCTCTTTCGTTCCCGATGACATCATGTCCGTGCCCGGTGCCTTCGATACCACACCGGCCTATCGCTGCAAACGTGGAACAGGGCTTTATCGCCGCGAATTTCTGCTGACGGAAGATTCGCCGCGCGGAATTCTGAAAATCGCCGGAATCGGTTTGCGGGCGCGCTTCCGCATCGATGGAAGAGAGGTCGGTTTTACAAATCTTCCGTACAGCGGAGTGGAATTTGAAACAGGGCCTTTGAAAGCCGGTCGGCACGTTATCACCGCCGCGATCGACAACAATTTCGATCCCGAAAAAATGAAGCTCTTCCTGCCGAATTACGACTTTTACGCATTCGGCGGTTTTTACCGGAATATTGAACTGCATCAGCTTCCGGAATGTGCCCTCGACCGCGTTCAGGTCCGCACGCTCTGCCACGAAACGGGAAAGGTCTCGCTCCGCTTCCTCTTTTCCGGAGCGGTGGAGGGAACGAAGACGGTCCGTTTCCGTTTCGATACCGAGAATGACTTCCGGAGCGCAGAGATCGGACAGGGTGGAACAGTGGAATGCATTGTTCCCGATTTCCGTCTCTGGACTCCGGAGAAACCGGAACTGCATACGCTCGAAGTTCTCTTCGGAAACGATCGTATTGTCGAATGCTTCGGAATACGGACGATCCATACCGGAAAACGCTGTCTGCTCCTGAACGGGAAGCCGATCTATCTGAAAGGCTTCAACCGTCATGAATCGCATCCGGAATTCGGGCCTGCCACGCCTGAACAGGTCATGATTGAAGACCTCCAGAATCTGCGCGACCTCAACTGCAACATGGTTCGGGGCTGTCATTACTCTCAGGATCAGCGCTTTCTTGATCTCTGCGACGAGTTCGGTATGCTCGTGTGGGAAGAGAGTCTCGGCTGGGGCAATTCGGGAAGCCAGATGGCGGATCCGGAATTCCGCTCGCTTCAGGAACAGCAAACCCGACTGATGGTTCGAAACAGCATCAATCATCCGAGCGTGATCATCTGGGCGTTCCTGAATGAACACGATTCCTCCACCCCGGAGGGCTATGCGATTACAGATCAGCTTGTCCGTTCCATCAAGGACGAGGATTCCAGCCGTGTCGTCACGTTTGCATGCAACCATACCTGGAATGACATCTGTCATCCTCTGCTGGACATGATTGCCTACAACATCTATCCCGGCTGGATCGGGGAACATCCGCAAGGGGTCGAGCCGCCGGATGAGATCCCCCCAATGCAGGAAAAAGTCCTGAAATACTTCCGCGATCGAGTCGGAGAGAACACTCCGATCATGGTCAGCGAGATGGGGTGCTGCGGCATCTACGGTCAGCGCGATCTGGCGAAAACGCAGTGGTCAGAGGAATTTCAGGCGGAATATCTGGAAGCCGTCATCAAATCTGTCTCAAGTGTGCCGGAGGAACTTTGCGGTCTGACAATCTGGCAGTTCAACGATGCTATGAGCTTCCATCGTATGGGCTCAGATATCCGCAGCAAACCGCTGGGATTGAATCTCGCTGGCTCCTTTGATAAATTCCGCCGTCGCAAACTTTCTGCTGATGTCGTAAAGAAACTCTACCATAACTTGTAATTCATCAGCGAAGCTGCGTGACGGAAAAATGCGGATGCATTTTTCTCGGGTCAAGGACAGTGTCCTTGTCGCGGTCCAGCGGCGAGACGCT
>CAJKAR010000015.1 GCA_905197955.1 uncultured Lentisphaeria bacterium | reverse complement strand
AAACATTTCTCTATCAAGATTTTTTCCGCACCCTCAGTCTGATTTGAAAAACGTTCTCTCTTCCGCCTCAAAAATCGTTTTATTGCAACTGGCAGATTGGGGACGGCTGAGCACATGGTTTCCAAGGGGGCTGAAAAGAGTTGAAAAAGAAAACGACCTTGCAGAACCTCTTTTGCAAAGGCTCTGTAAAGCCGTTTCTGGGATGATTCGGACGGATTTCAGCGAGTCAGCAAATAGGCCATCACACAGCCTTTTCTCGCAAAGGAATCCAGCTTGAAGCGCAGTTCGCCGTTGATGCGTTTGAGAGGGATGCGTCCATTCGGCAGACCGTTGTTTTTCAAGGCGGTCACCTCCACATTTCCTGTGAGATCAAGAGAGACATCGGCCGTACATTTTTCCAGCAGAAGAGGAAGCTGCCCCCAGCTTTCCAGCAGGTTTCTGCGCGCATTGGCAAATTTCATTTTGGTTGCACCCTGATTCGGTAGTTGAATAAGGAGCATTTGACGGCTTTCCCGAAGTGTTTTCCCATCCAGAGAAAGCAGGGCGATTGTCTGATAACGGCTGCCATTGGTGATGCGCATGACGTTGCCTGCGGCATTTCCGGAAAAAGTGAACACTTCACATTTCGGCTCAAGGATTTTCAGGGATTTATCTTTTGTATTCAGAGAGAGTTCCCCGCCAGAGCTGGTTATCGTTCCAGTTTCTTCCGCACGTTTCAGAACGGATTGCACCTGTTCGGGCAGTTGCGTCTGCCATCCGTCCTTCAGCGGGGTGAGCCTGAGAACGCCAGGCCAGCTCGAATTTCCATTGAGAGAGCCGATTCGTCCATAAAGCCCCAGAAGAGTAAAGTCTTCCGGAAAGTTGCCGTCGCTTTCCGGCGGACCCGTCAGGGCGCGGAGCTGTGCCGGAGTGCAGGTGAACGCAAATCCGGGTTTCGCCGGACGGATGTATTCCTGCAGGAAAAGCAGATGAATGATCCGTTCTGCCAGCTGGGCTTGCGGATCGTTGACAATGTCAAATCCCATCGGGACATTGATTTTTTCCATGTTGAAGCGGTTGTGAGACCATGCAAAGCGGTACAGTCCATCCCAGTCTTGAAGTCCGGCATAGCCGCCGATCAGCGACGGCGCTTCCATCCGATAGGGATTCGGACTGCAGAAGTTGAATTCCGTTACCGTGTATGGTTTCCCGAAAATTCGGGCCGGCATCAGAACGCGCGGATTCTGGGCAAAACGGGAGATCGAGGACATGTTCGAAAACAGATAAGGCATTCCCCATTGCCGCACCGGGAAACTCGGATGATCCCAGTACTGGTGATTGTCTACAAAATCCAGATGTTCGCGCACCTCGTTCAACGGGAATCTGCTGTGCATGTTTAAATCGGTAATCAGAGCGGTTAATTTCAGCTCCTGTTTCAGGAAGCGTTTCTGCTCCCGGATGCAGCGGATCTGCAGATCATTCAGAAATTCCATGAACAAGCCGCCGCGCGACGCACGGTTCGCGGGAGTGTCAAGCCCCCGTTTTTTCAGAAAATCCACATATTTCGCTTCAAACAGCGGAATCAGCGCGGGAACTCTGTTCCAGATGGAGAGAAGCGGATTTTCGTTGACCAGATTCAGAGAATAGAGTGCCGGATCTTCCGCATAGGTCAGACCGGTATACGGATTGCGATGGGTCAGAAGCCGCCGCGCAAACTCCTTCCAGTTCTTCATGGCGGAAGGACTCAGGGCGACAAGGCTTTTCATTTCAAAGTCGTACCGTGCGAATGTTTTTCCTTCCCGTTCTTTGATTCCGTCTCCCGGTCGAAGTGCACGGCTGGCATACAGGTCCAGACACAGATAGATTCCACGTTTCTTTAATTCAGCGAACAGGTAGTCAAACTGATCCAGCGCTTTCGGGTGAAAAGTCAGAGAATCGGCCGCCTTCGGATCCAGAAGATCGTTCTCAAAATGGTGAAAACGGATACTGTTATAGCCGAGGCGTGTCACTTTTTCCACAAAGTCATCTGCGGTTTTCTTGTCCAGATAACTGGAGTTCCCCACCAGATTGGGCCCGAAGAAACGGATCCGTTTTTCCGGAGCGTCCCGGAAAACAAAATGTCCGTTTTTGCCCACCACAACCGGACCGTATTTTCCCGCGGGTGCATCCAGAAATCTTGAAAAATCAAGAGCGGAGCCCCGGGCGGTCATTCCATCGAACTCAATCGCCTTCCAGTCGTCGCCTGCCACAAGATAGCTGGGCGGATCAATCTGATTCAAATTCAATTTCCGGTCACCGAGGGTTGCGGCAACGATCATCCAGACTCCGGATTTCCCCTCCGCCGACCGAAAGGTCAGTTTTTCCGGAACCGTATCCAGCGCAAAGCATGAAAGATAAAGTCCGACATACGATTCCTTGTTCTCTCCTGTCCATGCAAGCGCTCCGTTTTCAAAATGAAACGGCTGCCACCAGTTCCCGACGTCTCGGCTGGCAAGGATGGGGTATTCCTTCCGGTGTCCGTCCGCGGATTCAGCAAGAATCGTGCCGACCTTCTGTCCCGCCGGAGGTGTCCACGCAGACGCATGAAGCAGATAGAGATAACGCAGAGAGGAATCCGCTTTCCCGATCTTCACGCTTCTCCCCGACGGAAATTTCTTTTGCTCGTTTGAGAGGACCAGGCAGGAGCGTCCGCTGTTCCGTTCCGGATCCAGAATCTGAAATTCCATTCCGAGAGCGTGAAGTTTTCCCGGTTTCATCATGTAGAGATCGTTGGATGGGCCCTGATCGGTCCATCCACCCTTGCCGTCGTTGAGCTTCGGATCGCGGAACCCCATGTTGACAACATCCTTGAGATTCACCGGAAGAGCGGAGGGCGAGGAGAGGCGGATCGTCAGATCCAGAGAGGCCTCTTTGAGTTTCCCCGAACCGGGATGGGCACTGAAACGGAAGACAAAATAATTGTTTCTCCACTTCCTGTCGTCTTGAATCAGCAATGTGTAATTGCCGGAGATTGTGATGGTTTTTCCGTCCAGATCAAGTTGAAGAGTTCGGATTTTCCTGCTCCCAAAGAGCTGTATCCGTTCGAAGACTTTAGGAAGGTGAACTGCTTTGCCGTCAACAAGAACTCCGGGGGAGGGGGGGTCGGCGGGCAGATTCATAACAAGAGCAAGAGTTCTGCTTTCCACCGGAGGATCGGCTTTGAATCGGGCGGAATACTGGAGTGTGTCTGCGGTCGCGGAAGAGGCAACATGCAGGTTGAAACCGTTCCATTTGCCTGCGGTTTCAAACTGTCCGGCAGAGAAGCGCGGATAATTTGTTTCCCCTTGAAATGTACTGCTTTTCAGTGTGGTTGCAGACCAGTCCGATGCGTAGGTGGTCCAGTTCAATTCCAGTTTTCCGATTTGCAGATTGCCCTCTTTGCTTACCGTAGGTACTGCAGCATGCAGCGTGCAGCAGAGGGCTGTCAGCAGAGAGAAAATGAGTTTTTGCTTCATGATAGTTTTCCTTCTCTATGAATGAGTTATTGATTATCCAGCCAGAGATTCCAGTGGAGATTGTAGAGTCGCGATGTTTTCGGATCGGACGGACGAAGTGGTTCCGTCGGATCGAAGATCTCGCTCCAGTGGATCCCGCTTTTGACATGACCATCATAAAAAACTGCGTTGATTCTGCCGGAATGGCGATAGGCTGGCATAACATTTGCAATGCTGGGAAGAACTTCACCGGTCAGCAAGTAATTGTTCCTGTAATCCGCTTTTGAGTATTCCGTTTTCCAGTCGTTTGCATCCATAGCTGCCAGCTTGTCGGAGGGATTGCGCAGACGTTCCAGTTTGGTCACTCGATGATTGGGAATTCTCCAGCTGCTTCCGAATTCATCATTCCGGCCATAGACCACGCTGATGTCGGCAAGTCCATTTTTCTGACGTCCGCTTTCATTGATCAGAGTCCCTTTGGGGCAGAGAAAGGCTGGTGCGACAAATTGCGGGTCATCTTCTTTGAATTTGATCCCGAGCAATCTGAAATAAGTTGGATTTTTAAACCAGGCGTCTCTGCTTCCTGAAGAATCCGAGTAACTGTTGTACACTCCATACCCGTCGAATTGCGAGGCATACATCTGTTCTGCAATTCCCATCTGTTTCAGATTCCCTGCGCATTTCACTGCGCTGGCCTTTTCTCGAACCTGATTCAGGGCTGGAAGAAGCATAGCAGCAAGAATAGAAATGATTGCTATTACTACCAGCAATTCTATCAAAGTGAAATATTTCCGCTTTTCTTTTTTTTCGTTGAACCCTTTTCCAGGAAAAGAAGACGGTTTTGATTGCTCGTTAAGATCCGGAAGAATCAATGCAGTGTACATGATGCAATTTCCTTTATTATTGTAGGGATTGATATTTCTTACTCATGGAAAACTCATTTTCGCTGGCAGCAGTCTCCATGCGGATGTTGGTGTTTTCCGGCCAGAGGATGCGAACAGGAAGCCATTGCTGAATAACGGAATCATCATCTTCCTGAATAACGGAAATCAGGCGTCTTGTTGCTTTTTGAAACAGTTCTTTCGCGTTTCCTATAATGCCGATGGTCTGCTGCTTCGGATCAATTGTAATCTGTGCTACATGGATGGCGTGCGGAAGACGGGGGGCATAACGGCGAATCATTGTTTCCAGCAGATCTGCTAGATCTGCATTGCAGAGAATCACTTCAGGCACGTCCTTTGTCCCGCAGAGCAGCTTTTCCGCGCAGGCGGAAATTCGTTCGGGATCATTTTCCAGAGTTGATTCCTCTCCAGAAGAATCGCTTCCTGTTACAAAGAACTCTTCATGAAACAGGTTACCGAGCTTCTTGCGGAACATATTGTAGATGCGTTGTTTGAATCCGTATTTTCCGGCGGGTGCAAAATATGCGATCCGTGTATAGCCTTGTGCCAGAAGAAGGCTCAGAAGATCTCCGATTCCCTGAACCATGTTGAAATCAATGTAATTGACTTCCGATATGCTGTAACAGGCGTTGGTCGAAATAAATGGAATATGCTTCTTCTTCAGAATTTCGGCGATTTCATAGGTGAGTGATGAGAAAATGAATATCATTCCATCTACCGGAAGAGTGGTGAGATAAGCCGGATTCTGCCGTAACTGCTCTGCTCCAATATGAATGAGGATTGCGTGAAACCCTTGCTGTTCGGCTTCCGAGTCAATCTCTGCCGCGATCTGTGATACGGTATAGGGGGAATAATGATAAAGACTTCGGAGATAACGCTGTTCGCTCTCATCAAATTCTCCATTCTGACGAATGCAAATGACTCCAAGTGTATGGGTTATGACCGTGTTCCCTTTCGAAATGACAAAAGCTCCCAGTTTTGGAACAATTGATACATAACCTTTTTCTTCCAGAATACGGAGAGCTTTGGTTATCGTCGCCGGATTCACACTGAACTGTTTGCCGAGCTGACGGATGCCGGGGAGCCTTCCGGAGAGCTCTCCGTTGCGAATGCAGGTTCGCATTTTTTCAACAATCTTGTGATAGACTGGATCAAACAATTTCTTTCTCCATCTTTTCTGGTGCTTTATATAATGCTTCATATATTATAATGGGTGCTTCACATTTCTGTCAAGGGGGAAAATCAAAAAAAAAGATTTTTTTTCGGAATTTTTCTCATCAAATTTGCAGATATTCTGTCCGGTAGAGTAGGGGCCGAGTAGTGTCCGTAATTTTGCGCACATTTGTTTCTGAATGATTACAGATCACAAACGTGACTTGTCACAGTTCCCTTACATCACCTTAGTAAAGTTTACAAGTGGTCATGTACTGCCGAGTCCCCCATTTTGTTATTGAAATATGTCTGAGCCTGGCACCAACCAGCATCATAGCCGAATATCCATCTGGAAAACTGCCGACCACTCGGGTTCGACGGCGAATCCCTTTCATAATACGTTCAAGACCATTATTTGCCCGTAATCGGCTCCAGTGCTCATACGGGAAGTCCATATATGTCAACGTTTCCTCTACGCTGTTTTTTATAAAATTTACGATCCTCTCCAGCTTCATAACCTGAAATTTTCTGACCACAAGCGCCACCTTCTGCCGAGCGGCTTCTTTATCTTCCTGAGCATGAATTGCCTTAAGCATTGCCACGACATCATGAAGATGTTTCCTCGGACACATCGTGAAAGCATTTCGATACCAGTGAACAATGCAGCTTTTCCATTTGGCCTCGGGGAAAAAATCGCCGATGATCTCGTATAACCCCAGGCATTTATCCGAAACGATCAGACTCACTCCTTTGAGACCTCGTTCTTTCAAGTAACAACGCAGGAAATTACTCCAGGATTCCTTATCTTCCCGGGAGCCTTCCGCAACGCCAAGAATTTCGCGGTATCCCTCATCGTTCACTCCGACCGTGACCAGAACAGAAACGTTCTGAACCTCTCCGCTCCAACTTCGCTTCAGATAAACTCCATCGACAAAAACATACGGATGTTCGCCGGTAATCGGCTGTTTTCGCCATTCCTCAATTTTGCCGTAAATCTTTTGATTTCATTCGCTGACCGTACTGGAACTGACCTTTGCTCCCCACAGGGCTTCTGTAATATCCTCCACGCGCCGAACGGATACTCCCGCTAGATACATCTCAATCAAAGCTTCCTTGATGCTGCTTTGCTTCGTCTTATAACGCTCAATGATCTGCGTTTCAAAGGGTAATGTTCGCAAACGGGGAACACGAAGTTCCACTTTACCCGCTTTCGTCTGGTGTCTACGTTTGTAGCTCCCGGCCTGCGTATCCTGCCGGTCCGGACTGCGCTGATATCTCGAAGCCTGGCAGATCGCGTCAGCTTCCGCATTCAGGAGCGCATTCAGCGTATCCTCGACAGACTGCCGAACCAGTCCGTCAAGATGCGTCCGAATCTCTTTTTTATCGATTTTAATCGCTCCGGAGATTGCCATTCCGTTTTCTTGCGCTACATTTTTCATGGTCTGTTTTTCCTTCCTTTTGATTACGGTTGGGTCACTATAATCAATCAGGAAACAAACAGGTCTTTTTCAAGAGCCTTCTTTCAAAATGTGCACAATTTTCCGGACGTTATCAACACGCCTGAACGGGAAGCGAAAGTCTCTTCTTCAATATGCGAATCGCCCTTTTATTTCAGATTCTTTATGGATTTGGTGAGAGATTTCATGAGACGATTCCTTTGGTTTTATATCGAATTGCTTTTCGGAAAAAGAGCTGCGAATCCTCTGAGAGTCTACAACATGATCTGGAAGAATGACTCCGGGGATATCATAAATCACGTTCGTTCAGCAGAATGTATTGCTATGAAAAACGCCGATACAGACATTCCTAAGATTCCTTGTCTCTTAGAGAAGAGAAAATGTTGTAGTATAGTAACGACCTCCAAGACCAAAAGAAAATATTATAAATCGTCAGATGAAGTCGTAACTTTTGCAAACATATAAAACAATAATAATCTCTTCTGGTAATTTCAAGAAAACTCCAGATTAACTTTTGAATAGACAATAAAATTACTGCCAAATTCCCGGTGAATCAGTTCCCGCGATAGGTCGTATAGCCATTCGCTGATATCGTAATAGGAATATGGTAATGAGTATTGTCTTTGATTTCAAACACTATTTCCACAAATGGATAAATAGAGTTGATTTTCTGGTCTCTGAAATAATTTCCAGTTTCAAATCTCAGTTTATAGATTCCGCTGTTGGATTTGCCAGAGGGAAGAAAATTACTGATTCTGCCGTTGCGATCCGTCACCCCCTTCGCGATGCGAGTCCACGAAATTCCATCGGCGTCCTGCCGGAAGAGAATAATAGGCACTCCTGGGGCAGGAGTGCCCAGGTTGACATCCAGTATATGGGTACTCAGTTGATATTTCTCCACAGGAGTCGACTTAGAGGCCGCAAATGTACAGAAACAGATCCCTGCAATGCAGGTGGCTAGAATAAGATGTTTTCGCATTGTTATCCTCCAGTGTTTTGTTCCCGCCAGATTCTCTCCCTGTTTTTCATGGCAGATTCTGTCTTGCAGGCGTTTTTGTTATGGACTTCCGATTTCCTGGAGGACGAAGACCCTGTTTGAACTGTCAGATGGCCTTATTTCATCCATTCCAGATTTTATTCTCGAAAGTCCAAGATCCCAGAACAATGTATCTGCATTTTTTTTAAATTCAATACTGAACAAAAAAATTCATTTGAAAATGCAGAATATACCGTAATGAGAAGGAGGATACTTGATCGTCAGTATATCTTTGTGGAAGATTTCTATAAGGTGCAGACAATGTTCTCCCAAAGGAATAATTATAGAGATTTTATTAGAGTTTGTTCCTCTATTGCATCTATGATCATAACAAGCAAAATAAATTCAGCGAATATAATATCTAATTTGTCATAACAAGTAAAAATTTTGCAAAAGTGCTTGATTCGCAAAAAAAACGTTCGAGCGTATTCCTTCGCTTATAAAGTCTCTTGTTATATTCCAAAGTGTATTTTCTATTCCACTTCGGAGGAATAACTGTAACATATCCACGATTGATTTCTAAAAGATGAGTTTTATCCCTTCATAAGCTTGATCCATAATCAGATAGCGATGAGTTTTTGCATGAGAAGTAAGGCTTAACAAACAATCTTCGTCCTCCTGCTTCATCACTGGCATTCCGACTTGAAAGAGAGAATGAAACAGGCATAAGGTCAGATGCGGAGCCCATATAAATTATTGTTGAAAGTCCTCTTTGGGAACGTCTAATTAATTTTGTTTCTCATTTTTTGTACCAGTTTCATGAATGAAGATGTTCTTTAATGCTTGTGCTGCAGAGGATCTCAGCTTTCTATTTGAGTTTTATGATATTTTCCCGTTGCAATTCTTCAAAAAACGTTGAAGAACTCCATTTTTGTTCCAGCGATTTATTCGAATATAAACGGTATGCCAATTTTCATAACTTTTCGACAATGCTTCCATTTACAGCCGTTTCCTGTGACATACAAGATCGCATTCTCCACTTCGAGACAGCTCATGTTCCCATTCCCGCGTTAGCAAGGCAAATATTTTTTGATTTTCTCCTATTGTTCTTTCGTGATTTTCATGTAGGCAATATCGTAGCAATACAGAAAAAGCCAATAGTGTGAACAGAATCTAACTTGGTCGTTTGATTCCGTCAGAGCTGGCAGTTTTATTCTTTGGAAGATGGGAGCCGTAAGAAGAATTCTGGAGATTTCTTCTTCTCTTTTTTCATTTTTTTAACTTGAATCAGACCCGTTTTTGCGCTATTGTACAGCTTGAATTTAACAGGAGATTTTTTCCATGGCCGGATATGAAGCAGTCATCGGTTTGGAAGTGCATGTTCAGGTGAAAACAGCTTCCAAAATGTTTTGCAAATGCCCGAATCAATATGGTGCGGAACCTAATACGAATGTCTGTCCCGTCTGCATGGGACATCCCGGTGTCTTGCCGAATCCCAATCGGGAAGCTATTCGCAAAACTGTCGCCGCCGGACTGATGACCTCCTGCCGGATCCCCAATAAAAGCAAGTTCGACCGGAAAAGTTATTTCTATCCCGATATGCCGAAAAATTATCAGCTGACTCAGTATGATATGCCGTTCTGTCTCGCAGGAAAAATCCATATCTGCGGAAAAGGCTTTTCCGGGGAGGAAATGGCGGATAAATATATCGGTCTGACTCGAATTCATCTCGAAGAGGATGTGGCAAAATCGGTTCATTTTGGAGATTGCACCGGTGTCGATTTCAATCGTGCCGGAGTGCCTCTCATGGAGATCGTCAGCGAGCCGGATATGAGAAGCGCGGATGAGGCGTATGCGTATCTGACCGCTCTCAAGCAGATCATGCAGTACGGGGATATCGGCGACTGTGATATGGAAAAAGGACAGATGCGATGCGATGTCAATATTTCTCTCCGTCACAAAGGCGATGAAAAATTCGGAACAAAAGTCGAACTCAAGAATCTCAACAGTTTCAGTGCGGTTCATCGCGCAATCAACTATGAGATCAAACGCCAGATCGTCATGCTGGAATCCGGCGAGGAGATTGAGCAGGAAACCCGCGGCTGGAATGATGATACCCGTGAATCCTATCTTATGCGCGGTAAGGAAAATGCCAATGATTACCGTTATTTCCCCGAGCCCGATCTCATGCCTGTTTTTCTGACTGATGAGGAAATCGCTGCCATACGGAACTCCCTTCCCGAACTGCCTGAACAGAAACGGGAACGTTATGTCAGGGATTTTGCCCTTACGCCTTATGATGCGCATGTACTGACGTTGGATAAGAATTTCGCCGATTATTTTGAGGCCGCCGCGAAGGTCTCCAAGGCTCCGAAACTGGTGGCAAACTGGATCATCGGTGATTTTATGAGACTTCTTGGCGAATCAAAAACGGAACTTGCTGACTGTAAAATCCGTCCGGAATCCCTTGCCGCAATGGTTGATCTGATCCAGTCCGGAGCGATCAACGGCAAGATCGCTAAGACTGTTTTCGAAGAGATGTTCCAGACCGGAAAAGAACCGGGTGTGATCGTCAAAGAAAAAGGACTTATCCAGGTATCCGATGAATCTGCCATTGCCGGTTTTGTCGATCAGGTCATTGCGGCAAATCCAAACCAGGTGCAACAGTTTAAAGATGGAAAAACTGCGGTCATTCAGTATCTTGTTGGACAGGTGATGAAAGCCAGTCGCGGAAAGGCAAATCCGCAGATGGTGCTGAAGATGCTGACGGAAAAACTTTCCTGATCGATCTTGTTCGCTCCAGACTCTTCTCCATAAAACTTTTTCTCTGTTTTCCGGTCTGTGTAGAAACTCAGACCGGAAAATATGGATCCGGGAGAAACGGTCCAGATACTTCATCTGATCGGGACGCTTGGAAGAATCTCTGCATGCGCCAATGCCAAAGAGATGAGATGCAGAGAAGAGAAATAGTATAGAGAACAGTATCTCTGAATGAATTGAAGGTATTGGAAATGAGTCACTTCCAGCAGCGGTAGACAAACGCCGGTGGAATATTCAGCCATGCGATTCGTGAGGTCTCCACCCGGGAGAAATACTGCTTCAGTTTTTTACGGAATTTGATCCCCGTTGGAAGAATTGTCCCTTGAAGATAGGCAAAGGTGGCAAAAGCTCCGCCTTCCGGAAGAGCTTTAAGAATTGCCGTCAGAATCTCATCCTGCAAAGCGCTGGAAAACGATGCCCAGGGCAGCCCGGAAAGAATGACATCTGCAGTGGAAAGACCTCGTCTTTTCAGAATTTCCGGCAGATTCGAGGCGCTTTCATTGTAAATATCCCGATCCGGAAAACGTTCCTTGAAAACCGGAAGAACCGATTCGTTCAGTTCAACAGCAAAAAAGATACTCTCCTTCTGCAGTTTTTCCAGAATGAAGCGGGTGATCGCTCCTGTGCCGGGCCCAAGTTCCACGACCACTTTTGCCTTTTCAATGCCGATATTGCTTGCCATGAGTCTGGAAAGATCCGGGGAACTCGGACAGATCGCGCCGGTTGTCAGCGGCTTCCGGAGAAACTGCATCGTAAGATTCGTCATTCGTATTTCCTCATCTGATTTTCATGCGCAGATACGTCTTACAGTAATCCGGAATCAGGATTTTTCAAGATCGTTTCCAAAAATTGTTTCAGACTTTCCGGATCCATTCCGATGTCGGCGATCTGTACGGATTCTCTACGGATTTATGAGTTTGCAAAAGAGGATTCCGAGCCGGAGTTCTCTCTCATTTTCACAGCCTTCCAGAGAAGCGGCGCAAGAACCGAGGCAAATCCGTGACAGCAGCTTGCCGTCGGTGTTTCTTTTTCCCATAATGTGCCGGTCTCTTCCGCCATGTGGAGGAGTTTTGCTGTGCTCTCCCGGAGAAACTGTTCTCCGCGTCCGGCGGACAGCAGACTTTTGAATCGGAGAATTAAGCCGATGAACATGGCGGCCGGAACGATCGTTTCCGCATGACTGCCATCCAGAAGATGCCGTTTCCATGCGGTATATGCGGGCTCAGCGGGTAGGGGGGATAGGCAGAAGTCTGCATAATACTGACAGATTTCGCTGATATTCCCGCTTCGGATCAGCTGTCCGTTGATCCATGTCGCATTGTCGTGAAACCATGCCCCGTCGAAGGCATAGCGCAGGATGGCTTCGCGCAGATGCCATGATCGCTCCAGAAGAGCACTCTCCTTGTAGAGAGCGCCTGCCTCTTGTAAACATTTCATATAGAGCATGTTAGTCGGAAAATGGACCCCCTGGAAAAATTCTCCGGCCTGCGACCATTCGATGAAATTCCAGCCGGGAAGATTCTCCAGAAAACCTTCCCGATTGCAATATCGTTCACATCCCTCCAAAAATCGGAAAAGACGGGGACGGATCGCTTCCGTGAAATCCATTCCGCCGCGCTGCCTCTTTTTTTCAAAGATTTCAAGGAAGAGCCAGAAGGGCCACTGAGGAAGAAATGTCTTCCGCGGATTGTCTGAAGGAAAGCACATGGGGAGCATCCACGATTCCGGAAGAGGATACTTTTCCGGGAGAATGAAATTTTCCAGAAAGTCATCTTCCGTATCGGTCCGCCCCGTGAGGAAATATTCCGCTTCTGCCATGAAATAGCTGTCGCAGAGCCAGGCGGCGCGCTCTCTGCCGGGACAGTCCATAAAGACATCCACACAGTTCTGCCGGAACGTTTCACATGCTGCGGCATAGATGGCTTTTTCTTCCGGGGAGAAGACCGTTTCTCCCGGATGAAGCTGAATATGCGACTCATCGAAGGCATATTCTCGGAGACCAACCCGATGGATCCGGAGCTTTCCCTTCAGTACCGCAAACGCGGCACAGCGCATCGCATACGGTTCGAAACTCTCGAACTCAATTCGCATTCCTGCCGGAAGCCGGATCCGGATGAAATTGTTCGCCCAGTATGCCCGATGAGGATCGTATTTCCCATGGATCAGGAGTTCATCCCATCCGATGAGCAGTTCGGACTCCTGCTCCGCTTCCAGCTCCGCAATAAGAAAGCCGCTGTATAACTTGCCGAAATCGTAGAGAGAGTAACGATCGCCCCGACCGCCGATTGTGCAGGCGTCCAGCAGTTTGATTGGAATGTTCTCTTCCAGATTGATTTTGTTTGCATCCAGGTCTGTCGATTCCGTGCAGTTTGCCTCGGGAATTGTAGATAGGCAGGGCAGAGGCGCTCTGCGGGGAATGAGCCTGGGCATTTGTGCAATGAATTGTTCGTTCACGTTTTCCAGCGACGGGTTCTGCTGGAGGAACCAGTCCGCGGCATCCGGAGAGTGCGTAAAATCATACTGTTCCATCAGGTCTCGCTGATGGGTCAGTTTCGGGACATTCCATAGCCGGAACGGAAGGCGGTAAAGGCGAAAGGTTATTCCATCTCCGGTTGCTCCGAGGAGCTTTTCTTTCCGGTCGAAAAAGGCTGCTTTCAGAAACGGTGCCTGTTTCGGATAGTAGAAGTTGGCTGTTGCATAGGCGACAACTTCGATCGAAATCAGAGATCCCGCTCTGGCACTGACCGGAATCCGGTCAATGCGTGCAAATCCCAGCGGTGCGCGGGCCGGACCGTAGGCACAGACTTTGCCATTGATTCGGAGACGATAGACGGAGGCTGCTGCCAGACGGATTTCCGTCGAGCCCTCCGGCAGTCGTGCAAGAAAGGCAAGAGTCCGTTCAGCTGATGCCCACACGCCGGGTATCCGATTCCATTCCAAAGTCGATGCGATTGATTCATTCATGAGCTCTTCCATGCAGTTTCTCATTTGCAGATCTCTTCCGGGGGTCTTTCCGGAGTCCTTTTTTGGACAGGATGCCGCATTCGGAATTCCATTTCAGGCATCCATTGTTTATATCATAGAATTTTTCCGGAAAATCGCAAGAGTCCGGAGATTCAGCCGATGGAAGAATGATGAAAAAAAATGGAAATATGTGCATTTTTTCGATTTTTTATTTAGATTGTGTATTTTTATATTTTTTTTGACAAGGTTCCGGAAATGTGACGCATGGAGAAGAGATCTCTTCAAGATTGCGGATTTCAGAATACCGTTTTTTCTTGTGGAATCTGTACTCTTTTTTCTTTTTCGCAGGAGTAGATGGATAAAATGTACAAATACTGTTTTTAAGGAAAGAAATGCACGGAAAAAGAAAAAAACAGAAACAAAAAAAGAGTCCTTCCGTGGTAGAAACCTTGTCAATTTCTGGATTTTGAATATAATATTCTGTAGAAAGTTCATGAAATCGGATGCAACTGCAAAAAGGAAACGGCTCAAATGGGAGAGCCTTTGACGTTTAACATGGGAGAAGAATTCATGGAATGGAAATCTTTCTGGAATCATCGGATCGTTTTGACGGGAAGATGGTTCTGTTTATGCGGAGAAAACGGTGTTTTCGATGGAAACCAGCTGTCTGAGAAGGTGAAGTGCTCCCGTCGGGAGATTCGAAGCGGCGAATCCGCTTTTGCCGCACGAGTTCCGAAGGCATTTACTCTGCTTGAATTGCTGATTACCATTGCGATTATTGCGATTCTTGCGGCTCTTCTTCTGCCAGCCTTGAATTCGGCAAGAGACAAGGCGCGCGGGATCGCGTGTCTATCGAATCTGAAGCAGTGCGGATTGGCGATTCATTCCTATGCCGCGGACAACAACGACTATATTACATTCCGGGAAGCTGGAACGGGATGGGTATCCTTTTTTGCAAATGTTCCGGATGAACGCCTTGCGAACCGTCCTGACAGCGGAGCTAAATATTTGACCCCGAATTGTGCGCTTTGTCCGGCGGTGAAACCGGGGAAATACGATGTCTCCTCCAAGGACACCGCGAAAGTTTCATATGGCTATAACTATTTGAGCCGGGTTGCACGGGGGACGTTCAATGTGGCGGAAGGGGAATACGATTTGATTTTCCGTCTCCGGTCGCCGAGAGAGAGTCTGGAAGCGATCAAGAAAAGCATCACGACCATGAATCGCGACTGCGATACGCTGGTGCTTCTGTTTGATTCCTGGGCGGTGGGGCAGCAGTCGCAGTGGTCATGGGGTTCTCCGCAGCCGACTCTTTCCAATACGGATTCCACGTTCGGGCTTCATCATACCCGGCGCGGCAATGCTCTGCTTTCCGACGGGAGTGCGCTTTCGTATGACCGGGTCGGCGTATGGATGCATCCGGGATTCAGCATGGTGGCTTACGGAGAGGCATCGGAGTATGTATCCTCTCATTAAAGGGAAAGGTATCGCGATGCGGAATGCGTTCGCGTAAATGGAATTTCTGTTTGCGGAATCAATTTGCGCAGTTGGTTCCGGCAGATGGAGGATCCAGGTGAAAAATAGATCAATCAACAGGAGAAAAGGATTGAAAACATGATTCAGGGGTATCGAAAACGAGTGTTCGGGATCGGTTTGCTGCTGGCGGCATTTGGAGTGTCGGCGGCGGATCCGGTATTGAATATCAATGCGGAACGTTCGGGGGATTCGCGGATTGAGCGGAAGGCGGAGCGTTCCGGCAAGGTCTTCTCGTTCAGCTGTGCAGTGGACCGGTATTTCACGGTGACGCTGCCCAAGCAGCTGGGGACGGATTTTTCTCTTTCGGCATGGTTCAAGCCGGACGGGATTCCGGATCGGATCGGGAAATTTTGTCTGATCGGCGAGAACGGCGGAAGGATTCGTCTTTCTTACACGCCTGCAAAGCGTTTTGAGGTGGAGTTTCTGCTGGCAAACGGGAAAAAAGAGGTGATCCGAACCCAGGCTCTGCCATCCGATCGTTGGTATCATGTGACGTTTGTCTGTCTGGGAGAGAAGCGCCGTGCCCGGATCTATGTCAACGGGCAGATTCACCATCAGAGTGTCATCGGCGATCTTCCTGCGCCGTCCGTCGGACCTTTTACTGTCGGATGCGCGGATCCCAAAGCGAACCGTCCGTTCTGGTACAACGGACTGGCGAACGAGATCAAATTTTTCGATTCCGCACTTGAACTTGGAGAGATTCGGAAGCGCTTTCAAGAGGAGTCCGCCCGTTACGACATGGACAAGAATGCGGTGCTGACGGCGAAGAAGACTGCCGGCGGACCGTTTGTCCTGCTGCCGCCGTTCGTGGACGACGCTGTTTCGGAGAAGCGGAAGCAGGAACTGCGGAAGGAGATTCCCGTTCAGCTCGAAAAATACAGAACGGAGATCAATGGGTATCGCGGAGTGGTGGAGCGCCGTCTGGAAGGACGGAACTGTTTTCAGAAGGAGCGGATCGGGAAACGGATGGAGATTGTCGAGAGTCTGGAACGCTTTATCCGCCGGAATCTCCAGACGGGGGATTTGACCGGTCTTCTGTACGCGGCAAACGGAATTCAGGATATGAAACGTTTTGTCGATTACTTCAAGCTGGAAGCGGAATGCATCGGCAAATTCCCGTGGTTTCCGGAAGGGAAAAATCCGGGGAACAACCCGAAGGTGTTCAATGTGAAAGAGTTCGGGGCAAAGGGCGATGGGGTCTCCGATGACAGCGCCGCATTTGTCCGGGCTCTGGACGCGGTGAAAAAGCTCAATGGATCTCCGGCGGTTCTGCGGATTCCTGCGGGAGTTTATTTCTTCAACAGTTTTGTTCCTGCGGAAGGGAAGCCGGCATCGAAAGGCGGGTGTCATGTGCGTCTGCCCCGGCTGGAAAATGCGCTGATCGAAGGAGAGAGTCCTGAGACGACTAAACTGCTTTTCGGCCGTCCGCGTGCTGCGGGACTGTATATGGATGCCTGCCGGAATGTGACGGTCCGCAATCTGATGTTGCAATACCGGAAGACTCCGTTCTGTCAGGGAACCGTTCTTTCCGTGGATGTTCCCGCGAACACGATTACGATTCAGCATGATCCCGGTACTCTGACTCCGGATGATCCGGTTTACAAAAACAATCCGCGCTTCCAGTGCTGTACGGCGTATACGCCCGATGGAAAACTGGTGCGCACGCAGTTCCTGGTTTACAACGAGAAAAAGGCCGATTCTCTCGGAAACGGGAAGTATCGGATTTACATGGACAAGCGGTATTCGGTCCGGCTCGTCCGTCCGGGTCTGAAGTTCGTGATTCCGAACCGGGAAGGCGAGTTCCCCTGTTTCCCGACGGGAGACAGCATTCTCTGCACAGCCGAGAATATTCACATCCGCAACTCTCCTGCGGCTGCGTTCCAGACCTGGGGCGGATTCTGGAATTCGTGGACGAAATGCAAACTGTATCCGCTTCCCGGTCTTTGTCTTGCCTCCAACGCGGATTTCCTGATTGCGGGCAACGGAACCTACCTTTCCGGCTGTTCCGTGAAGAATCCGGGCGACGACTGCTTCAATGTATTTGTCGGCGGCAAAAACATCATTGATACCGAGGGAAACACGGCGCTCTATCCTTCCATGCCCGGACATTCCGTGCCCGGCAATTCGCTGACCTTTATTTCCGGAGAGACCGGGCAGACTCTGGCAATCGCAGAGATCGAACGTCTTTCTCAGAAGAAAGGTGATACTCTTGCCGTTCTGAAAGAGGCTCTCCCGGATACCATTGTCAGCCGGAAAAAAGGCGGATTGAAGAAGCTTTCCGCCGTTCAGGAAGATCTGGTCTCCCGTTCGCTGATCCGGTATGAAAACCGCCGGGATGCGGTGTACGATGCCCGTCAGTGGGGGATCGGCTCCGTTGCCAGCGGCAACTATTTTGCCCATGCGCGTGCCGGAATCAATATTCAGTCCGCGTGTTCGCTGGTGGAAAACAACAGGTTCGAGAACATTCCCATGGGAGTCGGAATTGCCGTTTCGTGTCTGCTCGGCGTTCATGAAGGGCCCGCGCCGTACTGCATCACCGTGCGCGGCAACTCGGTCGAGGATGCCTGGGCGGGACTCCGCACCTTTACTTTTGTCCAGAACATGGCGCCTGCGCAGTGTGCACCGATCCGCGCACTTCTTTTCGAGAACAACCGCTGGAGCAATACCGGAGGACTGATTATCAAAAATCTTTCGGACTCCGTTTTCCGGAAAAACACCATTTCCGGACGAACCGGAGTGAACCGTTTCGGGGAAAAGGAGAACGTGATTTCCGTGGACCGCTGCGAAGAACTGATGTTTATAGAGGACAGTTATCTAGGCCGTCCGCTGTCGCTGAAGGATCTTCAGAGGAAGGAGTGCGGAGGCGGCATCGTGGTGAAATAATCCGGCGGGGTTCCCGCTGCGGTTGAAAAAATGCGAACACGGTGTATACTCCCTGTTATGATGGACAAGCGAAGCTACACAACCTGCGCGCAGACTCGCGAACTGCTGCGCGATTACATCCGCGGAATGATGATTTCCAATCAGGACCGGCTGCCGGGAGAGGAGCCGCTGGCGGAACATCTGCATGTCTCCCGACGGACGCTCCACAAGGTGATCCGGGAGATGGAGGAGCGGAAGGAGCTGGTGCGCGAGGGGCGCTTCCGGCGCTATGTGCAGGAATATCGGAATCTGGCGCGTGCCGGAAGGATTCTTTTCCTTTCGGTGGGACGGCACTATACGTTTCAGCTACCGGCGATGGAGCGTCTCTGGAACATGCTCCATCCGCTTCTGCTCCGCCACGGCGCCGATGTCGGACTGCTTCTGACCAATCCCGGGACTGATCCGAAAAGTATTTCGGATCAGGTGGAGCGGGCGGATGTGATTCTGTATGCCGGCTGCCAGTCCTCCGACCGGGAGAAGAATCTGGAACATCTTTTCCGCAGTCAGAACGGAAAGACGGTCATCAGTCTGCTGGAGACGCAGACCCAGAATTTCCGCAACATGATCGTTCTGGACAACTACGCCGCAGGACGCATGGCTGCGGAATATCTGATGGATTCCGGCTGTCGTAAGATGCTCGGCATCTGGGAGTTCTGCACCAATCAGGATTTTTCCCGCCGGGCGCAGGGCTTTGCCGACAGCCTTTCCGCTCATTATCTTGGCGGAATTGAATCCATCCTCTGGGTTCCCGGCGGGAACGGACACGGTATGCGCGAAACAATCGACTGGGCGATTGCCGAAGACTTCGACGGAATCTTTCTCATGAGCGATGAACGCATTGCCGATCTTCTCGCCGGACACATCCGTTCCGGCCGCGTTCCCGCTGGAACGAAGATCATCACCATCGACGGCACGCAGGAGTGCCTGCGCATGACTCCGTTCATTCCGTACATCAACCATGCCAGCGACAAGATCGCCGAAGAGATTCTCGAACAGATCACTCTGATTGCCCGGCAGTCGTTTCAGAACGTCCGGAAACATCTCTATCCTGCGGTCTGCCTGAACTGAGTTCCGGCGGGAACTCGGAAGGAGCGGAAAAGCGCGCCGTCCATGCGGCGACGGCGCTTTGGATTTGTTTATTTCAGGGTGTCGGGAACCCGATATTTTCCCATCCAGTTCATGCCTTCTGCCGAGGAAACCGGGATCATGCGGATCAGTTGGAGCGGCGAGCCGCCATGCAGGAAATCCAGCTGCAGCCCTTTGGATTTCAATTCCTGATCGGAATAGACTCCGAGTTTTCTTCCGCTGATCATTTCATCCAGATACCAGAATCCTCCGCCGGGGATGTTCCGGAAGAGATGCCGATAGGATCCCGGCTTTTCCGTATAGAGCGCGGCATAGAAGCGTTTCAGCTTCGGGGAAGTTCCCTCCAGAGCAGCCAGACCATCGACGGGCGGCACATCCGCTCCCCCCGCCCACTTCAGAGCGCGGCGGAGAAATCCGGCGAGTTTTCCTGTGCGATAATCCGGCGTTCCCCAGAAGAGCAGGATTTCGCCTTTTCCGAATTTGTGCAGACTGATCGCCGGAGCTCCTTCCGGGAAACGGGCGAGGACAGTTCCCGTGCTGTTTCGGTTTTCCGGATAGTATCCGAAGTAGTCCGTTTCGGGAATCCAGCGATAGGGATAGGAGAAGAAATTGGCTTTTACGCGACTGTCTTTCAAGTCGTTTCGATAGTCCGCAAGCGAGAAGAAGCCGATTTTCTCTCCCTTTTGGAAGAGCGGATGATCCTGAATCGCCTCTGCGGCAACTCCCGGCCGGTCCATTCGGTAGGAGCCGGAGGGCGGAGTGATTCCGAAACGTTTGAGCAGCGGGAAGGGGGCGCGGGAGAGTTCCGGAACGTATTTCCCGGTGTTTGCGGTCATGATGATGCGTGCCCCGCGCTGGACAGTATGGATGATGCGTTCCGCATTTTCCCGGCTGAGGACTTCCGCCAGCGGATTGGTAAGGAGAAGTTTGTACTGAGCGGCGCGGGAGTCGTTGAAAGGTTCCGTCGGGACGTTGTCGCGGTCGGCGAGGTCGAAGTAGCGTTCGAGGTCGCCGATGCGTCCTTCGAAGGAGGTGCGGTGCTTGGTGAAAAGCGTGTCGCTGTCGGAGATCCGTGCTGTTTCAACGGGTTGTCCGACCGGACGGAAGTCGTTCATTTCGTGCAGGATGCCTCGGAACTGCTCCAGCCGGTCGTAGGCGTGAAGCCCACCGTAGTGTCCGGCAAGATGCAGTGGATTCGGGAAGAAGTAGATGTGCAGATTGCCTCCTCCTCCGCCGGCATGATTCAGCGCCTGCCAGACGGCGTTGTCAACTGTCCATCCATCGTGATCGAACGCCCAGTGATGGGGATAATGCGGTTCGGAGATCCATCCGATTCGTCCCCGGAACCAGGCGTCGAGCAGTTTTCCTTTCCGGAGATTGCCCTGATTGCCGCCGTTGTGCAGGTAATCGAGTTCTCCGTAGATCGGTTTGACGAACTCCACATCATCGGTGAGGATCGTGTAGGCGATGATGAGATGCTGCTGATCGTATTTGCGGATCGCCTTCACCATGCGCGGAATCCAGACATGTTTGTTCAGATAGGCTTTGAAACGGGAGAAATCCAGCCATTCGAGCCGCAGATCCGGTAACGTTCCGCGTTTCAGGTCGGGCTGCGGCGGATGGATCTCCTGAAAGCTGCGATAGGCGCTTCCCCAGCGTTTATTGAGTGTGTCGATGTTCTGGAATTGTTCTTTCAGCCATGTGCGGAAGGCTTCCGTATCCGGAGTGCTGTATCCGGAAATGGTTCCGTTCCAAGGTTTGTCCATGACGGTCCATTCGCCGCCGGGTTCCATCAGATAATAGCCTTGAAATGCCGCATGGTTTTTGTAGCGGAAATAGAGTCTTCGCCAGGCTTCGTTCCAGAGCCGGACAACATCCGGATCGGTGACGGAAAATGCATCGTAGGGCGTGTGAACGATCTGAGCCCCGTTGTAGTTGCGCTGTCTGTGGTAGGGAACCCAGCGGATGCCGATGAAGTCGAAGCGGACTGTGACTTGGCATCCGGCATCCGCGGCCTCGTCCATTTGAATATCGAGCTTGGAGAAGTCGTAGACGCCCGGCAGCACTTCAAAGTCCACGAGCCGGTGCATGACGCAGACATTCGGACCGAGCCGTTTGGCCTCATCAAGATAGGTCCGGAAATCTTTCCGCAGCTCCTGTTCGTTTTTGAGCGGGGCACGGCGGGCGAAGCGTTCCGGAGGCAGATAGGTGGTTCGTGTGTAGTTGCCGGATTTGATCTCTTCCCGCGTCCGTTTCCGTCCGATGCGCGGATGCTCCTGCGAAAGATCGCTCTTGATGCCGATCAGCCAGGTGCCTGTGTCGATTTTTGTTCCGTTTGGCGTGGCAAGAGCGAAGCGGAGGCGATAGGCGTCCCGTCCGGGTTCGCGGATCAGCGGGATTTCCACGTCTTTAAAGAGTCCCTTCTGGAAGTGCAGATCGGTTTTCTGCTGTTTGACAACGGTGTCGAACGCATATTGGAGCTGTTCCCAGGCGAGTGTCAGATTGCGGTGTTTTCCCGGAAACACGCGGATGACGGCGCGGAACGGTTCCGAACGTTCGAAGACTCCTTTGTCTCCTGCGAAGATCCGGGTGAATCCGAGTGCGGGAGCTGTTTCCGGCGAATCGGGCGGGGGCAGGGGACCGGAAAGGTCGTGATTTGTTTCATAGCGCAGATTGCCGTCCGCCGCGATTTTCCCATCGGGGGCGGCAAGCTGATAGCGGATCCAGTAATTTCCCGGCGGGCCGAGCGGAAGAATCAACTTTTTCCGCCGGCTGGCCGGATCCTGCGGATCGTAATGGATGGTTTCCCGGACGGTCCGGATGACGTTCCCCTGAAACTGGTTTCGGATTTCCGCCGTCAGTTTGTAGGTTCCCGGAGCGGTGCAGAAGGCATCCGCATAGGCGAAGAGCGGTTCCGGAGTGTTGATGGCTCCGACAGCATCCGATTTTCCCAGATGCACGATCCCGGATTTCTTCCCGAATTCGCTTTTGTTGACGAGAAGTTTGAAGCCGAGGAATTCGATTTTTCCGTCAGGAAGTCCATTTCCGTTTCCTCCCAGCGATTCGCCGATTCCGAACGTTTTCCCTCCGGCTTCTCCGGCAAAGAAGTGGTTGGTTTCAAAGAGACTCCAGTTTTTGGTTCCGGCTTTGAGGTGGTCGCCTTCGAGCGGGAAATACCAGAGAAGTTCTCCGGTTGCATCCCGAAGCAGGGGGCAGAGCGTGACATTCTCCTTGTTGCGCAGAGTGTTGATGACGACTCCGGAGGCTTCAAACCGGATCCGGAAGGCATCTTCGGAGAGTGGAATCGGCGTTTTGAGCAGGAGATCCGCTGCCGCCTGCTTCTGATCCACATGTCCGCAGAGAACGCTTTGCCGGATGTTCAGATCGTAGGCTATGGAGAAAATTCCGTTTTTCTGTTCCAGGCGGACCCGGTCGCCGGACTGAGTCCGGATCTCCCATTGATCCGGAGCGGGCAGAACAAGTTCTCCGGCGCAGACGGAGAATACGGAGAGGATTCCCGCAAGAAACATTGTTCCGGAAGGAAAGCGAGAACTCATTCGGCCACCTCGTTTTCCGCGATGACTCCGGCGCAGTAGAGCATATGGGGGTATTCGACTTCGCCGAGCACCGTATAGCGGCCGCGGGCGGAGAGAACGGTTTTGCCGTTGCGGAGAAGTGCGAATTCCGGAACGAAGGTTTTGTCTTTCGGCATCGGAACCTTGAAGGAGGTGATCCCGGCAGGGGCATCCTTGGTGTAAAGTTTTCCGTCGATGCGGATCGAGAGGCGTCCCGGAGCTTTCAGAAAGGCGACAAGTTCAATGTCGTTGTGTGCCTTGCCGCGTGTGACTCTCCATTTGACGCCCTTGTTCTGTTTGACGTCGAAATGATTCCGGCGATAGCAGTAGTAGAGTCTGTCCTGTATGATTTCCGGCTTTTTGCCTGTTTTGAACCACTGGGTGTAGTAGGCGTTCAGATCGTAAGGAGCGAAACCGATATGAGTGGAAGGGGCCATAGCCTGTTCGGAATAGTCGCTCCAGGTGTTGAGAATTGTCCAGTCGGCCTTGTCGGCGATGGCCTGATCCCAGAGTCCTCGCAGCAGGGCGGTGTTCTGCGATTCATAGAGATGGCTCCCGCGGGTCCGGATATCCTGCATGACGATCGGAACGGCGGCGATTCCGGTCAGCGGACGAACCGTTTCAGTCCAGTTGTAGCGTCCCGGTTCGCGTGGTCCCCAGTTGGTCATTCCATAGCAGATTTCCGAGAAGTCCTTCAGTTTTCCGGTACTGTTGAACTGGGCGAAGAGAGCGATGGGTGTTCCCTTCTGTTCGAGAATCTGCATGACTTTTTTCCACCACTCCACGCTGTGGCGTTCGGTGAGCCACATGCTGAAGACGACTTTTCCATCCGGGGTCCGGAGCGCGGCGGGATGTTTCAGAACGCGCTGGACAACTTCGGAATTCGCATATTTTTCCGGAGAGCATCCCTTGTCCGATTCTCCGTTGATGCCGCTCATTCCGCTGGAGGAGTAGACGGCGGGAATGATTTTGAAATTCGGAAAATGTTTCTGTGCCGCATCCATCAGAGCAAAGGAGTTGTTGGTGAAATAGAGCTGTCCGCCTGCCTGTTTCGGATGACTTTGGAAATCGCAGATGAATCCATCCGCCCCCATGGCCGATGCGAGTCGGATCTCCTGTTCCATCTCTTTGGCTTTCATGGTTTCGCTGCTGAGTCCGGCGTTCATCGGGGGACGCGGATAGGGGCGGTACAGCAGTTCGGTCCCGGAGCCTTTGCGATCTTTTTTGAGATTGAGTGTGGGATTCAGCATGGTTCTGGTCAGCCA
This sequence comes from uncultured Lentisphaeria bacterium, assembly GCA_905197955.1. Classification (GTDB taxonomy): domain Bacteria; phylum Verrucomicrobiota; class Lentisphaeria; order Victivallales; family UBA1829; genus UBA1829. The sequence goes on along the minus strand of CAJKAR010000015.1, from coordinate 68,056 downwards.
GGCGAGTCCGGGATCCTGGGCGTTCCAGCCGGGGGTGTAGACCGGATAGTGGTAGATGTAGACTTTGCGCTTTGAGGCATACAGGGTATTGCGGTCGATCGGACGGAAGGGGAGCCATGCGGTGCGGTCGGCATCGACCTTGCCTGCCATGCAGATATTGTCGAGCATCCACGATCCTGTGGCCGAGTCCGGGGCGGAGCTGAAAAAGGAGAGACGCCGGATTGCATCGGGCAGAGCGATTTTCTCGGTGGTTCGGAAGAATTTTTTCCTGTCTCTGACTCGGACCTGGTACGGATTCGTAAACGCTCCGCGGATGTCTAAGACGGAGATCTCCGCCTTTCCTTCCGAGAATTTGATGGCGACGTGATACCAGATTCCGGGTTCCATGGCAGTTAACTCTTTCAGACTCCCGGATGGGGTTTGCAGAGAAAATTTCCCGTTTTTCCCGAGGTGGAAGCGGATGGCTTCTCCCTGCTTTCCATTGTCGAGAGAGCAGACTGCATCCAATCCGTCCCCCTGCGTTCCCTGTTTCCCCTGTGTGTATTGAAAATCGAATCCAAGATAGACCTCGCCTTTCGGCGGGGCGGTGAAACGGCAGGAGATTCCGGCGTTCTTTCCGGCGCTTCCGCTTTTATCGTTCAGCAGGAGGCCTTTTCCGGTCTCCTTGTTTCCGGCGAAGGGGGATTCCGCATCCGGGGAGAGCGAGAGTGTAAGATCCTTCGAGATCTTTCCAATGCGCTTCCATGGATAGGGCGGAAAGGTGTTTGCCTGATACTCGTCGAAGCGATCAATCGGCAGCTGTTCCACGGAACGCAGATCGTTTTGTGCGGAGAGCAGTGCAAGAACGCCGCTGAAGACTGCGGTGGTCAGCAGAAGAGTGGTTTTCATGAGAGTAGTTCCTTATGTTGTAGATTAGAGTCCGCTGAAATGCTGTGTACGGAGAGTGGTATTGTTCTTCCAGAGCAGAAATGTGCCGGAAGCGACTGTCTGGGCGTGTCCGTCCAGAAAACTCAGATTGATTCCTGTATTGGAATTGTGCCGCATCCAGTAGGAAAAGTGGTTCGGCTGGGAGGCTTCGACAGGAGGGATCACCTGATCCGGATGAAGATAGAGACAGCCGTTGTTTGCCGGATCATTTCCGGTTACGGCGAATTCATCTCCGGTTCGTCCGTCGCCTGTGTAGACCAGAACGGAGGGCTGTTTGAATTTCGTGACTTTGGGGATATTGAGTTCTCCGGAATTGGTTCTTCCCCGGAAGGCCCAGCCGTTGATCCCGATTCCGGCTTTCTGACGGAAAACGTTGAATGCCTGATTATTCATATAGTCGAGAGTGAGATCCTTCTCGCTGGATGCCGTCGCGGGACAGTGCCAGAGATTCAGGCGCTTGTTCAGAAACGGAGCCAGATTTTTGAACCAGACCGTATTGTTCGGCGGAATGCAGGTCGCCGGATGGTCATCGTTTTCGGAGAGATACATCTGATTGGCATTGGAGATCTGTTTCATGTTGCTGGTGCATTTGATGGTGTTTGCCTTGTTTCTGGCTCCGTTCAGTGCTGGAAGGAGGATCGCGGCAAGAATGGCAATGATTGCAATAACAACCAGCAATTCTATCAATGTGAAAATCTTCCGCTTGGTCATTCTGCCGGGACAGAATTTCTGTGAACCGCTCTGTAAAGTCTGCACTTTTCTCTCCTTGTTTGTTTAATGATTGACGGCATTGGGGATTGATTCGTTTTTTGCGGCACGGACTGACACATCGTGTTCATATTCGGCGGGGATGATGATTTTCTGTCCAGGGGCTCCAGCATAGTGCATATCGGTCAGGCGGATGATTGCCCGGACAATGGCTTTGACATCGTAGCCGACTCGTTCGACCGGCAGAACCGGAGCGGTCGGATCCGGAAAATTTGTATGGCAGACCAGTTTCAGCTCCTGCGGAACACGGACTCCCGATGCGATGACCGCACGCTGGACTTGATTCAGCAGATTGTCGTCTGTCACATAAAGCCCCTGGGGTCTTCGATCCGCTGGAAGAGAGAGCAGAAGGCTCGTAAAATTTTCCACTGCAAAATCCAGATCGCGTGCAACCGGTACCAGCCATTCCCTGCGGGTTTGAAGCCCGGCGTTTTCTGCCTCTTTCTGGAAATAGGCCAGCTGAGGAATTTCTCCGTGCGCAATCGCCGCCACCCGGCAGACCTTTTCGCGTTTGAAATGCTGCATGGCAAGACGCACGGACTGGTCCGGCGAAAGACAGACCCTGGGCTCTTTGTCTTCCCTTTTCTGATTCCCGAAGAGGATCCGCGGAATATTCGGAAATCCATCCAGCAGATCCAGCAGATTTTTACTTTCCGGAATGAACGGGAAAAAGAGACTTGCCAGCATTTGCCGTCTCAACTGGTCGTGAAGCTCATGGTACTCCTCTTTCAGAGGCACCTGAAGGATCCGGCTTCTGAAAAAGATGAATTCATAATCGGAGTGGGTCCGATTGTAGAGCTCCGCCGCCTGACAGATTTTGTGCCAGAATTCGTTTTCGTTCTCATCCAGGCGGAATACCATTCCGATCCGGGTCCGGCAGGGGAGACGTTTGGAGACAAATGTGCCGCTCCGTTCCACACTGACCGTGTAAAGATCCCGTTTCAGATGATTCAGAACATAATGAAAAGTCGCCCGGCTGGCTTCATAGCGTTTGCTGAGTTCTTCATAGGTTGGAAAACGGTCGCCGGGCTTGAGTTTCCCGGAGATGATCTCGTTTTTCAACTCCTCTTCCAGCTGGAGCCGTTTTTGCCCGGACTTCAGATCCACCATGGGATGTCTCCATTTATTGTGATATCAAAAACAAATTCTGTGATAGTTAATTTCTGTTTTAAAGTATAACACATTTTCAAAAAAAAGTCAATCCCCTGAAGCGGATGATTTTACTTTTTTCTTTGTCGGGAAGAAAAAGAATCAGTTTCCGAGCAGGATTCCGGAGTCGTCCATTCCGGAGATGAGCGTCTGTACCGGTTCGCCGGGACGGAGTCCTTCTCTCCGAATCCGGGTGCGGACATAGCTTCCGGTCCAGCCCGTGCCGGAATCTCCGGAGCAGTTTTCGGGGATTACCGTCTGCCATGATCCGATCAGAGAGCGCCGGTAGGCGGCGGACATCTCATCCGCCAGCTGATGCAGGCGTGCAAGTCGCTGTTCCACGAGCTCCCCATGTACCCGCGGAGTTATCTGCGCCGCCCGCGTTCCTTCGCGCGGCGAGAACGGAAACAGATGCATGTTCGAAAAGCCGATGGATTTGACAAAAGCAAACGATTCTTCAAAAAGCGCATCCGTCTCGCCGGGAAATCCGACGATCAGATCCGTGCCGATGTGGATGCGAGGGACTTTTTTTCGGGCATGATCGACAAATTCCCGATACATGCCGGTCAGATAATGACGGTTCATCGCTTTCAGAATCGTATCCGATCCATGTTGAAGCGAAGGATGGAGAAATTCGCAGATCTTTCCATTTGCTTCCGCCATAAGGTCGATGACGCGCAGAAGGATCTCTCCGGGTTCGGTGGAGCCGAGCCGCAGACGGAAATTTCCTTCCATGGAAACCAGTTTTTCCAGAAGATCGGGCAGTCTCCGCCCTTCGCAGGAATAGGCGCAGATGTTGATTCCCGTCAGAGCGATCTCATGGAATCCGGCATCCAGCAGGCGTTTGAAATCATCCATGGTCTCTTGAAAATCGCGGGAGCGTTCCCGTCCGCGGGCGAACGGGACGATGCAGTAGGAGCAGAAGTTGTTGCATCCCTCCTGAATTTTCAAATTTGCCCGGGACCTGCTGGGAAATTCCGAAAGGACACGTTCTGCGAACACGTTCTGTTCCAATGGGATGTGCGGTTGTTCGGCGGCGGCCGGCAGAATGTTTTTTCCCCGTTCGAGAAGAAGAGATCGGAGTTTCGGTTCCAGCTCTTTTTTGCCTTCGTTGGTCAGGATCAGATCGATTCCGTCGATGGCATCGACGGCGGTCCGATCGACATCCGCGGCACATCCGGTCAGAATGAGAATGGCTTCCGGATGGCGCTGACGGAACTGACGCACCGTCTGCCTGCTCTTCCGCGCGGCGGTTGCCGTCACCGCACAGGAGTTGATCAGAATGATATCCGCTCCGGAGGGCGTATAAGGAACTGTTTCGATATTCATGCGCCGGAAACGTCCCGTCAGAAGGGCCGAATCCGCCTGATTCAGACGGCATCCCAGCGTGACAATGGCGGCGGTCAGAGTTTTCATGTGCGTTTTTTCCCCCGGAAGAATCCGACCTCATAAGTGACCGGGAACGGCTTTGTCCCGCACTCTCGGAACAGGGCTTTCAATACGGATGGCGGCGTTCCCGAATGTCCTCCGGAAGTTCCGTTCATGCGCATCGCCTTCAGCAGCGCGTGAAACGAAGGATAACTTTCCCTGTAGGTTCGGATTTCTGATTCAACTAGTTCAAAATCAATGAGTAGCGCTTTTTTAACAGTTTCTTTCTCCGGCAGCTCCAATCCATGATACTCCATCCCGTACCTCCGGAAAATCTCGTACATCTGCGACAGACTCGATGAAAGCGGAATGGAGATCAGCATTTCCCCTTTCTCTTTCAACGCCCGTGCCAGATTCCCCAGCGCACCGGGGAGATTCGAGCTCCATTGCAGACTCAGCGAAGAGACAGCCAGGTCGAATCCGGTTTCTTCATAGGCATGATCGAAATCGTGGCAGGCAAAGCGGAGCATGTTCTCCTCCGCGAAACGCGAACGGCAGAATGCAATCATTCCTGCGGAAAGATCCGTCGAAAAGATGGCCGCCGAAGGATAAAGTGTTCTGAGATAACGAGTCAGCAGTCCGGTTCCGCATCCGGCCTCCAGAATTCTGGAGGGGGCTGTATCGGGACGGGATCGCAGAAGAGCTGCAAAATCCTCTGCACACTGTTTCTGGAAAAAAGTGAAATCTTCGTAAGTCGATGCGGCCCGCGTGAAACTTTGCTCGACTCTTTCCTTGCAGACGGTCATAAGACGGCCAGTTCCCTGATTTTTTCCGTGCATTCCTGCGGATGATCCAGAATCATGAAATGTCCCCATCCGTGGAATGTGTGCCGAACAGCAAGACAGGCATCTGCGAGGGCGCGGGACATTTCGGTGTTCACGATTCGGTCCGCATCCGCGTCGAGTACAAAGACCGGGATATCGGTCAGCAGCGGAAGTGCCTGCCGGAGATCGGTTTCCCCAATCAGTTTCAATCCGTCGTCAAGAGCCTGCGGATTCAGACGTTCCGGGACCGTGCCGGCAAACTTGTCCGGCATGGCGCACATCCGCAGAAACGATTTCAGAACCGTCTGCGGACGGATTTGCAGTCCGCCTCTCATGGCTTCCAGTGCGGAGGGATCCCATCCGCACGGAAATGTTTCATCCTTTACGAACTTCGGAAACGGATTGATCAGGATCAGGCGATGCACCGCTCCGGGATTCTGCAAAGCGAGATGCACGGCAAAGATCGCTCCCATGGAATGGCCCACGATCACCGGAGGGATCTCCTCGTCGAAAAGAGGTGTTTTCATCGGGCTTTCCTCATCCTCAAAGAAGCCGTAGTCGAAGATCTCGGCGGAAGCAAAGGTCGATTGCTCCAGCGAGCTCCAGTAGAGTTCGCCCGGCACACCCCAGCCGGGGAATATGATGGCTTCCGGTATGTCAGGATCGAATCTGTCCACTGCCGCGAACCTTGTATTTGTAGGAGGTTAATTCTTTGAGGCCCATCGGACCGCGCGCATGGAGCTTGTCGGTGCTGATGCCGATCTCTGCGCCGAAGCCGAATTCGCCGCCGTCGGTGAAGCGCGTCGAGGCGTTTGCATAGACGGTGGAGGAATCCACTTCATTCAGAAAAGTTTCCGCATGTTCCGGAATCGAAGTCAGAATGGAGTCACTGTGTCCGGAACCGTACTTGTTGATATGGGCGATCGCCTCATCCAGACTTTTCACAGTCCGGACCGCAAGTTTCAGGGCAAGGTATTCGCAATACCAGTCCTCTTCGGTCGCGGGGAGGGCGGCGGGAACATACTTCCGGAACGGTTCATCGGCATGAAACTCAACGCCGCTCAGACGTTTTGCAAGCATGGGGGCGAACTTCTCCAGAACTTTTTCATGGATCAGAAGTGTTTCCAGTGCATTGCAGACGCCGGGGCGCTGGCATTTCGCATTTTCGATGATGTCGCATGCGCGGTCGAGATCGCACTTCTCGTCCACAAAAATGTGGCAGACTCCCTTGTAGTGCTTGATAACCGGCATGGTTGCCTGTTCCACCACGGCGCGGATCAGCCGTTCGCCGCCGCGCGGAATCACCAGATCAATGTACTGATTCATTTTGAGCATGAGGGAGACGGCATCGTGTCCGGTCCATGGGATCATCTGGATGGTGCCATGCGGCATCCCTTTTTTCTCTCCGGCTTCGGCGATACATTTGGCAAGGGCCAGATTCGAATGGATCGCTTCGGACCCGCCGCGCAGAATGACCGCGTTGCCGGCTTTGAGGCAGAGACCCGTGGCATCGACCGTTACATTCGGACGGGATTCGTAAATGATGGCGATCACGCCGATCGGCACGGAGACTTTCTCGATTTCCAGTCCGTTCGGGCGCGTGAACTTTTCCAGCGATCTGCCGACCGGATCGGGAAGCGTGGCAACGTGACGGAGACCATCGGAGATTCCCTGAATGCGTTTCGGATCGAGTTTGAGACGATCCAGCATTGCAGCGGAGAGTCCCGCGGCTGCGCCCGCTTCCATGTCGCGAGCATTGGCGGCGATCAGCTGTTCCGCCTGAGAGTCTATGGCATCTGCCATGGCGAGAAGCCATGTGTTTTTTTCGTCGGTGGTTGCGACGGCAAGTTTCCGGGAGGCTGTCTTTGCAAGATCCCCCATCCGCTCCAGAGCCGCTTTTATTTCATCGGCAGAGAGTTTGTTATCCATCACTTGAACTCCGTTTTTTTGTTTTAATTATCATGGTAATATACAACATATCTGTGCGAATTGCAAAGCCGGATTCCGTATGCCGCATCTTCCGGGAAGACTCTCGCGGAGCGCGGGATCTCAGAACGGGGAGTCGGATTCCCTGGTCCTGGGTCGGAAAAGCGGTTGAATCGGCAGTTTCCGATAGGCAAGCGGTGTGATCCCGTAGTATTTCCGGAACATGCGGTGAAAGTTCGCAACAGAGCCGAAGCCGCAGTTCAGGGCAATCTCCGAAACCGGACGAATGGTGTTTTTCAGAAGGTTGGAGGCGTAGTCCAGACGGTTTTCCATCAGCAGCTCCATAAAACTCTGTCCGGTTTCTTCTTTGACAAGATGGGCTGTCCGGCTCGGACTCAGATGAATTTTTTTCGCCAGCGCTTCCAGAGTGATCTGCTTTGAAGCCTCCCGGTTGATGATGATCCGGATCAGATCGCCTCTCGATAGATCTGCTTCGGCGAAGTCGCCGCGATACATCTTTTCATGCCATTGAAGGAGTCTTGCCGCAAGCTGGCGGAGGGCCTCCATAGTCCGGAAGAGTTCTTTTCGATCTGTTCTGGGAACGGTGGAGAGATCCGGCGGATGAATTGGTGCATCTGGTTGAATCTGAATCAGTTCTGTCGGAATTCCTTCCTGCGGCGGCCGACGGATTCCCGCAGTCAGGAGGCAGAGCAGCTTTCCTTCCCGCATGACCGGCATCACCCATTCCAGAATTCCCGCGTAGCAGAGTTTGACGCCTCCTTCCGGAAATTTCCAGGCATCCCGACAGAGTCCGAGACAGTCGTACTGAATGCAATGCCTTTCTGAATTTTTCTTCATCTCATTGCATGGCAATGTGTTGTGAATTCTTTGCTTCAGCGCTTGCGTGAAGATCGCCGAATGCACATAACATGCGACGCAAGTTCCGGTCAACTCTTCAAAACACTGGATGGCCTGTTCCGGTATCTTTAACATGAAATACAATCCCTTTTGCTTAAAAAATAGCATAAACAGCATAAAATGCAAGAAAAACAGCTGAATCGTATCTATGCTTTTCCGGAAAACGGCGATATAATAGCTTTGGAATGGAAAAGAACCGTGCCAGAAGTATGAATCAAAAAAAAGGAGACGGCATGAAAACGGTGAAATTTGTTTTGGATCAGGAGATTCCGGTCGTAGCGGAAACAGATGTTCTGGTGGTGGGCGGAGGACCTGGAGGAGTAGGTGCCGCAGTGATGTCGGCTCGCGCTGGCGCGAAAACGGTTCTGGCGGAACAGCACGGATGCATGGGCGGAACCGCCACGTTCGGAGAGATCACGCCTATGATGACCAATCATTATGCAGCCGATGGCAAACTGGAACATGCCGCCTCCATGGATCGCCCTGTTTATACGGAGCTGATGGCTCGCATGTGGACCTATCTGCCGGAAGAGTACCGCCCCGTGGAGGTGGATAACTGCTGGAACAGCAAGCGCTTCATTGTTTCCAAGGATCTGATTTCGCTGGCGATGGAGGATCTTTGTCTGGACTCTGGCGTGAAACTGTTTTATCATTTCCGTCTTGCGGCCGTGATCTCGGAGAACCGGAAGATTCAGTATGCGGTGTTTCATACGAAATCCGGATTTGTTGCAATCCGTGCAAAGAATTTTGTCGATGCCAGCGGCGACGGCGATCTTGCCGCCTTCGCAGGATGCCGCTTTGAATTCGGCGACACGGCTCATGGACTCTGTCAGCCGATGACCCTCTGTTTCAAGCTTTCCCATGTGGACAAAAACCGCATGGACAACCAGAAGATGCAGGAACTCTATCTCAAGGCGCAGGCGGCTGGGAGAATCGAATGCAAACGCGAAAATGTACTGATGTTCGGTTATTTTGAAGATGATGTGTTTCATTTCAATACGACGCGCGTTCTCGGAAAGTCCGCAGTCGATGCGCTTCAGAGGTCCGAGGCCGAACTCGAAGGCCGGAAACAGATGCGTCAGTTCGTCGAATGGCTCCGTGCCGAAGTGCCGGGGTTTGAACACGCGGTTATTCATTCGATGGGAGCCGAAATCGGCGTTCGTGAAAGTCGGCGGATTAAAGGGCGCGCTTATCTGACTCAGGAGGATTTCGTTAACAGAAGCAAGTTCCCGGATGCGATTGCAAGATGCAACTATCCGATTGATATTCATAGCGTTACCGGGACAGGAACTTCGTTTGTCACCATGCAGAAGAACGAATATTACGAGATTCCGTTCGGATGCATCGTGGCAGCGGATGTGGATAATCTGACGATTGCGGGCCGTCCGATTTCCGTTTCCCATGAACTGCATGCCAGTTCGCGGGTTATGCCGCCGGCCTGCAGTGTCGGACAGGCCGCGGGAGTTGCTGCCGCAATGGCCTCGGAACAGGGTATCTGTTCCTCGCAGCTCGATGGAGTCGAAGTTCGGAAACGTCTTGTTTCAATGGGAGCATGGCTGTAAGTTTCCCGAATCAACTGATCGCAATGCGGCGGCCGTCTCCGTTTTCCGGATGCGGCCGCTCTGCTTTTTTGGAAAAACGTACCGCTTTCCCTTGTTTTCGGTTTTCATTTTTTTTTTCCGGTGCTATATTGCGGTATTAAACAAATCAGGAGAAAATGACTATGGCACTCTGGGGCGGAAGATTTTCCAAGGGCGCGGCGAAAAGCGTTCAGGATTTTACGGAATCCATTTCCTTTGATAAACGGTTGTATAAGCACGATATCGCAGGCAGCAAGGCTCATGCGGCAATGCTGGGGGCAACAGGAATCATACCGAAAAAATCGGCGGAGGAGATCATCGAAAAGTTGTCGGAAGTCGAAAAGGCGATCGAAGAGGGCAAAGTCAAGTTCGACGTCGCCTTGGAAGACATCCATATGCATATTGAAACCGAACTGATTCGGCTTCTCGGCGACGAGGGCGCGCGGGTTCACAGTGCCCGCAGCCGGAACGATCAGGTCGCTCTTGACACCCGGCTCTATCTGCGCGACGAGATCCGGGAAATCGCCGGTGAGATCAAATCCCTTCAAAAGGCGCTTCTTCAGCAGGCCGTTGCAAACAAGGAGACGATTCTTCCCGGTTTCACGCATCTTCAGCATGCCCAGCCGGTGCTGTTTGCCCATCACATGCTGGCGTATGTGGAACAGTTTGAACGCGATATCGGACGCTTGAACGACTGCTGCAACCGCCTGAACGTGATGCCGCTCGGTTCCGGGGCGATCGCGGGATCGACCTTGCCGATCGACCGGGAATTCGTCCGCAAGGCTCTGGATTTCCCTGCCTGCACGCGGAACAGTATGGATTCTGTGGCGGATCGCGATTTCGCCTGCGAACTGCTTTCTGCTCTGGCGATTTTTTCGATGCATATTTCCAGGCTTTCGGAGGATATTATTCTCTGGATGTCGCAGGAGTTTGCCTTTATTGAACTTTCCGATGCATTCTGTACAGGCTCCAGTCTGATGCCGCAGAAGAAGAATCCGGATATTACCGAGCTTTCCCGCGGAAAGACCGGACGCATGTATGGCAATCTGATGGCGATGCTGACCATCTGCAAAGGTCTGCCGATGACCTACAACCGCGATTTGCAGGAGGACAAGGAGCCGTTGTTTGATTCCATCGATACGGCAAAGGGAATCCTTTCGGTCTATCCGGAGATGATCGCGACGATGAAGACCCGTCCGGAACGCATGCTCGAAGCTGCTTCCGATCCGGGACTCATGGCAACCGATCTTGCGGAAGCCCTTGTCCGGAAAGGAGTTCCGTTCCGTCATGCGCATCACAAAGTGGGGGCTCTCGTCAAATACTGCGCGGAAAACGGAAAGAAGATGAACAAACTTTCCCTGGAGGAAATGCAGACAGTGATTCCGGAAGCGGATGAGTCGATGCTCAAACTCTTTTCACCTGTTTCCGCGGTGACGCTGCGGAAATCCTATGGCGGAACCGGCTATGAACAGGTTGCTTCCCAGATTGCCTTCTGGACCGCGAAACTGGGAGAGTGAGTTCCATGATCCGTGCGCTGAAACTGGGGATGGGAATCTGCTGCGCCGCTTGGGCGCTGGCGGTTTGTGCGGCGCCGGACCCTGTCTATGAACGGCGGCCTTTCCTGGAGGATTATGTGGATGCCGATACCGGTGTGCGACTCCCGCCGCGGATTGGAAACTACAGGAAAAACGAGGTTGTTAAAAACTTCAATCCGATGATCGGTACCGTGATCCGCTACGCAGATCCGCAGGGTAACTGCGCGGATGTGTACATCTATTCGCTGGATACCTCCAATCTGGATGTGACGCAGAAGGCGGCGGAGGCGCATTTCAAAGAGATCAAGCAGGCGATTGAGAATCTGCCGAAGCACCTTGGGCACGTCAAGGAGGTTGTTTCGCTGGGAGAAGAGGCGCTGAAGCGTCCTCCAAAGGTTCAGGGGCGCTGTGCGTCGTTCCGTCTGAGTATTGTCGGCGATCTGAGAATTTCGGAGCTTGCCGTGTTTCCGTTTAAGCGGAAAATTATCAAGATTCGAGCTTCCGGTTCGCCATACTCCTCCAAAGAGGATTTCCAGTATGCCGAGTTTCTGGAGACGGTCTGCAAAGCATTCAATGCCGTGAAATGAGATTTCCGCAGAGAATTCGCACTGGGGATCTTCCTTATTCTTTGTTCGAGACGGCGGAGTTCGTATGAAAAGTTAGTTGCCTGAATTTTTTCTGGTACTCGCTGGGGGGCATGCCTGTTTGTTTCCTGAAAAAGCGGGAGAGGTAGAATTCTGAATGAAATTTCAAAATCCCTGCTGTTTCTTTGACAGAAAGCTCAGGGGTTGTCAGCAGAAGCATGGTGCGGCGCAGCAGAAGTCTCTGAAGAAAATGTTTTGGTGTTTCTCCGAGATCTTTGTGAAATTTGCGTGAAAAAGCCTCTTTGCTCATTCGGCAGTGATCCGCAAGCTCTCCGACGGAAAGTTCCGCACTGAGGTTTTCCTGAATATAATGGAAGATAGATTCATAGGTGGAGGACCGTTCGAGTTTTGCTTGATTGTTGTCCGGCCAGTGACAGATACAGAAGTCCATAAGCGCGGATTTGAACCGGCATACGGAACGATGAGCATTCGTATCGTCAAATATTCTCCGGAAGTGCGCTGTTATTTTGGGATCGCAACCGGTCAGACAGTGTTCCATTCCGGAAAAAAGATCCATTCCCGGGTAGAGTTCCAGATTGAAGTGAAATGTCAGGAACGTAATTTCTGTGGTCAGTAAGTATTCCGCGGACAGTCCGCAGGGAATGAAGTAGAAATGATCTTTTTCCAGACGTAGGTGTTCTCCGGATGCACGGCTTTCAATGTAATCTTCCTGCTTCCCGGACGCGGAGGTGACAAGAACAAAAATATTCCACGGGAAGACACAGACCTGATGGAAATTCAACGTTTCACAGGCAATATGATGAAAGCTGATCTGGTGTGTATGGTTGTAGAATCTGAGCGGGGTCCGATTGATCAGGATCATGAAAGTATATTCCCGGGTTAAAAAAGTCTATTCTATTTTCTCCTTTTTTGTAATATAATATATTCAAAGGAAAAATCAATGAAGGAGATTTTATGAAGGATTATCTTGATTTCAGAGGGAAAAAAGCTGTCGTGACCGGCGGCCGCCGCGGATTGGGAAGAGCTATGGTGCTGGCTCTTGCCGGGAGAGGAGCTTCCGTTGCCGTGATTTCAAAAAATCCGGAAGCTGGGAAGCTGATGGAGGAAATTCGGGATTGCAGCGGAAATTGTGTATATTTTTCCGCTGATCTTTCCAGTCCGAAAGAGCGGACTGGACTCATCGACAAAGTCGTGGAATGCCTGGGTGGTATCGATATCCTGGTGAATAATGCCGGACTTCAATTTTCAGAAACGGTGGAAAGCTGCACTAGTGAACAGTGGAATCTCTCGCAATCGGTACTTCTGAATGCGGTCTTTGATCTTTCCCGTCAGGCAATTCCATATCTGAAAAAACAGAAAAGCGGCAAGATTATCAACATCGCATCCATCTGTGCCTTCCGGGAAGGTGGATGGAACTTCAGTTATGGAGTCATGAAGGCCGGGGTGGTCGGAATGACACGCTGCATGGCGAATTCGCTTGCCCGATACGGCATCCAGGTGAATGCGATCGCTCCAGGCATTATCCGGACGGATCTGACCGCATCCTGTTTTGAAAAGGAACAGTATGATCAGCTCTGCCGCAAATATCCGGCAGGAAGACTTGGTGAACCGGAGGAAATTGCCGGAGCAATGCTGTTTCTTGCCAGTGAAATGAGTTCATTTGTTAATGGTCAAACCCTTGTTGTTGACGGCGGATTCTGCGGAAACTGAAACGGAGATTGCCAATGAATATAGAAGATCTTAAAAATGAATTGAAAACGTATTACCGGGCTCATTCTTATGAAAAATGGAAAGAGAATCCATGGATGAACTCCCTGTTTCGGCGTCTGGATCGGTTTGCTGATTCTCATTCAGAGGCAACGGCAATGGAGCTGAAAGCCGTTCAGTATGAAATGATTGCGGAAGAATTTGTGCCAGTTCTGTTTCGCCATTCTCCGTTTTATTCAGAGATGGGGGTGAAAGCTGCCGAATATGACGGCATTCCCGGACTCGGTGCCGGCGGATGGCTCTTCCTGAGAAAACGGGAACTTTTCCGGAAGGAAAATTCGGAAGCTCTGGAACAGTATTATGCGGGCGGATACCATGGAATTCAACTCTCCTACGGTCCCTATATTGATTATGATCATCATTGTTTTCCTTATACCAACGTGATGGAACACGGTCTTGAATTCTTTTACCGTCTAGCGGAGCATGAAAAGGAAAAGACGCATATCCCGGAGGAAATCATTTTTCTAGACTCGGCTATGCGCGCCTTGGCTGCGGTCCGTAAAATTGCCGGGAAGTTTGCGGATGCCGCAGGAAATCTGCTTGCAGAAAAGGATCTCGGGGAGAGTCGTGTTTTTCTGGAACGGATTGCCTGCACGGCGGCAGAGGTGCCGTGGAGAAAACCGGAGACCTTTTATGAAGGTCTTTGCACAGTATGGTTTCTTCATGAAGTCTGCGCGTCGATAGAAGGGATCGGCATGTCGGTTGTGGGGCATCTGGACCGACTGCTGGGGCGGCTCTACAGGAGAGATCTGGAAGCGGGACGGATGACTCCGGAGGAAGCGTATGATATGATCTGCCGTTTTCTGGTGTATATCGATTGCAAGTATGATTCTTTTCTGCCTGTGGAACGCTCGTACAACCATCAGGAGCAGGGGGATGTGCTTGTGCTCGGCGGGTGTGACAGTGCCGGAAATCCCATTTGCAACGAGGTGACTTTCCTGATTTTGAAGGCACATCATGAACTGAAACTGATCTATCCAAAAATTCACTGCCGGATCTCCCGGAACTCTCCGCGGGAGTTTCTGGACGCGGTCAATCAGGATTTCCTGGACGGGCGGAACGTTATTGCATTTCTGAATGATGATGTTCTCATTCCTGCACAGATTCGGGCAGGAAAGGCGCCGGCAGATGCTACCCGGTTTGTTGCCGGCGGATGCTGGGAGATTATTGATGAAGGCTTTGAGCATTCCGCAGGAGCAAATAATTATTTCAATCTGGCCCGTGTGATGGATCTCTCCATTCACGACAGTAAAATCGTGGAACAGAATACGGGAGATGTTTTCCATAAAATTGATTCCGCCACGACCTTTGAAGAGGTATACCGCATTGTGATGGACAATGTCTTGAGAGCTGTCCGCCGACGTTGCCAGATGATCCGGGAATACGGATGTCTCTGGCCGAAAGTCAGTCCTGCTCCGTTTTTTTCCGCCTGTCTTTGCGATTGCCTGAAGAATCACAAGGATTATACCGACGGCGGGGGACGCTACAATCCACATGGTTTGCCGTTTGCTTCATTTTCCGTTTTTACAGATTCACTTCTTTCGATTCAATGGCTCTGCTTTGAGAAAAAATTGTGTTCCCTCTCCGAACTGCTGACCGCGGTTCGTGCAGACTGGAAAGAGGCGGAGAATCTGAGACGGATGGCTTTGTGTGCTCCACGTTTCGGCGATAATTCCGAACCTGCCAATTCTCTCGCCGGACGGATTCTAAACGATCTCTCCGCCGGAATATGTGATTTGAAAAATGAACGGGGTGGTCCTTTTCAGCCTGGAATCTACAATTATGTGGATATTGTGGACTGGGCATCGAAAACTTCCGCTACTCCGGATGGACGGAGAAAAGGCGATTTCCTTACTCAGGGCCTGACGCCTTCACGGATGGTAAAATCCGCCGGACTGACCTCGGTTTTTCACAGTTGTTCTGCTCTGGACCTGAGTGCGTTTCCAGCTAATTCTCTTCTGACGGTATCCGTCAGCAAAAACGACATTGACAGTGAAATCCTGCGTGCACTGGAATACTCTTTTACAGAAGCTGGAATCGGGATGTTTCAGCTGAACTGTATTGACCGTGCTCAATTGGAGGATGCCAGAATTCATCCGGAAAACCATGCAGACTTGATCGTACGGCTTTACGGATATTCCGCTCGTTTTGTGGCTCTGTCCCCAAAAATGCAGGAAGAGTTCCTCAGCAGGCAAGTATATTGATTGTATTGATTTCAGAGAAAAGTTAGAACCTGGATGAAGACGGCGTATTCAGGAGATACCTGATTTCAGCTTGTTCGGTATAATTTTTTGCGGTCAGACCTGAGTTCGTTTGGATATCCGGATCGGCTCCGGCTTCCAGAAGAAGGCGGATGTGGTTCTTGCGTTCATGGAAGACGGCTCGCATCAGAGCGGTTTCCCCTTCTGTATCCTGTGCATTGACATCGGCTCCATATTCGAGGAGGCAGCGTATGACTTCCTCATTTTGCGGGAGCGAGACCGCTTTCATCAACGGCGTTTCCTGGTTTCGGGATCTTGAGTTGATGTCGGCTCCGACTTCCAGCAGACTCTGGAGAAATGGTTTTCCTGCAGGTGTTTCACAGATCGCATGGATCAGGGGGTGCGGTTTTTTGTGAATACAGAGGACTGGTGTCTTATAATTGGCATTCCGGCTCAGAAGAAGCTGGAAAAGACGAATATTGTTTTTCTTCAGGGCAATATGAAGCGGAAGTCTGCCTTGGGGCGTTTCGTCTTCCGGCAGAATGTTGGGATTGATTCCGTTTTTCAGCAGAACTTCCACCGATTCCAGCGATTCATGCAGGCATGCAAGCTGAAATATGTTCAGTTTCTCACTTAGAACCTGATAGGGATCGGCTCCGGCATCCAGAGCGTTCTGCACTTCCGAAGGATGGTTGTGGATGACGGACAGAATCAGTTTCCGCTGGGTGGCATAATCGGAGGCTTTTGCTCCGAAACGGTTGATGATATCCGGATTCGGTGCAAAGAATTCCATTTCTCGGACAGCATCCGGATTGGTCGAGAAATAGGTCAGCATCAAAGGTGTGAATCCATCACGGTCCATGGCATTGATCTCTGCTCCGGCATACATAAGAATCTGGAACAGATACAAGGAATCGCCCCGCATGGCAATGTGATGCAAAGCGGTTCTGCCGTTTTCATCCATGGGTAAGACATCAGCTCCAAAAAGGAGCAGATGGAGCAGGTCCCGTGGAGAAATTTCAGAATCTTTTGCCAGGGTCAGCAGAATATTCTTGCCTCGGAAAGTATCGACATTTTCCAATCCGTTCGGGAGAGCATATTGCAGGAACTTCGGCAGATCGGAAAATTTGAGGGCCGAGAGGTTTATATTCACATCGGCTTGTTTTTGGAGAAGTGCTGTAATGAATTCGCTTGTCATGGGAAAGCGGTTTTCCATTGCGACCTTCAGCAAAGGTCCGGAATATATCGGGAATGCGCGGTCCGTGACAGTCATGTTCGGATCAATTCGGGTATTCAGAATTTCCTGAATAAATCCGTTTACAATCTTGCTGTCTTCCTGCGTATAGGTCAGGGTTTTATGGCTTTCGAGAAATGCTTCAATTCGCTGCTTGAGATAGCTGGTCAGCGTTTTGTTATACTGTTTTGTTCTGGCTTTATTCCGCAAGATCAGCTGCTGTCTGGCGCGTGTGAGATTTCGGGTGACAGGAGCGAGAAAATGGTCATGCTTTTCTTGCAGAAAGAAGAGCTCTTTCTGAATGTTTCCTTTTTGAGACTGTTTCAATTCGGTTTTCTGGGATTCTGCCTGCAGCATGTTGTAACGTTTCCGGTTGAACTGGAGATGCTGTTGAAAATGCTGGAGACGTTCTGCGATGGTTCGGGGGACGATATTCTGCCGGTATTTGAAATCCGGAATGGGCGTGGCTTCACGGGGAGAATGAGAATACTTGCCAGGCATCGGGAGAGTGTCGTTATGCAGAATGATTTCATCGGAGAAATCGACTGGAATTCCCTCGAATTCATTCTTCGCCGGAGGATTGGAAATGACCGGGTGCGGTTTCTTTTTCTGGGTCAGAAAAAATCCCCAGAGTCCAATGACAATCGCGGTGTAGACTGAGAAGAGAAATATGGCCACAGGAGTAAATGTCTGCTTGAAACTGAGATTCCTGGTCAGAAACAGAAAAAGAAACAGAAAGACAAGCAGAAGAGTGAAAAGAATCGGAATGGCGGCAGTGATTTCGTCCGCCGTCTCGAGTCTCATTGTTTCGTTCCTCCGGCTTTTTTTGCCTGTTCGGTCAGATCCGGATCGGAAAGAATGTTTAATTTTGTTTTGACCTCTTCAAGAAAGGTATCTTCCTCTTTCAATTTTTCCAGGCGCTGTACGCACTGAGGGCATTTCTGCAAATGAGAACGACAGAACAGTACAGCAAAATAACCGGCTTTTCCTTCTTTGTATTTGATCAGAGTTGTCTGCGCTATATGTTTCATGATGAGTTTCCGTAGAGTTCAAGCAGGTAGATTGCTGATGATTTCTTTTAATTTGGCAATGGAACGTGTTTTGGCCAGATAGACGGAATTGACGGAGATTTTCAGCCAGGCTGCAACTTCTTCCGCCGGACAATTCTGAAGCGCATAAAGATCGAACGCCTGATAGGTGACCGGTTCAATTTTATGTTTCAGTTCATCCAGAGCCATTTTCATCTGCTGAGCCTCCCACTCCTCCTGCCAGCTTTGTTCCAGTTTATCGTTTTCTTCCATGAGGTCTTCCGAAAGTTCCACATACATTTTCCCCTTGGAGATCTCTTTTTTCAGCCGGAGTGCCTGATGAAAAATAATTTTCTTCATATAATCCCGGAATCTGCCCTTGGCTGGATTATAGGTGAATGTTGTTCTCATTTTGAAAATTTCAGCCATAACCAGCTGGATCAGATCATCGCATTCCGTCTTGCTGAACCCGAAATCTCGTCCCCGGATAAAAATCAGGGGGCGGTACATTTCAAAAAATTCATCCCATGAGATATTATCATCGCCATCGCTTATCTTGGACAACAGCGTTTTTTTTGTTGTAAAGGCCATAATGATTTTCCTGTTCCCTGTCTGATAGAAAATAGAAACGATACCACGGGGAAATCATTCCATATCGCTATGTATCTTTACACTAATGGCGATGTCAAACACATAATCTGTCAGCTTTTTTTTTTTTTTTTTTTTGCGATTGATCGAATTCAACTCGTTTTTATTGTAATAAAGTATAAATTTCCTGTTTTTTTGCGCTGGTTGCATATGCGGATGCGTTTTTCCCGAATCGATCCAGCAACTTCTTATCTGCTCCGAATTCAAGCAGGATTCGGATTCCTTGCAGATTTCCGCATTCTGCCGCTTTCATCAGGGGAGTTTTCCCATCTTTGGAACGAACATTGGGATCCGCTCCGTTTTCCAGCAGAAGCCGCAGCTGTTTTGGGGTGCCATAAGAAATTGCTTCGGAAAGGAATGTATAATCCTTTTGCAGCAGAGAACGAGAAAGAGGATTTCGCTGCAGCAGGTTCAGAAGGAAAAAAGAATTTTTTTTCCGGATGGCTGCTGAAAGATTCTGAGCAAAATCTTTGATATCGGAGTAAGAGGACCGGGGATCGGGAATCGAGGATTTTCCGGAAGCCCATGCATCAAACATGATAACTCCTCCGAGAATGGAGAATGCGGTTAGCGAAATGTAAACCGGAATATGAAGGTTGTTCCGCAGGTAACTGCCGGAGTTTCGAAGCATATCGTGGGTAATGTTCCGGACCGGTTTTGTATCGTAATCTCCATTCAGATGGCGGCGAAAGGACTCTATTGTGTCGATACGCCATTCCGGATTGGGATCACAGACTTCCAGGATCGCCCGGTTAAGGCGGACCGCAAGACGGGAATTCAGCAGGGAGAGCTCTACATGGGGAAAGTTTTTGCAGCTTTTCCCCGTCAGTGCGCAGTAAAGGACTTTGCCGATTGCATACAGGTCATATTTGGAATCGAACTGGATCGGAGAGGTTTCATTTCTGCGCAGGAGCATTTCCGGCGGCAGGAAATCCGGCGAGCCGACAAGAGAGGCATTGCCTTTCATTTCCCGGACGAGTCCGATATCGCTCAGTTTCAATTCTCCGTTAATGAAAATAATATTGGATGGTTTGATATCCCGGTGAACCAGTCCCTCATTGTGGAGGAATTCAACGGCATCCAGCAGGGAGAGGCCTATTTTCAGCACCTGTTCCGGTGTCAGCGATTCGCGCTTGATACGGTTTTCCAGAGTCGCGGGCAGATACATTTCCTTTTCGCAGGAGAGATTATCCGCCGGAGACATCGTATAATAAAAATAACTCCTGGCATCCTCCACGTGATAGATCTGTACCAGATTGGGATGTTCCTGCGAGAGTTGCCGGTATGCTTTCAACCCGCGCAGTTCCCGTTCCCAGACATCTCTGTCACCGACCTTCCGGACAATTTTCAGTACCTGCTCCACTCCGGAAAAATCCCTGACCAGATAGGTCACTCCATAACTTCCCGCTCCGCAGCAGGCCAGATATTGATATCCCTGCGGCAGATGGGAAAACGCTTCCGTTTTTTCACAAAAACCATCCATAAGAATCATGCGGCGATTCCATTCTCTCTCCTTCTCCTGATATATTACATGATTCTGTCATTTTTACAAGAGACAAAATAGAATCTTTGTAAAAATTTTATCCATATTCTTGCTTTGTTTGTGTGTTAAAAGAGTGATTTCTCACTGTAAACAGGAGGATAAGATTTTGAAAAAAAGGATTCCTGTTTTCAGATTCCTGCCGAGGCATGTTTCAGATTCCGACAGAGAATCTGGAACGAATTCTTCTGGACCCCGAGAAGATTTGCAACCAGTTCGCATTTTGCCATGAAGAGGAAGACAATCGGCTTTTCGGTGGTGTTGAGCGATTCGAAATTGCCCTGTCCTTTGGCGACAATGAGATCGGCATTGTGAAACGCCTCCAGGAACTCCGGCGAGGAGTGTTTCAGCGAGACTCCGGGGGTACAGTCTCCCGTGTCCACAATTTTTTTCACGATGCCGCCGAATCCGGAATCCAGGACTTCCCGGCGGGTGACATCATTCAGAATCGGCATTCCTTTGACGGAGAGGGTGATTTTTTCCCGGTATTTCTTTACGAGCAGCGTATCAAAGACTGCTTCTCCGCAGTTGTCCAGCAGGTAGAGGATATTTTCCGCCCGGTCCATGGCCTCTTCCGCCTGCCGGAGAGCGTTCCGGTCGATGGGCATTTGAAATGCGGTTTCGATCGTTTTTTTCGCTTCGTTCAGGTCCAGATCGCAGTTGACTCCGAAATCAATGATGTTTCCTCCGATTGCAAGTCGGACCAGCGATTCGAAATTCTGGAGATCAAAGCGTTTTTCCTCCAGAAATTTTCCCAGCAGTTCCCGGGCGAGACGGGTGGAGTCATCTTTCTGTTTCTGATAGGGATCCGGGATTCCGGTGCGTTCCGAGGCGTAGGAGTAGATGCGGCGTGCCATGAAGGGTGGAGGCGTCTGAAAATCGAAATCGGCGATTTCCCGCAGCATGTCTTTGACGATTTTTTCCTTCACCTGATCCTCTTCCGCCAGCATTTCTGCAATTTTGACGGTATTTCTGACAAGACACTGCACACAGCTTAAATAGGTTCTCATGAGATCAATCCTTGTTTCTGCGATAATCGTTCCATATATTTTCTCCGGGAAAATAATGACACATGAGGAAAAAGTCAATGGATTTCCGAAAGGATTTTTCAATTTTTAACAGAAAGCAAATCCCATTGCCGGAGTTGCTGACTGCGGAAAGCATCTTCCTTGAAAGGGTAGGCTGATATTTTTCCGGGATGGCGGATGGGTGTTTTTCCGTTTTTATTTTTGTTCCGGAATGAGGAGTTCTGCGAGCAGTTCATAGGGGAGGGGGGAGCCGTCGGCTGCGCATGTTCTTCCGTAATCTCTCTGGAGATCGGCAACGGCGCGAACCGGACCGAATAGATCGATCCGGAAGATACCGTCCTCCGGGTCCGGAAGACGGAATTTGACAAAGGCCGGTTTGCCCGGAGTCATGTCATCCAGCATTTTCTGCTGTCCGTTGACGCTGACCATGGCACGCTGCGGTTCCGGGGTTTTCAGCAGGAGAAGGCGGAATTCGGCCATTTTCCCGCCGGGAGTCTTCCGATTGAATTTCTTCTGGAAGGTGTTGCCTTCGATCATGTTCCATCCGCCGAAGGACATGGGGCCGTGATCGTAGATTCTGAGGCCTTCGCCGGGGAATTCCACCTGGACCCCGTAAGGCCGGACCGCTTTCAGAATGCTGCTTTCCAGAACTTCACGGTAGATCGTATAACCGGGATAGACGATGAAATAAGCTGCGAGAAGCGCAAATCCGTTGTACAGAAAAAGATTCTTGTACTGTTTCTTTCTCCAGAGAACCGGAAGTCCTGCGCAGAAGAGTCCTCCTGCAAGACAGTACAGTGCAAAGGAGGGAACCCGGAAGCGTCCCAGATTGTAGAATGCCGCCGCTGCGAGCCAGTACAGAATCAGAAACAGAAAAAGCAGTGCGATACCCCGTTTCCGGAAGCATTTGCGTGCGTTCATGAAAACTCCCGCCAGACAGAGCAGAAGCAGAAAACCGGTCGGCAGAAACGCAAATCCAGCCAGCAGAGAACTTTTCGCTCCGTTGACTGCCGGATTGATATTGTTGGGAATATCATATTCGTTCCAATAGAGGAACAGTTTGCGGAAGGTCAGCTCCAGATACGCCGCGGGTTCTTCGCAGAACCAGTCGAGAATGCGCATGGGAACGGAACGTTCCTCCTGATGCTGCGTCCAGAGGTTGAAGGAGGGCGGATATTCGAGTCCTCCCGGCGGCGACTCTTTGGTGTTGCCGAGCGCGAGCACCGCTCCGCCTGCAGTGGAAGGACCTTTCAGCGTCCCGTATTTGATTGAATTGACTGCCGCGAACGGAATCTGTGGCAGTATCGTTCCGAGAAGCACCATCGACACGGCAAGAGCAAACGCTTTTCCCGATCTCCGTTTTGATCTCCATTCCCCCCAGAAACATGCCAGAAGAATCGGCGGCAGAAAACACCATGCGTTTCCTCGCGTCAGGATGGCGATGGAAAGGACGATTCCGGTCAGGAGCCATCGGAACCAGGCGCCTTTGTCCATTGCTTTGAGCGTGAGATAGAGCAGAAGAACGAACCAGAAAAGCTGCGTGGTTTCGATCAGCTGGTAGGATGTGTAGAGAATTGCCAGACGGCTCAGCGCCAGCAGAATTGCCGCAATGATACCAGCGGTTTTTCCCGCGATGCGCGCTCCGGCAAGTCCCGTCAGCAGAATCGCGAGACCGCCGCAGAGCGACTGCGCCAGAATGACCATAAAATGAGAGGGCCCCGTCAGAATCTGGACGATCGGCAGAAAGACCGCATAATAGAAGGGCTGATAATAAAACTCATTCGGAAAGGTTCCCTGAAGGATCTGTTCCGAAAGAGTTTTGTAAGTTGCCATATCGGTCACGGAGGCGGGGGCGAACACCGCCGGATCGGCTGCTGCGAGCTGGATTCCGGCGATCAGGCGCAGGAGGAATCCTGCAAAGGCGATCGCCGCCAGGAGAAGCAGAAAACGATTTTTTCCGTGCCGGTTGGACATTCCGATCAGAAGCTCATGAGTTCTTTTTCTTTGTCTTCCATGAGGAGGTCGATGTGAGCGATCGACTTGTCGGTGACCTTCTGGATCTGTTCGAGAACGTCTTTGAGTTCATCCTCGGTGATATCGGATGCTTTCTGTGCTTTTTTGGCGACTTCATTTGCATCGCGGCGGATGTTTCGAACGGCGACTCTGGCTTCTTCCGCGCGAGCTTTGACCTGTTTTCCGAGAGCGACGCGGCGTTCCTGGGAGAGCGGCGGAATCGGGAGGCGGATGACGCGTCCGTCGCTGACGGGCGAGATGCCGAGGTTGGATTCCCGGATCGCTTTTTCGATGACTTTTACGAGGCTCTGGTCCCAGGGCTGAATGGTGATCAGGCGGGCTTCCGGAGTGGCGAGGTTAGCAACGTCGCGGAGTCTGGATTTTGCCCCGTAGTAATCGACTGTGATGTTTTCCACCAGTGCGGTGGAGGCTTTTCCGGTGCGGATGGCGGAAAAGTCATTTTTCATAGCTTCTTCGGCTTTGCCCATGTTTTCGAGGGTTTCGTCTACGAGCAGCAGGATTTCGTCCGTCATTTGATTTCTCCTATGATTTGATTTGGATGATTGTATTCTGTTGTTCTGTTTTGTTCAGGAAACGACCGTTCCCACGGAATTGTCGCCGGTGAGCACCTTGACCAGGGCTCCGGGCTCATCGAAGTCGAACACGACGATGTGGAGATTGTTTTCTGAACAGAGCGAGAATGCCGCCGCATCCATGACCGCCAGTTTGCGGGCGAGAACTTCTGAAAACGAGATGGTTTCGAAGCGTTGTGCGGCGGGATCTTTTTTCGGATCCGCGGTATAGATTCCGTTGACTTTGGTTGCTTTGAGCAGAGCCTGGGATCTGGTTTCAAGGGCGCGGAGAGCCGCGGTGGTATCGGTTGTGAAGTACGGCGATCCGGTGCCGCAGGCGAAGATGACGAGTTTATGAGCGTCAAGCTGTTTGAGTGCTTCATCGCGGTTGTAGCGGGAAACGAAGGGCTCCATGGCAACTGCCGAGTGAAGAACGCATTCAACTCCAGCCGCAGTAAAAGCATTTTTGAGACAGAGAGCGTTCATGGCGGTTGCGAGCATACCCATCTGATCCGCAGTGACGCGGTCCATTCCGCCTTTAGACCCGGCAAGTCCGCGCCAGAGATTTCCTGCTCCGACGACCAGTGCGATTTCCACTCCGAGGGCCAGTGCCTCTTTGACTCTTTCGACCACAGATGCCACTGCATCCGGATCATATCCATGTCCTCTGCTTCCCTGCAGGGACTCTCCGCTGATTTTCAGCAGGACTCTTTGATAGACAGATGAACTCATTCCCTGATCTCCGTTTTGATTCCGGGGAATATAATCCAATAAAAGCATGAAATCAACAGGAAAAAGGGATGAATCCGAAAAAAAACTCATCCTCGGTTTCCGATTGGTGCTGGAATCGGAGGATAGGAGAACGAAGCGCCGGAAGATGGAGTTTTCCGGCGTGGGAGGTTTTTATTGTTTTGTTCCGATCTCTGTTTTTTGATAGATTCGGACATAATCAATGATATATTCTGCCGGGAAAATGGACTTGTCAACCTTTCCTCCGAGCGAGCCTCCGATTGCCAGATTCAGCAGCAGGAAATGCGGAGCGCGGAAAGGGTTGAAATCTCCGATGCTGCACTGTCCGGTTTTGAAGGTGAAAATCGGTTCTTTATCGAAGAAGAAAACGATTTTTTCGGGATCCCATTCCATGGCAAAGATATGGAAGTCGTCTGTGAAGTTGCGGTTGATGATCTTTTTGCCGGATTGCAGATGTTTTTTGTTTTGATCCTGCCAGTGGACGGTGGACTGGAGTGTGTAGATTCCCTGCCAGTCCTTCCAGAATTCGAAAATATCGATTTCTCCTTTTGCGGGCCAGTCGCCGTAGCGGGTATCCGTGCCGAGGGTCCAGAAAGCGGGCCAGACACCTTGCCCGACGGGGAGTTTCGCCCGCATTTCAGCGCGGCCGTAAAGGAACGTGAAGGTTGTTGAGGTGATGAGTCCGGCGGAAGTTATTTCAATGTTCTTCCGGTTGAACTTCCAGTTCCCGGACCCTTCCTTGTACCAGGGATTCGGCTTGTTTTCAAGGCGGGCGACCAGATGGAGACAGCCGTCTTTGACATAAACGTTCTTTTCATCGGAGGTGTACCACTGCATCTCTTCGTTGCGAAGAAATCCCTCTCTTTCATAGACCCACTTTTTCGGATCAGGTTTCCCCGCTTTATCGAATTCATCCGACCAGATAAGTCTCCATTCGTTGCGAGTTTTTGGGACCGGTTCGGCAGCGTCCATGTTCCATGATCCTGCCCCGGTAATTGGTAGCAGGAGAGCGGGGAGAATTATTTTTTTTATGTTCATAAATTTATCCTTTTTTATGATTGTGATTCATAGGAAAACATATTCCTGTTCCTTGTCGGGAGAAAGAAGATTTTTCTCAGAAGCGGACGCATTCGAAAGTTTCCCCGCCGGGAGCGGAGATCCCGGAAAACTGCGGCATTCGAAACGTCTCTGGGAAAACGCAGAGTCGGAATGGAGGAGATGACGATGGTCCAGAACAGAGAAGACTTTCGAGATGCTGGAATTCTTTTTCGATTTCCGGGCATCGGCGAAGAGCTTTCTCTGTACCGGACCTTTTTTTCTGTTTGCTGAGAGGGGGGCCATCATTGATTTGCGTTTTCTCCCTGTTTCAGCGTTTTCGAAAAAAACGAATCAGCGGCGTGCACAAATGTCTTGAATGGAAACGCCGAGCGCTTTCCGTGCGATCCGGTCGAGGTCCGCTTCCGTTCCGGAGAAATGGAAGGTGCTGTGATCGTGCAGGATGGACTCCCCAGGTTTCAGGAATGCCGCCGGAGAGGAGGATTCCAGTTCATAGAACGGTCCCATTTTTTCGAGTCCGGGACCGGGAATGCCGTCATTGTAGGCGTTGACCACATCGCCGCAGAAGGGCTCCTGCTGGATTTCCCATGCGGCATTGGCGTATTCGGAATCGGGCTTGCCGGGGGTGTATTTCACGATGGTGAGGATATTGTGTGCCGCGTCATAGCTGCCGAGAAATTCGCAGGCGCGCTGTTTGCTGAGTCCGATTTTGCCTCGGTCGTCTCCGTCGGCGCAGAAGTAGAGGACTCCTTTTTCCCCGTCGATTTTCAACCGGTCTGCGGGGATTTTCCCGAAGTAATCGTCTTTGACGACGGGGCCTTCCGCATCCCGTTTGAACGGAACCACGATGACCGTCTCCGGCGACGGTTTGAACATGCCGAGCATCCAGATGGACATGGCACCGGTCTTCCGGGTCCAGGGTTCCGGTCCGGCGTTGGTCATCTTGTTGCTTGTGGTATAACCGACTGCTTTGAGCGAAGAGCTTTCCAGATCGGTTCCCAGTGCTTCGGAGAGTTCTTTTTCGGAGAGAAGTCTGACGCGGCGTTCCAGACGGATGTTTTTCTGATTGCCGCTCCAGTCGGTTGGTGCGAATTCCGCTTCAAACAGCACTTCCCTGTCCCCGTCGCGTGCGGAGATTTTCCACGGTTGTGTATCGAAGACGGCGGGCACCTGCCAGTTCTCAAATGTGAATTCCGCACCTTTGGGGAAATAGATGCTGAATTGTCCGCCTTCGGGACCGAGCCAGAAACGGTCTTCGCCGCCGTAGGCGTTGATGTGCGGAGTCTGTTTGCCGGAACGGATGAGTTTGTAATTGATCCAGCCGCAGCTGAATCCGTCGTCTCCGTCCATGGAGCTGGTCATGACGCGCCCCTGGTATTCCGGAGAGACGACAACTCTGGCGCCGGATTCATTCTGAAGGACAACGGGATGCAGACCGTGTTCCTGAAGAAAACGAACGTCGCCGATCAGCGTTTTTTCGGTGTCGAGCGAGGAGGCCTCTGTCGTCATGGTGTGACTCCTTTCCTGCCGCGAGAGTTCGTTTCAGGACCGCTGTCCAGTCTCTCCACGGCTTTGGTTTGCATGTTTTTGTTTGAATTCTTCAATAATTTTCCGAGCAATGCTTCCCGGCGGAGGAATCGGAGGCAGGGCATCCGCCCGGAACCAGCCGAGAGTATCAAGTTCCGTGCCGTCCGGTTTTGCCTCGCCGGAGACGTATTCCGCTGTGAATCCCAGCATCAGCGAGTTCGGAAACGGCCAGCACTGACTCGACAGGTACCGGATATTTCCAACCGTGACTCCTGTCTCCTCCAGAATTTCCCGGTGAACGGCTTCTTCGATGTTTTCTCCCGCTTCCACAAATCCCGCGATCAGACCGTGAATTCCCGGCAGGAACTTGCGGTTGTGCGCCAGAAGAATTTCGTCGCCGCGCGTCACCGCAACGATGACTGCGGGCGCCAGCTGGGGATAAAAGCGCTCTCCGCAGAAAGGACAGACCAGCGCAATATCATTTTGCGACTCACCAAGCGGTTTTCCGCATCGTCCGCAGAACCGGTGCTGTCTGCGCCAGTGGAGCAGTTCTCTTGCCCGTGAGCCGGCGGAAAACGCATCCGATTCCAGATGCCCCACCGCAAGACGGACTTCCACTTTCCGCATGTCCGCAGAAAGATTGTCCGGAACCGATGGCAGATCAACCGCAAAACACGGCCTCCCGTCGCGGAATCCGATGCTCAGTGCCGTGGATAAATTCAGCGAGTCCAGTTCCGCCACCCGTGGAAAGAAAAATTTATCCTGCCGGGTCCGGAGCAGCATTTCCCTGCCGCAGAACACGATCATTTCCGCATCGGGATTTTTTTTCCAGTCTTCTGTATAAACCGGCTGAGGATCCGGAATGAATTTTGCCATGATGAAACAGGGTCCTTTCTTTTCAGGTAATATACTCCTGAAAGTGCCGGTGACAAGCGGAGATTTCTGAAAATCAGCTGCGAAAACCGTTCCGGAGTTTCGGCGATTTTCCCCCGGATTCAACGCAGATGGAGTCTATTCGGTGTGCCGCGGATTCTTTTTCAGGAGAAAGACTCCCAGAAGGAGAATCAGCGGAAAGAATCCGGCAACGAGAAGTCCGCTTTTCAGTCCAAGCTGATCCGCATCCAGTCCGTTTCTGGCTCCGAACTCGACCATCTGTTCCAGACTCAGGACGAAGTCGGAAACCACGCCCGTGATCCACGGTCCGACCGCGCAGCCGATGTCGCCCATCACGGCAAGAAGCGCAAACATCGCCGTTCCGCCTTTCGGAAACGCGGCGGCGGTCAGACTGAAGGTTCCCGGCCACATCAGCGCCACGGAAAATCCGCAGAGCCCACAGCCGAAGAGGGAAACATAGGGATTCCCCGCAAAAACCGTCAGCAGATAACTGATGACGCAGAGCAGTCCGCTGACGGCAAGAGAGGGTTTCAGCGGCATCCGGCTGCCCAGAATCCCATAGATGGTTCGTCCGATTCCCATCAGAAGTGCGAACATGCACGGTCCCAGCAGATCCCCCATGACTTTCGGAACCCTCAGTCCCTTTTCCGCAAAAATCGAGGACCATTGCGACATGCTCAGTTCAGATGCCCCCGCGCACATCATCAGAACCAAAGCGATCAGAAAACCGCGCGACGAAAACAGATGTTTCAACGAGGTCCGCTCCTCCTCCGATACGGTCCTCCGCAGCGGAACACGCAGAAATTTGAATAGATTATAAAGCGGCAGAATCGCCCATATGCACGGCAGAAGGAACCAGAATCCTCCGCCGATCCACTGGAGCAGAAGAGTCGTAATGACCACCACGCCGACCTGTCCCCAGCAGTAGAACGAGTGCAGAAGACTCATCGCGGATTCCTTCTCCTCGCCCGGCAGGGAATCCACAATCGGACTGATGATGACTTCAATGATCCCTCCGCCCATCGCATACAGCACCACCGCCGCACAGAGTCCGAGATACGGATCCGGCAGCACTTTCGGCAGAATCCCCAGTCCGATCAGTCCTGCCGCACTGAAGGCGTGGGCGATCACCGCCGATTTCCGATAGCCGATCCTGTCCACATATTTCATCGAAAGAAAATCCGCGCCGATCTGCACGCAGAAATTCAGCAGGATCAGCCGTCCGATCATTTCAAACGAGAGCTTGTATTCCGTTTGAAAAATCACAAAGAGCAGCGGTGCCAGGTTGTTGACGATCGCCTGCGTAATGTAGCCGAGATAGCAGGCGCGGAGCGTATGCTTGTAGATGGAGCGCATGATGATGGGAAAAAAGCCGGGGAGAAATGGTCTCTCCCCGGCATAGATTGGGATCAGTGGTTGTACTTGAGAACGAAATCTACAATCGGTTGCGGATTTTCCAGACAGTGCGGATGATGTTTCGCACCGGGCTTGTAGATCACCTGAAGATTGCCGCCGAGTTCCTTCATGCGTTTTTCGACGACCTTTGTGTTTTCCTCCGGAGGAACGACTTCATCCGCATCTCCGCAGAGATGCAGAACCGGGATGCCCGCATCGACGATCGGTTTGAGGTTGTCAACGGGATTTCCTTTGTACGCCATCGCCTGTTCCTCGGTGAAGCCCCACGCTTTGAGACAGTTCTGCCAGGCGATTTCGCTGCCGGGACCGTTTCCTTTTCCGCCGGGCCAGCTTTTGAAGTCGCAGACGGGATTGTCAAGGTAAAGACAGCTTACCTTGTCGGTGTTCTTCGCCGTCCAGTTGTAGACATCCAGTCCGCCGCGGCTGTATCCGACCGGAACGCATTTCCGGTTGAATCCCATCGAAACCATGAAGTTGTAGAGCAGGTCGAATCTCCGGTTCGATTCCGGCGAGCCGTAGAGCTCATCGACTTCGATGTGCGCGACATACCAGCCGCGTTTCAGCAATGCCCAGTCCGCATTCGGGAACGCTCCGAAGAAGCGCGCTCTCCAGTACCACCGTTTTGCCGGATCGGGAGCACAGTTCGGTTTCACCAGAATGCATTTGATGCCATTGAGTTTGAAATCACAGCGTTCGAAGCCGCACCAGTCGGAA
Source organism: uncultured Lentisphaeria bacterium (assembly GCA_905197955.1). Classification (GTDB taxonomy): domain Bacteria; phylum Verrucomicrobiota; class Lentisphaeria; order Victivallales; family UBA1829; genus UBA1829. The sequence goes on along the minus strand of CAJKAR010000015.1, from coordinate 38,068 downwards.
ACTCTTCCGGGGAAATCGGTCCGGAAGCCGTTCATGTCGATTTCAAGAGCGGAATGATCCAGCAGAGCCGTCAGATAGGCGGCAATGTGATCGGCCTGGGCATTGACTCCGGCTTCCTGATAGTGATAACCGTCTTTGCTCCGGTATTCCGGATGGTTCAGCATGGGGGTGTAGAGATCGTCGATCAGGATTCCCCGTTCTTTCATGATCTCTTCCGCGATCCGGTTGCGCCGGAGGACGACCTCATTCTTGACCGGATCCAGCTGTTCCGTATTGTCCTTGACCGTGATGGGGGTCGAACTGCGCCAGATCAGACGGGCTTTGGTGTTCAGACGGAGAAAATCAACGAATTCCTCCATGCCCCGGCGATAGAAGGCGTCATCATAGGAAAATCCGTGAAGCCCGTTGTTGAAGTAGATGATGTCAATGGGATAGTCTGCCAGCGCCAGCGCAAGTTCCCGGTAGATTGCAGGATCGCCGACAATTTTCGAGGTGGAATACGCTTCTATCGTTGCTTTCCCCTTCATTCGTTCCGCTACCTGCCCCCGATGCCCGGCGACGATGGAGTCTCCGATCAGCAGAATTCTCGGCAGGTCGTGATTCCCGGTCGTGAACCAGTAGAACTGGCACCATTCGATCTCTTCTCTGTTCATTTTCCATAAATCCTTTTTTTTGACAAAATACGATTCTGTAACGTATCGCCGATCCGCGAACAGTCAAGTCCGATCCGTTGAAATCTTTGAGAACTTTTGAAGGAATCCGTATAACGTCCGCTTTTTCATTCTTTTTTTCCGGCAATGCGTGTGAAAAAGATGGTTGTTCAGGGGATGCTTTGGGGAAAATTATTGCAAACAGTTGCAGATCACTTCCGCCGGAAAATCTTTTTTTTGAGCTTGTCGAAAGAAAAAAGACGGAAAAAATCTTGTTATTTCCGGCAGCTGTCCTATAATTTCAGAAAACAGGAAAAAAAGGGTTGCAGTTGTGAGAAAGTCAGAATCCGTGAAACGAACCATTACTTATCTGGAGATTGCCGCCCGGCTGCGTCAGGATATTCTGGAGGGGAAACTGAAGCCGGGGACTCCGGTTTTTTCGAGCCGGGAGCTGGCCCGGAACTTCGGTGTTTCGCTCAGTACAGCTCATAAGGCGGCAAATTGTCTGGTACGGGAGTCTCTGATTTACCGCAGGCAGGGAAGCGGTACGTTTGTCAATTCTCCGAAGGCCCTGTCGGGAAAGGTTCTGCACATCGGTTGTGCGATCCGGAAGGAGTTCGAGGATATGAAGATTGCGCGTCTGCTGAGCATTCCGGGCATTCGGCTGGTCAAGCGCCTGAGGGCATCCGGCTGCCGGATCCGCTTCATTCCCAACGATGCGTTTGCTGACAGGCGGAAACTGAAACCGTATCTGGAGGGCCTCGATGGCCTTCTGATCTCCTGTGCGTACATTAATCTTCAGGAGTGCGCCTATCTGCATGAGCTTCGGCTGCCGGTTGTTCTGTTTCAGGGTGACAGCGAATTGCCGCTTCCGTTCCATCAGGTTCTGCCGGATCACATGACCGGTATGCGGGAACTTTTTGCCAAAGCACGTCAGGCTCGTTTGCAGGGGGTTGTCATCATCTATCCGGATCATGCAAACGGATATGCGCGCGGGGATGCTTGCAGTATGGCGGCGGAGGAATACGGGTTTTCGGATATCGAGAAGATCAAGGCGGAATTCCCTTCCAATTTCTACAAGCTGGGACTGGAGCTTTCCCGGCGTTGTTTCAACAGACTGATTGTGACGTGTACGGATCTTGCGACATTTGATCTGATTCATGCATTCCACGATGTCGGGCTTGAACCGGATAGAGAGTACCATCTGGTCGGATATGACGATGTGGAGGGAATCGGTGTCTCTCCGCTGGCGGAACCGACGGCAACTGCATTGTCCGTGAATCGGGATGCGATCAATCACTATGCGGAGGAACTTCTTTTTTCCGAGATCCGCCACCCCTCCGCCTGTTCGCACATCATCCGCGTTCCGACGAAATTGATTATTCGAAAAACTGCTTTTACTCAATTATAATCATAGTTTTAAAAAGGAGGTTGTCATGAAATCTGAACTCAAAATGTATGAAGGCTCCGCAGGATGGAAGTCTTCGTTGAAACCCGGAAAGAGGAGGCTTTTCACATTAATAGAGCTCCTTGTGGTGATTGCGATCATTGCCATCCTGGCGGGGATGCTTCTGCCGGCTCTGAACAAGGCGAGATCTTCCGCCCGGAGGACTTCCTGCCTGAGCAATCTGAAACAGCTTGGTCTTGGTCTTCAGCAGTACACTGCTGATTTCAATGACATGATCCCGCCGATGTTCCAGAATCTGACCACGGGACGGTGGCATCAGTCTTTGCTGGGCCAGGAGGCGGGAAACTATTCCGGCAAATTCAATTCCGGTTATATTGCTCTCAGCAGTCTGGAATGTTCCGAGATCGCGAAACAGGATCGCCAGGACCGCTGGTTTGAGTGGTATATTGATTTCGGGGTCAATCCCAACATGATGGACGGGGATTACAATTCCAGAAAAATTTCCAGAGCAAAAAGCGCTTCGGAGAAATATTTTGCCATGGATGCCTGGTACAATACATCCGGAGATATTTCCGGATATGATCCCAATAAAGGATATCTTCGAGTTTATCCGAAAGGGCTTGAGTCGAACTGGGGACGTCCGGCCGGACGTCATCTCAGTACGGTATCCATGCTGTATCTGGATGGACATGTCGGCTCGATCTCCGTCCGGGCTCCGCAGGATGCCTACTCCACGGAAGCATTCTATTATACCGGAGATGTGAATCAGCCTGCCGCCAGACATTATCTCTGGGAACTGTAATTGTAGAGGAGTGTTGATCTCATGCATATATTCAACAGGATTTTTGTTGTCTTTTTTCTGGCCGTTCTGACCCTTTCCGGCGGCGCAGCCGAGGTGCGGAGAACCCTTCTTGCAGAAGATGCGACGCAGGGATGGGAGCTTCCTGCAAATGTCCGGATGGCCGGTTCGGAGTTTATGATTCCCGCAGGGAGCGGCGGAGAAGTGCTGTCGCCCCGTTTTTCCCTGCCGAAGCCGCGGCAGGAGATGATGATCGGATTTGAATTCAGGACTTCGCCGGAGTTTGAGCCGGGAAACTGGAAAATGTATGTGGAGGTCGTCTGGCTTGATGCTTCCGGACGGGTCCTGGGGCGTCATCATCAGCATCCGTGGTTTGTATTTCCGGCTCCGGCGCTGAATGGGAAATGGCTTCCGTTTCATCGTCCGGTGACGGCGGAATGCGCGCCGGAGAATGCGGTTGCCGCGCGTCTTCGGTTTTCCTGTTCCGGAAAAGGTGGAAAAGGAAGTCTGACGGTCCGGAAGGTTACGTTTGACTCGTTCTACCGGCTGCGCGGAGGAAGTTTTGCAAACTGGTTCGAACCGGGAGAGCCGATCGTGTTCAGAGGGACGCTGCCGCCGGATGTGGAACGGATCAGAGGAGTTGTTACGGCAAGTGATGGAACGGCGGTTGCGGAACGGACCATTGCACGGAAGGAGTTTGAACAGAACGGTTGGAGCTGCCGGCTGACACGTCCCGGCTTCTATGCGGTTCGTTTCTTTTATGAAAAGGCCTCCGGGGAGAGCGTTCCGGTGGTGCAGGAGTATTATGCCCAGCGGATCAACGGAAACCGCCTGGTGGAAGAGCGGAAGTTCGAACGGGATTTCCAGAATTTTGTGGTGACTGCGACGAAAGCGCGTCCGGTGGATCAGGTTCCGCCGCAGCTGGGGATCAGTCTGGCGCCGCGCGACGTTGCGCTGCCCTACCGTCTTGGAAGCAACATCGCGGATGAGTTCCGGATGCGCCGGCTGATCGGATATCATTTCATGCGTCTGCATGCGCTGAGCTGGGATGAAATTGAAAAATCTCCCGGCGTTTACGACTGGAGCACGGCGGACAAAATGTTTGAGACGGCGGCAAAAAATGGAATTCCGCAATCCAGAATTGACGCGGTTCTTCTGGATACGCCGCGTTTTTATACGAGCCGTCCTGAAAACTCGGCGGAGATGAGCTATTCTGCCCGGTATCAGTTCTATCCTCCGAACGACTGGAAGGCGTGGGAACGGTTTGTGACAGCCGCTGTGAAACGGTATCCGCAGGTCCGTTCCTGGGAGATCTGGAACGAACCGCATCTGCCGGGGCACTCCATTTTCTGGAAGGGGACCCCGGAGGATTACCGCAAGATGCTGGAGATCGGATATCGAGCCGTGAAGAAGGCCGCACCGGGAAAACCCGTTGCATTCGGCGGGGTCGGAATGCGGTATCAGGCGTTTTACCGCCGGATTCTGGAACTTGGCGGAGGCGGATTTTTCGACATTCTGCCGCTTCACGGGACCTGGGCGGAGCCGGAACCTTATATCCGCATCGGAAAGGAATTCGGAGTCGGCCGCAAACAGTTTGTCAACAATGAGTGGCATCTGACGCTGTTCACCGCTTCTGATCCGGTGATCCTGAGCGAAGAACAGCTTTCGTTCAATATGGTTCTGGATTTTCTGAACATGGTGAGGACCGGAGTAGAAAAGTTTGCGTCTCATAATGGATTCGGTCCCTGCTGGCACGGCGGAACCGAGCGGGAAATGGCGGACTTCCGGAGACCGGATGGCGCTCAGATTCTGGGAATCTTCCGAACCTTTCCGAATCAGGAGCCGAAGTTTGCCGCGCTGGTCCTGCGGAATCTCTACGACCGTTTTTCGGGACAGATCCAATTCCGCGGCGCCTGGTCCTTTGAGAGCGGTGATGTGCAGGCCGTTGCGCTGGAGAGTGCTTCCGGTCCGCTTCTGATCTTCTGGAACATGGGGAAAAATGCCGTGGAACTTCCTTCCGCTCTAGCTTCGGCGGTCCGTTCCGCCCGGGTGCTCGACTGGGAAGGCCGAACGGTGAAAAATCCATCCTCCATGCGTCTCTCTCCGCAGGTGGTGTATTATGCGGAAAAGCCCGATCTGAGCGGATCGGCAAAATGGACGGTTCTCAGCCGGATTGAGCCATATCAGGAGTCCGAGGAGATGGAGTACCGTTTCCGTGGGAGTTATCAGGAGAAGTCCCTGTTTTCCGATGGATGGAATCTGCGGAAGGATCTCCACTGGATTCCGTTGACGGAGTATCATTCGCTGATTCCTTCCGGCAAGCCATCGACTTATGCCGGTCGTTTTGCCGTGGCGCTGAATCCGAAAGGACTCGAAATCTGTGTGGAAGTCCGGGATGCGATCCATACGCCTGTGCCGGAGCATGAACAAGGAAAACCGATTCCATACTGGATGGGTGACAGTCTTCAGTTTGCCATCGACTGCGAGGGAAAAGGACAGCGCAAATCCATGACCGAATTCCTCTTTTCCGCACATAATCATTATTTGACCAAAGTGATGATGGCATCTGTCGGCGGAGATATTCCGGAGCGCCTGACTCAGCCCGGAGAGAAATTGAAATTCGGAACGGGAATCGTCGAGCGCCGCGGAGATCTCACGATCTACAAACTGTGGATCGCCGCTTCCGAACTCTATCCGTTTGCGATGGTTCCCGGAAAAATGTGTCCTCTGCGTTTTTCTCTTCTGGTCAACAACAACGACGGAGCCGGACGTGTGGGATATCTCACCTGGGGCGGTGGTATCGGAGATCGGAAGAGTCCCGCTAAATTCGGAACCCTCAGCCTGCGCGGAAGCGGAAAGACCCTTGTCGGACAGAAGGAGCTGAGAAATCGTTTCCAGCAGTCGGAGCTTTCCTTTGATTCAGCTGCTGGCTCGGTCAAAGTGGTCTCGACTCTGAAAGCGGAGAATGGGGTGGTGCCGATGGCGGGGGCTGGAATTGCTTCTGTTCCGGTGAAGGTGATTCCGGGAATGGTCTATACGGTCTCGTTCGAGGTGCGGGGAAAGGGACGTCTGGAGGCTTTTCTCGCGGGAAAGGGAATTCCTCGCTGGAACCTGCCAGGGACTCCGCTGCTTCTGACCGATCAGTTTGTCCCGATGAAAGTCGAAATGCAGGTTCCTCTGGAAGGAGAAGCCATGCAGTGTTTCCTCTTCACCTGGAGACAGCCGGATTCCTCTTTTGAGATCCGGAAGTTCGAGATTCGTGAAAAGATGGAATAGTTTTTTCTCATCGTTCCATTTTTCTTTTCCATTCTGCCGGAGAGCCCGGACTTCAATATAACGGAGTCCGGGTTCTTTTTCTATCATGACTTTGTGTAAAACATATTTATATTGCGTAAAAAGTAAAAATCTTTCTTTTTTCTGTTGTTTTTTTCTAAAGAGCCTCTTGTTTTTTGTTTTTGAATATGCTATAATTTTAAACGTAATATAAATAAGTTGAGCGGTTCGCATGAAAAACATAGATCGAGTTCGGAATTACATCGTGTCGCGGCGGAAGCAGGGAGAGCTGATGCCGGGAGACAAACTGCCTTCGTACAAATCGATGATGGAGATGTTCGGCATCAGTTATCTGACGGTATCCTCGATCATCAACAAGCTGGCGGAGGAGGGGCTTGTGGAGACGCGCCGGGGCCAGGGATCCTATATCGCGGGGAGCGGGAGTCTCAGGGTGCTGATCAACATTCATCCGACGACGATTTCCTTTGCGGACATGCGGAAACTTCTGAACAAATATCTGGTCAATGCATCGCTGCATCTGGATTTTGACATTCAGGCGGTGGAGGATCTGGGAAACCGGCAGACGCAGCGTCGCTGCATGCATGACTACAAGGCGGCGCTTTCGGTGTATTCGGCGTTTCTGAAGGAAGATAATCTTCCGCCGGCGCAGCTGACACAGTTTCCGGATTACGAGAAAGTGATCGGCGGTCTTGCCACGGTCGAAGGACTCAACTACGAGGATTGTCTCCCGTATACCAGCACGACGTATCAGATCGGCGTGAACAGGGCTTTGCTGGAGCGGACCGGATTTCAGCTCTCCGATCTGACCGGGGATTTTGAGTGGTGGACGGATTTTTCCGCAAAATGCCGATCGCTTGGGATCGAGCCTGCGAGCATGGATTACCGGGATTCGGAATCGTTTCTGTTTCAGGATTTCCTGCCGGTTCTGCTGATGCTCTGTCCGTTCCGCGAGGAGACATACGAGGGCGATGCGCCTCTGTTCCATACGCCGGGAGGATTCCGCTTTCTGGAGATCCTGCGCGATACGGTGCTGATCCGGGATCGCGTCAACGATCCCCGCAGTTTCTTTCACAATGGGGCGGTGCTGAACTTCAAGGTGGGCTGCTGGCTGACGAGGCAGAACGGTCAGCCGGAACGTCCGGATAAACAGGTGGATTTTCTGGAATATCTGCCGTATCGGGACTGTACCGGAAAGCGCTTTCATCTGCTGTCGGAATCGGTGCTGAAGGCGTATCTGCGGCACGATATCGCAGCCGAGGAGCGCAACCGAGTCTGGAATCTGATGAAAATCATGGTTTCCCGTGAGTTCCAGACAGAGTTTTGCAGCATTACCGGTCAGATCTCCGCGAACCGCGACATTCTGCCCACGGAGCATTTCTGGAATCGGCGCAACGAGAACGCCGGGTTCTTTCCCGGAAAAGGTGAAACAAGAATTTTTGAAAAACAGATCTTCACAGAATGGCAGCGCGTCATGCTCTCCATGCTGCTGGAGGATCATAAGTTTTTCCATCTGGATGCCGGAGCCATTCTGGAGCGTATGGATGTGAAAAAGAAATACTTCAGACTTTAAAAAAACAGGAGGAATTTACGGATGAAAAGAGAATATTCATTCTCATTGATCGAGTTATTGATTGTGATTGCTATTATTGCGATTCTTGCCTCTCTTCTTCTTCCTGCGCTGGGAAAGGCGCGGAATTCCGCGTTCAGTTCCGGCTGTATCAGTGTTCAGAAGCAGATTGGTGCGGCGCAGGCCATGTATTCCGGGGACTGGGATGAATGGATTCTTCCTAATTATGCGCAGAAGAATGATCCTTACGGGACATGGCCCGCGGTGCTTTCGGGATGGACTTCGGCGCAGAAAAAGAATCCGCCTTACGGAGTGTTCTACAATCATCGCGACGGGGGGAGCTTTCTCTGTCCTGCGGAGACACGGAAGGCCGGATGGAACAAAACATTTTATGTGGGGCACTTTCTGGGCAATCCATACCTGCTGGGCGGTCCACAGGAGGGGAATTCGACGGTGTTTCCGTATCGGAAGACAGGCGATGCTCTTCGTCCCTCCGCAGCTGTGTTCTGCGGCGACTCCCGCTTGAATGCGGCGACTCGCGGGAGCATTTACTTTTTCTACCACCGCCATGGCGCGGGGGATGACCGCGATCTGACGGTTTATGATCGTGGTCCGGCGACAAACGGTCTGGCGAACATTCTGTTCCTGGATGGCCACGTGGAGGGACGGATCTTTGCCCGTCTTCAGTGGTCGGGGGAATCCAATCCGGGAATCGGCATTCTCTCCGAGGGAATCCGGAAGCAGGAATAAGATTTTCAAATAAAGAAACAACGAAAGGATACGGATGAAAAAACAATTTTGTCTGCTGTTGGCGACGGGCATTTTTCTGCCTGTCTTCGCGGATCCCGTTCTGAAGGTCGGGACATTTCAGTCAAAGGGCGCTTCTCTGGAGCAGCCTTCGCTTGTCGAGGGAGACAAGCGCGTCGGACTCCGGGAGCTTTACGGTTCCCGCTTTGCCGGACAGGACTTCAAAATCGGAGTCTATGCCGGAAAGGAGGAGGTCTGCCGGATCTATTTTCTCGGCAGTTTCCGCGGAAGCTGGGGGTTCCCGTTCAAAACGATTCCGGGAAAGGAACGGGTCGCGATTGACCGGACGAAGAATACAATTTCGTACTGCAAGGAGTATCAGCTCCCGGACAAGCGCATTGCGGAGTTCCGTTTCACGCTTGCTCCGGAAGGTCCCGGACGGGTGCGGCTGAGCTGGGATCCTGGAATTCCGGAGAAGGATCTGGCGAGTATTCCGAATTTTACATTGAAGCCGGTGGTGGAATTGCCTCCGCGCTACCGGGAGGGGGGATTCCAGTTGGTGGAAGCGGAGAAGATTCATTTCAACGATCTGGAGAGTCTCAAGCAGCGGAGGGGGGCGGAGTTTCCTGCGTATCTCGGGAAAGTTTCTCGTCTCCGGTTCCATACGGGGGATCCGGCAAAGCGTGTGGAGATCACATTGCCGCTCTGCTGGGGATCGGTGATGGAGCGTCTTGCCGGAGGAAAGGTGCCGGTTGGAACGGTTCAGCGGAACTGGGCGATCTCGAACGATCGGAATATTCTCATTGATTTCGGTACCGGCGCCGATTCGAAGGAAGGGAGCGGCAAATGAGAGTTTTGTGTGGAATGTTTCTTTTTCTGAGTTTTGCCGTTCTTCGAGCGGAACTGCCGGAGTATGCTCCGCCGTTTGCCGCAGAGACTCAGAAACGGGAGATTCCGGTTCTGGAAGTCAAGAGCTTGCCGATGGGCAGCCGGACGGTGGAACAGGTGGCTTTGACGGCGGGAAACAAGCGGGTCGGACTGCGTCTCCGAGATTCCTTTTCCCGGATCAGTCCGGACTGGAAGATCGTTGTTTCCGCCGACGGGGAAGAGGTCTGCCGGATCTATTTTACCGGCAGCTTTCCCGGGAATGGCGGAATGCCCTTCCGGAGCGCTCCGGGAACGAAACCGGAGGTTCGGTATGATCGGAAATCGGGTACGATCACCTATTCTCAGACCTATCGCCTGCCGGATGGCCGGAACGCTGTGTTCTCGTTTACGCTCAAGCCGGAGCGCGATGGGTTGATCTCTCTGACATGGGATCCCGGAGTGGATGCGGAAACGATTGCCGGACTTCGTTCATTCCGTCTCTCTCCCGTGATAGAATTTCCGCGGAAGTACCGGGAGATGAAGATCGCTGTGAACGGGAAGGATGTTGATCTGCTGCCGGAGTCCAGATTCCGGGAGTCTCCGCGTCAGGATCTTGCCGCATATGCCGGTAAGGTGGAATCGGTGACGCTGAACGGATTTGTCCCTGCGAAAAAGATCTCGCTGATTGTGCCGCAGAGCTGGGGGGCGTTTCTGGAGGCGTGCTACACTCCGCCGAGGATTTCCGGACGGCTGGAGCTTCTCTGGCCGATCGACAAAACGCGGCGGATTCTGATTGATCCGGGAGCGGTTTCCCTTTCCGGAAAGACGCCTCCGCCGGTTGCGGGAATCGACTTCTGGAAGAATGACGCCATGTACGTTCAGAAGCCGGTGACGCGGAATCTTCTGCCGAATCCGAGCTTCGATCAGGGATTGCGCTATTTTTCGTTCCGTTCGGGCGGAGCGGAATATACGCCTTCCGCGATTCCGAAGTACGAGATCGATGAAAAAAACGGGCGCGGAGCAAGTCCGCGCTGTCTTCTGATGAACCCGGTGCAGGGAAAGAGCGCGATTCTGGTGACTGCGCCCCTGCTTCTGGAAAAAGGCAAGACCTACACAGTCAGCTGTTATGTGAAAGGCGAGGTGGAGGGGCGGCTGTTTCTGTTTGGTCTGATCTCTTTTTCGCAGTCGAATATGCAGTTTACGCATGGTGCGGTATTTCCCCGTCATAAGATCGGTCCGGTATGGAGACGCTTTTCCTACACGTTTACGCACCGCGGAGGCGCGGTCGGCGTGCAGCTGAGAAATCTTTCCGACAAGAAGACCTGGGTGGATGACCTGCAAGTCGAGGAGGGCACTAAGCCGACGGAATTTGTGACCGTTCCCCTGACCGGCAATCTGCGCACTTCCGATCCGGACAGCACGATCAACGCCGGGACTCCGGTCCGGGCGGAGTTCGAAGTTTTCGGCGGAAAGGGACGTGTGGATCTGAGTCTGATCGATTTCTACCGCAAAGAGCTCTGGAAAAAATCGTACACGGTTCGCGGCGGCGATCGTCTGGCTCTTCCGTTCGACGATCTGAAGATCGGGACGGGCAACTTTGTCGTTCAGGCGGTGTTTCATCCGGAAAAGGGCGAATCCTATCGCGATTACTACCGATTCTGCGTGATGCGCTTTCTGGAAAACAGACATGCAACGAAAAATCTCTTCGGGACGGTCTCCATGCACATCGGGCGGATTCCCCGCGGCGACGATCTTGCGCGTCTTCACATGCGCATCGGACTCGGTTCGACCGGCTACGGACGTCTCTACGGGTTCAACGATTACGCTCTGGAGCTTCTCGACCGCTACCGGATCGCCAATATGGTCTGGTCGATGGGCGGGCACAGCGGATTCCGGATGGAGAAGGCGGAGGATCGCGATTATCTCACTTCGCTCATCAAGGATGCCGAGAAGATCACACCGGCGGATGAGAAGCGCGTTGAGGAGATTACCTACGAATATGTCAAGGCGAATCCGCGTGCAAAGAGCTGGTCGTTCAATCACGAGCTTGAGAACCGGACGAAACTTCTCCGTGCCGACCGCTACGACGAATGGGCAAAACTGCTCCGTGGTTTTCAGAAGGGCGTGAAGCGCGCCAGACCCGATGCGATCACTTTTCCGGATGGCGGCACCGCCGGATTCAGCCGTCTGCGCGGGCGCGACGCCACGGAGAAGTTCATCGCCTCGACACAGAAACTCGGCTTGCGCTGGGAGGCGTTTGCCACCCACGTCTACTGGAACCTGGACGGGACCAAGGCCGGTGTCAACGATCTCGACGAGGAGACCGCCTATTTTATCCGTCTCCTGAAGAAATACGGCTACGACAAGGAACCCATCTATTACACGGAAGGCTTCAACATCCCGTTCATGAATGTTCCCGAATGGGAGTGCGGCATGTGGCAGGATCCTTACCGGAGCAACTCCAAGCCGACCTACGATTTCGGTCTGCGGGAATTCAATCAGGCGGCGTGGCTTGCCAGAACCTATCTGATCTGCCTGAAGTACTGGCCGCGCATCCGTCGGATGGATTTCTGGGCGAGCAATCTGTTTCTGGATTACTATCTGATTCCGTATCCGATGATGAATGCGGTGAACACGCTGGGGAATCTGTTCGGGGATCCCGTGTTTGAAGGGGATGTGCGTCCCGCGGCGGGGGTGCGCGGATACGTCTACCGGGATAAGGTCAACGGAGGCGTTGCTGCGATCTGGTGTGTCAGCGACAAGGTCGAGGATGGACTTGAACGCGGACCCGTCCTGCATGTCCGCTTCCCCGGAGAGCTTCCGGAATTCATCGACCTGATGGGCAACCGGCGCGAGGTCAACGCCGAAAACGGCATCGTGACGATTCCTCTGACGGCCGCTCCGCTCTTCCTGAAGCACAAGGATCCCGCTGTTCTGCGGAATGCTCTGCGGGAGTGCGAAGTCATCGGCGGAGAGTCGAATCTCCGCGTGGAGATCCATCCGGACCGGGAAGGAAACATTGTTGCCGGATTCTGCAATCTGACAGGTCGTCCGCAGGAGGGCACCTTCCGTTATGACGGCGGAGAACTTCCGTTCCGCGTCGATCCGAACCGGAAGCAGGAACAGATCCTGGAGAAACGCGGGAAAAATACGTTCGGCGAACTCTTCCGTTTTTCGACCGATTATACCGCCGCGCTGAAAAACGGGGCTTCTGTGAAAGGTTCGTGGAACATGAATTACTTCTATGTGCCGTACACGAAAGACAAACCGGAGTGGGGGCGGATTCCGGCACTGCCTCTGCACAATCTCTACAAATGGAACAGTGCGTCATGGAGGGGAAAATCGGATTTCTCGGCGCAGTTCCGTCTGGCGTGGAACGAGAAGAATCTCTATCTGCGCGTGGAGGTCGCCGACGACCGCTTTGTCGCGGAGCCGGAACGGTTCCATGCGGATGGCGCCGCATCGCGTCTGTATCTGCTGGATGGCTGTCTGGAGGTTTATTTTGACTGCGGCGCAAACGGTATCTCCTCCGGGCGGTCCGGATACGATGATGACGACTACCGCTACGATTTTTCCTACGGAAATCCGGAAGGAAAGAGCGGTCCGGGCCGCATCTATCGTCTTTACGAGGTCCAGAGCCAGCTTGCCGGAGGTGTCGCGATGCTTTCGAAAGAGGAGTCTGCAAAACGGATCTCCTGCACTTTCACGAGAACACCGGATGGTTATGTGTATGACATTGTATTTCCGCAGTCGTGCCTGGAGCCTCTTGCACTGCGGGATGGCTTCCCCGCCGGATTCGCCCTCCACGTTCACGACAAGGATGATCCGAAGGAACTGCCCGGACGGAAAGGCGTGAATCTTTCCGCAAACAACGGAGCGCATGTCAACAATGAACCCTCGCTCTGGCCGCGGATGATTCTGCGGAAGACGGAGGCAAAGCCGGTTCGGAAGTGATCTTCCGAACCGGTTATTTGAACGCGATTTTCAGACAGAAGGCGCGGATGGCAAGCTGATCGTTTGCATTGGTCCGCATGGCGCGCAGGAGGTCCTCGGCGTAGGCCAGACAGCGGAACGCGCGGTCCGCGCCGAACTCCTCCGCCTCGCTTTGACGAATGGATTTCTCGAAGAGTTCCGGATTCGGCAGAAGTTCCGCCGGAGTGTTCGAAACCAGAAGCGCCAGCTGGGCAAAATACGCATGGATCATGCTGAGGAACAGATCGCGGAGTCTCCGGTATTCACAGCTTTGTTCCCCCTTGATCCGTTTTTCGATGAGCGCTTTTCCGGCGGATTCCAGATTTTCGGATTCCGCCAGACGGGGCTCCCATTTTTTTTCCACGGTTTTCTCCGCGGCGTCTTCCAGAGATTCGGCGAATTCGATCAGGGCAACGGCGCAGTCCTCCGCTGTCAGCAGACTTCCTTTCGATTCAAATGCCAGCTTGTGCAGAATCGGCAGAAGGGTTTCGGAATTCGGAAACGAATACTTGCAGCGGTTGTCGGTGAGCTGGATCGTCTGACAGCGCGAACGGATGGTCGGCAGGAGCTCCGCCGGATGAGAGGTCGTCAGGATGAACATGCACTTCGGAGGCGGTTCCTCCAGAGTTTTGAGAAAGGCATTCTGAGCGGCTTCGTTCATCCGGTCCGCTTCGTGAATGATGCCGATTTTCCAGCCGGAATCGGTCATGCTGCTGAGGTAGAAGAGCGATTCGAACCAGCGCATGGAATCGACCTCGTCCTCGCTTTCCCCGATGGGAATGATCCGGGAGAGGGAGGAGGGTGCAAGGGTAATCAGATCGGGAAAGGTTCCATCGGCCATTTCTCGGCAGACGGCGCACCGGCCGCAGGGCGAGAAATCTTCATTCGGATGCTCGCAGGCGGCAAGCGATGCAAGCAGCGGCGGAAAAGCCGTCCGGTATTCCGCATTCGAGGAGCAGAGAAGAAACGCATGAGTCAGCCGGCCGGCCGATCGCGCATTCTTCAGCGACGAGACCGCCAGCGGAAAATGTTCTTCAAAGAAGTTCCAGTCCAAATTCATGATTCACACATTCCTTTACAGCGTTGGCGACCTCTTCGATCGTTCCGGAAGCGGAAATGATCCGGAACCGTTCCGGCTCTTTTGATGCGATGGTCAGAAAACCGTTCCGGACCGCGGTATGGAACGCGAGCGTCTCCGAATCGAACCGGTCGTTTTCCAGCGCTTCTCCCTCTGCGGCGCGGATCAGACTGCGTTTCATTCCGAGTTCCGGATCAATATCAAGCAGAATGGTCAGATCCGGCTTGAGCCCTCTGCAGGAGAATGCGTTGATGCGTTCGAGCATATCGAGATCCAGTCCGCGGGCATATCCCTGATAGACCATGGTCGAGTCGAAGAAGCGGTCGGAAATAACCGTGACGCCTTTGGCTAGTTCCGGTTTCAGCAGGCTTTCGACCATCTGGGAGTGACAGGCCCCGAAGAGCAGAAGTTCCGTTTCCGGAGTGAGGTCTTCAGTCTCCTCGCGTGTTTTGAGAATCGTGCGGAGCTTCTCTCCGACTTTTGTTCCGCCGGGCGACCGGACCGCCTTCACTTTCCATCCGGACCGTTCCATGGCTTCCGCGAGAAGCCGCACCTGTGTGGATTTCCCGGTTCCTTCGCCCCCTTCAAATGTAATAAACTTGCCTCTGACCATCACTTTATCCCGTTTCCCGGATTGCAAAATCCGCATTTCAGCGGTAAATTACTGCATGAGAAGCGTGAATTCAATCCGGAAACGAAGATTTCCGGGAAATATCAGACAGGAGAACAACAGAAAATGGCATCGAAACTGGCGAGAGACACCTACCTTACCAAGCACACCGGAAACTTTCCGCAGACCATCGAAATCGGCGGCCGGACCTACGTCAAAGCCGACGATCTGCGCTACGGCACCAATCCCCATCAGCCCGCGGCGTTCTATCGTCCCGAGGGTCTCGCCGGATCCATCATGGATATGAAGACTCTCAAAAACGGAAAGAACGGACTTTCCCAGACCAATCTGGAGGATATTTCCGGAGCGCTCAACATTGTGAAATATTTTGATCGTCCCGCCTGCGCCGTCATGAAGCATGTCAACCCCAGCGGCGCCGCCGTACAGATGGGCTGCGAGAGCCTTTGCGACGTCTACCTCAAAGCTCGCGACTGCGATGCCCGCGCCGCATTCGGCAGCGTCATCGCCTTCAATGTGGAAGTCGATGCGGAAACCGCCGCGAAAATCATGTCCACTTTTGTGGAATGCGTTGTTGCTCCGGCTTTCTCTGCGGAAGCGCTTGCCATTTTCAACGATTCGGAACACTATAAGCTGAACAAGCAGATCCGGATTCTTCAGTGCGGACCGCTCAGCACGCTGCCGCGCTATGTCGGCGACGATCCGGAAGGAACGCACAACACGATCAAGGTTCTTGGCGACGGCTCCCTTGTGGTCGCCGCTCCGCTTCTCACCTTTGTAAAAGGATGGAAGGATCTTCCGCCGGCGTCCGGGGAAAGCAAAACCGCCGGAATCCAGGTCTCCACGACCGAACCGACCGAAGCGCAGAAATGCGATCTTCTTGCTGCATGGTACATCAACATTTCCGTCCGTTCCAACGGTGTGGTCATTGTCAAGGACGGGCAGACTCTGGCGGTCGGAACCGGCGAACAGGATCGTGTCGGTGCGGTGGAGCAGGCGATCGAGAAGTTCAAACAGAAATACACCGGCTCTGCCACGCTGGAAGGCGCGGTGATGTCCAGCGATGGATTCTTCCCCTTCGCCGACGGTCTTGAAGTTGCCGCCGCAGCAGGAATCAAAGCGATGGTCGCACCCTCCGGATCGCTGAAGGATGCCGATGTCATCAAGCGTGCGAACGAGCTGGGAGTGGCTCTCCGTCACGCACCGGAACGCATCTTCTCGCACCACTGATTTTCCGGAAAGAGCGAACCGTCATGGATGACCTTCCTGTTTCCGATCCGCCGTTCGAGCTTGCGGATTCCGCGTCCGACGGCATGACCGAACAGACTCTCCGGGGAGAGATCGAGAAGGTCATCTATGAAAACGATGACAACTCCTATACGGTTCTTCTGGTCCGGGATGGTTCCGGCTCCTGCCATACGGTCGTGGGATCTCTTCCCGGTGTCTCCGCGGGGCAGGGGATTGAGGCGACGGGCCGATGGGAGGTCCACAAGGATTACGGACGCCAGTTCCGCGTACTTTCCTATAATTACACCTTGCCTGTGACTTCCGAAGGGATTATAAAATATCTCTCTTCCGGAATTGTCAAGGGGCTCGGCAGAAAGAAGGCCGAGGCGATCGTGGACCGCTTCGGCGCCGAGACTCTGGATGTGATCGAACATGCTCCGATGCGTCTGCGCGAAGTCGAGGGGATCGGGAAAAAGAGAATCGAAGCCATCCGCGCGATCTGGAAGGAGAGCGCCGCCCGGCGCAATCTTCAGATGCATTTGCAGAGCATCGGAGTCAGTCCTGCGTACTTCATCCGCATTTATGAGAAATATGGAGACGCCGCAGCGGAGAAGATCCGTGAAAATCCCTATTCTCTTGCCACGGATATTCCGGGAATCGGATTCACGCTGGCGGACCGGATCGCCGCCAACACGGGGATTCAGAAGAATGATCCGAAGCGGCTGGTTTCCGGAGTGACGTATACGCTGTCGCAGCTGCGGCAGATGGGGCATGTCTGTGTCCCGCGCGATTTTTTCCTGACGAAGTGTGCGGAGATTCTGGAAATTGATGCCGAAAGCGCCGAGCGTGCGCTGTCGAGCGCCATGGGACTGCTTCTGGTGGCGGTTCGCAAGACTCCGGACGGAAGTTGGATGGTTTATGAGCCCGGATTGCTCCGCTGTGAAGAGGAGTTCCCTTCGAAACTGGCGCATCTTGCCTCTGTGGAGCGTCATTCGGGCCGTGCTCTGCTTCGTTTTCCGGTGCTTCCGGATGCGGTCTTCAGTGAGGAGCAGCTCTCCGCCGTGAAGATGGCGGGGGAAAGTGCGGTTTCGGTCATTACCGGAGGTCCCGGTGTGGGAAAGACGACGGTGGTTGGAGAGATCGTCCGCCGTGCGAAACTGGCGGAGCTCACCTTTGCGCTGGCGGCTCCGACGGGGCGTGCCGCCAAACGCATGTCCGAAACAACCGGCGTTCCCGCAAGCACGATTCACCGTCTTCTGAAATGGGATCCGGTCAAACATGGTTTTGTGCACGGGCGATCCTCGCCGCTGCAGCTGGATCTGCTGATTGTCGATGAGACCTCCATGCTGGATCTGCTGCTGGCCACGGCGCTCTTCCGTGCGATTGCTCCCGGGACAACCGTGGTGCTGGTGGGGGATTCCGATCAGCTTCCGTCGGTCGGCCCCGGCAACGTGCTGAACGACATCATCGCTTCCGGATTCATTCCCGTGACGCGTCTGACAAAGATTTTCCGTCAGGGAGCCGGCAGCGGAATCATTCTGGCGGCGCACGAGGTGAACAACGGCAGAATGCCGCCGCCTGTCCGGAACCGCCGCAGTGCGCCCGTTACCGATTTCTACTGGATCGAAAAGGATGATCCCGAAGATGCCGCCTCTATCATCGAACGGATGGTCTGCGAGCGCATTCCCGCCCGGTTCGGACTCGATCCGGTGAACGATATCCAGGTGCTTTCCCCGATGAACAAGGGATGCTGCGGGACCATCGCGCTGAATGAGCGGCTTCAGGAGCTTCTGAACCGGGATGCGAAGATGCAGTTCAAACACGGCGATCGCATTTTCAAGCTCGGGGACAAGGTGATGCAGGTGGCGAATAATTACGACAAGGGAGTCTTCAACGGGGACATGGGGCGGATCGCCTCCATCGACTTCGAAGAACGCACGTTTACCGTCCGCTACGATACGGAAAAAGTGAAATATGAGTTCCTGGAAGCCGATCAGCTGACGCTTTCCTATGCGGTGACGATTCATAAATCGCAGGGCAGCGAATTTCCCGCGGTCGTGATTCCGCTTCTGACGCAGCATTATGTGATGCTTCAGCGGAATCTGCTCTATACCGGCATGACGCGGGCGAAACGGCTGATGATTCTGGTTGCCTCGGAAAAAGCCGTGTCGATGGCGGTGCGCAATGCGGTTCTGGATCCGCGGTATTCTCTTCTGCGGGAACGTCTTGCGGATTCTTTTCACGCGGAGGGCTTCCGCTGATGCAGACCGTTCTGGACCCGCCGAGGACAAAAGTGAATTTTGATCTTCCGTTCCGTCTGAATCCGGAAGAGGCGCATGTCGTTTCCGCCGGCTCCTGTTTTGCCGGCAGCATGGCGGATCTTCTTGCCGCCGCCGGAGTGGATTGCGAACAGAATCCGAACGGCATTCTGTACAATCCGGTTTCTCTGTGCGAATCGTTCCGGCGGATCGCGGAGAACTGTGCTTATCGGGCGGATGATTTTGTGGAAGCGAACGGCTTCTGGCATGGGTGGCACCATCACGGGAGTTTTTCCCGTCCGTCTCTGGAGGAGGCGCTTTCCGCGGCGGAAACGGAGAGATGCCGTTTTGCGGATCTGCTGAGAAAAGCGGATCTGGTGATTCTGACACCGGCATCGGCATCGCTATTCGAGCGGGTGGAGAACGGACAGGTTGTGGCGAACTGTCATAAACTGCCGGGAACGATGTTTCGTCGCCGTCTGCTGAGTTACGGGGAGTGTGTGGAAGCGCTGGAGGGAACGGTTGAGGCGGTGCGCCGTTTGAATTCCCTCTGCCGGATCGTGTTTACGCTTTCGCCGGTGCGTCATAATCCGGGGGATCTGGTGACGAATGCGCGGTCCAAGGCACTGCTCCTGGCGGCGATTCATGAGTGTGTGGACCGCCTGCCGGAAACGTTCTATTTCCCCGCATACGAAATTGTGATGGATGAGCTGCGGGACTATCGTTTTTTTAAAGAGGACATGTGCCATCCGAACGAAACGGCTGTCAATATCGTAACAAGAACGTTTGCCGCCGCCTGTTTCGGCGAGCGGGTTCTGCGGATGCTGGATGAGGCGGAACGGAAACTGCGCCGTTCCCGTCATGTGGAACTCTGGAAGGGGTGAGAGAAATGTGCGGAATCGCCGGAATCATTCGAAAAGACGGTCTGGCGGTGGAGGAGGAGATCCTTCACCGGATGTCAGATGCCATGCGGGAGCGCGGGCCCGATGGCGAAGGTTTTTTTGTTCAGGGACCTTTGGCGCTGGTCCATCGCCGTCTTTCGATCATTGATCTGGAGGGCGGCGCCCAGCCGATCGCCAATGAGGACAACTCCATTTTGATTGTGGTGAACGGGGAGATCTACAACTATCGCGACCTGACCCGTTCTCTGATGCTGAAGGGACACCGTTTCCGGACCCATTCCGATTCGGAGTGTGTCCTGCATGCGTATGAGGAATATGGCGATTCCTTTCCGGAACATCTGGAGGGCATGTTTGCACTAGCCATTCTGGATCTGCGGAAAAACAAACTGCTCCTTGCACGGGACCGCGCCGGACAGAAGCCTCTGTTTTATTATTCAGACAACCGGATCTTTGCCTTTGCCAGCGAAATGAACGCTCTGAAACAGATTCCCGACTTGGAGCTGGAGCTTGACCGGGAGGCTCTCGGAGCCTATCTGACAAGCATGTACTATCCGTGCGGATCGACCGTGTATCGGAATGTGCGGAAACTTCTGCCGGGAACTCTGCTGGTTCTCGGCGCGGAACGTGTACCGGTGAGCTGGGAGTACTGGCAGTGCGGCCGTCGTATACGGAACTGTGCGCCGATGGATTATGAAACGGCGGTGGACCATCTGTATGATCTTGTAACGGAATCGGTCCGGTCGCATTTGATTGCGGATGTACCGCTTGGAGTGTTTTTATCGGGGGGACTGGATTCCACGATCATTGCGTATGCGGCATCGGTGGTGCCCTCTCCGTCTCCGCTGAAATGTTTTTCCATCGGATTCGAGGACCCCGCTTACGACGAGAGTGCGCAGGCAAAGGAAAATTATGAGTGTCTGCGTGCTCTTGCAGGCAGAAAGGTGGAATTTTATCAGAAAATCGTGCGGCCGGATGAGTTCAGCGTACTGGAGAAGCTTCTATCTCACTGCGGGGAGCCGTATGCGGATTCTTCGATTCTGCCGACTTATCTGCTCTGCCGCTTTGCGCGGGAGCAGGTGACGGTCGCTCTGAGCGGGGATGGCGCGGATGAACTTTTCGGCGGATATGAGCGCTATCTTGCAATGCGGGCGCTCGGACATCTGGATGATTTTCTGTCGGAATCCCGTCGCCGCCGGATCTTCGGTTTTGCTGCGCGGCTCATTCCCTCCGCTGGAGGCGACCGGACGGCTCCGGCAAGACTGAAACGTTTCCTGATCGCGGCCTCCCGTTCCGCTTCCGAGCGCTATTCCTCGATTCTGGCGCCATTCACTGCGGAGGAGAAACGGGAGCTCTGTCTGTTCGATTTTGCCGGAGAGCCCGATCCGATGAAAGCATTTTTTGATTCGTACTCGTCGGTTCCGGCGGCGGAACTGTTCGATTTCCGGAACTATCTGCCGGATGACATTCTGGTCAAAACGGACCGGGCTTCCATGGCGGTCTCTCTGGAGGTTCGCGCTCCGTTCCTGGATCGGAGCATCGTGGAATTTGCAATGTCTCTTCCGGACTCATATAAAATGCAGGGAATGCGTCGCAAACGGATTCTTGCCGATGCCTTCCGCGGCTGTTATCCTGAAGGACTGGATTCCATGCGCAAGCGCGGATTCGGGATTCCGCTTGCCTCCTGGTTCCGGAACGCTTGGAAAGATTCTCTGTATTCGTATCTGCTGGAAGGAAAAGGGGTGAACGAATTCGGACTTTTCCGTCGCGAACTGGTGGAACGCTGGATCCGGGAGCACTGTTCCGGTCATGCGGACCACAGTAAAAAGCTCTACACCCTGCTGGCGTTCGAAATGGCGATGAAGTAACCTCTGTCCTCCCGTCCCCTTTTATTACAGACGGGAGAGGATTGCCTGCCGTTTCGATTCGTATTCTCCCTGCGTGATGAGTCCATTGTCCAGCAGCTCCTTCAGCTGTTTCAGTGCGGCGGAGCAGTCGGACTGGGCGGACAGACCGCCACTCTGGGGTGTATTGATAATGACGCCTCCGGAAGCCGCTCTGGTCTCTTCGATCTCTCTTTGTCTGCGTTCTTCCGCGGTCCGTTCCTCCTGTTCCTGAAGGATCGCATAGGCGCGCGATGCCGGAGTCTTCAGAAGATTTTCAATGACCACTTCGCCAGCATTGGTATTTAACGTAATGGTACTGCGGAGTATTCCGATTTGGATTTTGGCATCCACAATGTTCCGCCAGATGGTATCCCAGATATCAAGCTGTCCCAGAATTCCGGTTTTCATCAGAATGACTCTGCGGTTTGTCAGGACCAGAGCATCCGGAGAGAAATTGAAGAAGAGCTTTTTCTGGAGGGCGATGTATTCTATTTTTTCCTCCCTTGTCAGAAGCTTTTCCGCCTGATCGTACATTTTCCGCAGGACGCCGCCATCCTGTTTGTCGAGCGTCATTTTTGCAATCAGAGAGTTGACGGAATCCTCCAGCCGTTCCGCTCCGGTCATATCGTTTGGAATCGAGAAATGGTTCCCGCATGTGTTGCAGAGAATACTTTTTCCCTGATATTCCGGTCCGACCTCGTAATGCTGGCCGCAGTGAGTACACGCTATTTTCATAAAAAATCTCCTTTCATATAAGATACCGGAAAAGTCTTTTTTTTCAAGTCCGTTTATAGAAATAGAGAAAATGAATACAAGCGGAAGAGTGCTGATTTTTTTATCAGTTTGTTCTTCTTTTTATAAAAGAAGATTGTTTTTGTTGTAAAATTTGATCGTTTGTTGAAATTTGAACTTTTTATATCGCTGTCCTGATATAATTGTCAGGAAGGGCTGCTGCAGACCCTGCGAGGTTTTGCAGCAGCCCTTCTGGGAAAACCGGTTATCCGGCTTATTTCTTTCTGTTCACATAGGTTGTGTGAAGGAGGTGGTGGGCCAGATGGCTTCCGGGTTCTCCGAGGAATTCCTCGTAAATCTTCTGGATGGAGGGATTCTTGTGGGACTTGCGGATCGGTTTGCTGCGATCATCCTTGTAGAGAGCATCGAGACGTTTCTTGAGAATGGTCATATCGCCGTGGTGATAGGGCTGACCGCCTCCGTTGAGGCATCCTCCGGGACACGCCATGATTTCGATCGCCTGATAATCGGCTTCGCCGCGTTCGATCTTTTCCAGCAGTTTACGTGCGTTACCGAGTCCGGAACAGACTGCCGCCTTGAGCTTGATTCCGGCGATTTCGACTTCGGCTTCCTTGATGCCGTCGAGTCCGCGGACCGCGGTAAATTCGATGCTGTCGAGATCCTTTCCCGCGATCCAGTCTGCCGCAGTCCGGAGCGCCGCTTCCAGCACGCCGCCGCTGGCTCCGAAGATCACCGCCGCTCCTGTGGATTCTCCGAGCGGAGAGTCGTATTCCTGCTCCTCAAGATCTTTGAAGATGATACCTGCTTCCCGGATCATATCGGCCAGTTCGCGGGTCGAGATCACGATATCGACATCGGGTACGCCGTCGTGCGTGAACTCTTCGCGTTTCGCCTCGTATTTCTTGGAGAGGCAGGGCATGACGGAGACGACGATCAGGTTTTCGGGCTTGACCCCGATCTTTTCCGCATAATAGCTCTTCAGTACCGCACCCATCATCTGCTGAGGTGATTTTGCCGTCGAAGGCATGTAGATCAGTTTCGGGAACTGGTGTTCGAGGAACTTCACCCATCCCGGACAGCAGCTTGTGAGAATGGGCAGATTTTTTCCGCTCTTGACTCGTTCGATCAGTTCGGTGGTCTCCTCCATGATCGTGAGGTCAGCGGCGAAATCGGTGTCGAAGACCTTGTCGAATCCGAGCATCCGGAGCGCCGTGACCATTTTCCCCGTGCTGACGGAGCCGGGTTCCAGACCGAACGCCTCGCCGATTGCCACGCGAACTGCGGGAGCGGTCTGCACAACGACCGTTTTCGAAGGATCGTTCAGCGCGCGCCAGACATCGTATTTATAATCCATTTCGCTCAGGGCTCCGACCGGACATGCCTGCACGCACTGTCCGCAGAAAACGCATTCCGTTTCCACCAGCGGATGAAGTCCGGCGGGGGCAACGACCGTGTTGAATCCGCGTCCGACGGCGGAAAGCACTCCGACCGTCTGAATCGTATTGCACGCGGTTTCGCATCTGCGGCACATGATGCACTTGTCCAGGTCGCGTGCGATCGCATAGCTGGAGAGATCCTTGTTGTAGGTGGACTGTTCCCCTTTGTAGAGCAGATGGTGCAGTCCCATCTCCTGCGCGAGCGCCTGAAGCTGACAGTTCAGGTTTTTCGGGCAGATCAGACAGTCTTTCGGATGATCCGAAAGCAGCAGATCCAGAATGGTCCGGCGTGCATTGATGACGCGCAATGTATTTGTCCTGACCTCCATTCCTTCCATGACGGGCGTACAGCACGCCGGCGCGAGGTTCGGACGCCCTTTGACCTCCACCACGCAGATGCGGCAGGACCCGCATTTGTGTTCGACATGGAAACAGTCCATCTTGAAATGGCAGAGGGTCGGAATGCGGATGTCGAGCTTTTCCGCGGCTTCCAGAATTGTACTGCCGGATTCCACGGCAACCGGCTGATCGTTTATCTTCAAATTCACATTCATAATACAGAGTCTCCTTGGAGTGGGCGGATTAGCGTTTTTCGATTGCGTGGAACTTGCAGGCCATGAAGCAGACGCCGCATTTGATGCAGCGGTTCTGGTCGATCAGATGACGTTCCCGGCGTTCCCCCGTGATGCAGTTGACCGGGCAGCGCTGGAGACAGAGTCCGCAGCCGACACACCGGTCCGTCACCTCGTAATGGATCAGCTTCGTACAGGCTCCCGCCGGACAGCGCGACTCCTGAACGTGTGCAAGATATTCGTCCTCGAAATTGCTCATCGTGGAGAGCACCGGATTCGGGGCGGTCTGTCCGAGTCCGCAGAGCGCTGTGTCCTTGATGGTTGCGGAGAGCATTTTCAGCTTGTTGATGGTGTCCATCGTTCCGCGTCCGGAGGTGATCTCTTCGAGCAGTTCGTACATGCGGCGGTTGCCGACGCGGCAGGGGGTGCACTTTCCGCAGGATTCATCGAGCGTGAACTCCAGGAAGAATTTGGCAATGTTGACCATGCAGTCGTCCTCGTCCATGACGATCATTCCGCCGGATCCCATCATCGAGCCGATGGCTTTCAGCGCCTCGTAGTCGATCGGCAGATCGAGATTCTTCGCTGTGATGCAGCCGCCGGAAGGTCCGCCGGTCTGAACGGCCTTGAACTGGCGTCCGTTCTTGATGCCGTCGCCGATTTCGTAGATGATCTTGCGGAGAGTGGTTCCCATCGGGACCTCGGCGAGTCCGACTTTCGTGATCTTTCCGGCGAGCGCGAACACCTTCGTTCCCGGCGATCCGGGGGTGCCGATAGAGCGGAACCACTCCGCGCCGTTGCGCACGATCGCCGCGATACAGGCGTAGGTCTCAACGTTGTTGACGATTGTCGGTCTGCCCCAGAGTCCGGAGACCGCGGGGAAGGGCGGTTTGACGGTCGGTTCGCCGCGCTTGCCTTCGATCGAGTGGATCAGAGCCGTCTCCTCGCCGCAGACAAACGCGCCTGCGCCGAACTTGATTTCGATGTTGAAGTCGAATCCGCTTCCGAAAATATTCTTTCCGAGGAATCCGTACTCCTCCGCCTGTTTGATCGCGATTTCCAGGCGTTTGACCGCGAGCGGATATTCCGCGCGGATGTAGATCACGCCTGTCTGCGCACCGATTGCGTAGCCGCCGATCGCCATGGCTTCGAGCACGCTGTGCGGATCGCCTTCCAGTACGGCGCGGTCCATGAAGGCGCCCGGATCACCTTCGTCGGCGTTGCAAATGATGAATTTTTCTCCAGGGGGCTGAGCCGCGGCAAGGGACCATTTGCGTCCGGTGGGGAATCCGCCGCCTCCGCGTCCGCGGAGTCCGGAGTCGGAGATGAGTTTGACGACATCTTCGGGAGTCATGGTGGTTAGAACTTTGGCAAGTGCGGCGTAGCCGTCATTCATGATGTACTCTTCAATCTTTTCCGGATTGATGCAACCGGTGTTTTTGAGTACGATTCGTGCTTGGAGTTCTCCCGGTGCGGGAGTTTCGCATTCAGGATAGTACCAGGAGCGTTCGAGAGTTCTGGTTCCGGGAGCGGCTCCGGCGGTTCCGGCGCTCAGAATTGCGGGAATCTGCTGCGGAGTGACGTCGCCGTAGATCAGACGTTTCCCGGACTCGCGGTCGGCCAGCATAATGACCGGTTCCGCGTAGCAGAGGCCCATGCAGCCCACTTCGACGATTTCAATGGCATTTTCGAGTTTGCGTTCTGCGACCTCCTCCCGGATCGCTTTAAGCACTTCGGCGGTTCCGGCCGCGATACCGCAGGTTCCCATGGAGACAAGAAGTTTGACGGGCGGGCGCGGCGCGTTTTTCAATGACGTCGCCAGTTCTTTGAGTTCGGCGGGTGTTTGTATTTTTGTCATATCGTCAGTTTCCCTGATAAGATTGTGTTGGAGATCGTGTTATGCGGATAGAAGATCAGTCGGTGCATTCCTTGAGGATGTCGCTGACCTTTTCCGCAGTGACATTCCCGTAAACGCGGTCGTTGACCATGACCACTGGCGCAAGACTGCACGCCCCGACGCAGCGGAGAGATCCCAGAAAGAATTTTCCATCTTCCGAAGTCTCCCCTTCCTTGATGTTCAAATGACGCTTGAACTCTTCCAGCACTTTTCCCGCACCCTTCACAAAACAGGCGGTTCCGATGCAGACATTGATTTTATACCGTCCGACCGGCTTGTCCGTGAAATAGCTGTAAAAGCTGATGACTCCGTATACTTCCGCATGCGAAATCTTGAGCCGCTCGGCAATGTACTTCTGCACCTCTTCCGGCAGATACCCGAAAATGTGCTGCGCCTTGTGGAGAATCTGAATCAGATATCCCCGCTTCCGTTCTGGAAATTTCTCCAGCGGAACTGAGGATATGTAACGTTCCAGTTCATTGAATTTTTCTTCCTGTTCCGGTGTTCTGGATGCGCAGACGGAACCGCATGTACAATGACAGCTCATGATGGGTGAGACCTCCTGAATATTGTTTTTTCCTTCGATGCCGCGAATCTGTTTTTAGAATAAAACGCTTTTTGTGAAAATGCAAACAGTAATTAATTGGAAAACGAAATTTTTTTTGGAAAAATTTTAAAAAATGAATAGAAATATACCTTTTTTCACACGTTCACAGCAATTAAAAAAATCTTCTTTCTCTCCGTGAAAAATGCACAGCGGAAAAACCTGATCTCTCTTTTATTTCCCCTCGAAAAAATTCGTTCAATCCGATTTTCCTGAAGAGCTCTTCCTGAAAGGAAGAATCCAGAAAACTCTCAGGATTTTGTAATCTTTTCTGAAGTCTTCTCCGGAGTTTTTTTTGCGATTTTTTTATGACAAAATACCGGACAGCATCTTCTGAAAAAAAACGAGGGATCCGAGAGGAGAAAACGTTTTTACAATCGTTTTTCCTTTCGGATCCCCTTCGATGAAGAAGATCGGAGAAGTTTGCTCTGTCAATCTGCGGAGTAGGGGAGCCAGAGCTTCGTATTCTGAGATCCCTGGATGGAGGTGTAATGCAGAGAGGCGGTATGTCCATCCAGATAAGTTACGTTGACATATTGTTTTTCCCTGTGACGGTATGCGGTCGGGATATCCGGTTCCTCATCCGAATCCCCATAGACCCACCAGTGTTTGGCTGGATCGCGATAATCGCCGCCCGGTGAGGCTCTGCCGATGGCTTTTTTCGCAACTTCCGTATAGAGAAAGCGGTTGGAAGGACGCTTGACCTTGGTCATGAGAGTTGCCTGAGTTTCGCTCCAGGTGCTGGTACTGTTCGGATTGACAAAATTGGTGGTTCCCCAGTAAGTCATGCCGTAGACATAGCCGAGATCGGTATAATCTTCGAATCCGACCTCTTCCCTGGGATAATTCGGGATATTGCTGCAGAGAAATGCTTTCTTATAGCGGGGATAGAAGAGCCATAAGATTTTCGAGTTTCCGGTGAGCTTGGCAAAAGTCGAGTTCTGGTACCAGTATTGGTTTTCCGTATTTCCGGTATCCGGACGGACAAAATGAATCTGAAGCGGGACGTTCCAGTCATTGCTCTGGGAGCTGTAAAGCGCCATTGTGATTCCAAGCTGTTTCATGGAATTGAGACATTTGATCTGGTTTGCGCTTTCCCGTGCCTTTCCCAGTGCTGGCAGGAGCAGGCTGACCAGGATCGCAATCACGGCGATGACCACAAGGAGTTCCACAAGAGTGAAACGATGACTCTTTCCGGTTTTCATGTATTCTCCTTTGAGTTATTTTATTTGGTTGTCAGTTCAAAATAAACGGCGGGACCATTCGGGATGGCGGCGGTGTCCACATCGATTCCGAGTGTTCCGGCGGATTGTTTCAAGGGAAGTTCCGCAAGACGTTTTCCATCGGTTCCGAGTGCATAGAGTTTGAATTTCCCGGCGTTCCGGTTGGAAAGTGCGGCGCGGAAACGACCTGTTTCCAAAAGGATCGGAGTCTTTCCGTTCTGAAGTCTGGTACGGTGCGATGCGTCCTCGAAGACCATTCCCGTATTCAGGGCGTTTGTGGCAAAGACAATCAGAATATGTTCCGAATCGGCGAGCGTCTTTCCGTTTTCAAGCGAGACCGCGGAGAGATTTCCGCGCACACCGAGATGTTTGATCTCGAACTCTTTCAGTTTTGCAGTCGTTCCCGCTTCTCCGCAGATTCCCTGAAAGCGCGGAGTATTGATGCTCATGAAGTGTTTTTTTGCATTCAGGAAGAGTTCTCCGGTGGAGCTTTCGTAAATGCCCTGTTTCTCGCTGGAACAATTGTTTGTCGGGATGAAGTTTGTCTGTTTCAGATTCTGTATTGCTGAATCGAACTGGAAGGTGTTGTCATTTGAATCCTGCGCCTGGGTGTATCCGGCGGTTCCCTGACGGCGGATAATCAGGGAGGAGCCGCCGGCGGCGGGGATCGCGATCTGATTTTTTCCGGTTTTCCCTTTGAGATTTGTTTCGACTGCGAAGCCGGTGACCAGTGCCAGACGAGTCTGTCCGGAGTGAAGAGCATCGTTGCTGACTCCGGTGGAATAGATCGCTTCGGGATCAATCTGGACCCGGACAAGGGATTCGGCTGTTTTCACATCTCCGCGCCGGAAGAGAAACGCGGTCAGGAGTTCCTGGGATTTCAGGATGATGTCGTGCTGCATCTGAAAGGTTTTGATCGTGTGGACTTCGGGACGGACCGTGATCTGGTTGGAAAACGCTGTAAGTCCGTCCATTCCCTGAAACGCGGCGTATGCGCCCATGATGAATCCCTGTTCATAGCGATAGGAGTTCCAGAAGGCGTGGCCGTGTTCCGTGCAGACGAATGGTTTTCCGAAGGCACGTGTGGAGGCGAATCCTCGCATGATTCTGCCCTCTCGTGCAATGGAGCCTTCCGGATCCATCGCATTGCTGAAGGGATGGGCGTGATAGCCGTTCAGAGCGATATAATCGTTGGATTCGCGTGCTGCAATATGGCGCAGCGACTGACCCATGTTGAAGCTTGCGAGCAGCCCCCGGAATCCGATCTTTCGCAGAGTATCGCGGTACCAGCGGGCCAGAGCGCTTTCCTGTTCGCTGATAAAGCGGGAGATATCTTTTCCCTTTTCGGAGGATTCCGTGATCTCTTCGGGACGGAAGACGGGAATCGACTCAAAATCCCGGTAGGATGCTGCGGCGCTGCCCCATGATTTTTTCAGGGCGTCGATGGATCCGTAGCGCCGTTTCAGAAATTGGATCCATTCCGTTTTTGCCTGAGAGAAGTCTTTGCCGCTGGTGAAAGCGAACTCCTGTTCGTTGAAGCTGACGGCGAGCGCAAGGACGGGATCGTCAAGAAGACGGGTTTTCGTGTAAGGATTGACTCTGGTCAGCAGAGCGCGCATTCCATTTTCCCAGTTTTTCCGGACTTCGGGATTGAAGTAGATATCGAGTTTGAAATTCCGCTTGTCGCCCGGCTTTGCGGACCAGCTGTATCCATGCGACCAGCCGATCCGGGATGCCATCGCGTCGAAATTGACGTAAATACCGTTCTGTTTCAGTTCATAGATAAAACGATCGAACTGGTCGAGCGTTTTGGGATTGAACTGGAAATCTTTGTCCGATCCTGCCATCAGGACGGCGTCCAGATAGTGGAAGCGAACCATGTTGTAGCCCTGCATCCGGAGCTGTTTTGCGTATTCGGAAATCATCTGAGCGGAGACGAATTCCGGTTTTGCCTCACCGCGTCCGCCGAAGGGATCGGTGAGGATGGTGGCGCAGAGGAAGCGTACCGGTTTGGACGGCTCCTTTTCGAATGCGAGATGCCCCTCTTTGTTGATGATGACACGTCCATAGGCACCTGCGGGTTCCGTCGGGAAATTTCCGGAGAGATCGAGGGCGCTTCCTGCAATCACGCCTCCGCGGCTCGGCGCGGGGAGCGGCCGCCAGACTTTATCGGCCTTGATCGTGTATGTCATCTGTGCCGGATAGGAATACTCCTGTTCCGAAAGGGTCGCGGCAAGAACGAGCCAGATGGCGGAGTCATTGGAGGCACGGAATGTGATATCCGCAAGTTCTCCCAGCTCCGGATCCAGTTTGAATTTTGTGCCGTAGACTCCGACCGTTCCGCCGCTGGCGTTCTGCCAGAGCGAGGCGGGAAAGGCGTTTTCGATCCGGGTCGGGCACCACCAGTCCGCGACATCTTTGCCGCCCCGGACCGTGATGGTCTGTTTTTTTCCATTTTTTCCGGTAAGATCAATGAATCCTGCCGTTTTCTGGAATCCGTGTCCCCAGGTCAGCGTATGAAGCAGATAGAGCCAGCGACCGGAGGTTCCGGTATTGGAGAGATCGCATTTGGCGCTTTTGAGTCCATTCGGAAAGCGTCTCGACTGAAACACCAGCACGGATTTCCCGTTGTTCTCAGCCGGATTCAGAATCCGGAACGGAATGCCTCCGCAGTTTTTGCGTTTGAACTGGAAATTTCCGGCATCGTTATAGGGGCCCTGATCGGACCAGCCGCCTTTGCCGTCGCCGGCAGTCGAATCGCGATAGCCCATGTTGGCATGCCGGCTGAGATCAAGAAGGGCATCTCCGACTTCGATTTTCAGATTCCGGAAGCAGATCGTCCCTTGCGCATCCTGAATGCCGAGCGACAGTATGGCAGATTTGAGATCTCCCGGAATATCTTCACTCAGAACCATTCTTTTCCAATCCGTTTTCCCATGCGGCATGTAGATGCCGGGCCATCTGGTTTTGTTCCCGGCGTTCAGT
Source organism: uncultured Lentisphaeria bacterium (assembly GCA_905197955.1). GTDB lineage: Bacteria > Verrucomicrobiota > Lentisphaeria > Victivallales > UBA1829 > UBA1829. Next base: position 7,318 of record CAJKAR010000015.1, on the reverse strand, counting down.
GTGAGCATGAGTTTTCCGCCCTGCCATTTGACCGAGGGAATGCCGATGTCCCGTTTGACGTCGACCGTAATGGTCAATCGTTTTCCTGCGATCTGTTCCGGACGGAAGCGATAGAAGATTCCGGTGCTGCCTTTTTCCTGTAAACTCTTCTGTCTTGTCACTTGCAGGCACCGCCCTTCCGAGGGAAGCGTGACAATTTTTCCATTTTCCTTTCCGCCCCATCCGTTCAAAGATTCCGGAGAGTCGAACTTTGTTTCCAGAAGCGTCCCTGCTGTCAGTGCCGCGGCGCATCCGAAAAGAAACAGTGAACAAAGAATTTTCCGTTTCATTTTTATGATTCCTTATGTTTGTAATAACATCTTATAATTCAATCAGATCTTTTTTGTTCGCTTTTTCGGGTGCTCCTCAGCTTGTCTGCTCCACGGGGACGCCGTTCCGGTAGAGGACCATATCGAAATCGACGTGTGCATACTGAGGCGGCTCTTCTGGATGTTCTGTTTCCTGAAGAAGCAGATCAATCAGTTTTCCGGCTGCATTTTCCAGATCGTATCGAACGACATAGCCGGTATAATTCAAGTCATCGGTGACGGAGGTTGCATCGCAGATGATGCGGCACTCTTCCTGAAAATCGAAGCGGCTTTGCAGCAGTTCGTAGATGGCATGGTGGAAGGAGTAGAAAAAGACGGCATCGAATTTCACGCCGAACTCCAGCAGTTCCGAAATTTTTTCTTTAGATTCCGCCATGGACTTTTCCAGAATAATGACCTGGCCGACGGGAATTCCGGCTTCGGCACAGGCTCTGGCAGCTCCTGCACGGATCGGTGCGGTGGAATAGGAGTCCGGACGGCTGAGAATCAGAACATGGGTCCGTCCCTCAGCAAAGAGTTTCCGTAGAGTCTGACGGACCCTTTCTTCGACAGGTTCATAGACAGAACTGATCCCTTCCAGACGTTTTACAAAGGAGACAACCGGAAATCCAGCTTTCCTCAGATTCGCCGCATACGCGGCGGTATGATCCTCCGCATAGAGCAGAATCAGTCCGGCGAGACTCTCCTGACGCACCGTCTTTTCCAGAAGCGGGGGCGTTTCCACATAGAGCGTTTTGGTCCGGAAATTGCAGTTGCGCCGCATGAGTTCCTTAGCCGCGGCTGAAGTGATTTCCATGAAAAAAAGATCGTCGAACACCTGCCGTCCCTGATAGGTCAGCAGTCCGTAGATTTTCAGCTGGTTCCCAAGTGCGAATGTGGTTGGTCGCGAGAGCGTTCCTCCGCCCTTGCAGGCGGTCAGATAGCCTTCTTCTATGAGGGCGCGCACCGCTCGGAGAGCGGTCGGCTGCGAGACTCCGAACATCTCCGCAAGTTTCCGTGTCGGCGGAAAACGGACCGGCAGATTGCCGTTCGTTGCGACCGTATCGATCACATAATGCCGAATTTTCATGAAATCCGTTTCCGCTTCCATTGGTTTCCTTTCGCAGTATGAATATTGATGTATCGCTATTTGTATCGCTATATATTATGCACTGAATCATAAAAAAAGTCAATAGGCAAAATGGAAAAAAGAAAAAGAAATGTCAAAAAAAGTTTTTCTTCAGGCTCCCCGAAAGGCCGGAGTTTTTGCCGAGAATGCAAAGGTGGCCGGAATTCAGGAAAAGAGGGGAGGGGGAGTATGAAGGGGAAGAAAATCCGCTTTGAATATCGGTTTTCTTCCCTTGCAAACAGAGAAATCAGAATTTAGATAATTGTGTAGCCGCCGTCGGAAACAACATTGGCACCGTAGACAAAAGAGGAATCGTCGGAGGCGAGGAAGAGAACCACTTTTGCGATCTCTTCCGGTTTTCCGAATCGCTTCAACGGCTGAAGGGAAAGAAACGACTCCATAGCCTTGTCATGATTACCGGTTCCATCGGCACCGTCGTGCAGTCCGGGGGTGAGGGTGGTGCCCGGAGCGACCGCGTTGACCCGGATTCCATAGGGCATAAGCGCGATAGCCGCCGCGCGTGTCAGGGAGGCGATTCCGCCTTTCGACGCATGATACGCCAGATAACCCGGCGACCCCACAAGCGCGAAGGTCGAAGAAAAATTGACAATGCTTCCGCCATGTTTGTGCGCGATCATGAGCTTTGCCGCATCGCGGGTGAACATGAAGGTGCTTTTCAAATTTGTGGCGATCACCTGGTCGAACTCTTCGTCGGATGTTTCCAGCAGAGGTTTGTTGAGCTGGGTAGCCGCATCGTTGACAAGAATATCAATCGTTCCGAACGTTTCGATTGTTCTGCGCAGAGAATTCTGTTCCTCTGTCGGATCCGAGACATCGCAGTGGATGAAAATGGCGTTTCCACCTTTGGCGCGAATTTCCTGAGCGGTCCGTTCTCCTGCTGCGTCGTCGAAATCGGCGATTGCGACATTTGCGCCTTCTTCGGCGAAGAGGCGTGCGACCGCCTCTCCGATTCCTTTGGCTCCTCCGGTGATGAGAGCCGTTTTCCGCAGAAGTTTCATTCCGATCACTCCTCGAAGAGATCTTCCTGAATTCGGAACTGAGGATTCTGCTTTTTGATTTCCGCTGTGGTTTTGATGACCGCGAAAGCCTCTTCCGGTTTGACCGGGAAGGGAACACCCTCACGGATTGCCGCGTAGAGATATTTGTAGATTTCGGTCATTTTGTATCCATTTGCGGGATGGACAGGGATGGTTTTTTCGATCCACGGCCATTTGTCCGCATCGCCGTAACCGCTGTCCCAGCGCGGGGTCCCGGGGGAGGAGTGGGTTTTCGGCAGTTCCATGGCGGGATCAAGATACTTCATGTGAAGATCGGATTCGTCGTGGCTGACGAGTGTGCCGCGTGTTCCGTAAACAGAATAAACGTCGGACGGGATCAGAATGCAGTTGGAAATTTCCAGATCGACGACGCGACCGTTTTCTCCCCGGAAAATGATTTTGATATGGTCATCCGCATCGCCTTTGGAGGAGACATGCTTCAGATCGCTCCAGAGCGACGCCAGCGGCGATTTCAGAAGCCGAAGTGAGTGGTCGATCAGATGCGGCCCCCAGTTGTTGATCTGTCCTCCTCCGCAGTCGAGGAGAGTCTGCCAGTCCTCGCGGCTCTGATAGTTGTGACGACGGAGCTTGATTTCAAAGACCTCTCCGAGAATTCCGCTGTCGATGATATCCCGGATATGATTGAATGCCGCTTCGAATCTCCGGTTGTGACGGAAATAGAGTTTTCCGGGATATTGACGGATCGCTTCTTCAAGTTTTTCCATGCCTTTGGGAGTAAGGGCGAAGGGCTTTTCCAGAAAGACGATTTTTCCGGCTTTCAGCGCTTTCAGCGCATAATCGACATGCTCCGTGGAACGGACTGCGATGGAAACCAGTTTGATTTCGGGATCGGCCAGGAACTGTTTTCCGTCGGTGTAGCCGGCACAGTGATATTTGTCTTCAAGAACCTTGACTCTGGACGGATCAATGTCGCAGGCCGCGACGATGGTAAACAGATCGCTGAATTGATCCAGTTCGGAACAGTGCATGTTGTGTCCGGCGCGTCCGATGCCCCAGAGACCGACTTTGATAGGCTTCTTTTCCATTTTTTTACCTTGTATTTGGTTCAGTAGAATCTGGAATTTCCGAATAATATAGACTCGGAAACGGGAATGTAAATAGAGAATCGGATCATAAAAATAGATTTTCTGATTTTTTTCGATTCAGATTGGTACATCTTTCTTTTCTGAAGAAAGGTGCTTTTTGTCGCTTTTATGCCGAATCTCTCTGTAAAAGATTTTAGACTGTATGTGTAGATAATAGAACGTATCTGTATTTTTGTTTTTCGTGTGAGATATTCCCTGTCGCAAGAAGGTGGGAGATGATTGATTCGTCTTGAGATTTTCTTTTTTCAGGAGCAAAGAAAAAATGATTAAAAACGCTATTTTGTGCTTGACATTTTTCGGTAAGAGTCTATATTATGCGTCATGTTGTGAAAAACATCGCTCCGGCATAGCTCAGCGGTAGAGTAGGTGGCTGTTAACCACTTGGTCGCTGGTTCGAATCCAGCTGCCGGAGCCATTTTATTGCCTTTTTTCCGACTTATTCAGCTCAAATCTCTTTTTTGATGGAATCGCACTTAAGAAGAAATACCGTTCTTCCCATTGGATAAACTAACGATAGCCTAACAATAAATTAACCGTTCTTTGCGGCATTTCAAGTTTTATCAGCCACACTATAGAATTATACCAGAGAAGTTTTTTATTTTTTCGACTTACGTGTAGATTCTTATTCAGGTATTAATGAATAGGTCATCGGTTCGATTCCGATCATTGGCTCCAGTTAGAACCATACCAGCCAGCAACTTACAAAAGCTGGCTCTTTTTATGCCGAAATTGCGGAAAACACCATCCGCCACCACCGTTTACGCTCAAACACCAAAGCATAGACATACAATAGACTGACATGATTAGGAAGCGGTTTTGATACTGCGTGAAATGAGTGGATGCAAATGAATGTCTGTACTCAGTTTTCATTCGACTTTTTCCGCTTTCGAAATCCCTTGTTGAGTCGCTCCTGCATAGTTGAATCAATTTTTTCTTGAAAACAGCAGAAACATGATTCTGTTTGGCAATACTTATTTTCAATGCGGAAGGAGAGTGAAAATGCTTTGCCAAGTCTTTCCAAATGAATGCCATAACGGTGTCGCCAAATAAGTTCGGGGTTCCTCTGAGACGATAATTCCCCAAGCAGCTTAACTAATTCATTTAATCTGTTTCTCGTATTGGCATTGTTTTGCAATGTGCTGGGTTTATTCGCTCAATAATCTTTTCGGCATGAACTACGTTCTGCGTAAATTGGCAACCAGAATTTCCTTTGGCTATGATGGAATCCGAAATAACTTTGGTGGAAACTGTTTTTTCTTGGGTGTTGATGTTGCATCGATTCCCCAATGCCCATACTCTTTTTCAAACGAACGTCTGTTTCGGAGATCTTTCCCTGGGTAATCTGATTATGGCAAGCTCCGCAGGCCATGATCAAATTATCAAGAGTTGTATTATAAGGGATGCTATCTATATGATGAAAAATCCATGCTCCCGCTTCTGTATTACTGCTGAAAGGAGACTTTGAATCTGCTTCCTATTGTAATTTTTCCTTTTGAAGTGAAGTTGGATCTTTTCGTTTGCCATTACTCATCATTACCTCACTGACACATAAACCTAATAGAAAGCAAAGATACCTACTGAATGAGAGGAGAAAGGCTTCTCTCTCTCATTCAAAGATACAATAAATGAAACGTTAAACCTCGATGGGAAGCTCGATGGTTTGCTCTAATGGTTGCAAGACGTTCTGATAGACTTTTGCAACGTTTTCGTAAAGAAGTGGAACTTTGGGCGCTTTTACTGTTATCAAAAGAGCATATGGAATCATTTCTCCTGTTGAGCTGGCCGCTCCGCCACTACGAGCCATATAATGAATTTCGAAAAAAGGCTCTTGAAAGCTACTGGCTCTCATCAATTTTTCGCCATGCAATACAGTTTCCCATTTTAAGGATTCTCGTCTTAACTCGCTTTCCGTTGCATAATCATTGCTATCAAAAAACGGCTTTGTATCAGGACGGGAAGTGTCTTTTTTTCCTGATGTTGCTGTAATCTTAGGACGAAAACGAACTTCTAAGCCACTTTTTGTATAGTTTGCAGGATCCTTAGAGTCCACGGCAGAAGAAAAACAAAGAGTGGCAGTTAATGTAACCATTCCTTCCAAAACATCCGCTTCGATAGGAATAGGTGCCTTTAAATATTTTCCCGGTTCCAATTGCCCTTGGTAAAGGATTGTAACTTCACCATCTTTGCAAACCACATAGTCGTCAATATTTGAAGGAATGCAACCTCTGCCCAATGCCTCTAAGTCATGGGAGCCATCATTCTTTCGACAGGCCCTATGAACAAGAAGTGCCTTGATTGCCAGAGGGGTAAGTTCCTGAAAATTGACTTTTAATCCAATTCCCATACGTAACGCATAGGGCGCTGCAAAGCTTGTTCCCATAGTTCCTACGATTTGATCGTCCGTATTGGGTAACAATGTGATGAAGGGGTTTTCTGTCACTCCGCCAAACGCTAAAAGATCTGGCTTGACTTTACCAGGAGAGCGTCCGGGCCCCCATGCGCTATAATATGCTCGATTCCAGTTAGCCGAGTCTCCATGATCAGAACTGGCACCAATAGAAAGAGCATTAACACTGTCCGCCGGGACTTGAATTCTCGCATTCCCTAACTCTCGATCCATATTGCCATTATTTCCAGCTGCGACCGTCAGCAATAGTTTTCCAGTCGATAAGTATGAATCTAATACAGCCGTCCAAGAGTGAACTTCATCATCGTCAATAGGTAAATTGGGACCTATGCTTAGATTTATGAATTCATAGTCTCTTTCGCTCAGGACATACTTAATGCGCTCCAAGACATTATACAATTCCAAGGGATCATCCTCGGTACCATCTTGACATAAAACACTATAATGATCTATCGGGGAAAATGGAACAAGTTCTTTTTGATCTGGATTTATAGAACCAAACAGTAATGCCGAATTGACCTGAGATCCATGCTCTTGTCCTTCGGGTAACAGACGTTGACCTTTCCACCGATAGGCATGAACCCAGTTTTTCAATTTCGGAGGGATAAAACAGCCTCCATCAAAAACAGCAACTTTAGTTACGGAAGATGCAGGAGGTGGTGGTATATTTAACTCAATTTTACGAGACGGTCCCATTGTTCTACAAGCTGGAACTAAATTGCGTAATTTGGGCATAGCACGAACGACCCGCAAAAAAGAATATGGCTCTATTTGAAGCAAATCTTCTGCTCGTCCCAACACGGGAACAAAGCAAAGTTCCCCTGCATAAATGCGACGATCAGAATACATTTTCATGTCATATTTTTCTGCTAATTTAGTTAATCCAGTAATAATATAATCACTGTAATAAGATTTTGCATGAACAACAACTTCGAAAGCAGACGCTTGAGCTATCTCTCCTTTCACTCGTTCTCCGGGCATGATAACCCTAATACGTTCAATTTTACGGAAATCTTCCAATAAATCTTCAGAAGTCAGTTTTTCTTGAATGTTTTCAATGTCACTTTTGTTCCCTGCGACAAAAAGCTCCAATGCAGGGCTTTCAGTTGGAATTCCTTTTTTGTGCCACTTGTCCGGAGTCAAATGAATTAATCGGCTTCCTACTGAACGCAACGATAATCTATTCAATAGACGTGTAGGAAAGTATGATTTTGAGACACAGCCATCCCATAGGAAAAGAAAAAGTTGAAAGATGATGGTTCTGGATGCAA
>CAJKAR010000014.1 GCA_905197955.1 uncultured Lentisphaeria bacterium | reverse complement strand
GTAAAATGAACTTTCAGCTGACTTTTTTCAAGTGATTTTAATTTTTTATTTTGAATTACCTCTATATTTTTCTTTTTTTCTCTTTTCACCTATTGACAAAATCTATAAAATATTGTATAATGTAAACAAATAAAACAATAACTCTACAAATATCTACTTTTGATAAAAAATGACGGATGCTTCTGTTACAGAATATATGAAAATCCGACGTTATGTGGTCAACCAGATCTACAAGGCGCATGGGAAATCGGTACAGATTCCGACTATTCTGGAACTGGCAAAGCAGTTTGGAGTCAGTCATGCAACCGTCAGCAAGGCGATGAAGGAGCTCACCAGCGAAGGGTTTATCATCGGAAAGCGCGGAATCGGCTCTTTTACCAATCCGCGTCTGAGCATTCCACGCGGAACCCGGGAACTTCCTGTGATCGGAATCCTGATGGGGGACGGAATGGAGGTTCATTTTGATAAGTATCTGGCCCCAATTCTTGCTCAGATGCTTCAACAGCTGGTCTATCTTCCTGCCACGGTTCATCTTCTCTCACTTGGAAGTCTGGATCCGAACGTGGTATATCGGGAAATCGTCAATGAACAGCTGGATGGACTGATCTGGGAATCCCCTGCCGATAAAGGCGTTGAAGTCATCCGAAGACTGCAGAGAGATGGAATGCCTCTTGTCTCTCTTGGACGTCATATCGAAGGAATTCCTTCCGCACTCTTCGATTTTGAACGCTGGGGAGAGGATTGCGCTCGACAACTCCTGAAAGAAGGTCGGAAACATATCGTTCTACTGCCGGATACTCCGCCATGGGACCGTTCTTTCAATGGAATCCGCAAAATCTATCGGGATGCCGGAATAGCTTTGAATGAAAATCTGTTCCTGAAAGATAAATTCACCTGTCTGGATGAGTTGAGAAAAGTGATCGCTTATGGAGCACCTGTTGATGCGGTTTGCAATACGCTCTTTGCGGAAAACGAAGTCAATGATATCCTGCTTGAAACAGATCCTTCGTTGAAGGAAAAATGCTGTCTCGTCCAGAGTGCCATTGCGTTGCCGCCGCATCCGGAATTCCATCAGATTCTTTACGGACTGCCTTTTGAAACGCTGGTCGAAGAAGGCGTCCGTTTAATGAAAACAGCTCTGGAGAAAAATCCCTCTCCGGCAGAATGCAGAAGAGTCAGATTGCCAATCATCATAAAATAGGAGGTCTTTTATGAAAATAATGCGGAAAAATTTTACATTGATAGAACTTCTCGTTGTTGTTGCAATCATAGCGATTTTAGCAGGAATTCTTCTCCCAGCGTTGAATAACGCAAGGGAAATGGCACGGCAAACACAGTGTCTGAACCAGATCAAGTCTATGACAACAGCTGCCCTCATTTACTGTGATAATTACGATGGATGGCTTATGCCGGTCAAAGAGGGACCCCTGAACAGCGGAGTGGATATCATGTGGAGCGCCAATCGGGCATTCCTGGATATTGCACATATCAAGTATTCCGTTGATGCTCCGACTTACTCCCATTACTGGAATATTAAATATGTTTGTCCTTATGTTCAGGAAAGGGTGATACCGGGAGAAGGTATTATTGGCCCTGTGTACTATGGTCTGCAAAACTTCCCCGGAGGAATTTCGCAGAAAGATGATTACTGGACCAATCAAAAGTATATCAGACCTTCCAGAGAGGTAAAGTCTCCTTCGGCAAAAGCATTGATTATCGAGTCCTTCCAAGCACCAGATGGGGGAGGAGTGAATTCTCCGGCTTCAACCTCGCTGGAAACGTGGTTCCAATATGCAAATGCGCATGCTCCTGTAACCGGATCCATTATTGATGGTGACTACAAGACCTATCTGGCATACCGGCACGGCGGATTGCGGACAATTAATTTCTCCTTCTATGACGGCCATGCTGCCAATCTGAAGGAAAGCGCAACCCGGATCGTAAACAGTTCTCAATACAAACCGAACATGTACTGGTTCGCGCAATGAACACCAATCAACAGGGAAATGAGTGATCCATGTTTGCCAAAAAAATATTTCGAATCCTTTCGCTGTTCTTCTGCATGGCGGTTGCTGCGGCACCATCCGCTGATCTGGAGAAGTTCCAGCCGGATTTCAAAACCTGGGATATCTATCTGCCACACGTGAAACGGATTCCGCTTTCCGGATGGTGGAAACTGAAAAAGGTTTCATCCGACCGCAAAAACAATCCGAATGATGAAGGAACAAAACAAAAATACCATCTGCCGAAATTCAATGATTCCGATTGGGGAAAAGATCTGGTTCCGAATAATCTGCACGCACCCTTTCTGAATCCGAATCCTTCCAGAGAAGAGAAGACCTGGGGAGGGATTGCATGGTTCCGCAAAGAGTTTCAGGCGCCTGAACTGAAAAAAGGAGAACGGGCAATTCTTTATTTCAATGAAGTGCTCGGAGTCTTCAAAGTGTGGGTCAACGGAACCCTTGTCGGAGAGCAGGATTTCATCATGCCGACAGATTACGGGGATTACAAAGGCCCCGGCGATCCGCTCCAGTACGATATAACACATCTGCTCCGTCCGGGCAGAAAAAATATCATTGCCGTCCGCCTGTTTCATACTGGCGAACCTGTGATGTGGGAAATCTGGTCTCCGTACTGCGGAATCCTCGGAACAGTCCATCTGGATGTGAAACCTGCCGCATGGAGCGACCGGATTCTCGTTACTCCGGAAGCCAATCTCCGCGATGTCTCCTTCGAATGCCTGCTTTCCGGTTCGGAAAAGCCGGAAGATACCGATCTCTGGAACGCGGAAATTTTCGAGTGGAAAAGCGGTCGGCGCGCCGCATCCTTCACACTGGGAAAGGAATATAAAAAAGATGGGAAACGATATGTCGCAGGAAAGACCACTCTAACCAATCCAAAACTGTGGTCGCCGGAATCTCCGTTTCTCTACGGGGTCAAATTCCGGAACCGGAAGGGGGAAGTCACTGGCGTCCAGAGATTCGGAATGCGAACATTCGGTGTAAAGGATGGAAACTTTGTCCTGAATGGAAAACCGATCATGCTTCGCGGGATCTGTCAGGGGAATGAATATCCACGGAACGACCACGGATACTCTTTTGCCATGACAACAAACGAAGGCAATGCGCTGCGCACCTATTGGAAGATGTATAAGGATTTGAATATCAACCATGTACGCATTCACAGCAGTCAATATTCCTCGACCGGATATGATATCATGGATGAGCTTGGATTCATTCTGACGGATGAGCTGAATTATCCGACGGTCCGCCTGAAAAACGCCGTGCGAGCCGATGAAATTGATGTGAAAGGATTCGATGGAGCTTCCGATAAAAACGGAAAACTTCTGCCTCAGTTTATCGAAAAAATCACCAGCAGAATTCATCGGAAGTATTCCCACCCATCGGTCTGTTCGTTCAGCTTCGGCAACGAACTGAGGGATTATACGCCGCGTGCAACGGTCATGCTGAATCATCTGTACGATCTTTATCGCCGGATCGACCGCCAGAGACGCCCGATCACCAGCTCTTCCGGAAGATTCTGGAAAGACGGAAGCAATGCCGAAACTCTTTGCCGGACAGAGAAAATGGATTACGTCGATACACACGATTACACGGGCAGCATCAATAATATGCCGCTTGCCTACTGTCAGCCGGTCGCAGAAGATTTCATTGCGCTGATCCGCAAGCATTTCCCTGGGAAATCGGCGCCGATCGTCAACGGAGAGACCGTCTATTTTGTACAGCACTATTACCCCGGAGTCACCGATGGGGTCTGGCCGGAGGAAAATGCCCCCCTGCCGGACTGGAAAAAGGCTCTTTACGTTCTCAATGACTGGCATACGAAAGACCCAGGCACCGCATTCCTCGCTCTTTATTGGGTCCGCAACTGGGGAATGAAAAACTACAAGTATCATCGCGATCTCGGTCGAGGAATCTATACGGACCGGATTCTGGAAATCCAGAGAAAGCTCTGGCCGGATATGGATGGTTATGAGGCGCTCTCCGGTCCATTCTTCCAGATGCCGAAATCGGCGTACCCCTTCGACCGATTGAAATTCGAGCCGAACGAGGCATATTCTTATTTGAAGAGAGTCTGCGCGCCGCAAGTAGTGATTCTGGATTATGTTGCGCCGAATCGCTTCACTGGAGAAGAGGTCTCAACGAATGCGTATCTGATTAACAATTCGGAACGCGATGTCAGCCATGTTGTACTCGAAATTGAATTCGAGAAAGACGGCATCCCCCCTTGGAAAGTGCTGACCCGGAATATCGGAACACTTAAAAGCAATGAAAAGCGGGTAGTTCCGGTCTCCTTCCCCCTTCCGAAACAAAAGGGAGAGTATCGGCTGGTCTATCGGTTCCTTGCGGATGGCAAGGAGCTCAACAGGCGTGACAGCGGACTGAATCTCAGAAACAGGGCGGAGATTTTCGCTCCGCTGAAAACAGATAAGAAGATTGCGCTCTATGATGCATCGGCCGTTTTCGGAGGACTCAAACCGTATAATTCAACAAGAGTATTGAAGGCATTCGGACTCCCGTTCACCTCGATCACGAAATTCAAGGATCTGCGCAAGTTTGATGTTCTGATCCTCGGCAACGGCTCTGTGGATGGAAAGGTGCATGATGGAGCCGAGGAAATCCGGAAATTCGTTTCCGATGGAGGTCGCCTGCTCGTTTTCGATCAGACGGTTTCCGGTCGGATCCCGTTCCTGCCGGAACTGGAATATTCTCTGGCGGGACCGGGACAATTTTCCGAAATTCTCCAATTCAACCACCCGGTTCTGAAGGGAATGACTCAGAAGGAGTTTTTCTGCTGGAACCAGAAAGACTGGTCCGTTTACCGCACGTACATCCGACCCGTTTCAGAGGCAGCTCTGACGGTCGGCGGCGATACAACGCAATGGGGATCGGACAATTTCGGCATGGTCAATGTCCATCTAAAGCTCGGAAAAGGCGATATATTCCTGACACAGGCGGAAGTGACTTCGACCTTCCGCATGGATTCCGGAGCAGCGCTTTTGACTCGCGGTTTTCTGAAAGCGCTGCTGGATGATGCTACCAGGAAAAACGCTTCGCCGTTTCGCGGTTATGATATGAAAATCAAAGGGTTGAAGAGTTCTTCAGCGGAGTTCATTTCTCTGAAAGATGCCGCTAATATGGCGTTTGCCGATGAAACGGCTAAAGATGGGAAAGGCGGTTGGACCGATCAGGGATCCATCAATGATTTATCGCCATTTCCTGTCGGCAGCCGAATCTTCGGCGGAGTCCCGTTCCGGATTCTGGATCCAAAAGAAAACGCCGGGCGCTCCTGTGTGATGGTATCAGGGAATAAAACGCTTCCATTTCAACCGGAAAGTCGGAAAATTCAAGTAGGAAAGCAGGTAAAACGGCTCCTGTTTCTGCATTCCGGAGCATGGATGGATTCCGGTGCGGGACAAATCGGAGAATACGAGGTCCAATATGGGTCTGGAAAAAAGCTCACGATTCCGATCGTGGAAGGAGAAAATATTACCGACTGGTGGGGACCTTCTAAAAAATTGACTCGTGCCATCTGCGGCTGGAGTGGAATGAATCAGAGCGGCGTGGTTGGGGTTTTCCTTTTTTCCTGGGACAACCCCCGCCCCGGCGATCCTGTAAAACATATTGTACTGAAAACAAAAGGAGACGCCGTTGTTGGACTGGTCGGCCTGACAGCGGAAAAAATGGAGGTAAATCAATGAAAGCATGGAAAACAATCCTTTGCACGGCGATTCTAAGCGCCGGAACCGGACTCTTCGCAGAAAACTATACCAGCGATGGGTTCTGTGCACAGATCTCAAAAAACGGAATGATCCAGAATCTGCAATACAAAGGACAGCTGCTCTGCAAAGAAATTCAGATGAATGGGGCATATCATTTGCCGAAAGATGCAAAACAGTACGATGCGCGCTTCTTCCAGGGATGGGATTATACCGGTCAGGCCGTCTGCAAACGCGACGGGACGACTATGACGGTGACAACCGAATCAAAACTCGGAAATACTGTTCTGAAGGATGCCGTCGATTACAAAGTGGAAATCACGCTGACCCCGAACAAAATCACGATCAGAAATACGACAAAGCTGAATGTTCCCCTGCTGACAAATTTCAATCTCTTTCAAACTATTGTTTCCATGCCGCCCGCCTTTTTCGGACGCGGCGTAAAGTGCGTTACGAAAATGGGACAGGAACGTTTCGAAGTCCTGCCGGAATCCTGCAACAAAGCCTTTCAGCTCCAGGGAAAATCCATTGCGCTTTCGACTGGAAAGGGCGTCTTTACCCTTGCTGCCGACAAGGAGGAATCGATCAGTTATATGGATTCCCGCACATGGGGCGGTAAAGATTTTTCCTTCTATGTGTCGCCTCCGGCAAAATGGACTCAGGACGATGTAAAATATCCTGCAGGCACAATCACTCAGTGGGCAATTACACTCACCTTTGCCCCGGAAGCCTGATGACAAAGGAAAATACCATTGTCTCAGATTAATGGAGATCAAAGAAAATCAATTTTCATAAAGCAGCCGGATAAAAGACAGAAGATGCAATTTTTTTAGGAAATCTGCTTGCATTTATTCAGAATCCGGCTATATTACTTTTTTATCAGATTGATTACGGGGCAGTAGCTCAGTTGGCTAGAGCGATACGTTCGCATCGTATAGGTCGAGGGTTCAACTCCCTTCTGCTCCACCAATTTCAATTTTTCTAAAGTCCAGTCCATCGGCTGGACTTTTTATTTTTATAGTCAAAAAAATATGTTCGGATGGAAAAATATTCCTCGATCCTATTTTCTGCATTGCCATAGAATATGTTCAAAGACGAGCAGAATCATTTTTTCGTGAATTTTGGAAAAAATACAAGATCCGATGCAACTTTTTTCTCTCAGAAACGCTTTTAAGATAAAGAGGGATAAAGAGATGGATTGGAAAAATAAAAAAATGGATCTCTTCGACCAGAAGATGATGCAGTCTTTTCAGGAACCGCTTCCAGAAATGCCGAATCTTCCGGCAGATCCGGATACAATTCCGGAAATTCAAAAACTCGACTGGGAGACCCTGGATCATCTGCAAGCCGCCGGAGAAATGATGCAAACAGATATTCTTCGTTTTTTAAAATAAGAATACTTAATTTATTGTAATTCAACCCCTTACATCGTTTCTTCAACCATCGGAAAATTTAAAACTGCGGGAACATTCAGTACCTTCCTGCAAATACAGTTTCCAGCATACGCAATAACATATTAACACTTTGCAATAGAATACATTACGAATATTCTCATTCCATTCACTTCCTCCGGGATGAAACGAAATAACTCTTTACTCCTGTTATAATCTGGAGATATAATGAATCTGCAACAGAATTATGCAAGAATATCAAAGAATTCCTGATTACAGACCCGTGAGATTAAAAAAGTTGCATCTGTTTGATTATCATAAAATTACATAAAGAAAATCAGAAAGAGGATGCATTCCCGGATGAAACAGCTTCTGCTTCGACAGCCTTCCACTGTTCATCCAATTTCTCCAGAGAAAGAATTTCCAGGGGAGGATTCGCTTCAAACCCATGGGGGGAAAATCGGAAATCCCCCAATGGAGTTTTCATAACCCCCTTGCGCATGGTATCAGCGATTTTCATGGGAAGCAGCGCTCCGGTCTGGCGGACTGCATCGGCAAAAATATGGATGGAACGATAGGCAATCAGTGACAGGAAATCTCGTTCATATCCATTGATTTTCAAAAACTTGCGCAATGTTGGATAAAATTCTTTTTTCAAGGGGATTGCCGCCGGCATGTAAATCCGGTCCCGATTCCGGTGAACTTTCAGGAGACGATTCAGCGATGTAAATTCGTTAAAGTAGAGAGTTCCTTCCGGCAGCCGTGCGAAGACCCGTTCCGCAAGATCGACATAATCGGAAGCATCGCCGGTTTTGGTCAGATAAATGATGTTCTGCACGGGGAAGTACTCCAGATATTTCAGGACTTCATCGCGGATGTAGTTTCTGCTGCTGTTCTGATCGAAAAGGACCCTGCCGTAAACCTGAAGATTTCTGTCATAAAAGGCTTGTTCCACGCAACTTCCGTAGCTCATCGGGAAACGGCTGTCATCGTTCAGGATGAGGAATCCGTTGCGGTTGTTCTTTTCCGCCCATTCCGCCAGAGCTCTGCTCTCATCCAGATCGGAGGCAATAGGCATAAAAAGCAGAGGATTGTTTTTTTCCCGATTGATTCGGGTACTTTGAGCCAGAGGCGCTACTTCCGGAATCCCCGCATCACCGAAAATGGCATGAAATTGCAGGACACGTCCTGAGGTAACCGGACCGATCACGGCGAAAATGGAGGGATCGGCAGCCAGTTTTTCCGCGTCTTCCTGAGCGATTGTACTGTAATTTTCATTGTCCACCCAGACCGGCTGAAGGCTTCGTCCGAGCACCCCCCCGGCGGCGTTCACTTCATCGAAAGCCAGCTGAATCGCCTTGTCGAGCATAAATCCGTTCCGGGCGTAGTATTTCCATGGACCGAAAACTGCGATATTCAGAATCTTCGGATGCTTTTTCAGATAAACGGTCCGCTGTTTTACCGGATCAGAGAACAAAAGCTCGCCAAAAGTCGCCGTAAAATTGTGCCGCAGAAAACTGCCGATCTCCGAATGGAAGACGACTATAATCACAGCAAGAGTCAGCAGCAGAAAAAGCCATACATATTTTTTCTTCATTTTTCGGATTCCTCTCCGTTTTCCGCAAGCTGCCGCCGGGCAAGCCGCGCAAAGATTCCATTTTGTTCCATCAGTTGCTGATAGGCGCCGCACTCGGCCATACGCCCCTCGTGCAGAACATAGATCCGGTCCGCATTCATAACGGTGCTGAGGCGGTGAGCGATCAGCAGACGTGAAACTTTGAGTTCCGCGATTCCACGGCTGACCACCGCCTGCGTTTCGTTGTCGAGAGCGCTGGTTGCCTCATCCATCAGCAGGAGGGCAGGCTTCTTCGCCAGAGCCCGTGCGATCAGAATGCGTTGCCGCTGTCCGCCGGAGACAGAACCGCCGCCGGCGGAAAGCATGGTATGCATTCCCATCGGCATTTCGCGGATATCCTGTTCGCAGCCGGCAAGACGCGCCGCCTCCCAAGCGTCGTCGATGGTCAGCTTCCCGGAGTTGCCGATGATGTTGCGCAGGACCGAATCCGGCAGCAGACGGCTGTCCTGAAGAACAACCCCGATCCGGGCACGCAGCAAATGCAGATTCACATGACTGACATCCTGTCCGTCGTATGCAATACTGCCGGCGGAAGGAGTTTCAAAACCGAGCAGCAGCCGCAGAAGAGTAGACTTGCCGGAACCGGATTCCCCTACAACAGCAACGAATTCTCCCGGATGAACTTCCATGGAGAGCCCGGAGAGGATCTGCGGCTGGTCCGGTCCATAGCGGAATGAGATGTTTCGGACATCAATCGCTCCGGAAAGTTTTCCCGGCGGCGGTTTGGCAACGTTATTTTCCGGTTCCGCGTCCAGAATCGGCCGCAGACGCCGATAGACCGGAATCGCACTGACCGCGGAAAGCAATGCCATAATCATCTGTCCCACCGCTGTGCTGACGATCCCCAGCGCAGAGACAAAACTGACAAAGTCGGCGGAATTCATCAGTTCCGCCGCATCTTTTGCGTGAAAATACTGCCAGGTGACTATCGAAATCACCGTACCGATGGTCAGAACCGGAATAACCGCATTTACAATCGTCGCAAAACTGCGGCAGTTCGCAAAAGATCGGTAAATCTGTTTTTTCGCGCTGAAGTTCTTTGCCCAATGCGCAAATACCGCATTCTCCGCTCCCGCAGTGCGAATTTTGGAGATCCCGTTGAAAAACTGCACCAGTTCTCCGTTCAACTCGCCTTCCGCGGCAAGAATTCGCACATGACGATGTACCATCAGCACGGCCACCACGGCAAAAATCCCCAGCACCGCCAGCAGAATCAGCAGAGAGATCACTCCAAGAAGCAGATCGTAGTAGAGCATCAGAATCAGGGAGGGAAAACAGAAAAATCCGGCGACGACCGACTTGATGGTGGATACCGATAAAATCTCGCCGATCTGCATGATTCCCAGACTGCGAATGGAAAGATCTCCTACACTGAACATCCGGAAGAAACGAACCGGCAGGTTCAGGAGACGATCCCACACCGCCGCCTGAAGCGTATTTTCCGCACGTACATGAATCCTCAGAATGGCAATGGATTCCACATACTCGAAGATCCCCTGCGTTACAGCAAACAGCAGGGAAATTCCGAAAAGCTGCATGAGCAGCACCCGGTCCGCTGTCGGAATTACGGTTCCGAAAATCACACCGTTGATGATCGGTACCGCCATACTCAGAAAGGCACCGATCAGCATCAGACGAAGCAGCGTGGACAAATCCCCGCGTGCACCCCGAAACATCAATGCCAGAAGTTTTCCAGCCGTAATCCGCCCCTGGGCAAAGGGAGTATAGAAACACCATCCCTCTTTCGACAGAGTTTCGCCATCCTGCCGGGTGAACCGGCGGATTCGCGCTTCCGCCGGATCGAAAATGCGCACGTCGTCTCCACTTCGGCCAAGCAGGGCAACCGGATCGCCGGACTCGCTCCGGAACGAGACAAAGGGTGTGAAATCCTGCCCTTCCCAGCCATGGGAAAGCTCAATTTTCCGGCATCGGATCTGATTGCAGTCGCAGATCCGGAGAATTCGATCTTCCGGCGAGTCATCCGCAGAGAAGAACTGTTTTCCAGGAAACCGCAGCTCCAGTCCCATTCGGTATCCGACAGCGGCACACGCATCAAAAAGGGCATTCCCCGTCTGCGGCGGCAGATGGAAGCGCTCCTTCGGGCGCAGCGCATTGCTGATCCAGCTCAGAGCGTTTCGAAGGTTCTCCTCTTTTTCACGGAATTTTGCATGGAGGTGCTCTTCTTCCCTCTTCAGTTTCCGGCGGGCATCCTGTACACAGCGGTCCGGAAGAGCACGCCGAAATGCTTCCGCCTGCTCCTCGATTCCCGTCCTGTCCCCGATCGTTTCCCCGAGACTTTCGAGCCAGAGAGCAAGACCGGCAATCCGGAACTCCGCCAGTTCCCCCTCCCTGCGGCAAAGAGCTTCCAGCGCGGTAGAGGGGATTTTCAGAACGCGGGTACCGGGCAGCGGCATCGCAAGAAGAATTCGTCTGCCCTCCCCCTCCGGAGCGGATGCGGTACCGGGGATCACACTGTGCATGGGACAATCTCCCGAACCAAGCGGCAGTTTGGCTCCGCAGGAACCATCCGGATCCACATGCGCCGAAAAGAGATCCAGAGCGCCGGAAAGGACAACCCAGCACATATCGGGGTTGTCCAGCGGGATGTAGCGACCGGAAAAGGCCAGATCTTCCAGTGCAATGGCTTTCAGAAGTTGTTCGATGCGGTCTATTCTCATCTTATTGTATCTCAGATAGTTGCGAGGAGGCGAGCATAAAAGCCACCCTTTGCCAGCAGTTCCTCGTGGGTTCCGGATTCGACGATCTCGCCGTGTTCGAGCACCACAATCCGGTCGGCATCCCGGATCGTGCTGAGTCGGTGAGCTATGATAATGCAGCTGCATCCGCGACGGCGGAGATTGCGGTCGATTTGCAGTTCGGTTTCAGGATCAAGGGCGCTGGTTGCCTCGTCCAGAAGAAGGATTGTGGGATTCGAGACAAGCGCCCGTGCGATTTCGAGCCGCTGGCGTTCTCCACCACTGAAATTGCTGCCGCTCTCGCCGGCTTCCGAAAAGTAGCCGAAACTGCGTGCGGCGATCTGATTGTGGATGCAGGCATCGCGTGCAGCCTGTTCGATGTCGGCCATCGGGACAGAACGGTTGAACATGGTCAGATTGTCGCAGATGGTGCCGCGGAAGAGGAAAATATCCTGATCGACCATCGCAAAGGAGTTGAAAAGTTCGGTATGGGAGTAGAATTCGCGCGGTTTGCCGTCGAATCGGATTTCTCCGCTCCAGGGCTGATAGAGTCCCGCGATCAGCTTTGCCACCGTGGATTTGCCGGAACCGGAGGCGCCGACAAGTGCAATCCGCTCTCCCGGGTTCACCGTCAGACTAAAGTTGCGCAGAATCGGTTCCGCCGTCGGATTGTACCCGAACGTGATGCTGCGCAGTTCCAGACGTCCCTCCAGTTTCGGTTTGCATTCCGCTGTCCGGGCGGAACGCTCCTGAAGCGTATAAGGGTCTTCGCGGCAGGACATGACATCATCAAGGCGTTTCAGTCCTGCGTCGATCTCCTGAAGGGAATTGCCAATGTTCACAAGCTGCTCAAGGGGAGCAAAGAAGTAGCCGAGAATCAACTGAAAGACCAGATACGCTCCCCCGGTCATACTGCCCGCCAGAATCCGCAAAGCCCCCAGCCCGGTAACCAGAGCCACCGTGAGCTTTTGAATACTGTTCGGCAAGGTGCCGAGCTGGACGGTGGAAACCTCCAGTTTCTGCCGTCCGAGCAGACTTCTTGCCTGGAATCCGCTCCAGGTGGAAAAGAAATCATTTTCGCCGCCCGAGGCCTTCAGTGTTTCAATGAGCATCACTCCGGAAGTAGTCGTGCCGTAGAGCATTCCGGTATCCAGCTGGATGCTCTGTCCGAGAAGTTTCCGGGATTTCAGTTTCCGCTGAAGCAGCAGCAGAATCATGGCGCCCATCACGGCAGCCAGAGTTCCGAGAACGGCGTCATAGCAGAACATGACCACAGCATAGAACAAAAGCGTGATCAGGCTGAGCAGATTGGCGGCAAGCTGTTCGGAAAGGAATGCCGCGACACGGTCGTTCAGTTGAACACGGGTCGCCAGCTCTCCGCTCTGGCGGCTGGAGAAAAAGCTGACCGGCAGATGCAGAACCCGGAACAGGAATGCCGCAGATCCCGTCAGAGCCACTTTCAAGTTCAGCCGGACCAGTCCGTTGCACTGAATCCAGGTCAGGAAGAGCGTCACCAGCAGAGTCAGCAGAGCCAGAGAGATCAGCGGGGTTCCCCAGTTGTAAAACTTGTCGATCATAAAGTTGTCGATGAAAATCTTTGACAGGTTCGGGGTCAGCAGATTTCCCGGAACAAGCAGAAGCCCCGTCAGCAGCAGAAGGAAAAAGAGTCCGCGGCATCCGGCAAGACGGTTCCAGAGCGCGCCGGCAAGCGAGGTGTTCCGTCCGAGACGCCGGAACTCTTCCCCCGGCGAAAATTCCAGCAGCACACCGCTGAAAGATTCATCCATTTCCCTGGCATCCACCAGCCGGGGCCCGAGCGCCGGATCATTGATGCAGAACTTTCTGCCTTTGCGCCCCGTGTAAACCACAAAATGATTGAAATTCCAGAACAGGATCATGGGCAGAGCGTGATGATTCAGCGCATCGAGTTCCTCCTCCCGATACCCCTGCGCTTTGAAATGGTAGCTGCGGGCGACTTTGAGCAGACTGGACGCCTTGCTGCCGTCGCGGGAAACGCCGCATTCATCACGGAGACGTTCCAGCGGAACAATCACTCCGTGGTACGACATCACCATTGACAGCGCAGCGGCGCCGCATTCAGCGGCCTCCATCTGCAGAACCATCGGGCAGTCAACCCGCTTCTTCCGGAAGATCATTCGGCGGATCCTCCTGCGCCGGTCCGGGCATTTTTCAACTGGAACTCTTCCATGACGCCCCTGCCGAACATGAATTTGCGCAGTCCGGAAAAAACCAATTCAAGCGGCGGATCCTTCTCCACGACCACACTGGCGGAACAGAGAGTTCCCGCAGTGATTCTGATATCCGGTCCAGAACCGGAGGTCCAGCGGAAACCGTTCGGGGAGTTCCGATCCCGGGACATCAGAATGCGGACCTCGACCGGCATATTCGCACATTCCTTGAGCAGATACTGGGCAAACGCAGCATTGCGAAATGTGCGGTCAATGGATTCCACCGGAAGGATGTAAGTGCCGACATGGGTGACGGTGCCGCGAATGGAACCGTCGCGTTCGGCTTTGACCGAGGAAGGTGTTATGATCGCGCTCATTCCGGGACGGATCTTTTTACTGTCGGCAACGGAAAAATAGGCATAAAGTTCCCAGGTTTCATCGGTTTCGTCATCGAGGTCGATCAGGCTGGCGAGCGTCGCTTCCGCCGTCACAATGGAGCCCGGCGTATAGTTAACGCTGGTCACGGTTCCGGAATGGGTGCTCACGATCCGTGTATTGTATTCCAGTTTGTTGCGGAGCTGCTCGACTTCGAACAAAGCCGACTTCACTTCGGCCTCCATCGACATAACCTCTTTGGCAAGAGTGAATTCCGTCTCGGAAAACGAATTGCTTTCCTCCAGTTTTTTGAGCAGGTAATCCGAACGGTTTTTGAGCTTGGTATGATACTGTTCCTGATACTCGTGCCACTGTTTCTGCGAGATTGCGCCGCGTTCGGCAAGGGCTTTCCCCTTTTTCACGAACTCCCCGAGCCATTCCAGTTCCTTGTCGAGCCGTTTGACTGTTTCATCCAGCACTCCGGTCATGTTCCGGATATGGGTCCGGTTTCCTTTCTGGAGACCTTCGGTATGACGGCGCACCTCCTCCAGATTGCTCTGGAGCATTTTCAATTTCTGAAAGTTCTCCCTCAGATTTTCCAGATCGGCAAACGAATAGAGCCGTCCGACCATCTGCCCGCGCTTGACAAAATCTCCCGTTTCAATGTCAAAGGAGATCAGCACTCCTCCGGCGGGCGCCTGAATTGTATCGAACTGACTTTGCAGCATCACAATGCCGCTTCCGCTGACCCGTTCGTAAATC
The DNA here is from genome assembly GCA_905197955.1 of uncultured Lentisphaeria bacterium. Lineage (GTDB taxonomy): Bacteria > Verrucomicrobiota > Lentisphaeria > Victivallales > UBA1829 > UBA1829. Next base: position 77,955 of record CAJKAR010000014.1, on the reverse strand, counting down.
ACGCCGAGAATTCCCCATGCCAGCAGAGCAATCACCGTGATTCCCAGCACCAGAAGTGCCAGCGCTTCGCGCCCGTTGAAAATCGAAAGCTGACGATTCAACTCAAATGGCGATGCCGCTTTGAGCATTGCATTTTTCCGGAAAAGATTTCTGTTCATTCTATATCCTGTTTAAGAGCCGACCCTGATCAGCGGAGTATCCTCCGGCACGGCCGCGGCAGGTGGTGTATGTCCCCGGAAAAGACTCCGGTAGCGCAGTCTGCTTTTCGCGATCCGTTCCGCGGAAGGAGGAATCAGCGGAAGCGCCAGAAGTCGATTTTCCACTTCAATAAGATAACCGTATTCCTTCAATTTTTCAATGATTTTCATAGAATTTCCAGTCGCAGCTTCCACAGCGGTCCGATCTGCCGGAGAGCGTGCCGCCTGGAGGATCGCCTGTTCCGCCCGGCTGAGCCGGTATTCGGGAACCGCCGCGCAGGGACGGGTATCACGGAGAAGATCCGGTTCGGCAAATTCCAGATGATATTTCGCCGGATGAGAATCATGATACCATTCATCGACTGTTTTGCGCACATCGGCGATCTCCTTCTGCGGCGTGCAGGCTCCGGGGTTCCGATTGTCGTAGAAGAGCGCCCAGCGATCCAGTGAAACCGAACCTTCCGGCATAAGAATGCGATATCCTTTCATCGGTTCCAGACGGAGATTGAAACGTTCCGGTTCCTTCCAGTACAAACTGAAGCGGTCGAAGCGGATCGCCCCCCAGTTCGGTCCCGGCAGATGAATGATTTTCGGAACCAGTTCCTTCACCCAGCGATATTCTTCGGGAGAATCGCCCGGTATGCCGCTGAGCATGTTCCAGAGAACTTGAATGCGGTTCTCCAGTGTGAATTTCAGGAGTGCAATGCTTGACAGCGTATCGTTGCCTTTGTTCAGAAGGCGGATATGATTCGGATGAAGCGTTTCGATTCCGCTCTGAATAACCATCACACCGCTGTCGGCAAGAAACCGCACCTGCTCTTCGGTCAGGGTTGAAACCGTTTCAAAGCTGATGACCGTATCGGGCGTTTCCTCTCCGAAGGTGCGGAGCGGAGCGCGCATCCGGTTCAGATCCAGCACGGTATCGGAAGTCAGGAAAAGCCGGCAGCCGAATTCCCGGTAACCTCGGCGCAGTTCCGCCAGAACACGCTCGGGATCTTTGCGCCGGTAGGCGATTCGTCCTCCGTTCAGTCCGCAGAAACTGCAGTGCTGCTTCTGCCCCTTCCAGCAGCCGCGCGAACTCTCCAGAAAATATTTCCGGACCGATGCCCGGTTCAAACGGCTCCCGTTCATTCGTTCATAATAGTCCGCGGGGTCGGGTTCCGCGATCAGTTCCCCCGGGACACATGCAACTTCCGGGATTCCCCGTTCCGCCTTTGCCCGGTCGAACACACCGAACGGCAGGGCGGCGGAACGCTCGTTCCGCACAATCCGGAGAGCCATTTCCGGCACGGTCAGATCCCCTTCTCCGCAGAACACATAGTCGAGAAACGGAAACCGGAGAACCGCCTCCATCCCGGCTTCGCTTTCGCAATCGGATCCGCCCAGAAAGGTCACGACTTCCGGATTCAGCTCCCGAACCCGCTTCAGAAGAGCCAGAGAGGCCAGACGCTGGAAAAAAGTACTTGAACACCCGACAATCCGGGTGGAACCATCCGCCAGTTCTGCCGCGGTTTTCTCCACGCAGCGGACCGCTTCGCGTTTCAGCAGCGGCAGATCGCGCAGAAGATCGTCCAGCGACCGGTAACGACGGTTCCAGACCAGCCGGTCATGCTCGTTTTCCTCCTTCAACATCTCCAGAAAGCGACGGTCCCGTTCCGGATCCGCCCCGAACAGCGATTCCGAAAACAGCCAGTCTCCAAGCATCACATCCACATTCAATCCGTTCGATGCCGGATAGTCATACAGCTCCTCCGGAACCCGTTCCGCAAAATCAACATTGGCAAAACGGCAGCGGACCCTCAATCCGGCTTTGCGCAGCGCTCCGCACAGCACATTCATTCCCAGCGGAGCCACCAGGGGCATCGCAAACGGCATATTCACCAGCGTGATATCAACGGGATTCAACATGCTTCCTCCTCCGACAACATTCCGAATTTCCACAGGGAGTCGAGCAGTGCATGCACGTTCCCGAACAGCGAAAGCATTCCGCCGAACTCCTGTTCAAATTCCTGCCGGGAAATTCCGGCTTTCAACTTTTCCAGCAGATTCTGTTCCGACGGCGACACCTCAAAACGGCGTACCAGATAGCGGGAGACAAATTCCGCCCTTCCCCCCGAAATCGTAAAGTTCCATTCCGGAGAAAGTCGCAGACGTGCCAGTTCCTCCGGTCCCTGGAGAAAGAACTCCTTCTGCATTTTTTCAAGCACCTGCTCCAGTTCCCCCGCATCGCGGAACTCCGCCGCATCCCACTGATGATATCCAAACGGATCCGCCTCCCCCGGTTCACAGGGCGATACCAGCGCAACCGTTCTGCGGCAGAGATTCACCAGAAATCCGGAAAGACAGCAGCTTGTCGTTCCCTCCTGATACTTTTCCGGCGTTTCGGGATCCCTTTCCCGTGCGCGTCCGCTGATTGAATAGCAGTTCAGCGATTCCGGATTGTTCAGAACAAGACTCCAATCCATCGTTTCCGCTGCGGAAAACTCCTGGAAGAATCTCCGCAGCTCTCCGCGTTGCGTGATGGAAAAACGGCAGCATGGCTGTCCATGTTTCCTTCCTTCTTCCGCAAAACGGCGAGTTCGAGCGGGATCTCGAAGCGGCCAGCGCGAGGTGATCGGCGGCCAGACCTGATTCGTTTCATAAAAATCCGCATAAAACAGTTCCAGATCCGGATTGTCAAAAGGATCGGTAGCCCAGTAGAGAGCCGCCGCTCCAGCCCGACCGCCAAAACGATCCCGGAAAAGGGAGAGGATATCCCGCCATAATGCACGATTTTCCGGAGTGTACCGGAAATTCTCGCGCAGAGGCGGCGCGTCAAAACAGCAGAACCGGCACTGTCCGGAACATCCGACTCCAAGCTCGAAAGCCGCCGCGATATTAAACGCCCGGTCAAAATACAGCGGCTGGAGAACTGCCCGGTTCCCCTGCCGTTTCCGTTCCCGCCATGCTTCAAAACGCGCATTGGGGGAAGAACACTCTTTCCGACAGCGCACGGTGAACGGATTGCACTCCTCCTGCTCTTCCGCAAAATGACGCAGAACTGCCAGCACCTCAGGAAAATGCTCCGTCACCTGCCGGAAATCACGGCTGCGGCAGCCGGCGGCCACCGCCTGCAGGAACTCCAGGGGCATCTCCGGATGCAGATCCGCATCCTGCAGAGCGGCGGCAGGAGCACGATCAAAACGCTCTCGGAAGGAGCCGTCGCCCATGTAGAATTCCAAAAAACGCTTGTAATCGGGGAAGTTCAATCAAGTTCTCCTTCGGGGCCTCAGACGATTCCCTTGACCAGGACGATATCCGTGGTGACAATACCGACCGAAATTCCGATATTTCCAGCCGCAACGATATCGTCGATTTCGCGATCGGAAAGCTGTTCCCCCGTCTCTTTTTTGGGGAGTTTCGGCAGAAGGATCGTCATTTCTCCGGGATTTTCTTCTTCGCGGACTTTGAATGTCACATCGCCGCTGATTTTGCACTGGAGCTCGGTTTCGATGGTTTCACGGGGATCCTGTTCCAGACGTGTGCGGAAGGCCTCATCCGTCAGAGCGCGCGCAATAACCTTTGCTTCAATCTCTTTCCATTTTACCAGATTTTCTTCGATTTTGTTCATTTTTCCTCTCCTGTTCCTGCAGGGATTATTTTGACGCAATCCTCGATGGATTCGCCTATTTTCAACCGTCGGGCGTAGCGGAGACATCCCCGCTGAAACACCTGATTCCAATATTTCACTTCCCACCGGGCCGTTCCGCCGGTCCGGTGCATCCACGCATAGACTTCTTCTGCCAACAGCGCCATGACTTCCGCGCCCCGGAACTCCGGTTCGACAAAAGCGCGGCGCACATGCAGTTCCCCCTCTTTGATCTCTCCGGAAATCCATCCGGCGAGACGGCCCGATTCCCGTTCCACGCATGCCCGTCCGAACCGGGGCAGTCCGGACTCGCCGCCAAACGGCGCAAGAAAGACATCTCCACGGAGAAATTTTCTCCATTCCGCCGGATCCGTCAGCGACAGATGTTCGAGTCCTTTCAGGAAACGGCGTTCCCGTTCCACCATTTCCATCCGTTTTTCCTCTCCGAGCCCTGCGACAACCGTTTCCAGCGGCAGTATCTGCCAGCGGCCGGTCCGGGTCCGCACCCGCAGCTCCCGTTCGGCTCCCGAGGGAAGCTCCAGCCGGAAAACCGTCTCCAGTCGGACACAGGGACCGGGAAAACCCTTCAGCAGGCACCACAACGCGCTTTCCTGACTGTTCCTGCGACGGAAACGCACATAAACTTTCCGGAACCCCTCCTCCGACGCAGCTGCACAGAGTTTTTCCAGCAAAATCCGTCCAATTCCGCAGCGCCGGAACTCCTCCGCCACATAGAGATGAAACAGAAACATCCCCGTCGGATCCCTGTCCGGCCCCCCCCAGATCACTCCAGCGGCCCCCTCCCCGCAGCGCGCGCCGAAAAACAGATGCTTTCCGCCCGGCATGGAATCGCCGAACAGCGCCTGCTGACGCGCCGTGAAAAATGACCGATGGTGCTTCAGATTGAAAAGATGAAGCGGCTCGATTTCAATTTTTTTCATTCCGCACAGAGTCATAATGAGCCTCCAGCAGTTCCGGCAGGCGATTCCGGTAACGGGAACAGTGAGGAGCCTTTTCCCGGCGCTGAGCCGGACAGCCTCCGTCACAGATCGGCATCAGCCCACATGCAAGACACTCCGGATCATTCAGAGCATTCTGTCCTTCCAGCCACTCTGCGAGCAATTCGTTGTTCCACATTTTCCGGGGATCCACATAGCCAACGATTCGCTTTTCGATTCCGATGTCGTTCCAGCACTTGTAAAGTTCTCCTCCCGGGCCGACGACATATCCGTTCCGTCTTGCCGCGATGCAGTTGAACAATTTACGGAGAGGATAGAACGTCTGGTTCCGCACCCCATACCGGCGGAACTGTTCGATCTGGAAATCCGCGGCCTCGTCAACATTGAAAAGACAGACGGTATCCGGATTCTCCTTGCCCATCGCATGCACAATTCCCGGATAGACATGCAGACGATCCCTCTTTTCCGGATATCTGCTGTACAGAAATTCGTAGATCCGATGGTAATCTTCCGCATTGGTCCGGTCCACATTGACCCTGAGCTGCAGATGTCCCGTCCATGCGGAGGCAAACAGAGTATCAATATTTCCCAGAATCTTCCGGAAGGTCGGCCCCCCGGAGACAAGGGTTCTGCGGCGGTCGTGGACTTCTTCAGGACCGTCAAGAGTGATCTGCACCTCCTGGATCGCCAGTTCATCCAGCCGTGCCGCCTTGTCCGCATCCAGCAGATATCCGTTGGTGATCAGGGAGGCCCGGTAGTGTTTGAAATCCATGGACTGGAAGCGTTCAGAGAGGCGCCGGATCTGTTCAAAGCGCAGCAGGGGTTCTCCTCCGAACCAGGTCACGCCGAACAGCTGTCCCGGCTGGAAGCGTTCGGCAAAGCGAACCAGCTCCTCTTCCGTTTCGCGGCTCATGTTGATCCCTGCGCGGTTTTCCTCGAAGCAGTAAGGACATGCGAAGTTGCAGTTCCGGGTCGGAGCAATGGTCAGCAGCAAAATGCGTTCGCTGAAATCCGCCATACGCCGTTTCATTCGGAGCACATCGCGCAGCCGATCATCTTCGCCGGGATCGACAAGCGCTTTTGCCGCAATCAGCTGCAATGTCATACCGGGATCCTCACAGAGGAACTCCTCCCCGGCGCGCAGAGCTTCGAACGTTTTGCCGAACGAATCCGGCAGCGCAAGAAACGTGTTGGAGAGGGCGTTGTAGAGGAGCCATCCCCGTTTTTGCGAATGGAATACCCGATTATATCTTGACCACATCATCGCGGAAGTCCCTCCGGCATTGCAATTACTTATCCCAACCGCAGGCGTTTGCAGCACAGACCTCGACCGGGCAGACGAGACTGCCGCCAGTTACACCATCCAGATCCTTGTCAGAAAGATTGCCGGAGATCGGAGGAGGCAGCACGAATGTCGCATCATAATTCGGATCGCTTTCCAGCACTTTAATCCGGAATCCTGCCGGGATTTCCTTGCCGGAAATTTCCCGGATTGCCTCTCCCGGATCCTTCAGCAGTTTCTGACGAAACTGAGCATCTGTTGCAGCCTTTTGTTTGCAGGCTGCGATGCACTCATTGATTTCCTGTTGAGTCCAAGCCATGGTTCTTTTCTCCTGATTTGATTTTTCCGGGTACAGGTTTTTCCGACGGATTTATTTTGATCCGTTCCCGGCGACGCCGCACGCATCCATGGCGCAGGTCTGCAAACCGCAGATGCCGGCTGCCACTTCATCGAGTTCTTTATCGGAGAGATTTCCCGAAACGAGCGGAGGGAGAACGAAAGTGGCATCATAGCCCGGATCGTTTTCGAGGATTTTGATCTTGAATCCTGCTGGAATCTCCTTGCCAGAAATTTCTTTTACTGCCGCAGCGGGATCCGCCAGCAGTTTTTTACGGAAATCAGCATCGACGGCGGCTTTTTTCTTGCAGTTGACGATGCATGCTTCAATTTCTGTCTGTGTCCAGGTCATAATTCGAACTCCTTGATTTAAGTGATTTCAGATTGCTATGTTTGAGTTATTCCGTAACACAGAAACAGGGTCTCTGCGAAACCGGATGTTTCTGTAATTATTTTGATCCATTTCCCTCTGTGGCGCAGGCCTTCATTCCGCAACTCAGCAAACCGCAGATTCCGGCGGTAACATCATCCAGTTCGCTGTCGGAAATATTTCCCGAAACGAGCGGCGGAAGAACGAAGGTTGCATCGTAGCTCGGATCATTTTCGAGAACTTTAATTTTGAATCCTGCCGGCACCTCCTTGCCGGAGATCTCTTTTACTGCAGCGACGGGATCTGCGAGCAGTTTCTTACGGAAATCCGCATCAACAGCAGCTTTCTTCTTGCAGTTTTCGATACATGTTTCGATTTCTGCTTGTGTCCAAGCCATAGGGTCCTCCTTTTTCGTGTTATGAGTTTCTTTTCCACACAGCGACTGCGGCGGTAACATATCCTGTTCTTAAAAGAAAAACAAGTGATAATTTTCTTTTCAAGAAAAGGAGTTGTACCATTGGCAGAGACGTTTTCCCTTTGAAAATTTTCATTTTCCTCCCCATGACAGAGTATTTTCTGTCCGGAAGAAAATTTTCACTATAAAAACGTTTCAAAGGAAAAAAAGTTGCATTGAAAATAGATTTTTTTCGATTTTTTACAAAGAACTCTTTCGGAACTGTTACTGGCTGTTTTTTGCGGGAAACGGACTTCCTTCCAGACAGCGCACCGGTCCGGAATAGGAAAAACACCTCTCTGATAGTTGCCTTTTTCTTCGCCCGACAAAGAAAAAAACGATATACCCTCTTGACTTTTTAAGATTTTATTGTATAATTAAATTTTAATAAAACGATTTACTAACTCAAAAAAACGCCAGAGGCTTATGACTATGCAGGAAAAACTTGACTACACCCGACAACTTCCGATTCGCGATTCTGTGGATGTTTTTGTCGCGGGCGGCGGTCCGGCTGGTATGGCCGCCGCCGTCACAGCGGCGCGAGCCGGAGCAAAAGTATTTCTTGTTGAAACTCTTGGAGGTTTCGGCGGCATGGGAACCTCGGCTGGAATTCCATTCATCTGCCGGCCCACCGATGGAATTCATTTTCTTGCCGGAGGATTCGGCAGAGAAGTTTATGATCGTCTTTTCCGTTCAGGGGGAGCGGGGCCGGAGATGCGTTACGGCAGTCATCCTTCTGAGATCGGCGGATTCATTTACAATCCGGAATCCCTGAAACGGGTGTACGATGAAATGGCGGCAGAATCCGGCATGGATTTCACATTCCATACCTCTCTGATTGATTTGCAGATGGAAGGGAACCGGGTCACACATGCCATCTGTGCGGCAAAAAGCGGAGTTTTCGCAATCAAAGCCGGAGTGTTTATCGATGCCACCGGCGATGGAGATCTTGCCGCCATGGCGGGAGCTCCCGTGGAATTCGGCGATGAGGAGGGATTGGCTCAGGCGGCGACACTCTGCTCCCTCTGGTCCGGAATCGACTGGTCACGCAAGGAGATCTGGACCGATGGAAAAGCATTGAAGCAGGCCTATCACGATGGAGTCTTTTCCGAACGCGATACGGGATTGCCCGGAATCCTTCACACGGTGGCGGATTCCGGCTGGGGGAATGTCGGCCATGTCTACGGAATCGATGCACGGGACGAACGCACCGTCACCCGCGGCATGATCCAGGGAAGAAAACTTGCTCTGGAATACGAACGATACTATCGGAACTATGTCCCAGGATGTGAAAACGCGCACATGCTCTGGACCTCTCTGACCCTCGGAATCCGGGAATCCCGCAGGATTCTCGGAGACTATGTGCTCGGAGTGGAAGATTTTGTCCGCCGGGCCGTTTTCGAGGATGAGATCGGACGTTACGCTTATCCGATTGATCTGCACGGGACCCGTCCGCCGGCGGATTCGGAGCCGGATCCCGGAACCTCTCTCTTCGAACATTATCACTATCGAACGCCCGGGGAAAGTTATGGAATTCCCTATCGGATCCTGCTTCCGCAAAAAGTGGACAATGTTCTTTCCGCCGGACGCTGTGTCAGTACGGATCGCGGAATGCATGGGTCTCTCCGTGTTCAGGCGGGCTGCTTCATCACCGGTCAGGCGGCAGGAATGGCGGCGGCGCTTGCTGCGGAACGGAAGATTTCTCCCCGCGAACTGCCGGTATCGGAACTTCAGGATGCTCTGCTCAAGATCGGCGCTTATCTGCCGAACCACCGGAAAAAGGAAAGGACCTCTTCATGCGCATAACGCTTGCAGATATTGCAAAAAAAGCTGGAGTCAGCACAGCGGCGGTCTCTCAGGTCTTGAACAACCACGCTCATGCAAAAGCTCTGCGACCGGAAACACGGGCAAAAATTCTTCAAGCGGTCATCGAATCCGGTTACAGCCGGAACGAGGCTGCAGCGGAAATCCGGACCGGACTTTCCAAAACAATTGCATTGCTGCTGGAATTCAGTCACAGTGCAGTCCGGGGCGCAGCGGCAAATGAAATCCTGCTCGGACTTCTGAATGCAACGGCACAGCATGGATATAATGTCCGAATCTGCAATCTGTCCAATCTGGAACTTGTTCAGCAGGAACTTATCAAGTACAATATCCGCTATGCCGCCTGTTTTGCCTTTTCACCGCTTCTTCAGGAGGAAATTGGAAACTTCTGCAAAGCACGCGACATCGCTCTCTGCTATATCGAGGACAGTTGCCGGAATGATTTTCCGCTGGTCTATTCCGACGACCAGGCGGCCACAAGAGAAATCGTCCGGAAACTCTTCGCGGAAGGACATCGCCGAATTGCAGTCGTCAAGCCGGAAGATGATATCCGTTACAGTGTCGAACGCTGCAACGGCGTCGCCGCCGGCCTCCAGGAATTCGGACTGAAACTCAATTCTCACTGGATCTCCGCTCATCATGATCCCGTGGAACATTTTGCGGATCTGGAATCCTGGTTCCACCTCACGGAAGAAGAACGCCCGACGGCATTCATCTGTTTCGACGACAACCGCGCCGCCCAGGTTCTGATTACCGCTCTGCGATTCGGAATCCGGATCCCCGATTCCTGCCGGATCTTCGGATTCGGCAATACTCTGGCGCGTCAACTTTACTATCCGGTCGGCACCGTTGTTCAGGCGTTCGAAAAAATGGGAGAAGCCGTACTGGATATCCTGACCGGAAAGACGGAAAATAAAACAGCTCCGGCCCGTTATCTTTTCCCATCCGAAATCAAAGATGCGCAGCCAAAGCCAGATTCAGAAACAACATCCGGCAAAACATGCGGAATCTAACCCATTTGCTTTTCAAATTTCCAACAGGAGGAACATTATGCAGATCACATCAAAAACAATCTCAGAGCGCAAAAGGCAGGAGAAGCAGCGCGGAATCACCGGCAGTCATTTTACATTAATAGAACTTCTTGTCGTTATTGCAATTATTGCAATTCTTGCGGCACTTCTGCTTCCGGCACTGAATAAAGCCCGTCAGAAGGGGGTGGGAATACAGTGCCTTTCCGGATTGAGACAAACCATGCAGAGCTGTCTCTTCTATGATGCCGACAACGATGGACAGATTATTCTGTTTGACAAAAAAAAGGGAGCTTCCTGGGTCAAAATCATGCAGGACAAATATCTGGACCGGAAAAACGCCATCTGTCCGAGCACAAAGCCCTATACAGGAACCGATATAAAATCGGAAATCTACCGTTATTGCTACGGCATGGGCAATTACAGAAACGCAGCGGGAAGAGAACCCTATTTCGGAAACAATTTCTACTTCAATCTCCCGGATGTCTGCTGGGGATTCACGACAAAACAGGTAAAACAACCCGGCAAGCTGGCGGTTCTTGCCGATACCGTTTTTTCCAAAGCCAGCACATACCAGGGAATCGGATGTTATCAGTTTGAACTTTCCAACTTTGCGGAAAGCGGAACCGCCGGTATTTTTCTCGGGCACATGAACTGTGCCAGCATCGCATTTCTCGACGGCCATGTCAGTGCGCTGAACCGGAGTCAGCTCTATCCCTGGCCCACCCGCCTGCTCTTTCTGGTTTCAGAAAGTCTGGATAAGATCAATCCATTCTAATTTTCAAGGAGACACACGTCATCATGTGCAGACAGAACATTCTGCTTACTCTTCTTCTGACCTTCACGCTCTTCTGCCAGGGGCAGCCCCTGGTCGATTTTTCCGACCCGCTGGAAACGATCACGCACGTCCGCAACGGGAAAATCCAGCTGAAATCCCAGAAAAAGGAACAAATCCGCTTCCCTTCATGCGGGATATTTCTGCCACAGTTTCATAAAGGGGAAATAGGATTGGACATCAGTGGAATTACTCCTTATAGCAAAGTGCCTGCGTTTTCCGCAGTGATCCATGACCGGAACGGACGTTCTTTCCGATTCCTCCTGAAAGAGTCCTCCAGAGAGAACGGACGTATCCGCATTTCGGCCATCATTGATTCCGCGCAGGCATATCCCGGCATCCGGAATAGAAAAGCGGAACAGGCAATCCCGGAACAGCCGCTCCGAGTCATGATGCTGGAAATACAAGGAGAAAAATCAACGCTGAATCTTCATTCCCTCAACTTTTTTGAACACGGAGTCATGCCCGGACTGAAAACAGGGCATCGGATTCCGGTTCTGGACCTGAACCGGAAAACAATTCCGGAACTGGAAGTCAAAAACCACGGCGGAAAACGAGCAGAACTTTCGCTCGCCTACAGCCTCACAAACAGTGCGGGAAAAGAGACGGGGTCCGGAAAAATGCATCTTGTTCTCGGCCCCGGAGAGAAGAAGTGTTTTCCGTTGAAGCGGCCGGAACTTCAGGATGTCTACACCCTCCGCTGCATCATCACAGAAGAAGGCAAAACTCGTGCCTACCGGGAACGGATGGCCGTCATCAGAACCTTCCAGCGGAAAGAGAAGTCCGCAGGAAAACGGTTTCCACTCGGGTTCTGCGAACATTTTCAGAGATACAGCAGAAGCGATCTTGAAAAAATGCTGGAATATCTCTCGTTCTGCGGAGCGGAGGAGATCCGTCTGAGCTGGCTCTGGCCCCAGATCAATCCGAAGCGCGATATCTGGGATTTTCAGCGGACCGACTGGCTGGTCAATCAGTTGAACGCCAGAGGAATCGGCGTTCTTGCCCTGCTCGGAGCAACGCCGAAATATGCGGAAGCAACAGGATATCATCGGACGAACTCAAAGGCGGCTCTGCATCTGCCGAAACTGGAACTGTTTGAAGAATGGATTCGCCGCTTTGCATCGCACTACAATGGGAAAATCAGCAAATTCTGTGTCTGGAATGAACCGGATATCGCTCACTTCTCCGATTTTGCTCCGGAAGAATACCTGAAACTGCAGACGAGTGCATACCGGATTCTGAAATCCGTCAATCCGGATTATACGGTCATCGCCGGCGGATTCTCTCATCTGTTTACACCATACAGCCGGGAGGTCCTCGAACAAATGGGAAAAACGGCTCCGGAATCCGCCGATCTCATTTCCACTCATCTCTATATGCCCACCAGCAGAATTACGGAAAATCTTGCTAACATGCGCCGGTTTCTGGACTCGCAAAAACTGAAACAGCCGCTCTGCACCGAGGAAACCGGAGAAGGAACCACCAATGACCATCAACAGCTTGTCACACTCTTTCAAAAAGTGATCCGCAGCCGGGTTGCCGGATTGAAACTGTTCCACTGGTACAATCTGCGCAACTGCGGTTTTGATCCAGGGAACAGAGAACACAACTTCGGCCTGCTGGAGCACGATCTGAATCCACGGGCGGGATTCGTGACCTTCCACATGCTTTCCGCTTTGTATGGAAATGCCGTCTTTCTCCGTCAGGAATCGTCGTGGAAAAACTGTTTTGCCGCGCGATTTGAATCGCCGGATTCCGCACTTTACGCCGTATGGCTGGAAAAAAGAGATCAGCAGAAAACACTTGTACAGTTTGAAAGCAATGCAGAAAGCATTGAACTGATCGACCTTTTCGGAAATGTCACAAAAATCCACCCGGAAGAGGGACGCTTCCGGATTCTCCTCGACTCGAATGGACAGACCCTTCGTCTTTCTCCGGCCAATGCCGCACTGAAAGCTCCGCGGGAAGTGCTGGCGGCGACAGAACCGCTGCGGATCAGACCAGGAGAGAAAAAAGAATTCGTCTTCCATTGCGAATTATCCGGAAACGTTGTTCTGGAAGCTATTCCCGGAAAACACCTTTCCGCTTCGCCGGCAATCAAAGGAAAAAACGGAGAATTCCGCATTCCGATCCAGGCTTCCAGAGAATTCCGTCCGGAGCAGTCGAGCACGTTCAAGGTCCGGATTCTTCAGAACGGCGTGAAAGTAGGCGAACCGATTGAGTTTCCTCTCAGCCGGATTTACTATATCCAATACGGGAAAATGACCCGAATCGGAAGTCTCCGTCACATTTCTCAGGTGAGACGCATGCTCCCGGATACGCCGGAATACGGAAAACTCTTCTGGAATGATTCCAGAGACTGTGCCGTCGATTTCGGGGCAACGGCTGGCAGAGATCTCCTCCACTTCCAGATCAGCTTATACGATGATATCCATGTTCAGCATTTTTCCGCGGAAGAACTCTGGAAAGGCGATTCGATTCAACTCGTGCTCCAGTTCCCCGGACAGAAAGACTACTGGGAACTCGGAATTGCCATGACAGAAGACGGAAAATTCCTGAAACACATCTGGAAGGGTCCGGATGGAATGGATCTTGCAAAAGCTCTGAATGGAATTCGTGTCCACGGCAGACAATCGAAAAACGCACATTATTTTCATCTGCTTCTCCCGCTTTCCCTGTTTGGAAGCAGCCTGGAGGAGCTGCGGCAAAAAGGCGTCTATTTCAATCTCCTCGCGAATGACAACGATGCAGGAATCCGCGAATCCCAGCTCTCCTTCATGGGAAAGGAAGGCACCCATCCCGCGGAACGGATGACTCGGGAATCGCCACTGCTGATGCTGGCTCCGGCAAAATAGCATTCCGAAACAGCAGGAAAATCTCCGGAGTGGGACCGTCTCTCCGGAGGACCCTTTCCCCGAACGGCACAAATCGGCTCCAATGGGTCATGGATCCGTCATGTCTCCGGGTCTTTTCCCAAGCAGAATTCCAAACGGAAGAGGAACTGCAAGCAAACAGAAGACCCGGTATTTTTCCCGTTTATCCCTTGTCTGCCGGATCAGGAAACAAACTGCGGGAGCTCACGGCGGGCCGTACAGGGTACATACGGCAATGTCATTTCCACCGTTCCCTCGCCGCCGACGATGTGCTCCCGAATGCCGGAACCGTTCAGCAGAAAATCGTTGACAGGTGAATTTGCGTTGGCAGACATACTGTAAGAGGGAGTCGGCCACAATGCAACACTGGCATTCAATTTTCTGTATAGTTCGAGAGAGGCCCCGTTGTAGCCATGATGAGCTACCTGCACAATATCACAACGGAGTTTCTCCTCCGGCAGACGCAGCAGACTTCTGCTGCCCGCAGTCCCAATATCGCCCAGCCAGAGAATCCGCTGCCCTTCGATCGTCATTCTCAAAATCGTGGAATGATCGTTGAAAGTTGCTCCTCCCGACCGGAGGTCCGGATAAGTGAACAGAACTTCGAACTCCAGTTCATGAAAGGAAAACCGATCTCCGGTCTTCAGAATTTTCCGCGGGACATCGGGCACATAACCATCCAGAATGCGATGGAATTCCCTGACCGTAGCCTCATCGCAGCTCTTCCAGTCCCCGCGAATACAGGAATAATCAACCGGCTGTATCCTGTACAGAAAACAACCGATCGTTACGCTCTCGCGGTACCGGGAGATGAAATTGATGAAGTTCCCGATATGATCCTGATGCGCATGAGAGAAAAACCAGCCGGCAATACGGATATCTCCATCGGGAGCCCGGGCGGAAAGGAAACGGTAAAGCCGCTCTTCCTCGCCATCGGTAAAATAGCCGCCGTCGATGAGAAAAAACTCTCCGTTGCGCATCTGGATGACATAAGACATTCCGCAGTTGATGTTCCGGTAATCCAGCTCCAGCTGAAACAAAGTGGTTTTCTGCTGGCTACGGACTGCCTGATCTCCATCGCAAACGGAATCCGACGGGGTAGAATCGGAAAGAATCATTTCTGCTCCTTGACAGACTGAAACGAGGAGTGGAGCAACTGGCATTCCAGAGGCGGAACCAGATACAGAGAATCCGGAACCGTCTCGCCTCTCAGAAGCTTCAGCAGCAGATCGGCCGACTGTTCTGCAATTTTCTTGAAATCCTGTTTGCACACAAACACCTGGCGCGCAGGATAAGGATCTCCGAACCATGTGTCGAATACGCCATAGATGCAGGAACAGGATTCCGGCGGCGGATTCCTCCGGACAAATTTTTGCAGATCAGACTGCCAGGTTCCCAGAATTCCGATCCCCTCTTTTTCACCAAAGAACGATGGATCGAACCGGTCACCGAGAATGAACGGCACCCCAAGGCGTCCGAGATACTCCACAGCTCCGCGCAGGCGCGTCCGCTCCACACTGTTCCGGTCGGTAAAGAGGAGAACAAACTTCCGGCATCCCTGCTGAAGCATTTTCTCCAGCAGAATACCGGTTCCGTGGATATTATCCGTGGTCACGGTCGGCTGAGAGGCGGTTTCCAGGCAGCGGTCCGCAAAAACCAGAGGAAAATTTTTCTCTTCCAGAAGCCGAAGCTCTTTTTCCCCCTGATGGGAAGCGGAAACAACAATGGCGCCGTCGGTGACTCCGCAGCAGAGACGCTGAAGCAGTTTTACATACCGCTCCGGCGAATTATGGTAGGAAACCACGGAAACATCGAATCCGTTCGCAGCCAGAAAGCGGCTGCTGTATTCTCCGATCGTCTGCTGATAAAGATTCATCAGATCGCTGACCAGAAACCAGACCGTGTTTGTCCGACTGCCCACCAGGGTCCGTGCCGCAACATTGGGCTCATATCCCATTCGGCGGGCAGCTTCCGTAATGCGCTGACGCGTGCTGGAGGTCACCAGTTCGTCATTCCGCAGAGCACGGGAAACCGTGGAAATCGCAACTCCGCAGTGTTCCGCGATATCCCGTAATGTGGTTGCCATAGTCATTCCGTTGCTGAATTTGCTCATCATCTGACATGCCGCGCAGAGAAGAAATCTCACTCCGCGCCGCTCCTCGTATTTCTTATTATAATCTTTTATTGCTTAAAAATCAACTTTTCCTTGAAAAACGCATCGGAATTCACTTCCGGGAAAGAGCGTTTTTGTCCGGGGTTGCGACATCCGGGGAGAGCACGCCGCTGCGGATTTTCCCGTAACCGCGGATCCGGATGCTGTAATCCGGCAGGACCTCCATGAGGGCATAGGAATTTTCCGACGGAACATTCAGCATGGATCTCATATTGTAGTAGTAAATGCCATTGATCCGTTTCCCGACGCCTTCGTGATAATGACCGTTGATGACTGCGAGAACTTTTCCGGATTCTTCAAGGACTTTTCTGACCTCGCGGCTGTTTTCGACATTTCCGTCGGCGCCATCATCGTAGAGCGGCTGGTGCATGAAGACAATGCTCTTGCCGGAATGGGATGCCAGAGTGCGTTTCAGCCAGGAAAGCTGTTCCGCGGGGATGAAGGTCTCTTTCCAGGGACGGCCGTCGCCGTAGGAGGTGCCGTCTCTGCGGTAGTCGGTATCAAGCACAATGAACTGAATCCCCCCGAAGTAAAAGTGATAATAACTGAGCCCATAGGGTATCCCGGTATTTTCCACCTGATTCAGATAAGTCTCCTTATCCAGCGGAGCCATGTCGTGGTTTCCCAGGACGTGATAGCGGGGCCCCTGAAACCGGCCGTATTCGGCTTCGACCGTTCTGAGCCACTCCAGCACCATCTCCCGACTGGGCCCACCGCGACCGACGTAATCGCCGAGTTCCACCACAAAGTTAACCTTTTCCCGATTCATGTTTTTTACGAACTCCTGCATCTTCTGCAAAGAGGCCCGGTAATTGGGATGTTTCTGCGGCGACTGATAGGCGGCATAGTGCACATCGCTGACAATGCCGAACCGAACCAGCGGCCCTTCTTTCCCCTCCGCCCCCGGAAGCAGCATCGGCAGCAGGGAGAGTCCCAATCCGAGAAGTGTTGAAATGATTTTCATCTGGATTTCCTTTCCTTTTTTGTTATTCTTTATTTCCTGTAAGGGTAATTCCCTGAATAAAATATTTCTGAGCGAAAAAGAACAGAATGATCACCGGCAGAGTCATCAGGAACGATCCGGCCATCATCAGTCCGGTATCGGAACCGCTGACCAGATTGAACTTGAACAATCCCAGAGCCAGAGGAAAAAGTGCCTCATCGTTCACATAAATCAGCGGTCCCATGAAATTATTCCAGCAGCCGGTAAAGGTGAAAATGGAGATTGTGGCAATCGTCGGTTTCAGCAGCGGCAGAATCACATGCCAGTAGATTCCCAGAAAACCACAGCCATCCATCATGGCGGCCTCCTCCAGACTCTTCGGGATCGTCTTCATGAACTGACGAAGCAGAAAGATGAAGAACGCATTCCCGAATGCGGAGTAGAGCCAGAGCGGAATCAAGGTATTATAGAATCCCAGTTCCCGGTTGATCAGAAAGTTCGGCAGCATCAGCACCTGCTGAGGAATCATCATCGTGGCGATCATCACGCCGAAGAAGAAATCCCGCCCGAACCATTCGAGCCTGGAAAATCCGTAGGCAGCAAAGGTGCAGGAAAAAACAGTCAGCACAATATTCAGAATGCACAGGGCAAAACTTGTCATGATATATCTGGCAAACGGCAGCTCCTTGAATACGATCCGATAATTCCGCAAAGCCTTGTCCACCCAGGCGCCCCACTGCGAGTTCTTCCGGATATACATACGGATTTCGAACGAGGGGGCATTCTCCGGAGCCGGGCCGGACTCATAAAGCTGGATTCCCCCGGATGTCCCGGACCGGATATTGCCGGAATCCGGAAGCAAGGTGGTTTCAAACCATTCTGATCCGGAAAACTGGATAGCTTCGTCAGTCCGGTAGCGTCTGCCGTTGCAAATGACTTCAAAGAAGATCCGGCTCCAGGCGGCATCTCCGCGAAGGCTCAGATAAATCCGGTCGACTTTTTCCGGCACCGTCTCCGGCGCATAGGCAAAGCAGACTTGAGGGGAACGCCGGTAATCCAGATTCACCAGCTGATAGATGCTGTTGTTGAAATTCCGGTTTATCAGAGAAGCCTCTCCCTCGATCACCTTCCATCCGGCTTCCGATGAACTTTTCTGAATCCGGTGATCCACCCGGAATTTCACTTCTCCCAGACAAATCCGCTGAAAGATTCTGTTGAATGCATTTTCATAAATCTCCGTTGTCAAAATCGTTCCGACCTCCTCCAGCACCGCCTTTTTTCCCATTTCAATCCCATCTGCCGGGATCTGGCCGGCTGCCGCGGAATTTTTCACGGCATTGAACGCGGCATTGCGGGCCCGGTCGCTGATTCTGCTGCTGAGGATCCGAATGATTTCCCGGACCATGACCGGCTGCCACTCCCCGTCCCTGGAGAACGAAAGATCCATCGGAATTTTTTCTCCGGGAAGAGACGGCTTCCAGCTCTTCATCTCCGCCTGAATCCGTTCTTCGAGCTCCGGCAGGACCCTCTTCCAGACGGCTTCCGGGATATCTTCCGGCACATCCGCAACCGAATCGGTTCCTGAGCGGAAATATGGAGTTTTCCCGACGACCCGCGGAGCTGCCGGCAACAGACGGCTTTTTTCACCGGCCATCTCCTCCCTCAATTTCATGCTTCCGCAAATCATCCATAGAAAAGGAAAGAGAAAAACCAGGCTGAATGTGATCAGGAAAAGGTGCAGTACAAGGCGCGGCAGCAGTTTTTTTGATTGTTCCATCATCAGACACCTCCTGTTCAATCGCCGTAATGGACCCATTTTTTCCCAAGGAGGAAATTAATCCAGGTAATTGCCAGAATGACAAGGAACATCATCCATGCCATCGCTCCGGCCGTTCCGAAGTTCAGATAGCGGAATGCTTCATTGAAGAGTTTATAGGCATAAAACAACGTGGCATCCTCGGGTCCGCCGCTGGTCATGATGTATGCCTGTTCAAAGATCTGGAAGACACCGATCATCCCCATAATCAGATTGAAGAAAATATAAGGGGTCAGCAGCGGCAGTGTGATATGACGGAAGCGGCTGAATGCTCCAGCTCCATCCATGGCTGCCGCCTCGTATAAGGATTCCGGAATATTTTTCAATCCGGCAAGCCAGATGACCATGCTTCCTCCGACATTCCAGAGTCCCATGATAATAATCGAAGGCTTCGCCCAGACCGGAGAAGTCAACCAGGAAGGCGGCTCCTCCACTCCGAGAGCTCTCAAAAACTGATTCAGAAAACCGATGTTCGGATCAAATATCTTCATCCAAAGCAGCAGTGCAGCCACCATCGGAACAACAGCCGGCAGATAGAAGAGAGTCCGGTACAGCCGGATCCCTTTCAAAGAGTGGTTCAGCAGCAGTGCCAGACCAATTCCAACCGCAATTCCAAGCGGAACAGACAGGATCATAAAACAGGTGTTCCGAATGCTGAGCCAGAAGATCGGATCGGAAAAAAGATTCCGGTAATTCTCCAGTCCTGTGAAGCGCGCAGGCGAGAGAATATCATAACTGGAAAAACTGATGATAATGGAAAAAAGGAATCCCCCCGCCCCGAATGTCAGAAACCCGATCAGCCATGGAGAGATACAGAGATATCCCGCGAACCAGCGATGATGCAGAAGACTCTTCTGTTCCCTTTTTCTGCTCCGGCAGAAGAGAAAAACACCTCCCCCCGCAAGGCAGAGCACATAAATTCCGATCAGAGTGTGCCAGGCGATCCGTCCCCCTGCCGGCGGCTGGAGAATTTTATCCAGAGCATTCTGCACCCGTGTCCGGCCATGGGAAAGAGCTTCCTGAGCGGACATGGCGTGACCGGTGGCCAGTTCCGTTGCACGGCTCTGTTCATTCCAGAGTTTCTGACCGACCGGAGTCACCGGACGGAACCGGCTGGATTTCAAGGTCGCGAGAAATGCCGTATAGGCCTGTTTCAGATTTTCAGAAAGGAAGATGGAATTTTTGACATACTCCTCACAGCGCCGACGATTAAAACGGATATCCGCGCTCAGTTCCGGAAGATACACCTGTCCTTTGGAATTTGCGGCGGAACTGGCAAAACCTGTCCCGATCCGGTCGCTTTCCAGTGAACAGAGCCATTTCAGAAGCAGCCATGCCCCCTCCTTGTTTTTGGCAGTTGCCGGGATGGCATACGCCCATCCGCCCATCCAGGTAAGGGATTGTGCACCGGCGTTCCGCCGTTTTTCCGGAAGCGGCGGCGGAGCGATGCCGAAATTCAATTCGGGCTTATAGGCACAGATGGTTTTCATAAACCAGGAGCCGTCGATCTTCATCGCGATTCTGCGGCTCAGGAACAAATCGAGCATGGAGGAACCGAGACCGGACATTTGAAAAATTCTGGCCTCCTCCATTCCCCCCATGCAATCATATACATCGGTAATATACTCAAGAGCGGAAACCACACGCGGTTCGTCCAGCGTACATCGGGTTCCATCGGCGCTCATGAATTCTCCGCCATTGAGCCAGCCATACAAATAGAGCCAGCTGTTCCCGAAAAGAGGCAGAAAGCCGGCGGTTTTCATTGTTCCGTTTTCCTCGTCAAAGCGGGTGAGTCTGACGACATAGGAATCACGGTCAAACACCTTGATTCTGTTTCTTCCCAGAAACGCCTCCGGAATCCGGTTCACCCCCGGCGGCAGTTCCCGGCGGAAATCGACCTGAACAGTACGGGAATCCCTGATTTTCCCGATCCGGGCACGGAAAATGCGACTCCGGTTCTGACGGGAAAAAAGACAGATCACGTCATTTTCCTGAATCCGGTTCCGGCTTCCGTCGAGAGGGGTGTCGAATGTGATACTTCCATCCGCAGCAACGGAAGCTGTGAGATCCAGTCGTTTCCGGCAGAGTTCCTCCCAGGTTGCGGGCGGACGCACCTCTCCGGCACGTGCAATCCCGCTTCTGACCTCAGGATCCTCCGGCTTGTATACCAGTCCGGCTCGAAGCAAAGCATCGCGATCATAATAAAGAGCGCGGGTATCCACGCTGTCGGGCACGGCATACAGTTTTCCCCGATACTCGACCTCCTCCCATGCAGCGGAAACATAATTTTCTCTCCGGATCGCATCCGCTTTCCCCTTCTCCCGTTCCAGGAAATCGTTCAACGGATGAAAAGCCCCCCGTCCCGCCCATTCCACGATGGCGAAGCGATCGAAATGGATCAGATCCGGCGGAACACCCCCGGCGACACCGAGCAAAAAGCGCGTGGGATCCCCAACCGAATCCCGAACCGTTGCGGATCCGATGCGAACCCGGTATTGCGGATAGCGAAGCTCAAACTCCTCCACACACGCCTTGACCTGATCCCCTGCGGCACGCGGCACCCAGAGGACGATATCCTGACGCCCCTGCGTATCCCTGTCACGCCCCGGATAGAGTAAAAACACTGCAATTCCTGCAAGAGTGATCCAGAACAGAACCTGAAAAGTGAACGAATTTCTGTAACAAGCATACCATGAACACAGAAGATTCCGGCCCCGGATCAGATTGTTCAGAAAGATTTGCAGCTTTTTCATGTTTTTACTCTTTCCGACCTATTGTGTTTTCAGCGTGAAGCCTGAATGTCTTCAAAGGTCAAATGACGGTTGTTGGGAATATAAGTCGAGCGATTCGTGGAATCGGAATACATGGTGAATTCCCGATGATCGTAACTCATATATCCCTTCGGCCATGAGATCCATGCGGCATGTCCGTCGAGCGCCACATAATTGAATCCATCCGGATCTCCCGCCTGCAGATAGGTTTCCATCCAGACTCCGGTCGGATTTTTTGCCGCGTTATAATATCTCAGAGTTCCGCCGCCGGTATGATTGGTATAGCATCTGCCATTGGCATAACGGATCATCTGATCCATCACCAGTACCGTGAACACAGGATTATCCGATGCTCTCTGCGCAAATTTTCCTCTGTAATCGATTCCGCTGCGCGTAGCGACATCCACTCGAACCGGGGAAAGATATGTTCCATACATGTGCCCGTTGTTGTTGACCGGATCATCAATGGCAGGCAGAGCTCCGTATGCCGGACAGTTCCATACTTTGTAATTTACAATATATGGTTTGAATGCCTGAATGGAATCCACCCCGCTTTTACGAATCCGGGACCCCTGATCCTGTCCCATTTTCGGGAACCAGTCATCCCAGTCCACCGCATAGGAATGATATGCCGCTCCTGCCTGTTTTAAATTGCTGCTGCAAGCCGTTGCAATCACCTTTTTCCGGACCTTTGTCAAAGCCGGAAGAAGCATAGATGCCAGAACTGCAATAATTGCAATTACAACTAGAAGTTCTATAAGCGTGAATTTTACCACCTGAAATATACTTGTTTGTTTCCTGTAAAAAGTTTTCATAATTCAATCCTTGCTTTTTGATTCTTCTTCAGGTTTCTCTGATGATTTGTTTCTTATCCTGACTGTCATGTTTGCTGAGATTCTTTACGGTCATTGATTTGTTCCTGCTATCGCTGAGTCCATTCTCCCTGTTCTTTGGTTCCGTTGTTCATGTCCTATGGATTGCAAACGTTTGTAATATATCCAGACGCGGAAAAAGAATCAAGACAGGGTGCAAAAACGAAACAGAAATCTAATCATTCCTGAATGAAGTTTGGAAAAATCAGCCCGAAGCCTGTTTTCCCCCGCAGACCGGCATGATGTCTCCTGGAATTTGAGGAATGCGGAAAACGAAGGTTATCTGGATGAAAACATCTGTTTTTCTACCTGAATCCGCGAATCATCCAACTCTCGGAAAGGAAGCAATCAAATCGGAAACAGGGGTTGACGCGGGAGAGTTTCCGATATTTTTCCAGAAATCTTTTGTCCTGTCAGAAAACTCTTTCTGAAAGAATCGGAAGTGCCTGTCTTATGATCTTTTATACTTTGAAAACGTTTGAAAAATCATGGAAGATTTCAAACATCCGGCACGTTCAGAATCATTATCAGAAAAATAGGGACAATCAGAGGAACAAGCCAGGTATGATAAAAAACAGAAAAGACATTTAAGTGTTCCCCCCATTGCAAAGCCAGAAAAAACACAGCAGGAAGTCACCGCAATCAGGAGAAATCAGCCGATCAGCACTCAGGCTGTAAACGGAAACAGGCGGCGATTGAAGAATCGACTGCAGAATTCTTCCACCGCCGCAACGTTTTGTTTCAGAGCGGAAACTTCCTTAAAGCATGGAATCAGAAGCCATGATGCCAGTAGGGATCCTCCGCCCGGCCAACAGGATGGAGATATCCATTCCGAAGGAATTCCTTCCGTTTCTGTTCCTCCGAACGGAAGAGAAGTTTTACCGGAGCGGCAATACTGCCGCTGCCGTTGAAATCGTGAAGCAGAATTTCGATTCTGTTGATTCCGTTTTTCAGCAGTCCGGGAGGAATCGGATAGCGGCGCATTGCCTTCCAGTAGTCGGCAGGATTTGTTTTGCGCGTGGTCCGTCCGATCTCCACCCCGTTGACAAACACGATATCTTCGTCATCGACAGCCCCGATCAGAAGTGCCGGCGCGGTTCCGGAAGCGGAGAATGCCGGCAGCTGGACCTCGCGTACAATTCGGAACCAGCCGGCTTTTCCGCCCCATTCCGGCAAACGACTCTGAACGGTACACGGAATTTCCAACGAGACGCTTTTCTCCATCTGCCATGCTTCCGAGGGGCCGGAAACTTTCTGAATGCGCCATCCCTCTTTTCCGGTCAGGTCCAGATCCGCAAGCTCCTTCTCTTCCCGATCTCCGGAGAAAAGATGAAACTCAAACGGGAACAGGATATTTCCAGTACTGCCATTCAATCCGAGAGCGGCATCCGTTTCATAGTCCACACAGATCAGGATCTCATTTGACCCTTTCCGCAGGGCCTCCGGAGGGACCGGATAATTTCGCGGAATCACGGCAACCGCGTTCACATCGGTTTCCGAGTTTGTTACTCCGACCAGCTTTCCGTTGATCCAGAGCCGGTTTTCTCCGCTGATACAGGCAATTTTCAGATAGACATGACTGTTCTGATAATTCCAGTTAAAGCGTTTCCGATACCAGAAACGTCCCTGGCGTCCAGCCCAGTCCTGCATGTTTTTCTGAAGGTCAACGGGCAGAGAAACGCTTCTCCAGACTGACGACTGTTCCGGCGGAGCACTCTCCTCCCGCCGATCACCTTTCGCAACGAACCACTCGCCATCCAGCGCCACACGCCGCTCGAATGTTCCATTTCCTCCCTGCGAATTCAGGAAAGCAGGTTCCGCAAGACATCCATGCAGATTATTCAGAAGCATCGCTATCAGACGTTCTGTTCTCCGTTCGGAGGGACGGAGCCAGTGGTCCAGTTCCGTATCGCCGAACATCGCGGGAGAAATCTGACAGAAGATATAACGCCCTTTCCCGTAAGGGATTTCCGCCAGAATTCCATCGGCTCCGAGAAAGCCCCCCTGCGGAATCTTTTCCATCCGGTTGATCTGCAGATTTCCTTTCCAGAATAAATCCGCATTTGCAAGTCCATACAGAAGCGGATGAACCGTCTTGCCGAGGACTCCCTGATTCATCATGCAGGAACGAACCGTAATTGGAAACGGCAGGTTCAAAGCATTCAGTTCCTCCTGTGTTTTCGGCAGGGAAAAGACGATTCCCCCGCGGCGGACAAACTCATGCAGACCTGCAGGCGCCTGTTTCCCCAGAATGAACAGATGCCGTTCCGGATTCAGCGATTCCGTCTTTTCCAGCGGGATATTCAGTTTCCGGAGGAATGGCACCGCATCTTCCGATGATGCGATATGCCGATACGGAAATACTCCGGGCGCAGCGGAATGGAAGAGAAGATTGCGGAAATACCGTTCGGCCGCCGGATCGTTTTCCGTCCGTCCGCAGACGTCCAGCTGATTGAAAACAATGCGGCCGCGGCCGTACTCGAACTCCCATGCTGCGGCATAATTGAGAGCATACTCGCAGTCGACAAGCGTGCGGAAGTTCCCGGTATCGGGCTTGATGACCGTGACAGTTGCAACATTGTGCGTATTTCCCCACTTCATCGGACGCGGATGTTTTTCCCCGTCATTCCAGAGATAGTTCCATGTACCTCCATTTCCAAAATGTTCCGTGACATGCGGAATCCCTTTCTCCCGCGCAGGTGCGTATCCATCGGTCAACGTGGCGGCCCCGCGCCAGTGATTCAGAACGCGGTCGGGAAGCCCGTTCAAAAGAACCGATCCGTTCCGGAGCCGTCCGAACACGTTGCGGGAAGAGCTGTATTCCGTCCGGAAGCCGAACCGGGACCGCAGCACAGACTCATCCTGTTCCATAATCAGAATTTTCTTCCCGCTCCGAAGCAGATCCCCGAGATCCAGTCCGGCAGGAAGAAGATTCTTCTCATAACGGAAGGACCGACGCCCGAAAATAATCAGATCAAATCCTGAAAAGTCCTCATCGAACATCAGGAAGCGATAAGGAATGCCAAGTTTGTCCAGCAGTTTTGCCGTCTGGAACTCCGGATCAATCAGCCCGATGCGGCATTGAGGCAGAGCCGTTTCCTTTGCCAGAACGTCAATCGGACAGGAAGCCGTGCGCAGAAGTTTTCCATTCCGCAGGAACTCAACCGTGAGGACGCCCTGTTTGTCCTCTGTCCCGGAAGGCAGAGAACAAGTCAGCGGAACGGAAACCGTCTCTCCCGGCGGGATGGTGCGTTCCTCCTTTCCCTGTTTAAGGACCTCTCCTCCCAGTTCCAGTTTCCATTGACAAGTCAGCTTTTCCGGCCAGGCCATATTGTTCAGCAGAATCGCAATCCGATCGAACTGCTCGCCGGGACGGAAGATATGATCCTGCGCTGTTTTACTCTTTGAAGTCCCCGCTAAAAAACCGGTAACCGGAGCCTGGACTTCTGCAATCAGAGCGTTCCTGCCGGGGAAGCGGGGAATATACTGGAAATTCAAAAGTCCGAGATGATCCGCACGCCAGAAGAAGACCTGAGTGCGTGTCCGATCCGCTGTAATCTTTTCCGCACGGGCGTTCAGTCCGCCACTTCCCATAGAAGAGGTCATCCGAATCCGCATCCAGCCCGAACGATCGTTTTTCGGAAGTTTTTCCCGCCGAGTCCGGACGGACTGTTCCAAAGAGGCAAGCTGCCGGTTGTCGTTTTCGGTGCGGATCATAGCGCTGTCTCCGTCCGTGATCGCCGCCCATTCATGAAGACAGGGCACCCCGTTCCATCCTTTTCCCTGCGCACATGCATCGGTCCAGTTCGCCTGAAACGGCGCAGCCTCTTCGGAAATAAAAAACGGCTTGGAGGCGATTTTCCGCCAGAACGCTCCGATCTCGATCATCTCCTGAAGCGGCTGGAAACCGCGGTATTCGGTAATCATCATCGTATCGTTCAAACTCCCGGAGTCCTGTGCTACGACAAGCCGTCCCGGATCATTTTTCCGCACAAGCGAATAGATTCTCCGAGCTGCGGAAATCATGGATGCATAGGGTTCTTTTCCCTCGTTCCGGTTAAACCATGTGCCATTCTGGAACATCGGATTGTATGCTCCGCCGTTGCGCGCCATTCCGCCGCCCATGGGTCCGTAATGGAAAAAAATTGCCGGATGATTTTCACGCCTCCGGACCTGATGGCGGATGATGGATTCCGCTGTCTTCCAGAAACGGGAATCGCCGATCTTTCCCGCGGACGCGAGCTGTGTTGCGATACGGGCAATCGGAAGAAATGAGTAATCCCTTCCGCTGCTGAGTCCGGCCTCGTCCAAACGCCTTGCATCCCGAATCCCCAGATAATGATAAAAACTTGTAAACCCGAAGGATTCCTGCAGGGAAACCGATTCCGGAACGGGAGCGATAATGCCGTTGTCGTCAAACAGAGTCAACTTCCGTCCGTTAAGAAAGAGCAGCGAATTCTCCGTCCACACTTCCCGGAATCCGAAGCGTTCCGGCCAAAGAGTATCGGAAACGGTTCCATCCGCATTCAGCAGGACGGCGTCCAGATCATAGAGATACGGTCGTCCGAGTTCCCAGAACAAGGGATTCTTCCATTCGGTCGAGAGACGGATTGTCTCCTGCTCTTCTCCGGCAGTAAACGTTCGGTCGGAAAAGCTCCGAACCGTTTTTCCAGCGGCGGAAACCGAACAGCGGAGCGTATACCGCTTTCCGGGTGTCAGCCCGGTACAGTCAAAGACTGCGTCAAGCCGTTTTTCCCGGACCGAAGGGCGAATGGAAACATGTTCCAGAGACCCCGTCTTTGATTCCGTGAAAAGCACAACGTCTCCGGGCAGTCCGCGCCAGGCGGGAAGCGGAGGGCGGAAACTGCTTCCCAGAATCTCACGGGCAACCTTGTAATACCCGTGTAGAGGATTCGCCTGCACATGAATGGCGATTTCATTTTCCTTGCCTGGACGGACCGCATCGGTAACATCCAGCACTCCGCCGGGCCACTCCAGAACGCCTCCGTGACGGCCATTGAGAAAAACCGCCGCAACCGTCTGCGGAACATCTATTAAAAGACGAATCCTTTTTCCCCGCCATGCCCTGGGCAGTGTCGTTTTCTGGCGATACCAGCCGGCATACCAGCTCTGTCCGATTTTAAAATGATCTGCCAGATTCATCCATTCTCCGCGTATAGATTTCGCGGAACTCCAGTCTGCGGGGACCTGCTCCGGCATCTGGAAAATCCCTTTTTCCGGCTCCTGAAGGGTCAGAGGATGGATACGCGGATTGAACGAGCCCTGCGGAAGGAAATCCCAGCAGGCATCCGAAAGGCGGATCGGGGCCGATTGCGCGGAAGAGTGAAATTCCGGATTGAGAAATTGAATCTCAATGCTTCGGCGCGTAACTTCGGGCGCTTCCCCCGACCGCCCCGTCCGTGTTTCAAGAATATAGGACCCCGAGCGCGGAGGCGAATTCAGGGCCATGGTCATTTCCCCATTCCGAACCGGCGGAACGCCTTTGACGCTCCGGACCACTTCCGCCCGTCCATTCAAAAGATTCAGCGTAATGGATTCTCCCGGTTCCAGTTTGCGACCGGCTTTGAGTTTCACAGTAAGTTTTTCCTCCGGTTTCAAAGCAGCAGCGCCGTAACGATTGTCCGGCAGAATCGCGGCTACGGCATTGAGACGGAAGGTGTTTTCCGGACCGGCATAGAACTCGTCGTAAAAGGGGAAACCGGAACCTCCGGCGGAATGGATCCGGTCGTAAGGTTCAAAAGTCCGGACGATTTCGTGTCCATCAAGGGCAATGACGCAGGGAGCCCTCCCCTCGGCACTCTTGACAATATCCACCCGGAGCCAGCCGCCATGAGACGGCGCTTCGGTCAGACGGAAAAAACGGCGGATTCCGTTTGCTTCCGTATACCGCAGCTGCCAGCCGGACTTTCCTTTGATCAACTGCCAGAGAGAGATCCGTTCCTTGCTGTTGTCGGTTCGGGCAAATCGGATCTGAAGCGTGTTGAATTCCGTCTTTCTTGCGGAAAACGTATCGTCGTAAATGTAAAATGTGACTTTGGAAATCTTCTCTTCCGGCCGGAAAGTGCGCGAAAACCCGGAAGCCTTCAACGCTCCTGCGCCCGCGGCTTTCGTTCCGGATTCAAAGAATGCTTCAGGATTCTTCCGTTTCAGAAAACTTCCGATCTCCCCGGGGGAGTCAAAGTGGCAGACCTGAGCGCCGGAAACAGCGCCGACTAATACAAGAGCCATAACACTCATCATGCAGATTTTCAACAAAGCCATCTTTCTCTCCTTTACTGTTTCTGAAGTCCTTGAACAAGAGCCCATGAATACCGGTTTGTACCCGAATAGAGGGATGGTTCCGGAATGAAATACAAAGAATCGGCAGTCCGGGAAGCGGCATGACCGTCGAAATAGAGAATGGTGACGCTTCCTTTCGGGAACATACCTGGAGGCATGCTTTCATTTCCAAGACTTTTCGCACTCATTTCGCGGGAATCACCGATTCCGTGACGATAGTTGAAATAGGAAATCGTCGAAATCGCATCCCTCACAGGATTGGACTGAAGAACCCCATTCATGTAAAGCAGTCCGGCATCTCCGAAACTGATTGTGCTGCCCGGCTGAAGAGAAAAACTGCTTTTCCGGAACTTTGTTTTCATTGCCGCCCAATCCTCCTCACTGGAACCCGTCAGATTGGCATGCAGATAGGTATTGGCGCCATAGTGACCATGGGGCCATATATTCGCCGGGCCAAAGTTTGGTTCCCGTTTTTCCGCCGGACATTTATAAGTTCCACCCTTTCCGATTCCATGCTCAAAATAAACTCCGTAGGGACCAGCATTCCTTCGGGTTCCGATTCCACCATTCAAAGCATTGGTAAACGGAATTTCTGGAGAAACGACTCCGTTTTCCCGCGGCTTGTAATTGTAAGGAACCACATACTCGTAATCACCGATATACATGTGCTCAGCACTCCCGATTGCTTTTAAATTGGATGTACAGTTGACGGCCAGAGCTTTCCGAAGCGCAGAATTCAGGGACGGAAGCAGAATAGAAGAGAGAATTGCAATAATTGCAATCACAACTAAAAGTTCTATTAGTGTAAAACTTGAACTCCGGCGACTCATCCTTTTCTCACCTCTTTGTTTTTCAAATTTTTTTTTAATCGAAGTGCGGCTTCTTTCCCGACATCTCGTGCACGAGCAATGTGAAGATCAGTGAAATCCCCGTTCACGATATGCAAATCGGGATTTTTTTTAATCAGGGAATCCTCCAGAAAGCCCGGATCGATCTGAATCAGAATTTTCCGCGGATCCGGAAGGCTCCGGACCACTTGAAAGACGGTCTGATAAATATCAATTCCGCCAAAGGAAAAGATGGCGTCAATATTTTCATTCCGCAGAATGGTCTGCAGGGAAGAGGGAGTTCCATCGGAGATGAAAACATTTTCCGCCAGCGGAGTCTTCCGGAACTCCTTTTCCAGCAAGATGATGGAAGGAGAACTTCCGCCGCAGATCAGCAGGTTGCGGCAATTGTTCCAGGCAAATACTTCCGCCCGCTTTTTCGCCGCCCCCAGATAGTCCACATAAAGATAATGATCCGGATCAGTATCAAATGAATCGGAATAGAAAAAAGGCACTGCGACAATCGGATATCCCCGGCCGATCAGCTGACGGATCAGCGGCGCATTCTCTTTGGGAGGATGGAACCAGACCAGACCGTCCATTTCCAATCCCAAGATGGATTCCTCTGTAAATTCATTCATTCTGGGAACACAGAAATTACATGGATATTGAGTCAATTCTTCGAAAAAAGCGGAAACCATTGCCGCATCATGCCGAGTCAAAACAAAGAAGGTCTGATTATCATACAGAAGCGCTATCATCCGGCATTTCTCCGGAATCCGGCTGTTACCGGGAAGAGAAAAAAGTCCGCGACGTTTCGGAAGACGGGTTGCATAACCCAGACGAATCGTCTCTTCTATCGCCTGACGCACCGTCCCACGGGAAACGCCGAACTTCCGGCAAAGTTCCATCTCTTCCATCAAACGTACCTGCTCCGATCCCGCTTTCATAGAGCATTGGATCAGATACTGTTTGACAGGTTCTGTCCGGAGAACTTGTTTTTTCTCTCCCATTGCAGAGCTTTCATTTTTCGACAGATTAATGTCTAAAAAATTATACATTAATTAAATTATAGCAGATTTTTTTATTTTGTCAACCCCCTTTTTTCAGGCTCAGAAAAAGAATACTGGTTTTATCATGCAAAGAATCAGCTCTTCAACCTTGCCACGATCCGGTCAGACGAGCGCTTCCGCGTACTCCCGTATGTAATCCGATCTAATCCATGATTTGAAGGAAGATTCCCTGAAGAAAATAGAAATAATACGAGCTGTTATTCCGTAAATTTCTGCTCAAAGCATAACCTGATCATACCTGACCATTGCAAATATGCAGCCTGAGGAAACATGGTAAACTTTTTAAGGGGGGAGTTCTCCCGGCCGGCGATTCTTTCTGCGGACAGCAGAAAGATACACGCCGATCCTGGCTTTCGATCAAGGATAACAGACATTCACTTCAGATGGACTGTCGGATAATTTTCCGCATTCAGCCGATTGCCCAAACCCGGAGCAATCGCGATGTAGGATTCTCTGATCTCACCATCGTTATCATTTACCAGCAAGTTAAAGCGGAAGCTATCTGCCTTCTGCGGATTCAGACCGATTGCCGGGAAAGGAATCTCTGCTTCATAAACCGTTTGTTTTGTTTTTTCATTCCGTGAACTTCTGAGATGAATTTTTTCTGCGGTATTCTTCGCATTGAACCCATCCGGTGCCGACCAGATAAAAACCGCGGATTTTCCAGCGTTTATATGAGATAATCCGATTTTCCATGGAGTTTTTTGAGAGTTCAGAGCAATCGCGAATTGAACGCTGTCGCTTTTCCATGCGGATTCATTAAAATCTTTCACCACATGACGATCATCTGTGACATCAATTCGCAATTTCAGTTTGTCGGAATCCCGTGCAAGCCGGACTTCA
Organism: uncultured Lentisphaeria bacterium; assembly: GCA_905197955.1. GTDB lineage: Bacteria > Verrucomicrobiota > Lentisphaeria > Victivallales > UBA1829 > UBA1829. The sequence goes on along the minus strand of CAJKAR010000014.1, from coordinate 46,551 downwards.
GCACTGAGGTCCCCCGGTCCGTACCAGAACAGATGAGCATTCCGGGGCTCATGCTCCACCAGGGGAACGACCTGCTCCGCATGACGGAGCTGAAACTGAGCCGTTTCAGGAAACGTTTTCCAGGGAATTTGAATCCTGCTTTGAAGAGGAAAATGCAATGTTTCATCACCAACTTTCAGGATGACAGCCTTTCGATCCGCAAACCCGGAAGCCATTCGAGCCCGAACGCGGAAAGTCTTCTCCTCTCCGGGAGAGATCTTAATTTCAGAAGGCCATGAAAATACAGAAACAGATTCTGGCAATTCCGCAGCAAAATTCCAATGCAATGCTTTTTTTGACGGATTCCGAATCGAAAAATCCCATGTCGATTCCCCTTCCGGACTCACACTCAAAACCGCCGGACCGGAAAAAAGCTTACCCCAAGGAATGGGTCTTCCGGATTGCGCAGGAATTCTCAAAACCTGCGGTTCTGTGGAGGATCTGATGACAGCCATGCCCGCCGTAACCGGAACCGGATGACGATTTCCGACCAGATCTATCACTTCTGCATTGTTCTGAGAAATTCCGCCGACACCATAAAGAGCTTCCGAGACAGCCCCAGCCTGCCAGATCGGATAGAGCCAGTCGCCGTTTGCCGCACGAAAACAGTATGAAGTCACCTCTGAAGAAAGCGGAAAACGTCCCTCGAATTGAGCCCCTCGGAAAAGAGTGGTCAGCATATTAAAGGTCAGATAAACCGGTTTTGCCTTGAAATCATAGGTGATCATACCATAATGATGTTCACTGTCTTTTGGATTGACCCCCTTTTCCCTGAGATTATACCAGGTATATCCGATCGAACCATTTTCCCATGCAGCGAAAAGTTTCTGAAATAGAACGATCGCCTGCTGATATTCCCCGCAGGAAAGAGAGGAGATGGCCGTTTCATTCGAATACCATGGTTTCGGATAAATTGTAAGAATTCTTTTCAGTTCTTTGATCTGTTGCAGATAATTTTCCGGAAAGCCGTGGCCATGAAACGCAAAGATATCACAACTGGAACTCTTTGCAATCTGCTGAAAAAGGTCTTCTCTGCCAGGCTGGTAACCGGAAAGCCCTCCACTGATCACTTTCAGATTCGGAGAGATCGCTTTAATCTCCCGAAAAGCGATCTCCAGAAGCCGCATGTAATCTTCCGTTGAAAAATTCGCAAAACTGATAATATCCGGTTCGTTCCAAACCTCGTACAGAGAAATTCTGTCGGCATAACGATGAACGGTCTTCCGAACGAATTTTCTCCATGCGTCATAATCTGGACGGCGACCTCTGGTCGGTTGTTTTACCGCGGACTTTTTCGGAATCCAGTTCTTCGCGACAGCCCAGTTTGGACAGCCCGCAAGAATCAACTGGATTCCGAGACCTTTTCCGGAAAAAATATCAACAACAGAATCCAATATTCTATAATCCCAAAGATTCGGTTTCGGCTGAATATGATACGTCCAGCGGGCATCCGTCCGGATCAGATGAGCACCACAGAGAGCTGCAGCTTCTGCCATTTTTACCCGTTCCCCAAGGGGATAGTGCTCCGGATGCGCCGCGATTCCGAACAAAAACTCCGGACGAGAGTGAACCTTCCGGACTCCAGCAGGAATCATTCGGGAAAAGCGGTCTTCTCCTCTGAAGACGATACCCGCTTTGCAATCCTCAAGCTTCCAGAAAACGCGCCATGATCCCTGTACATTTTCCGGAATGGGAAGTTCAATCTCTCTCTTTCCGCCCCTGGGAAGATCCTGACTCACATTTAAAGTTTGTCTTGATTCATCATACGCCATCACCTGAATTTCACCTGAAAGCCGGAGCTCTTGCGTGGAATTGTTACGCAAAACAAGTTTTGGAGAAGGTTGTTTGGAGTTGTTTAAAACCTGTACAGGCAGAAAGATCGGTTCCAGAGAAACGGGAGCTTGCGGAATCTGCACTTCATCAATGCACAATTTCAATTCCGATGCTTTTGGAATCCTCATGGCATTGATTTGAATGCTTCGATAGGGAAAAATCGGCTGTTTTCCCTTTTCCGCACCTCCCCAGCAGATCGGCCAGTGCTGATCCGGGGAAAGAAGAAGAGTATATGTTTCATTCGCTTTCAAAGGGGTTGTCGCAGTTTGCCAGAAATGTCCTTTTTGATCCTGGCAGCGGAGAGCAATCCGGCAATCGGTAACCGCGGTAACTTTTATTCTGGTTTTCGGATCCGAGATTCGTAATTTGAGTGCCGCCGCTACGTAAACACTGCGTCCTTCGAATTTCCCGGAAAGCAGTAAGCCTCCGTTCTTCTCTTCCGAGAGTTTTCCTTTTGCTCCTGGGAATTCGCTTCCGTTGTAAACCTTCCAGTTCCGGATATCTGCGGCCGGAGAAAACTGCTTCCATTCAGCCCCGGAATCCGCCAGAACAAATCCATTTGCCAGAATGACGAAAATAAATGCCTGTAAATAGAATTTCATACGGTCCCTCATTCGGCGTCTGCTACGGCAATTTGAAGAAGGGATCCGTCAACAAGAGAGACAACCAGGACCGGGACAGCCTGAGATGCCAGCGATCTTCTATCTAAACTTGCTATATGACCATCTCCATAAACACAATTTGCCCTGTTCAGGTGTCCAAGCCAGAGATGGGCATGATTTGTATCCATATTGCTGTAAACAAAGGAGTAACACTCGGAAACCCCAGAGGAATCTTTCTTGCGGGAATCCCCCATGATAATCGTGGCGGACGGACGCTTCATTCTATCAGGATAAAGAAATCGTTCAACGCTGTTTCTATTGATAAAATTCCCCAGTCGAGGAATTACATGTGTCTGATCATAGCGATTCTGTTCCACCCATGAATTGTAAACTCCATAAGAATAATCATATTCCCATGCCTCCGGCTTCTGGTCTTTGGAAAAGCGGAATTCCGTTCCGAGCGGTCGGACAGGACATTGCATTACAGGACCATACGGCAACAGTTTTTCCTGAACAAACAACCTCGCCCACGACCAGTTTGCCTTGCTTTTCCCAATAATGACCTTGTATGTATCAGCATACATGAACTGCGCCTGAACGCACTGCTTCAAATTCCCGACACATGTGATGGACCGTGCTGATTCCCGAGCCTTGTTCAATGCAGGAATCAGCATAGAAGCTAAAATTGCAATAATACTGATAACGACAAGTAATTCTATAATTGTGAATTTTAAAAACTTCCGGAACAACGGGCACTCTTCTTTTCTATTTCTGCAAGAGAAGTCGTTCATAAAAAAATCCTTGTTATGATTATTCTTAGTTGCTTTTTCCTGAAATTATAATATATTTCCCCTAAAAAGCAATAGACAAATTGTTGTAAAAATTATCTTTTTGAAAGAAATAAAATGCATGAATCTGCTTCACGCCCATTAAAAAAAGTACCCCTTCACATCCCGCTTCCTCTGTATGTGAGAAGTGTCGGAAAACACATCAGCAGCCAGGAATGCGATGGAGGGGTCTCGCCCCTGCTTTCCGATTATATCGGCATGACATTTTGTGTCAAAGGCTCTGGAACGGCCTTTCTTTTTCAAGAACCTTTTCCCATGCGGGAAGGAGACGTAATTTTCTATTATCCAGGCGAAAAACATCGCTTCAAACCAGAAACAGAAGACTGTCAGAACGCATGGATTAATATTGATGGACCTCTTGCCATGTCCATTTTTGCAAGTTACTGTTTTCCCCGTCTGCTCCACTTGAAAAACGGTTTTCCTTATGATATTCACCATCAGTTATTGAAGCTGATTCCTCACGATGATCCCCTTTCTGTACGCAAGGCATCGTTTTTAATTTTTTCCCTTTTTGAATATATCGGAGAGTCTCTGGAGAAACAGCACTCCATTGCACAAAACTCTATTGAACACGCGATAGAATATATCAACAACAATTTGTCAAATAATAACCTGAATGTCAACAATGTCTGTTCTGAAATCTCTCTGAATCGTTCCACATTTTCACAGAAATTCATGGAGAAGGTGCACATTTCCCCCAGTGAATACATCCGGAATTGCCGCCATTCCAGAGCTCGACAGCTGCTGACAGAGACCGATCTTTCCATTGGAGAGATTGGAATCCGTTGCGGATTCCCTGACAAAAGTTCCTTCTGCCGCTTCTTCAAAAGTTATCCGGATTGCGAAGCTCCACGAGAATATCGGAAAAAATATATGCTCCATTCCATAAAATGACTATTCCAGAGCGAAACCATTCTCCTGATTCAATTCCGCATCATGACAAATCAAAAAATCATTTCAGGTCTTTATAAAATAGAAGATTTTTCCTCTTCTCAGCTATTTTCTGGAATCAGGTCTCAAACACTGTAAAAGCAGAAAATAAATCAAGCGATCCCCAAAAACCTTGAAGGGGTAAATTTCCCCCCTTCTTTCCGTTTTTTTCCTCTTCTGCTCCGGAACGCTGTTCCTGCACAGGATCGCTTTTCCGGAACAGAAGGGAAAATCTGATGAAAGACCAGAAAACCTATAATCTGTTTTACGCTCAGGCTTCCAAATCATTTCTGACCCGTTTGAGCAGTTGCGGAATGTCAAGTTTCTGCGGACATTTGGGAAGACAAGCTCCGCAGTTCACACATGCGGAGGCAGGTGCTCCCCGCTGAATCGGAGACATCGAAACGGTATAATCGGCAATCGCCCGTTTCTTGTCTTTATGTACAAGATAGTTGTTGTAGACATACGCAAAGATATATCCGATCGCCACATTATGCGGACACGGAATACACTGATAACAGCCGGTACAGTCAATATGTCCCGGAGTCTCCCGGAAAGCCCGGATCGCCGCCCCGAGCGCCTTTCGCTCATCCGGGGTAAGCATGTTCGGTTCAGCCTTCGACGCATATCTCAAATTGGCTTCCACATCCGCCATGGATCCCATGCCGCTGACAGCTACGCTAACTTCCGGCATATCCCAGAGATAGTCCAGAGCCCACTCCGTATCCGGCTTCTCCACTCCGGTCGAACGCAGCGCAGCACGCATCGAAGCAGGCAGATTCGCGAGAAAACCGGTCCGCACCGGTTTCATCACGGCAAGTCCCATGCCATTGGCCGCCGCATATTTCGGTCCCAGACAGCCAGCCTCATATTCGTAATCCAGATAGTTGTGCTGAATCAGGCAGAAATCCCAGGGAGCAGACTCCACAACCTCTTTGAAAAGCTGCAGACGGTCATGAAAAGAAAATCCGGTAAAACGGATTTTTCCCTGTTCCTTGAGCTTCATGATTCGATCAATCAACCGGAACGGAAGCACCTTTTCCTTCCATCCCCGATGCATAATCATGTGAATGTGGTAAAAATCAATGACATCGGTGCCGATCGCACGTCGGGACTCGTCGAAGAATTTTTCAAAATCGCCGGGATTCTCCATAATCCACCATGGAGATTTGGATGTCACATAAACCCGGTCGCGCCAGCCGCCTTTCAGAGCCTTCCCGGCGACGGCTTCGCTCTGTCCGCCAAGATAGACCCGTCCGGTATCAATGTAATTCACTCCGCCCTCAATCGCACGATGAATCATGGCAACGCTCAGATCGGAGTTCACTGTTTTCCCATCGGGAAGCATCGGCAGACGCAAAAGCCCGAATCCCAGAGCGGAAACATTCACTCCGGTCCGTCCCATCGGACGATAGCGCATCTGCTCTTGAAAGTTCAAAATCGGTCCGGACGGCTTCTTCGCCGAATCTTCCGCCGCCTTCAACACACTCCCTTTCCCCAGGACAGCTCCGGCAGCGGTCACCAATGCCGCGGATTTCAAAAACTCACGTCGATTCATTTCCGTCTCCTTCCTCTTTTCCCTATTTCAATCCGATCAGATATGCCGGATTATGACGCACCATCCGATCAATATCCTTCTGAGGAATCCCGGCACTCTGCAACTCCCGGATGCATGTGCGCATTCCCTCAATCGGATTCGGATTTCCCTGCTGACCGAGATCCGTCGAAATAAAACTCCGCTCCGGAACAGTCCGCACATAATTCAGGAACTCCTCCCGGCTCTGCCGTTCAAACTGCGGATTTCCCGTCCCCGGCCCCCAGAGACGGGGCAGATAGCAGTATTCCACAAACGCTCCGGAATCGACCGCCTGCAGAATCTGGTCGTGACCAAGTTTCCAGATCAGAGAATTCACATGGGTCACAACAAATTTTCTTATGCCGATTTCCTTTGCCTTGCGTGCCAGAATCAGACTTTCCTGCGGAGAACTGTGACCGGTTGCGAAAATGATATTTGCTTCCCCGCAAAGTTCCATCACCCGGATGACTTCCGGCAGGACATTTCCGCGCTCATCCAGCACAGGAATTCCCGGTCCGGGAAGCCGATCGCAGCGGTGCTGCCAGACCGCCGATAAAGTCGGCATCCAGATACACCGGCAAAGCCCCCCGGATGTCTTCAACGCCTGCTCCGCCGCATAGACATTGACCTTCTCTCCATGAACACGATTCATGCAGAGACTGCCGAACACTTCAAAATCCGGAACCGCCTGACGGATCAGAAACGCGCGGTCATGGCAGCTCCAGTCATTCGATTTGTACAGAAGAGCACGATATCCAGCTTCTTTCGCCTGCTTTGCCAGAGTCAGCTCATCCACGCAGCGCGGACGGGTATCCGGCAGACAATGAATATGGATATCGCATACGCCGGAAAGCAGAGGATCCGGCACCGGACCGGCAGAGCGGTTCTCTGCGGATGCCGGAGAGGAACATCCACTGGAATGCCCGATCAGAACGGCGCCACCCGCAACCCCAAGAGTCCTGATAAAATTCCGTCTGTCCATCCGCTCACAGACTCCTTCCCAGGCGATAGGCCTGCTCCGGGAATTCCGTCCGGTTGACGGCTCCCGCCGGCCAGACGCCCGGTGCAACAATCTGGCCGACATCGGTCCAGCCAAGATAATCCACCAGAACCTTGTAATGATCGCGGATCACCTTCTCCTTGCGCAAACTGTTGTCGGCATAAGTCATAATCAAAGCCGATTTCTTCGGAACATGAATGGAGCCATTGATCGCGTAAAAGCGATCAATCACCGTTTTTATCTGCGCAGACATGCCGAAATAATACATCGGCGTGGCAAACACCACCATACCCGCGTCCAGAATATGCCTGCGCACAAATTCAAAATCATCTTGAAACACGCACTCACCATTCATGGAACATTTATTGCATGCAATACAGGGATGAACCGTTTGAAATGCCGCATCAAAACGGACAATCTCATGACCGTTTTCCTTTGCACCCCGAATAAAATGTTCGGCAAGCGTGGTGGAATTTCCATTTTTCCGGGGACTGCCCGTAATCACAAGAATCTTCATTTTATCTTTTTTACCTCCCATTTTTGCTGTGACACCATTCTGAATCAGAGGGCCGGCCAGAAGAGTCCGGCAGGCGAGTCCTCCGGCGACCGTCAGCGATGTTTTCAGAAAATCACGCCTGTTCATGCGTCTTACCTATCAATGGGAATCCACTGGACGGATCTCGATCTTCCGATTGTCACAATTCCGCAGGAATTTCAAGCCGTCGCCTTCTATTTTTCCAATCCGGATCAGTCTTTCCGAATAGCGGAAATCCCGATAAAAAATCGCGAGATTTCCCCATGGAGCATAATAGGCGATATCTCCAGCTTCGGGCTTGAATCCAGCCGGAGCGCCCTCCTCTGAAATTCTTTTCGGCAGATCCGCAATCTTTTCCGTTCCGTTGAAATCACTTAATGTCAACGTCAGCGGCAGCTGTGCAAGGAAATCCTTTGCCGAGGCATTTTCATACAACACAGCATTGAACACACGTCCATCCAGTTGAATTTGAATCTTCTGAGCCATTGTTTTTTTCTCCTCCGTTTCAGCATGATCGGATGATTCCGCATTTCCACAGGCATTCATGACAAACAGCAGCCATGAAAACAGCAAAAATAAAAAATGTTTCCTGACCATGGGCTTCCTCCTTCTTTTTCTGATTTTATTTCATCTTCATCTCAGGAACGAGCGGATTCTGATCCAGCAGTTCCAGTTTCCGGATCATATCCAGGGAGTTCCGCTTATACGTTTGAAAGTGATCCATCTGAATATGCCGCTCATAGGCATCACGATCTGCGTAGATTTCCAGAATGGAGATCCGCTCCGGATGCATTTTTTCCTGCATGGAATACATCAGATAAACGCCCGTCTCCTTTGCCATGGACTTGCGTCCGCACTCACGGACAAGCGCAAGATATTCCATCAAACGTTCCGGTTTGACCTCAATCCGAGAAATCCGAATGATGCTTTCCGGCGTAATCATATTCTTTTTCATTGTACTCTCCTTTCTGTTTAGGAAATTCACCGCAAGACGAAATCCTGCACGATAAGCGTCTGCCATTCCGGGATAGGTCATAAAGGCATGCAGCGTTCCGGGAATCGTCTGATGGATCACAGAAATACCGTGTTTTTTCAGTAATTCCGCAAACGTTTTTCCCTGATCGTAAAGGATGTCGCATTCCGCCGCCACGATCAGAGTCTCCGGATAACCGGAAAATTCTGAACCAAGCAGAGGAGAGACAAGCGGATGATCCGCAAGATTCCCCGGCGCATAAGATTCATTGAATGCTTCCATCAACGCTCCATCCAGTCCGAATCCATTTCCATACTTTTGCCACGACTCCGAATGACCGCTCTTCGCCAGCACAACCGGATAGTAAAGAATGATTCCCGAAATACGGGATCGCAGTTTCCATGCAGCACAGGCGGCGAGATTGCCCCCCGCGCTGTCTCCGGCCAGATAAATCCGCCGGTATCCGCGCTTCTGAAGCAGATGAACCGAAGCAAGAACATCCTCCAGAGCAGCCATCGCCCGATTCTCCGGAGCCAGCCGATAGTCCAATGTCGCCACATCCAGTCCGCTTGCCTTTGCCAGTTCTCCGCAGAACTTCGCACTCCCCTCAAGCCCTCCGATGGTCCATCCCCCTCCATGCAGATAAAGTACCACACTCTGCCCCGGTTTGGCGCCGGGATAGTAAAACCGGATCTTCCGATTCGCCGACATGGTATTCTCCACCCGGATTCCGGCAGGCGGTTCCACATCCTGAAGCAGAGATTCACGAACACGGTTCAGAGCCTCAAAGTTCCCCTCAAGTGCACGGCGAACTGCTCGTGTCATTTCCTCCTGAGCTCCGGCCGGTCTTGCGGAAAGAAATGCCGATGACTCTGCAGAAAGTCCCCTTCCCGCAATCGGCAAAAATCCAAGCAGCATCCACAGACAATACAAACTTGTTTTTCTGATGATTCTCATTTGTTTACCTCATTTTTCCATTTTCGGCTACACTCCCGGACAACTGGCGGAACAACACCCGCAAAATCCGGAAACTCTCTCTGCTGAAACACCACTTCCGCCCGGAGCAACACCTACGAAACGGAATCCCAGCTGCTTTTTCTGAATTTATTATATTCTTTTCCTAAACAAATAACAAATACTTATTTATTATAAGAATCAATGCCTGCAAAGCATTCGAATACCATTTTGCTGAAAGTTCCCGAGAAAGCGGAAAGCTCTCTCCTTTTCCGGAATTGCGGGTCCTTTGCAGAAGTTGTCGCCCTTTTATGCAAGTCCCTTTCCTCATTTTCCCGTGGTATGCTTTTTTGTAATCCCAAGGTATAGAAAATAAGTATTTGCTATTTTTCTGAAAACAGCTATTCTGAAAGAAGAAAAAGAAACGTTTTCCGGGAAAAGAGAGCAGAAGTATGCGGTATCCCTACGGAAAACATGCCTGACGAGAGTTCAATGCAGAAACCATATTTTTGGAGGATCTCTTATGAACAGACGTGAATTTTTAAAGAGCGCCCTGACGCTGGCCGCATTGACACCCATGGCCGGATTTCTGATGAGAGCAGAGGAAAAAAAAGCGCTCTCTCCGGCGACCGTCTATTTTACGCCGGAAATCTCTCCGGAAAGTGTCATCCGCATGTATCATGCTCTGGGAACAGCCCTCCCGGGAAACGTTGCCGTCAAAGTACATTCCGGAGAAAAGGGGAACCAGAACTATCTGCGACCTGAATTTCTGCGCCCGATGATCGAAGCGGTCAAGGGAACTGTCGTGGAATGCAACACCGCTTACGAAGGAGCAAGAAACTCCACCGAAAAACATCGGAAGCTCATTGCCGAACACGGCTGGACAAAATACTTCAAAGTCGATCTGATGGATGCCGAAGGACCGGATCTGGTTCTGCCAATTCCCAAAGGAAAAATTCTGAAACGGAATTACGTCGGGAAAAATATGGCGAACTATCGTTCCATGCTGGTGCTTTCCCATTTCAAAGGGCATCCGGTTGCCGGTTACGGAGGAGCACTGAAACAGCTCTCCATCGGCTGCGCATCCACTCGCGGCAAAGCGCTGATTCATTCCGGCGGAGTCTCCGGGGATCAGGCAGAGTGCTGGAAGCACATGGCAACTCCTGAAGTATTCGGCGACGCCATGGCGGAAGCCGCCGGAACCATCCTCTCCTACTTCAGAGGCCGGATTGCATTTGTCAACATGATGTGCAATCTTTCCGTGGATTGCGACTGCTGTGCTGTGGCGGAAAATCCCTGCATGAAAGATATCGGAATTCTCTCTTCGACCGATCCAGTCGCCCTTGATCAGGCCTGCATGGATCTGATCCGCCAGTCCAAAGATCCCGGTCGCGATCATTTTCTGGAACGAGTCACAACCCGCGGCGGAACCCGAGTCATTGATACCGCAGCAAAACTCGGAATCGGATCCAGACAATACCAGCTGATCCGTATTAGTGTCTGACCAACATTCAGAAACACTCAAAACGACTGTTCCAACAACTTTTCCACATTCCATCCCTTGCTCCTCTCTCACGGAGAAGCAAGTTTTTTTGTAATCTCCAAATCAAAAAAAAATAAAGATCAAACATTTTGCCTCTTGACAATAGAAAGGTTTTATAGTATAATTAAAGTTGTGTGATAAGTTATACGATAAACCCAAAAAGTGAGTGTAAAATGGGGCGACATAAAAATACAGGAGGCACCTTTGTTCCTGCCGGTTTGAAGATTCGTTTTGAGATTATCAACAAACTGTATCAGACACCGGACATCTCTGTGAAGATTCCCTCTGCGCGGGAACTGGCGACGCGCTTTCATCTATCGCCCTCGACAGTAACGCTGGAACTTCAGAAACTGATCCGAGAAGGTTATCTGATCGGCAGACGCGGCTCCGGAACCTATACGAATCCGGACAAGGTCCACTTCATTCCCGGAGCGATCAGCCATAAGGTGGTTGGCATTCTGGTGGCCGATGGTAAACTGCTGGTCTATGATGCGATTGACTGGGCGGTGCAGGGCTGGTGCGGAATGGCTCTTTCTCCGGATGTAGCCCGCCCCCGATTCGTAACCTTGCTGACCGCTTCCGAAGAGAATATGCTGGAAGAACTGATCTCCCAAAATCTCTCCGGCCTGATCTGGATCCACCCGCACAAAGATTATTACGGGATCATCCGGAAACTTCAGAATAACGGTTTCCCCACGGTCGCTGTAAAATGCAGTGAACCGGACATTCCCTCGATTGACTATTCATTTTTTGAGAGTGGTTGTAAAATTGCAAAACTGGCAGCAGAGGAAAAGCGCCGCCTGATCTTTTATGCACCGACAAATGAAGATATCTGGACCCTTCAACGGGTCGCCGGAATAGAAGATTATATTGCACATCACCCGGAAGCAGATATGAAGCTGGAGATTTTCACCTCGGTTCAGAACTGCACGGAAGAGCTGGAAAAAAAATTCGCCGCCGGAGAAATTCCCGATGTATTCTATTGCAATGGCGAATATGTTTTCGTCATGCTGGAACTGGCAAAAAAATATCGGATTGATATCATCGACCGCTGTCGTCTTTTCGCAGAAGAACAGCATATCATCAAATCCGGAAAATTTCATGGCTATGCCCTCCGCTATCCGTTCCAGGAAATCGGTGATAAAGCTGCGGAAATGATGGCTGAACTTCTGAAAAATCCTGCTGCCCGCTTTCCCGTTTATCATACGAGATCGGAATTGATCTTCCGCAGCAGAACGGAACCGCTGTAATCGGAAGCCGTCAGAAATGATATACACTTTTTAAGTTGCAGAATGGTATATAAGAAAAAAGAAAAAGGTAATTTTCCATGTTGAAATTTTCCATGATGAGTCTCTGCCTTTCGGAGAGTCTGACAGCAGAACAGGTTGTGAAGGAAGCCGCGGAACTCGGGCTGAAGGGCATCGACTGGACCAGTGCGGCATTCCGCGGAGACTCCCCGGAATTTCTGAAAAAAATTTCCGAAGATGCCGGACTGAAAGTTGTCTGCTACATTCCGTTCCTGACGAAACTTTCCAGAAAGGAAAACGGCGGATTTGACGAACTGAAATGGGAACTGGATCGTGCAGTCGGAGTCGGCGCGGACAAGATTCTTGTCCCGACCATGCCGATTCCCGGACTGCTGGACCGCAGAGAAATTCAGAAACGCTGGCTGGAGGTGCTTGGATGCGCAGCAGAGGAATGCGCTCCCAGAAATCTGATTCTGACTGTCGAAAATTTTCCGGGAGAACTGAGTCCAGTCGTTACCGCAGAGGATTTTTTTCTGTTTCAGCGGCAGATTCCCTCTCTGCGCCTGACCTTTGATGCAGGCAACGCCTTCACCGGCGAAGATCCTGTGGAATCGTTCCACAAGACCTTCCGTTTTATTATCCACATGCATTTCAAGGACTTCCAGGTCCGCGACTCGGAAGCCCCCGGATTCTGGCGGGGACTCGACGGACGCTGGTACCATCCTGCTCTGATCGGCAAAGGCGCATTCGATCACACCCGTATGATCCGTGCCGTGGAAGAAAGCGGCTACTCCGGATGGATCAATATTGAATATGAAGCCAATGATCTTCCCCGCATGACGGGAATCCGGCTCGCGTTCGAGTTTCTCAAACAAAATTCATTGCAATTCAAATAAACAGAAAGGACAGAAAAATGAGGAAGGGAAAACCATTTCTGCTGCTGATTCTCCTGCTTACAGCCGGACTGCTTTGCGCAGAACAGATCCCGCTGACAACGGAATCCGCTCTGAAATCATGGACAAAAACGATTCAAGGCGTTACACTGGAGAACGGTTACATCAAAATTGAACCGACTGCTGAGGATCTCGTCAAAGGCAAAGGTCTTCTCGGAATATGGAAAACGGCTGTCCTCAAGAAATATGCCGGGAAAAATGTGATTCTTTCCGCGGAACTGATGCTGAAAAATGTCTTCGCCCTGCCGAACGTGAAATACAGCGGCACCAAGTTCATGATCCATTTCCGGAAAGATGGAAAAGAGATCTACCGGGGAGCAGCGGACCGTCTGGGAAGCGCCCCATGGAAAACATACGACTTCCGCTTCAGGGTTCCGGATAACGGCAGATTCACCATTTCCCTGGGAATGCAGGCGAAAGGAATCATCTGCGTCCGGAACCTGAAAATTCGTCCGGCGGAAGTCTTTGCCGATTTTTCCTCCTCCGCCAATATGGGATTTGCCGATCCGAAGGAGAAGGACGGCAGGGGCGGATGGTCCGATCAGGGACCGGACAACGACGCTTCCGGATTCGATTTCAAAAAGGAATCCTATGCCAATGTTCCCTTTTCTGTGATGGATCCGGCGAAAAACAACGGGAAATCCGTTCTCACGTTCGGATCGATCAATTTCCCGAAAGGATTGAAAACCGTTCGCATTCCGGTTTCCGCCGACGGAATGAAAATGCTCTATCTGCTTCACACCGCCTGCTGGGCGGCGGACAAGGGGGAAGCCGGAACAATCACGTTGAAGGGAAAGAATGGAGAACAGAAAATCCCGGTCCGCTTCAAGGTCGATCTCGGCGACCAGTGGAATCCGACCGGACTGAAAAACGGACTTGTCGGAGCAGTCTGGAATAACCGGACCGGCGGGAGCAACGGACTGTATGTCAGCCGGTTCCCGGTCAAAGCGGATCTCGGAACGATTCGGGAGATTCTGCTGGAGGGAGGATCAACCGGCGCAGTCTGGATCGTGGCCGGGATCACACTCTCCGGAAGCGACTTCCCGCATCCGAAAAAAGAAAAGTTCATGGTGCGGGCGGGGGATCGCTTCCGTGCGCTGAAACGTCCGCCGACTCCGCAGATTCTTCCCGGTTCCGCGCTGGATTTCTCAAATCTCAACACGGGAAAAATTGAACGGATCATCATCAACCGCCACGGAAGACTTGCCAAAGAAAGCTCTCCGGAAGAACCGTTCCGCTTCTTCGCCGTACAGATCGGAACCGGCACAAAAGACCATTATGTCTTTCAGGACGACGGCAAAAGAAAACTCAACGCGCGGGCTTTCTGGAAAAACAAGGAACAGATTTCCGCTCTGGTTCAGGAAGTCCGGCGCCACGGATGCAACATGATCCGTCTGCACGATATGGATATGGTTACCGTGACAGACGGTGCAGCGACCTTGAATCCCGAAAAAATTGATCTCTGGGACTGGTGCGTCGCCGAATGTAAAAAGAACGGAATTTACATTCAGATCGACACCATGCATGTTCAGGGTTTTTCCAAATTCAGCCAGTGGTCCCGTCAAGGAATGGAACGCAATGCCAAATTCCAGCTGCTCTTCAGCAAAGCAATGCGCGAAGAGTACCGGATCGGCATGAAGGCGTTTCTGGAACACGTCAATCCCTACACGAAAACCGCCATGCGCGACGATCCAGTTCTCGCTGTCCTGAATTACTGCAACGAACAGGAGTTCGCCTTTATCAACACCCGCTACTCCTGGAATGCCGCTCTGCCGGAATGGCGCAAATTCATCGGCGATCCGAATGCCCCGATGTTCACCCGGAAAGAGTGGAACACCAAAAACGAAAAAGGCAGAAAGATCAATGCATTCATCACCATGAAATGGCGCGAAATGCTCGCATGGTACCGGAAGACGATCCATCAGGAGATCGGCTACAAAGGACTGGCAAATCTCTGGGAAATGACCAGCTCCATGCATTACAACATTCTCCGAAACGATCTGGATTATGTGATGATGCACGCATATCATGCCCATGCGATTGACAGTGCGACACAATCGCAGGGTAGCGACATCGGCGGAGGACTGAAACAGCTCCGCACACTCCTTGACGGTCGAATCGCCGGACGTCCCTTCCTTGTGAATGAATACGCCTCCGTCTACTGGAACCGCTATCGCTACGAGGAGCCGTTCGCGGTCAGTGCCTACGCCTCGTTCCAGGGATTCGACATGCTTCTCCGCCACGGTTCGCCGATTCATGTGATTGATGGAGAACGCATTTTCCCCTGGGTCATGTTCCATGATCCGATCTGCAAGGCATCGCTGGCGCAGACCGCTCTGCTGTACGGTCGCGGCGATGTGAAGGAAGGGATGCGCGGTGTTCGTCTGACCTTCTCCGAAAAGGCGGTTTCCAAAAACATGATCTGGAGCGATGCCCTGAACTCCATGCAGTCGCGTCTCTCCCTGATTGCAAAGTTCGGACTGGAGCAGACCGATCCGGCTCCATCGCTTCGTCCTCCGGCTCCGGCAGATGATCTCCGCATTCCGTTGCTCGGGGGCGCGCAGGTCATCGAAAACACGCAGGGTTTTGCGTCCTCGCTGGAATCGGGAGCGGGAAACTTCAGTCTCGCCGATCAGATCGGGATGCTCCGCAAAAAGGGAATCATCGACCGGGCGAACCGGAGCGACGGAGCGTATGTGTTTGAGTCTTCCACAAAAGAACTCTATACCGATACCGAACACAACTTTATGACCGTAAACACTCCCCGTTTTCAGGGTGTCTGCGGAGAAGAGAAGGCGAAGGCCGCTCTCCGGGATGTCTCCATTGAACTTCTGAAAACAAGAGGCATCGTCAGTGTGGCATCGCTCCGGAAAGAGAAGCCGATCGCCGAATCCGACCGTCTGCTTCTGGTTTACGCGACCAATGCCCTCTCCAATAAAATGACTTTCGAAGACGAATCCATGAGAAAAATTCGTTATTACGGAGAGAACCCGACTATGATCGAAACCGGCCGGTTCCGTGTGGAAATCCGGAATAAAAATGCGGAAAAACTGAAGCTCTATCCGCTGATGATGAACGGAAAACGCTGTACGCCCGTCAAACCTCTTTCCGTCAGGAACGGTACCTTCATCGCGGAAGTCGATACCGCAAAGCTTCCGGATGGTCCGGCACTCTTCTTCGAACTGGCAGAATAATCATAACAGGAAAGGATATCCAAAATGAAAAACAATCAAAAGTGTCACATTCCGCCATCTCTTCCCTTTTCCCATGCGTGGAAGATTCATTTCACTCTCATAGAGCTGCTCGTGACGATTGCGATCATTGCGATCCTAGCCGCAATTCTGCTTCCCGCACTGAATGCCGCAAGAGAAAAGGCAAACAAAATTTCCTGCACCAGCAATCTCCGTCAGGTCGGCTATGCCATCATGGGGTATACAAGCGACAATGACGATTATTATCCGCGGGCAAGAAATTCCGCCGATACAAACTATTACCACTGGCCGAAATATTTTATTACCTCGGCAAAATATATCACCTACAAAGGTCTGCTCTGCCCTGTTGCAAAAAATGCAATGGGAACTTATTACCTCTCCCAATGGGAAAAGGGAAAAATTACAGATACCAACAGCTGGCAGTTTGCGAACTATGCCATCAATTACCGGGAATTCGGTGACGATGCAAATGCGGCAAATGCCGCGAAAACCAGAGCAAGCGAGGTAAAAAGGCCCTCCAACTTCCTTGTAGCCACGGAAAGCGGAAATGGCAGCGGGACCTTTGATTCCATAGCCCGACCGTATATGAGAGTGGATAACTATTCAAACTGGGGCTACTGCACCGTATATCCGCGTCACCAGAAGGATGTTAATGTTCTCTGGGGCGACGGGCACTGTACTACCATTGTCGGCTACGGTCTTACGACAGAAGAAGTCGCCAAGAACTTTCTGAGCGCCAACGGTCCTCTCAAAGGCGCTGCCTATGCCAACAACTGCTGGACCTGGGATGGGAAAACTCGCACCTGGGGCTCCTGGAATCGGCCCTGATCCCTTTTCTCCTCCGGCGGAAAGGGAAAAAGAAGTTTTTTCCCTTTCCTCTTGACAATCTCCAAAAAAGGGATATTGTCCTTTCAAATCAAAACAACCGGGGGAATGACCGTGAAAAAAAATCTGCTCTTGTGTCTCACGCTCGGACTGCTGCTGACGGCCGTTTCGGTCTTCGCGGCGGATCAGCCGTTTGAATGGTCATGGAAGCTGGCGGACAACCGTCTGGAGATTGTTCTCTCCTCTCCGAAAGATGCATATGTCTACGAAAATATGACGGAAGTCAAAGTGGAACACGCCGGAAAGACGCTTCCAGCTGAAACGGCTCCCCGTTCCGTCGAAAAGGACGATCCGATCATGGGAAAAACCCGGATCTATTCGGGACGAAATGTCTGGACCTATCTGCTGAAAACAGAGAATCTTCCGTTTACTCTTATTGTTTCCTGGCAGGGATGCGGCATGGATAAGAATGCTTCCACCCCAGTCTGCTACCTTCCGACCGATCTCAGGAAAGAGTTTCAAACTCTGGCCCCCTCTTCCGGAATCCTTTACGGGAATCAGGCGAATGTCCCGGCAAAAGATTCCCCGCAGGCCGATTCCTCCGGTCCGGAATTCCGCATTGAACGAACCGCCTACGGCTATCTGAATGCAGGCGATTTTCTTGCGTTTCTGGAAGGAAAACATTCTGCGCTCTCGTTCGCAGGCAAGGGAATCGTGCTGATCATTCTGCTGACGGTTCTCGGCGGCATGGCTCTGAACCTGACCCCGTGCGTCCTGCCGATGATCCCGATCAATCTGGCCATCATCGGAGCGGATACGGGAGACCGGAAAAACGCACTTATCCGCGGATGCGTCTATGCGGCCGGAATCGCGATTGCCTACGGCGTTGTCGGTCTGGCGGCGGTGCTCGGAGGAGCCACCTTCGGCGCGCTGGACTCCTACTGGTATTTCAATCTGGGTGTCGCCGTGATTTTCGTACTGCTCGGACTCTCCATGTTCGATGTATTCTCCATTGACCTTTCCCGCTATGGTTCGAACTTGAAGACACCTTCCACGGCACGTCTTGCGGGTGTGTTTCTTCTGGGAGCCATTTCGGCGCTCCTTGCCGGAGCGTGTGTTGCTCCGGTTGTGATCGCGGTGCTGATCCATTCGGCGGGACTTTACGCATCGGGAAATCCATTCGGACTCTTCCTCCCGTTCCTGCTGGGGATCGGCATGGGACTGCCCTGGCCGCTGATCGCTGCGGGAATCGCAGTCGCGCCCCGGCCGGGAAAATGGATGGTCAAGGTCAAATACGCATTCGGTGTTCTGATTCTGCTGGTTGGATTCTACTACGGATGGCTGGGAATTCGTCTTCTGTGTGCATCGGACACCCAATCCGCCGGAACAGAACTCCACTCCGCGGGCTCCATCGAAAAGGCTTTTGCCGAGGCGAAAAAGAACGGGAAACCCGTGCTGATTGATTTCTGGGCGGAATGGTGCAAAAACTGCAAGGCGATGGATCTCGGAACGCTGAAAGATCCGAAAGTCGTGGAAGAATTGAAAAAATTCAATTTCGTCAAATTCGATGCAACCGCAGTTTCGGATCCGAACGTCAAGTCCGTCATGGAAAAATTCCGTGTAACGGGCCTGCCGACCTACATCATTGCCGTACCGGAATGACACCGGGAGCCCCGCCGTTTCCGATACGCCGGATCTGGAAGACGGAGGGGCGCACTCCTGCATTTTCTGTCGCTGTTCACTACTTTTTTTTCTGAAAAACTTTACAATTCTGAAAAAGAGAGTATATTAAAAGATTAACAAGAAACGGTGAACAGAATGTCTGAAACGTTCCGAAATAAGATTTTCATTGAAAAAGTCTCTGTTATCAGCCCGGTCGCTCTCATTTCTCAGTAATGCGGCCGGGCGGACATCTTGCTGCGTTTTTCTTTTTGCAGTGCTCTGAGATCTCTCTTTTTTTATCTTGTAATGAAAAACAGAAACTTGAACGAAAGTATTAAATCATGACAACAGCACAGAATCAGGACACCAGACTCTATAAAGGCGCGGAAATTGCAATCAAAACACTGGAAGCCCTTGGGGTCGATACCGTTTTTGCCTATCCGGGAGGCGCCGCGATCGAATTTCACCAGGCACTCAAGGATTCCCCGATCCGGGTGATCCTGCCGAGAAATGAACAGGGCGGAGCTTTCGCCGCGGACGGATATGCCCGTGTCACCGGCAAAACCGGTGTCTGCATGGCAACCAGCGGTCCCGGTGCAACCAATCTGCTCACCGGCATCGCCGATGCCTACATGGACTCCATTCCGATGGTCATCATCACCGGACAGGTCGCAACCAGCTTTATCGGAAAAAATGCGTTTCAGGAAACCGATATCATCGGCATGACCCGTCCGATTGTGAAGCACAGCTATCTGGTCCTGGATGAAAACGACATCGTCTCCACCATTGTCAACGCCTTCTATCTGGCGAACAGCGGACGCCCCGGACCGGTTCTGATTGACATTCCGAAGAATATTCAGCAGAAAAAACTGCCGTTCCATTTCTCCGACAAGCCCAATCTGACCGCCTATGAACTGCCGCCCGCTCCGGACAGGAAGGACATTGAAGCGATTCGTGCGGCAATCGCGAAATCCCGCCGTCCCTGCCTCTACGCCGGCGGTGGAATCATCGCGGCCGATGCGGCAAAGGAGCTGACACGCTTTGCGGAACTCTATCAGATTCCCGTTGTCACCACGCTGATGGGAGTCGGCTCCATTCCGGAGGATCATCCGCTCTCCCTGAAGTGGCTCGGAATGCACGGAACCTATTATGCAAACTATGCGGCGAATGAGTGCGATCTGCTTCTGGCGTTCGGCGCAAGATTCGATGACCGTGTCACAGGGCCGGTGGAATCCTTTGCAAAGGATGCGTTCATTGTTCACGTGGATATCGACCAGTCGGAAATCAACAAGAATGTCCGTGCGGATCTCGGTGTTGTCGCTGATATCCGGAGCGTTCTGATCGAGCTCAACAAGGAACCGGTCCGAAACGACTATTCCGAATGGATGAAAATCATCGACGGATGGAAAAAAGAGTATCCCCTCACCTATCAGAAGGAAGAGGGAGTGCTCAAACCGCAGAGCGTCATTGAGACAATCTGCCGCATGACCAAAGGCGAAGCCGTGATTGTTCCCGGAGTCGGCCAGCATCAGATGTGGGCGGCGCAGTTCTATACGTTCAAGCATCCGCGCCAGCTTCTGACATCGGGCGGACTCGGCTCCATGGGATTCGGACTTCCCGCCGCAATGGGAGCGAAGGTCGCGGCACCGGAAAAGATGGTCATCAACATCGATGGCGACGGCTCCTTCCAGATGAACATTCAGGAACTCGGAACCGTCTATGCCGAAGATATTCCGATCAAGATGGTCATCCTCAACAACCAGCATCTCGGCATGGTGGCTCAGTGGGAGGACCGTTTCTACGGCAGCCGCCGCGGAAACACCGATCTCACGCTGGAAGGTCAGAAACCCTATCCCGATTTCGTGACGATCGCCAAGGGCTACAACATCCCGGGACGTGAAGTCTTCCGCGAGGAGGAGCTTGAAGATGCGGTCCGCGAAATGCTGGAAACGCCGGGCCCCTTCCTCCTTGACTGTCACACCTTCTACCATGACCATGTTCTGCCGATGATTCCTCCGGGAAAATCCTATAAGGACATTCTGGTGAAATGAGTTCTCCGATTGAAAGCAGAATCCGCGAGCGGATGGAATCCATCCGCTCCAGGGGATGTCTGCGCTCTCTGCGGGCGGTGCGGAGGATCTCATCGCGGGAATGCATCATCGACGGGAAAAAGCTGGTAGACTTCTCCTCCAACGACTATATGGGACTTTCCATGCGCTCCGAACTGATCCGGGGCGCGGTGGAGTGGACGGAGTGTTACGGAACATCCTGCGGAGCTTCGCGTCTCATTTCGGGAACCAGCGGAGCGTGTCTTGAACTGGAGGAGAAGATCGCCGCATGGAAAGGATTTGAAAGCGCATTGATTCTGAGTTCCGGGTATGCGGCGAATGTCGGAATTGTTTCCGCGCTTGCGGGAAGAGATTCGGCAATCTTTGCAGACAAGCTGAATCATGCGAGCATCAACACAGGATGTATTCTCTCTCAGGCGGAATTCCGCCGCTACCGGCATTCCGATCCGGCGCATCTGCGGAAAATGCTTGCGATGTCTCAGAATCCGGAAAAACTGATTGCCTCCGATACGGTATTCAGCATGGACGGCGATATTGCACCGCTCTCCGAACTGTACAGTATCTCCCGGGAGAACGATGCCATTCTGTTTCTTGACGACGCCCACGGCACGGGTGTCACGGGAAGCCGCGGAAAAGGACTGGCCTCGCCGGAAAACTGCGATGTTGCTCTTGCCACATTCAGCAAGGCAATGGGAGCATTCGGCGGCTGCATTCTCTGCTCGAAGGAACTCCGGGAGTATTTTGTGAATGTCTGCTCTCCGTTCATTTTCAGTACGGGCATGCCGCCATCGACGCTGGGAGCCATCTCGGCGGCTGTCGATCTGATACAGACCCAGGAAATGGAGGATGCCCGAGCGCATCTTCACGCACTTTCCGATTCCGCAAGGAAAGCGATCCGTTCACTGGGATTCAACTGCGGAAATTCGGAAACGATGATTCTTCCCGTCATCATTGGCGATGCAAACGAGACGCTGGAATTTTCCCGCAGGCTTTATGAAAAAGGATTTCTGGCGCTTGCGGTCCGTCCGCCGACCGTGCCGGAGGGGACCTCGCGACTCCGCGTTTCCCTGAACGCGGAACATACAGAAGAAGACGTACAGCGTTTTATCGACGCTCTTGCAGAAATAAAAAAGGAGACTGCGGAATGAACAGGAAATCAGTTCGGCTGGTGTATCCGGAAGGCAGACAGAAAGCCTTCACCCTGAGCTATGACGACGGCTGCACCGCCGATAGAAAACTGGTCGGAATCTTCAATAAGAACAAACTCAAAGGAACCTTCCACCTGAACTCCGGCGGAATTCTTGATCCGAACGACACCTGGCACATCAAGGCCGATGAAGTCAAGGATCTTTATGCCGGACATGAGGTTTCCATTCATACTCTGACCCATCCGTATCCGGATCGTGTTTCCAAAAACATACAGTTCTACGAAATCGTGGAAGACCGCCGGAATCTGGAACAGCTCTGTGGCTACGCCGTGCGCGGCATGTCCTATCCGATGGGAACGTGGAATCAGGATTCCCTCGACATTCTCAAAGCGGCCGATATCGTCTATTCCAGAACGACTCGCGCGACCAACAATTTCGCTCTTCCGGAAAACTGGCTGCTCTGGCATCCGACGGCGCATCAGTCGCATCACATTCTGGATCTGGCGGATCGGTTCCTCGGAGAGGATCGCGATCTTTCCACCCTTTACGTCTGGGGACACAGTTTCGAATTCGACCGCAATCCCGATAACGAACTCAACAACTGGAAGATGATGGAGGAATTTTGTGAAAAGATGTCCGGGCATGACAATATCTGGTATGCCACCAACATCGAAATCTACGATTACATCACCGCCCAGAACAGACTGTATTACACGATGGATCTTTCAAAAGTTACGAATCCTTCGGCTCTGCCTGTCTGGATCAAGGTAGACGGTTCCGTCGTCAAGGTCCCCGGAGGAGCAACGGTGGAAATCTGACTTTTTCGGGAAAAAGCAATTTTAAATTTGCAATTTCCCGAAAACGTGGTACATTAAAAGTCTTGAGACTGATATTTTAACTTTTCAGGAAAGATAACGGAAATCATGGAAAAAGCAAAAAAGACAGAAATCATCGGAAAATTCGCCCGCAAAGAAGGTGACACCGGTTCTCCGGAGGTCCAGATCGCCCTTCTTTCCCAGCGCATTGCTGAAATCACAGAACACATGCGCTCCCACAAGAAAGACCACAGCACCCGCAGAGGACTGCTCGGAATGGTCAGCAAGCGCAAAAGCCTTCTCAAGTATCTCTCCAAGGAGAATCATGAGAAATTCGTCGAGATTTCCAGCGAACTCGGAATCCGCGGACAGAAGTAATCGGCGTTTATTGTTCGATGCAGAATCGGCTCTCTTGACAGAGCCGATTTTTTTTTGTCCTCGTCTTCTACGGGAAAAGATGGTTCCGGTGAGAGGTAACCTTTGCGGGATGCTTATCGCGGAAAGAATCCGGAGATTCGATTTTTCCGGAAAAGAAACTGGATTTTGAAACGTTTGGTGAGGAACTCCGCAATCAGGAATCCACCCTTCCTGAAGGCTGCATGAGAGTTTGAAAAAAGGATTTCCGACCTCATTTCTCCTTGATGCCCATTCTACAGGATATGAGGGCAAAAAGAGAACAAGCGGTATGAAATCATTTTAGAGGTCAGAAGGATTTTTTGTTTATACTTTTTATGTCCTGAATTCCGGGAGGGATCCGGAATTCAGGAGTCAGGATTTTTGTTTATACGGTGGCGGAGTTTCCCTGTTACGGAATTGCGTCGAAAACACGGACATGGTCGATTTCAAAGTAATCCGGCAGGATCGCTTTTTCCAGGAGGGGATCATAGGTTCCCTTTTCCCGATATCCGTGGCACTCCGTGGAGATGAGAATGAACTGTTCCGTTTCCGAAACGGGGCCGACAGAAACACTTCCTTCTTTCAGCCAGTTGGCATCCTCTTTTTCTTTGACAGCGTTTTTCAGGAAGGCTTTTTCCGGAGGAACAACTGTGCCGATCAATTTCCGATCCGCATAGAAACGGTAGCCTTCGCGACTCCAATCGACGCCGTAGTAATGCCAACCGTCTTCGGTTTCTTTCCAATCCCAGGAGAAGTGTCCGGAGCCCTGATAATCCTTTCCGTAACCACCCCAGAGATTTCCTCCGATGATTTTTCCATCCTTGTACTGACGATAATTTTCCATGATATCGCATTCAACCCCTGCATACTTCGGGTCCGGGTGCGATCCAACGCCCGGAGCCTGAAGCCAGAAGGCAGAGTGCCAGCCATCGCATTTCGGAAGACGGCAGCGGATTTCATAATATCCGAACCGATGCAGGAATCTTGGTTTTTCCAGTTTGCCGAACGGCCAGATTCCGGAAGTATCTCTCGGTATGTCATAAGTAAGAGAAGCGGTCTGAAGATGCGGAGAGCAATAGAGGCCATCCTTTTTGATCAGATGGAGCTGAAGATGACTCTTGCCGTCAAGAACTACGCCTTCCTCGGTGAAAGCAGGAAAACGTTTCCCCCAGAAATTAAGTCGGAAGCCCCATTTTGAACGATCCAGTTCCGTTCCATCAAACTCATCACTCCAAACAAGTTGCCAGTTTTTGTCCTCGGGCAGAAAGCTGTCCGCGTGTTGATCTACCTGAAATACCTTCATTTTTATCCTTTCCCTTTAAAGTTTTTACGACAATATATTCCATTTTTCAAAGGAAAGATCTTCTTATAACCAGAAAAAACATTCAAAAAAATAAAAAAATATTTGGAAAAGTAAAAAACATCCGCAGAATACAGCACAAAGCGAAGGTTTAGTAGTTCAAGAGAGCCGAAAGGCTCGGTGCAGGTCCGTGACCTGCTTCGGTCCAGCTGAATAAGCTGGGCGCCCAACGGGCGAAATCTTATGTATTGCGTACTTTGTTTCGTGCTCCGCACGACCAGCGTCTCGCCGCTGGACCGCGACAAGGACACTGTCCTTGACCCGAGAAAAATGCTCGCGCATTTTTCCGTATTTCTGGAGAGCCGTCAGGCTCGGTGCAGGTCCGTGACCTGCTTCGGTCCAGCTGAACAAGCTGGGCGCCCAACGGGCGAAATCCTGTTTTTCAGTATTCAACAGGACAAAAAAAGCCGTCCCGAAGGACGGCTTAAAATGCAGTGTAAGAATGAATCAGCCTCTCCGGCTTCTCAATCTTCCCCGTTTGAGGAATCCATCGTAATTACGCATAACAAGATGAGATTCCATCTGGCTCAGAGTGTCGATCGTCACACCGACAATAATCAACAAGCTCGTTCCGCCGAAGAAGGATGCCACATTGTAGGGGATTTTGAACCATTTGTAGAGCAGCATCGGAATGATGGCCAGCCCGAGAAGGAACAAAGCACCAGCGAATGTAACGCGCGTCATCGAGAAATCGAGGAAATCCGAAGTTGGTTTTCCGGGACGAATTCCGGGGATATACGCGCCTTCTTTCTTCAGATTATCAGCAACCTGAAGCGGATTGAACATATTGGCGACCCAGAAATACGAGAATATCAGAATCAGAAGAGCATAACACACCATGTATGTATATGTATCATGACCGAAATAAACAGCGAGCCGCTGAATGGAGGGAACCGGAATTGCCCGGAGAAGGATTCCCGGGAAAATCAGGATCGCGCCTGCGAAAATGATCGGCATAACGCCGGGGAAATTCACTTTCAAGGGGATGTAGGTGCTGCCGCCGGTCATTTTGCTTCCGACAATTTTCTTAGCCATCTGAATTGGAATTCTCCGCTGTCCCTGAGTCAGGATAACGGTAAGAGCCGTCACCGCGACAAAGAGCATGAAGAGGATAAACAGATGCACCAGACGGAATCTGGTACCACCGGCCGTTGCGCCGCTGACCATCATTTCATACAATCCGACAAGCGCCTGCGGAAGACGCTCAATGATATTGATGGTAATAATGATCGAGACACCATTTCCGATTCCATGTTCCGTAATTCTTTCCCCAAGCCATACAAGGATCATGGTACCCGCGGTCAGAATGCAGACAGACATCAGAATAAAACCGAGTCCCGGATTTGTGACCAGCGGAGCGCCGGGGTCAGGAGCCGGAAGCCCGAGATTGCTGGGATTTCCCATGGCAACAGCAGCCATGGCGCCCTGAACGATACAGATTAAAATGGTGAGATAACGAGTATACTGATTGATTCTTCCCCGCCCGACTTCCCCTTCTCTGGAAAGCTTCTCAAGAGACGGAACCACCGGTACAAGCAGCTGCATGATAATGGATGCAGAGATGTACGGCATAATACCGAGGGCGCCGATTGCGAACTGCTGCAGAGCGCCTCCGCTGAAAAGATCAAACATACCCATGAACTGTCCGGCGGCGGAATCCGCGCCGAAGCTGTCAAAGTATGTTTTAAGATTTTTGGTGTCAACCCCCGGACACGGGATGTTGGCAGCGATTCTGCACAGGACGATAACGCCGGCTGTGAAGAAAATCTTTTTTCTCAGCTCTTTTATTTTGAATGCGTTGACAAACGCTGAAAACATCTTGGCTGTCCCCTTTTAAGAGAGCCAATTTCAAAACATCCGGAGAAGACGGTCTTTTGGGGTGAACGGTCCGGAAGGAACGCACACCCGCAAAAAACCAGTTCCACTTCCGAGGTATTTTGCAAATTGCCTCATGAATAAAGAACGAAGCGGGAAAAACCGTCTTTTCAGACGGTTTCACATTTTCCGCCGGCGGCCTCGATTTTTGCCTTGGCAGCAGCGGAGAACTTGTTGGCTTTGACCGTGAGAGCAATCGCGATTTCGCCGTTTCCGAGGATCTTGAGAGGAGCCTCGGCCTTGCCGATCAGTCCGGCCATGCGAATCGCCTTGTCATCGACCACGTCGCCCGCCTTGAAGGATGCAGCGAGTGTGGAAACGTTGATCACGTTGAAGACCTCCTTGACGCCGCTGTTGAAGCCGCGTTTCGGAATCCGACGGAATGTCGGGGTCTGACCGCCTTCGAAGTGATGTCTGATTGCGGCACCGGTACGGGATTTCTGGCCTTTATGACCGCGTCCTGCGGTTCCGCCCCAGTTGGATCCATCTCCTCTTCCGACTCTCATCCGGCGCTTTTTGGAACCGGGTGTCGGAGCAAGTTCATGCAATTTCATGGTAAGATTTCCTTCCTTATTCGGCTTTGACAAGTCCGCGTTTGGTCAGGACCTCGTTCTTGGAGCGCATCTGTTCGATGGCTTTGAAGGTCGCCTTCACAACGTTTGCGGGATTGCCGGAACCGAGAGATTTTCCAAGTACGTCAACAATACCGGCGAGGTCAAGGACGGCGCGCATTGCGCCGCCGGCGATCACACCAGTACCGGCGGATGCGGGCCGGAGCAGAATCTTCGATCCGCTGAACTTCGCAGTCACGGTATGCGGAATGGTGGTTCCGAAACGGGGAATCGTAACAAGATGCTTTTTCGCGGCTTCCTGTGCTTTTCGAATCGCATCGGAAACTTCGTTTGCTTTGCCGTAGCCGTAACCGACTTTGCCGTTTCTGTCACCGACGACCACGAGGGCGCCGAAGGAGAAATTTCTGCCGCCCTTGACAACCTTGGAGCAACGGTTGATGCTGAGGACGACCTCCTCCATTTCGCCGGAGGCGGCTGCCGGTGTGAGGGAAGAAAGATCAACTTCCTCCACGGCCTTTTCTTCAATATTCTGTTTTTCGACTGTCATGTTAGACTCCGTTAGAACTTAAGTCCGGCAGCGCGAGCGGCGTCGGCCACTGCTTTGATTCTGCCGTGATATTTGTGTCCGCTTCTATCGAAGACAACCTCGCTGATGCCGATCGCAACCGCTTTTTCCCCGGCGAGTTTGCCAAGTGCGGCAGCGGCTTCGACATTCCGCTTCAGGTTGAGAGCCTTGAAATCAGCTCCGAGTGTGGAAGCGGTGGCAAGAGTTCTGCCCGCGTCATCATCGATAAACTGAACGTACATATTGTTCGCCGTCAGGCTGACGCAGAGACGGGGTCTCGCGGCGGTACCGGCAATCTTGCCGCGTACTCTCATATGACGTTTGATTCTCTGTTCTTTTGCTGTTTTCATGATTCAAACCCTTTCATTACGCGTTGGTCTTGCCGGGCTTGATAACAACATGCTCGTCGGAGTATCTGACGCCTTTGCCCTTGTAGGGTTCAGGCTTCTTATAGCGTCTGATCCGTGCGGCGACTTCGCCGACAAGCTGTTTATCGGTCCCTTCGACCAGGACTTTGACACCATCCGTGACGGTGACTTTGACCCCGTCGGGAATCATGTATTCGATCGGATGGGAATACCCGAGATTGAGCGTGAGCTTCTTGCCGGCGAGAGTCGCTTTGTAACCGACTCCGACGATCTGGAGCTCTTTGCGGTAGCCCTGGGAGACACCAATGACCATGTTGTTGATCAGGCTTCTCGAAAGTCCATGGAGAGCGCTTGCGTTATCCGCATCGTCAAGACATTTGACGTGAACTTCAGAGCCTTCGACCGTCGCTCCGACGTGAGGAGGAAGCGTGAAGCTGAGCTTGCCCAGCTTGCCTTCGACATTCACGACGCCGTCTGCGACCGCGACTTTAACGTCCGGTGTGATTGCGACCGGCTTATTTCCGATTCTAGACATCTTCAATACCTCGTTTCATCACCAGACGTAGCAGAGAACTTCTCCGCCGACATTCTGTTTCTGTGCATCTTTTCCGCTGAGGATGCCTTTCGGCGAGGACAGAATGGCAATTCCGAGTCCATCCTTGACGCGCGGAATCTCTTTGCAGCCGCAATAGAGACGGCAGGAAGGTTTGCTTACTCTTTCCAGACCTTCGATCACCGGACGACGCATATGATATTTCATTTCGATTGTCAACGTTTTCTTGACATCCCCTTCCACGCGGTAGCCGGCAATGTATCCTTCGTCAAGGAGAACCTTGGCGATCGCGGATTTCATCTTCGACGCGGGCATGGAAACTTCCTTCTGCATTGACATTCCGCCGTTACGCAGACGGGTCAACATATCTGATATAGGATCCTGCATACTCATTTTCTGATTCCACCTTTCACCAGCTTGCCTTCACAATGCCAGGGATCTGACCGTTCAGGGCCATCTCTCTGAAGCAGATACGGCAAAGTTTGAATTTGCGGATGTATGCGCGAGGTCTGCCGCAAGCCTGGCAGCGGTTGTAGTTCCGGACCTGGAACTTATTTCCGCGCTTCTGCTTGGCTATAAGACTTTTTCTGGCCATGTTCTATTCTCCTCTCAGTGCGCAAACGGGACTTCCAGCATCGCGAGCAGTTCTTTTGCTTCCGCATCGTTCGGCGCGCTGGTCACCATTGTTAAGTTCAATCCCAGGGGATATTTGATCTTTTCCAGATCGACTTCGGTAAAGATGGAAACATCGGGCACGCCGAGGTTGTAATTCCCCACTCCGTCGAATCCCTTGTTCGGAACACCGCGGAAGTCTCTGACTCGCGGAAGAGCATTGTGAACGAATCTGTCAAGGAAATCGTACATCTTCTTGCCGCGGAGCGTGACCATCAGACCGACGGGCATTCCAACGCGCAGTTTGAATCCGGCAACGTTCTTCTTCGCTTTGCAGACAACAGGAGCCTGTCCCGCAAGAGCGGTAAGATGGTTGCGGGCTTCCGCAAGCGCGTCTTTTTCCATTTTGGAGCTGATTCCGATGCTCAGAACAATCTTCTGAAGTTTCGGAACCCGCATAATATTGGTAATACCGAGCTTCGCTTTGAGAGCCGGCACTACTTCCTCATTGTATTTTTTCTTCATGTCAGGCATAGTTTATTCTCCGATCAGTCTTTCTTCCTGACGTTAGAAACATGGACCGAAACAGATCTCTCCACAAGACCGCCTTTCGGATTGGCCTGGGATTTCTTGATCGTCTTTTTGCCAACGCGCTCGGCAAGCTTGTCTGCCGCAACGCTCTGGATCTCAAGAACAACACGGTCCGTCTTCTTGATGACGGCTGTGATTTTACCGGTCTCTTTTTTCCATACGCCGCTCAGTACTTCAACCACATCACCTTTTTTGACGTGATACGATTTCGTGCATTTCTCAGAAAACATCAAAGCACCTCCGGAGCAAGCGAAATGATTTTCATGAAGTTCTTGTCGCGCAGTTCACGTGCGACAGGGCCGAAAATACGGGTTCCCTTCGGATTCTTCTGATCGTCGATTACGACAGCCGCGTTGGCGTCAAATCTCAGATAGGAACCGTCCGCGCGACGAATCTTCGCGGCTGTTCTTACAATCACAGCCTTCACGACGTCGCCCTTCTTCACGCCGCCGCCAGGAATCGCTTCCTTGACAGAGGCTGTGACAATGTCGCCGACTTTCGCAAAACGACGCTTCTGGCCGAGAATCGTGATAACGGTGATTCTCTTCGCGCCGGAGTTGTCGGCAACTTCCATATTTGATTGCATCTGGACCATTGCAGTAATCTCCCAAACCGCGCTTATTCAGCGTGGCTGATTATTTCCTCAAGGCGCCAACGCTTCATTTTGCTCATGGGCCTGGTTTCACCGATTCTGACCGTGTCGCCGACTTTCGCCTGATTCGTCTCGTCGTGCACGGCATAGCGCGTACGGACTTTTACGACCTTCTTGTATTTCTTGTGCGCCGCTCTGCGCTGAACTTCGACGACGATGGTCTTGTTCTGAACGTCGCTGACCACGATGCCGACTCTGTGCTTGCGGTTACCGCGTTCTACCTGCGGCGCGCTGCTGTTCTCTTCATTCATAGCACAATTCCTATTTTATTCTCTGTTCATCAGGCCTGCACAGCAGCGCCCCTGATTTTCTGTTCCGTCAAACATCTTGCGATGTCCCGGCGCACGTTCTTCAGCTGCGCGGGCTTCTCAAGTGTTCCCGTCTTGGACTGCTGACGGAGAGTGAAGTGCTCTTTGCGGAGTTCCGCAATCTTGTTCTCAAGCTCTTCCGCTGTCAGTTCTTTGACTTCTTTCATCTTCATTTGCAAATCTCCGTCAAACAGCATGCTGACGCATGATGAATTTGCATTTAATCGGAAGTTTCGCTGCGGCGAGGCTCATCGCTTCCTTCGCAACGTTTTCCGTGCATCCACTCACCTCGAAGAGCATTCTTCCCGGCTTGATGGGCGCAACCCAGTATTCCACGTTTCCTTTTCCCTTACCCATACGAACTTCCAAGGGCTTCTTGGTGTACGGCTTGTAGGGGAAAACCCTGATCCAGACTTTACCGCGGCGTTTCATGTGACGGGTAATCGCCACACGGGCGGCTTCGATCTGGTTCGCTGTCAGATAAGCACGGTCGAGTGTCTGGAGTCCGAATTCGCCGAAATCGAGTTCATTACATCTCTGCGAAAGACCCCCGTTGTTACCGCGCTGAACCTTTCTGTGCTTTACTCTTTTTGGCATTAACGGCATTTTGCATTTCCTCCGTTGGCTCTTTGTGACAAATCCATACCTTCACGCCGATTTTTCCAGCGGTCGTGTTGGCTTCGGTGAACCCATAATCAATATGGGCCTTCAATGTGTGCAGAGGGGTTCTTCCCTCTTTGTACTGCTCGGTGCGGGCAAGTTCCGCTCCGCCGAGACGTCCTGCGCAATGAATCTTGATGCCTTCGACACCGAGTTCCATCGCGGTCTGAATCGCTTTCTTCATCGCGCGGCGGAAGCCGATGCGGCGTTCCAGCTGCTGAGCGACGCTCTCCGCGACAAGCTGCGCGTTCGTTTCCGGCTGCTTGATCTCGACCACTTCCAGAATCAGTTCGCAGTTCGCGGCAAGAAGTTTCGCCACACTGCTCTTAAGCGTATCCAGCTCCGCGCCTTTGCGGCCGATCAGGATGCCGGGACGCGCTGCATAAATCGTAACGCGAACACGGGTTCCATAACGCTCAATCAGAATCTTGGAGATCGCGGCATTGTTGAAATTCTTTTTGATGTACGAACGAATCTTGAGATCTTCATGAAGCCAATCACCAAAGTTCCCCTTGCTGTCTTTTCTTGCAAACCAGTGAGAACTCCAGTTCTTGTTCAGGGCCAATCTCAGCCCAATAGGATTTACCTTCTGACCCACTATCAGACCCTTTCTTATTTCTCGTCTGTAAGAACCACTGTGAAGTGACTCGTACGTTTTCTGATTCTGCCGGCCATGCCACGCGCTTTCGGACGGAATCTTCTCAGCATGGGTCCCGGATTGGCTACCGCTTCCTTGACAGTGAGGGATTCTCTCTTGAGCTCGTAGTTGTTTTCGGCGTTCGCCAGCGCGCTTTTCAGTGTTCTGCCGAAAAGTCTCGCCGCCTTCCTCGGACTCAACTCCACCATAGCAAGCGCTTCAACCACAGACTTTCCCTGAATCGTACGGGAGAAATCCGAAGCCTTCAGCGGAGATATGTGGACGTATTTTGTCATCGCCCGAACTTCCATTCTACTTCTCTCATTTCTTGTTGTTAATGGTTGTTATACTTAAAAATTAAAGACTCTTACGAATCCTTAGTCCTTCACGATTTTTCCCGGCCCGCAGGCACGGCCTCCATTCCAGGCGCCAGCTCTTTGAACTCGCCCTTTACTACTATGGCCGCACTTACAAACGACCGGATCGCGACGACTTTCAACGTCGTTTTGCCGGCCTTCAGCAACAGTCCCATCCGGATTCCATCCCGGTATCCTGCGGAAAGGATCACCAGTTCCGGCATCGGATTCAACTCTGCTATCCGGCAGCGTTCAAACCGCTCCGGGGCTTTCGCGGGACTTGCCAGCGGCGCAGCTTTCAGCGCCTGTTCCTTCAGAGCTTCCAGCTTAAGCCGCATTTTTGCCGCTTCGACATGATTCGATATGATTTGAGGCAGGACAGAAGAGATCTCATCGCAGTATCTCAGTATTGCTACTGAGAGCTGTCCTATTGAATCTGCGCATACTTTCAGATCGGCCTCCAGAGCCATTTCTCTGGCGCCCATATACACCGGTTCAAGGGTTTCGATGGTCCCGGCGGCGCTCATTTCCATGCGCTTTAACCGTCCGGCCTGCGTCGAATACTTGTCAAGTGTTTCAATCAGCTCCTTGCGAAGCACGCTTCCTTCCGTGGAAGCCTCCTTCAGACGCTCTATCGACTGTTTCAATCCGGCATTTTCCGCATTCAGCCGACGAATCTCCGCCTGAAGTTTCGCAATTTTCCTGTTCTGTGTGTTATCCTCCGCGTTCAACGCGGGCAGAAACATTCCACACAGAGCTAATAATATAAGTGGTCTTTTGAAAAAAATCCAATTTTTTTTTAAAATATTTCTATTTTTTTCCTGAAGTTCCACTTTCAAAGCCTTTTTTCAGAGGTTTCATCTGCTAAAAATTACCGGCATTCTTCTAAAATATCATTTTTTTATTTTTTTGCAAATTTTCTTCGATTGAAATCTTCCGCTTTCCATGCTATATCTTCCCGAACGAGGAATTTTGGAAATCGGAGTATCGAATGAATTCACTGGAACTACTGCGGGAACTGGTCGCCATTCCGAGCGTCAATCCGCACTGCATCAAGGAACATCCGGAGCTGGCGGGAGAAAAAAGAATCGTCGATTTCATCGAACACCTGGCTGCCGGGCACGGCATCCGTACCGTCAGAATCGAATCTGAACCGGAACGGCCGACTCTTCTCCTTGAGCTCCCCGCAAAAAACAATGCTCCCGAAGCGCCCCTTCTGGCCTGCTTTGCCCACACGGATACTGTATGGGTTCCGGAACTGCCCTCCCCTTTCAGAATAACAGAAACAGAGAATGGATTCTATCGCGGACTCGGCATCACCGATGACAAGGCTTCTCTCGCGGCGGCACTGCTCTCACTTTTCAAACTTCAGGAACTGGGAGGGGCACCCTGCCGTTTCGCAGTCGCCTGCACCTGTGATGAGGAAACCGGTTTTGCCGGAATCGACTCGATTCTCCCGGACCGCATCCGGCCGGATGCCGCAATCATCATTGAAGGAACTCTGCTGGATGTGGTCACTTCTCACAAGGGGACGGTGCGCTGGAAGATCATCTCCCGCGGAATATCGGTCCATTCAAGTCTGGTGCCGCAGGGCGAAAACGCAATCTACAAATCCGCAAAATTACTTCTGGCAGTCGAGCAGTTCTCCAGAACTCTGATCGGGAAAAAATCCCATAAACGGCTTTCTCATCCGACGGTCAATGTCGGAATGATTCAGGGGGGAACTCAGCCGAATTCTGTGCCCGACCGGTGCGAATTCATCATCGACCGCCGTCTCCTCCCCGGAGAATCCGTGGAACAGGCGGAACTCGAACTCCGCACCGCTCTCGCCGGATATGGCGATTACGAACTCAGCGAACCGACCTTTTTCACCGCACCGTTCGAAATCGACGAAACTCATCCTTTTGCCACCCTGATGCTTCGACAAGCACAGAAAGTAAAACCATCCGCCACTTTCCGCGGTCTTTCCTGCTCCACAGAAGCCGGAACCACTGCATCCCTCGGAATTCCTTCAGTCGTTTTCGGTCCGGGCGATGTCGGAACCGCACACTCCATTCACGAATGCATTCAACCACGGGAAATCGACCGGGCTGTTGAAATCATCACCGCCACGGCACTCTCGTTTCCCTCCTCTATATAATATATAGAATAGCAAAGAAAGAAGGATTTTATGCAGACTTTATCCGATGCCCTCTCTCAAGCGTTCCGCAAAATGAAAAAGACTCTCTTTTCACCATTCTCTCTCCAGCTCTGGTTCACGCTGGCATTCCCTGCGTTCCTTGCGAATCTGGGATCCGGGGGATTCGGATTCAATTTCATGCAGAGCAGTTCCAAAGAAAAAATATCAAATATCCTGACCGAACATCTTCTGCTGTTTCTGCTGATTCTGGGATTCACCGTTCTTCTCGCGATTGCCCTGAGTCTGGTCTTCTACTGGCTCAGCAGCCGGGGACGCTTTATTTTTCTAGATATGCTTGTCCGCGGCGCAGATGCGGAACGCTTTGGCAGCCGATGGAGTCATTTCCACACGGCGGCAAACTCTTTTTTTCAGGTCAAAATCGGATTTTTCCTCTGCTATCTTCTCGCAATACTCCTCGGAAGCGTCGGTTCTCTGCCGCTCCTGGGCGCTCTCCTGAATTCTGTAACAGGAAGAGAACTGATTCAGATGCCGTATCTGAATTACAGCAAACTTCCGCCGGAACTGCAAAGCTGGATTCTTGGAATCTGCATTATCCTCATCATTACGAGTTTTCTGGGATTTTTCATTCTACTCATTCTCGAAACCCTCTTTAACGATTATGGTGCTCTGCTCATGTACCGGAAGGAAATCTCCGGATGGACCGCACTGCAAAAAACGTTTACAGCAATCAGAGAATCTCCGTTCCGCTTCGTGAAATATATCTGGGGACTGATCCTGATCCAGATTCTTGCTTCTCTTGCAATTTTCGTATTTCTGATCGCGACCTGCTGCTGTATCGGCTATATCCTGCTGCTGATCCCATACATCTCCACAGTCGTCATGATGCCGATCATCTACACCCGCTGGCAGTTCATTCTGGAATATTTCGGTGATTCTGAACTCCTTCACTCCGAAATCCGGAACACGCCTCCAGCAGAGGAAGGGATCGAACAGTTCATCATCCGCCCAAATCAGAAATTCTAAGGAGAGAATTTTCTTATTTGGATAAATTTACAAAAAATATCAAAAATTTACTATAATTCCGAATCATCTTATTCTTCCTTTTCTTCGCCGGAAAAGGAAGATCGCTTTCTCCCATCCCATTACGGCCCTGAAAAGGTCAGAATACCCTCTGCATTTCATGAAGACACTCATTTTCAGGAAACAGAAAACCTCATATTCCTTCTGCAAAACCATTTCTTTCTCAAAAATCATCTCAAATATGTTAGCATATCAGCTACAGAAAGATACATATTTTCAATATAAGTTCTATTTTTTTTAAAATTTTTCACCTTTTCAATTTGAAATTTCTTCTTATAAAGGATAGATTATTTACAAAGATAAACCATCTATTACAAAACAACAGGATTCATTGACAGCAGTACTGGAAAAGGAAACAGAACAAGAACAACTCTGCAGATTTTTCTTGAGGGGGGAAACTGCGGTCCCGGAATTTTCCAGGGGGAAGATGATCTGAATGGGGTCGGAACATCGGAACACAAAGGGATCGCAGAGAAAACGGGATCGGTCATTTTGAGGGGGGCAGATGGATGAAGGAGACGAGAGACACCGAAAACCGTTTCAACCGGATTGTTTCTTCGCTGAAACGAGGGGTATCGACGGAGAAACAATCCATTTTCCGATCAGAAAAGAAAGCGGGGATTCGTTCATCGAACGGCGCGGAGTTCCACTGATTCGGGGGAGTCGGCGGAACATCGCAACCGGCCAGTCCGCTCCATCCGTGCATTCGGGGGAGCCACGGCGGAGCGGACTGGTTTTCTAAAGAAGACAATCCTGTTTTTTATTCATTATTCTGACAGAACAAGATCGTATTCGTTATCACTCCGCGGAGTCAGTCCGACGATCTGTTTCCGGTCGAAGAATTCGAGTTCATAATCGCCATAGAATCCGTTCCATGAAGCTTCCCCGTTTTCATCGGTGACCATAACCGTTTCGGTGTGCCACTCGTGGTTGACCAGCTGATCCAGAGCCCGGTAAGAAGGCTTTTCCTTGAAATTCACGTCGATAAGGCAGGCATCGTAACGACTTTCAATACCGAATGCGGTTTTATCGCAGAGATTCCAGTAAACAATGGACTCACAGTTCTTCTGACTGAACCAGAGACGGTAGAAGTTCCGCAGAAGCTGCGCCTGAATTTCCTCGGCAAGCTCCCGTGGAAGCTCCGGATAGGTAGGCAGCGAGATTTCCGAAATATGAAGCGGAAGCTGCAGCTTCCCAAGCTGATCCAGAACCTGAAGAATATGCGCGGGATCAAAGAAACTTTTTATTTCCATGCGAATGGCATCTTCCAGTTTTCCATAAAGATGGAACTGAAGACCGAGCCCGTCGAGCTTCACGCCTCGTTTCAGAAGTCGGTCGGCAAGAAGATACATGGGAGAACTGTCATGAGCAAAGGAGCGGAAGCTGATCTCCGTTCCATCGTTGTAGATGAATTCGCTTGTAACAGGGAAATATTTTTCCGCCATTTTGAAGATATCCCGAACATAATCATCGGGTACGGGAGCATCGCCGATTTCCGGGCTCTTCCGCGGATGATAGGTGAACGACTCGTTGACGACATCCCATTTCCGAATTCGCGAAGCATAACGTTCCGCCAGATCTGCGATGCGTTTTTCGACCAGAGACATGACTTCACGGGAATCGCGCGGCAGCCAGCGGGGAACGAAGTTGTCGCAGAACATCCAGTGTCCTTTCGGAGCGATCCGGTTCTGCTCGCACCAGTCGAGAACCAGATCGGAGGGAGGACGGCGATCCATCGGCGTGCTGTCGGCAGCATACCGGAACTTTCCTCGTTCAGGCTCCGTCGAATCCCAGTACAAGGGAATAATGGCCTCGTTGAATACACGTTTGAAATACTCTTCGTAGGCATCATTTTTTTCCTGTTCTGCAAAATTTTTGAGCTTGAATGAGTTGCATCCGAACTTGAAGTCGTGAGTCTTCTGGCGGACCTTGATTTCGCAATGTTTCACGGGAGCTCCGGAAGAGTCTTTCAGAAAAACGGTGCCCCATCCCATGCGGTTGCGTTTGATGTCAAGTTCGACCCGTTCCCAGGTCCCGGCTTTCGGATGTTCAAACTTGCGCATCAGTTTTCCTGCTTTTTCCAGCGGTGTCAATTCTGTTTCCATACAGTTTCCTCCATTAGTTGAATGGCGTTTCCGGAAAAGAAAACGTCTTTGCCAGAATACTATAAAAAAATATATTTGAAAAACCAGTAAAAATATACTATACTATATTTTAATAACAGGAAAAATATTTTAAAAACAGTCATTTCAATGGAATCTTCCAAACTAAAGACCTTATTCGACGGGCTGAAATCGAAGTGTTATCACGACAATGGACGGGGCGAAAAGTACTTCACAACCGAACGCCATTGTTTTCTGAGCTATCAGCATCCGGTGGAGTATGGAGATGATCTGTTCCTTCAATGCGATCTGTTCTCCCGGACACGGTCCTGGACTGGAGATCATCACTGCCGTCTTC
The DNA here is from genome assembly GCA_905197955.1 of uncultured Lentisphaeria bacterium. Classification (GTDB taxonomy): domain Bacteria; phylum Verrucomicrobiota; class Lentisphaeria; order Victivallales; family UBA1829; genus UBA1829. Next base: position 8,602 of record CAJKAR010000014.1, on the reverse strand, counting down.
ATCCGCCGTTTCTGAACATCGGGCTGGTGCATTCCGGCGAGACGGCAATCCGAAGCGGAGAACTCTATACAACGGCAAAAGCAGGAGACGCCTTTTTTCTTGCGCCGGACACCGAATACGAAATTCTGACCCCTCACCTCTGCGAACGTTCCGCGATTCTGATTTCCGGGCCGCTTCTCCGGGAGGCTGTCCGAAAAAGCAATTTACAGCAGACACCGGTGATCCGACTGGAATCTCCGGAAAAACTTGCGGGACTCCTGGAACGCTTCCCGGGACTGCTCCGGGATTCATATCGGCATTCAGTTCGCAGAAAGATTTCCAGTCTCTGCTTCGAAGTGATTCAGTTTCTGAGTTCGCCGGAGACCACGCCTTCCCTCCCGGAACCGCTGAACAGGGTTCTGGAAAAAATCGGACGGGAATATGGGAAAATGCTCGATGTGGAATCGCTGGCGCTTCATGCGGGAATCAGCTCATCCACTCTGACCCGTCTGTTCAAACGGCATCTGGGCAGGACGCCGCATCAGTACCTGACTGAAACCCGGATGAGACAGGCGGCTCAGATGCTGGAACAACATACATTATCCATCAAAGAGATTGCCGCACGAGTCGGCTATGAAAATTCCCTGAACTTCTCCACGGGATTCAAAAAGTGCTTCGGAGAATCTCCAAAGCACTTTTCCGCGCAGAAGATTCCGAAGGAATCATTCGTTGATCCGGACTGATTTGACAATCACGCCCCCCGGCTGATTGCCTTTCAGACATTTGACTCCGGCATTCCAGGGAGCCTTCCAGGCCTCGGGAAGTTCCAGAAATCCCGAAGGAGTCCCGCTGCCGGTCTGCAACTCCGACGAAGAAGCGATCCGGTATCCGCGGGAATTCACCGACAAACGCAATGTCAGAGGAAACTTCAATCCGGCCACCGTTCCGTTCCAGAGAGCCTGTCTTCCGTTCATCAGCGACAGATTCAGACCTTCTTTTTCGGAATAGAAGCACCAGAGCCAGAGAACATTCTTCATGATGTAAGGCTCGACATATCCCTTCAGGGAATCCGGCGTCAGAAAGATCCGTACTTCGCAGGCAAACGGCTTCTCCTTTTTCTCCGCCTGGAAGCCGGCAAGTTCGACCGCAAGTTCCATCTCGCTCCCCGGAAGCGGAGCGGAGGTTTTCAAAACAGACTGATCGACTGACAGCAGACGACCGGCGGGCAAATCCCGCCCAGCCCCCGTCACACTCCATCCGGCACTCGTCTTTCCCGGCAGGTACACGGAACGTTTCCGCTCCGTTACCGGAGAAAACCGAAACTCTCCCGGCAGGACGGCTCCTTCAGGTTCCAGTTTCAAATTTCCCCATGCAGAAGGAATCGCATACTGTTTTTCGCGGGCGCCGAAGATATCCTGTCCGTTCAAAGCGGCATCAAACCCGAGAACGGCTCCCGCGGCAGGTTTGAATGCGACCGATGCGTTCATCCCCTCCGTAAGAACCTTCCACGGAACAGAAAGGTCGAAGACCGTTCTGCCGTTCTCGCTCCGGAACGAGGCGGAAACATCCGTCAGACGGCGGGAGGAGAGCGGATAACCGTCTTTGTGATACGGAAAACTCATGACTTCACACCTGCCGTCGGAGGAAACTGGAATCACAACAAGCTGAGCAGTGGAGTCATCGCGCACATTTGCCTTCCGGTTCAGAAAATCGAAAAAGAGTTCCAGAGAATCGGCGTTCCAGAAGAAATTCCTGTCCCGGGCGATCTTCACGGGCCGGCCGCTCAGTTCCACGCGGAATGTCAAACGATCCGGATTCCAGGAAGCGGAGAGGCTTGTGGCAAACTTTTCTCCATTTGGCAGAACGATCTGCGAAGAAAACGCTCCCCGGTTTCCATTAATGCCCGTTCCCGGCGCGGCGGAAAGGGTATGACGGTATACCGCCCCGCGACGAGTCGAGGCAAGCGTTTTCCCGGAAGAATCCTTCAGGAGAGCAGAAAGCATTTTCGGTCCGCGGTATTCGCCGGATGGAATTTCAACGATAATTTCCCGGTCTGACCTGGAGATCTCCCGCCAGCGCGCCGGCAGTTTGATTTCAAGCCGGGGAGATTTCTCGGCTCTGACATTCGAGGACACGGAATATCTGATCCGGTTCAAACCCGGCTGAAATTCCGAGGGGGGCAGGAGAGTGACAGAGTATCCGGATTCTCCGATTCCGCCGGAGGCACTTCTCCGGATGGAGGGAGTTCCCGGCAGAAGCGGAGAGAATTTCAGCGATGCGGACATCAGTTTCAGCGATGCGCCGGGAACCGGCTCAATCTTCAAAACATTCTCGCGGGCGATCCGGTCCTGCGGAATAATTTTCTCCACGCTCAGAATCGGCTGGGCCTGACGATTCTCCTTTTCGAAAAGAAATTCGGAAGAGAAGCGCTCGCCATTGAAACTCCAACGGACCACATCGGTATTGAGAACGTCATCGACATAGACGGCAAAGCGGAGACGGTAATATCCAGCGCCATCTCCGGGTGGAACAGGAAGCGGAACGGAAAGCGGCTTGCCGGCAATCGTTTGCGCATAGACTTTGCTGTACACTTCCGTTTCCCGTCGTTCAGAGCGGATTTTGTCGCCGGAAACCGTCGTATACTTGCGCAGTTCGCGCGGCTGAAGGGTAAATTCCGTGGGGCGCGGAGCAAAACGCCGCTCCTCGAAACGGAAACGTTCCGTTTCCTTCTCATACCAGAGGCGCTCTTCCAGAGCGGTTCCGGAAAAGTCGATTCCGTTGAGACGTTTCAGCTTCACGGTCTGCGGAACATCCGACCGGTTGAAAAGCGCGATTACGACCTTCCCGCGATCATTCGAGGCAATGCACTCGACGGGGGAATCCTCCCGGTCGTTGACGGCATAGATGCGGCTTCCGCGCAGGTCGTTCAGGAGCCGGAAAACATAGTAGACAGGAGCGGGCTTGACACTGCCATCGGGCTGGCGGTAATGCAGATCGCGGATATCGCAGGTGTACAGATAGAGAAAATAGGTCTTGAGACGGAAGATTTCCGGATGCCGCATCATGCCGAACAGAAGCGATGCTTCATCGCGAACCCGGTCGACGTGAAAGCGGTGCTCCTGCCATTTCTTATCGCGGATTGTCAAATCGACATTGCACTCCGTCGTAACAGTCGGAATTCCTTTCCCGCGGATCGCCAGAGACGCCGCCTGCAGCATGGAATCCCACGCAAGCAGATCGTTGAAACGGTTGGTGTAAATCTGCTGATTGAACTCCGTTGCGGTTCCTGCGGTACGGAGGAAAGGAACCGTCCAGTCCTTCCATCCGGTCCACGACAAGGTGGCGGAACTCGCAAGACCGGGACCGATCACGTTCAGGTCGCTGACATTCCGCTCCACCTCCTTTTTCACATAATTGTACCCCTCCAGAAAAAGCCTGACGCCCTCCGAAAGCGATTTATCCCAGTTCCGGGGAAACTCGTAGTTGGGCTCGTTGAAAATCATCAGCCGGTTGATCTCCAGATTCGGATAGCGTTTCCGAATCTCACGGATGCAGTTGATGTAATATTCGGCATACGGCTGAAAATCCGCACGGCTCCGGGGATGAAAATTCGCCAGGTGAAGAGTGACATTTCCAACGGCATTCCAGGCGCCGAGCTGTTCGAGCTGCCAGTACTGGGCCGTAGGCATTTTGCCGTCCCGAAACTTGCCGACATGCAGATTACGGTCGAACTCCTCCGCAATCGCTTCCGGGGAACGCTTCGCCAGCAGCGCCTCGACACGCTTCTCAAGCGGAAGTTTCCCGCCCGGAGAGGCAACCCAGAGATAAAGACGGGTTGCCGGAATATTCAACGCCTTCGACTCCTCAACAAATTTCATGCGGCTCTCGCCGTTGCAGACCATTCCGGATACCGGCTGAATTTCCCGAACTCCATTTACGGAAAGCGCCGTTTCCGGAGCAAAAGCGATTGTCTGTTCCCCGGCGCAAAGCGAAAGAAGGGGAAACAGACCGGAAGCCATCCAAAAGTGTTTCAACATAGTTGTTTTCCTATTTTTAAAGGTTCCAGTCATGTCCGAGATCAGAGGCAAAATACGCCTTGAAGAAGGAGCCCTCTTTGGGACAAGCCATCATCTTCGCTTGAGAAATTGCCTCCACATGGCCATCGGCAAACACGCTGTTGCTAGAGCCGTGACGTTCATAATTGATATTCTTCCCGTTATCCGCATAAAAGAGATAGTATCCTTCATTCGTTGCAGTGTCAATCGTATTGCCGGTCCACCGCTGCGAATCCATGAAGACGATCCGCCGGGATGACCTTTTGAACTGACTCATTTTCCGGATCGGCACACTGCTGTAACGGATGCATCCGCCAATGTTTTCAAAGACCATCCCGTAATGCGGAGTCGCGTGACGAATATCCGGATGATTCGAAAAAGCCGGACATTTCAGCGGACCGCCCTGCCGGTAGCCGGGCGGCATCAGCGTCCACTGAGGATCGTTCCCTCCGGCATTGTTGCCCAGAACCGCAAACGGAATGCCAAGACCTTCCCGCAGAAGCTCCACCCAGGTGACCTGCTGAGCATAATCCAGACCTTTGTTGTCAAATCCGTTGTTCTGCATCTTCAACTCGCCCGTATGAGCCGGAATCACGATATCGTCGTTGCTGATGGCGTAGGATGTCCATGCAAGTCCAAGCTGCTTCATATTGCTGGTACAGCTGATCGCCATTCCCTTGCTCCGCGCGGCTCGCAGAGCGGGAAGAAGGAGTGCCGCAAGGATCGCAATAATTGCAATCACAATCAGAAGCTCTATCAATGTAAAACGCATCCGGTCTTTCATGATTTCCGTTCTCCTTTCTGATATTCCAAATCGTTGATGTATTCCACTTGAAGATCCTGCTCTCCGCGATGTGTTCTGATGTTCTCCACAAGAGTCATGAACTGCGCAATGATGGAGCGGAGATCCGGACCGACTTTCCCCATCGGAAGCGCCGGACGATTGTAATCGGGAAAATTGTAATGCGTCACCAGCTTCAGATCGCGCGGCACGGAGATGCCGCAGGAGAGAACGGTCTCCTGAACCGTATCAATCAGATTGTCGTCGGTAATGTACAATCCGTCCGGTCTGCGGTCAGCGGGAAGGGAAAAGAGAAGACGCAGAATATTCGGAACCGCCTTCGGATGGGATTCCGAAGCCAGAAGCATCCACTCTTCGCGAGTTTCGATTCCATGCGACCGGCACTGTTCCGCAAACGATTCCAGATTCAGCGGACTGCCGCGTCCGATCAGAGCAGCCCGTTTCACCTTCAGTGCCAGAAAATATTCCACGACTTTCCTGATTTTATTCGTATCGTACAGAAAGAGATGACCGACATTCTGTTCCCGACTCTCCTTAAAGTAGAAAGTGACAATCGGCACCTTAGGAAAAGTAATGGCAATCTCATGAAACAGCTCCTGATTGAATCCGGCGACAAACAGGAGACCGGCGAGACGTCCCCGCGACAATTCTTCAAACAAACCGGTCCAGTCCGCCCGTCTGGAACGCAGAAGATCTCCCGATCCGTAAAAGGAAACCACTTCGTTTCCGGTTCTGCGGCAGAATGCGGAGAATTCCGACTGCATCTTCACCCAGAACAGATTCGGACTTGGATAGGGAAAAATCAATCCGAACCGATGATGGCACGGCGGACGCTCTGCAACAAAAGTTCCCTGACGCTTCACCGTGACAATATAGCCATCTTTTTTCAGATTATTCAGAACATAACAGAATGTGGCGCGGCTGGCATTGAAACGATCGGCAAGACGGTCGTATGTCGGAAGTGTCTCTCCCGGCTTCAGCACTCCGCTCCGGATCTCCTCCTTCAGCGTCTCTTCCATCTGCTGACGCTTCACGCCAGCAGCCAGAATCTTCGGCTCCATTCCATCTATCCTATTAAAAATTATTTGTAGTATACCATAAACCTATATTTCATTATACTACAACCCTTAAAAAAAGTCAACCCTCTGCAAACAGGAATCCGAAAAAAAACTGCTCCGGAAGGCTTTTTCTCATTCATTCTCCTGATCGTAGACGAGTTCCGTCCTGACGCTGGAATGGAATGGACGGCCATCCGCCGCATACCCCTCTCTAAGCCAGCGAAGCGCCTCATGATAAATCAGGTCGAATCTCTGGCGCATCATGCAGACTCCGGGATATCTTCGCAGATTTTCCTCATAATCAAATGCCAGAAGATGAAAATCCCTGCCTGCGGTCATATGATTTGATCTGGCCGCCGTAATAAACGGAACCGGAAGACGCGAGCCCAGAATAAAGATCGCTTTTGCCGGATGCGGATTAATAAAAATCCGACTGGAAATCTCCGCGACCTCCTGCGGGATATCCTTGAAATTCTGAATAAAAATCGAATCCGGCGAAAGGCGTGCCCCCAGTTCCACCGCACACTGAAAAAAAGCAAGAATACGGTCATACTGATACGGATGCATGGTATCTGCTTCCTGAGCAATCAATGTGATCTCTCTTCCGGCCTCGATCATCAGCCAGGAGAGTCCTTCGCGGATGCTGTTTCTGGAATCGGTCACCACATAATTGTAATCCTTGTATTTCCGGTTCACAAGCAGCTGAGGAACACGATTGTCCGCAAAGTAATCCATGATGTGAATGCTGCTCATGGAGGGCATCACCCAGAGGACGGCATTACCGGGCAGACAAATCTTCGAAAACCACGCCGGCAGTTCGGAAGAAGAGATTCCCACAATCGCAATTTCCGGCTTGATATTCGGGAAGAGCATTTCCCGCAGGGCGTCTGTCAGATTCGGACCGCGCTCCCAGTCCACAATAATGTACAGAGTATGGATTCCGCCCGCCGGATGCGGATTGCTGACAAATGTCCCCGCCCCCTGCCGCGCGCACAGATAACCGCTCTCGACAAGTTTCCGGATCGCCTTTTCCACCGTAGTACGCGAACATCCGAAACGCCGGCACAGCTGGTGACGCGAGGGAATCGGATCTCCCGGTTTCAGCTTCTGTTCCAGAAGCTCCGCAAGCAGCCGGTTCTGCAATAAATCACTTTTCCGGATCATCTTTGCTATCTCCTCTCCAAGAATTATAATACAAGAAGACAAGTTTTCAACTTCCGAACTTTGAAAGAAGCCGAAAAAAAAGAGAGCAATCAAACAAGCAGACAACTTATTCCAGGCTTTCCCCGCCGACTGGATTGAAAAAGAAGAAAAGAACGGTTATTTTATGTCAGAGGCAGAATTGTCTGCTCCCGAACGGACGGGAAACGCAGCCATCCGAAAAATGGAATCGACGCAGACGAATCCGCCTGACTGTCCCTGAACGAATCAAACCAATGCAGAGGAGAATTGACACATGGATCAGGTCAAAATCGGTATCATCGGACTCGGCAACATGGGAAGTGCCCATGTCAACAGTCTGGAAGAACTGAAAAATGCAAAACTGACGGCTCTTTGCGACACAAATCCCGCAAAACTCAAACGCTACGAAGGCAAAGGCTATCAGCTTTTCACTGACGACGAGGAGTTCTTCAAAAATGCGGATGTAGATGCTGTTGTGGTCGCTACCCCGCACTATTTTCATGTTTCCCTTGTTCTCCGCGCGCTGGAGTGCGGCAAACATGCTCTGACCGAAAAACCGGTCTCCGTGCACAAACTTCTGGCGGAGCAGCTTCTGGAGGCAGCGAAAAAGTATCCGCATCTGAAACTTGCCGCCATGTTCAATCAGCGTACCATTCCCGCTCACAAAAAGATCAAACAACTGATTGATTCCGGAGAACTTGGAGAGATCCGCCGCGTCAACTGGATCATCACGAACTGGTTCCGCACGCAGGCTTATTACGATTCCGGCGACTGGCGGGCAAGCTGGCGCGGCGAAGGCGGCGGCGTGCTTCTCAATCAGTGTCCCCATCAGCTTGACCTGATGCAGTGGCTCTTTGGTATGCCGAAGAAAGTCACGGCGACACTCTCGCTTGGAAAATATCACGATATCGAAGTTGAAGATGATGTCACAGCCGTTCTGGAATATCCGAACAAGGCAACAGGCGTTTTCATTGCCTCCACCGGCGAAGCGCCGGGAACAAACAGGCTCGAAATCACGGCGGAACGCGGACGGGTCGTCTTTGAAGACGGCAAACTCTCTTATATCCGCAATGAGATCGAAACATCCAAATTCTGTCATGAAACAACGGAAAAGTTTACTTGTCCTCCTGCCTGGAACGTCACAATTCCTGTTGCGGCAAACAACGATCATCAGCATCGAGATGTGCTTGAAAACTTCTGTGATGCAATTCTGAAAGATGTCCCGCTGATTGCACCGGCGGTTGAAGGCATCAACGGTCTTGAACTTGGCAACGCCATGCTTCTTTCCGGTCTCAAGCACAAAACCGTGGAACTTCCCATGGATGCCAAGGAGTTTGCTGAAGAGCTCGATAAACTGGTTGCAACGTCCAAATATGTAAAAAAAGTCGTTGAAACCGACGAATCTGAAGATTTCTCGAAATCCTTCAAAAAATAATTCGGCTCTGCAGAAACTGATACGGAAAAATGCGTGAGCATTTTTCTCGGGTCAAGGACGGTGTCCTTGTCGCGGTCCAGCGGCGAGACGC
>CAJKAR010000013.1 GCA_905197955.1 uncultured Lentisphaeria bacterium | reverse complement strand
GCTTATTCAGCTGGACCGAAGCAGGTCACGGACCTGCACCGAGCCTTGCGGCTCCATATTTTCCTGAATTTCGTATAAAAAATTTTTTTTCAAAAAAATAGTGATTTGCTTCTTGATATCTTGTAAATAAATGTTATATTTAATTAAATGAAAGATGAAATTAGTATTTTGAGGTTCAGAGAATGGCAAACGACAATATTCATTCAGATTTTCTTAAGATCTGCCGGGAGAATGGCTGGAAATGCACTCCCCAGCGATTGGCGATCTATGGTTTTCTGCAAGGAAATCTTACGCATCCGGATGTGGATACCGTCTGGGAAGCAGTTCGAGGATCGCTGCCTACGATTACGCGGGAAAGCGTCTATCGGATTCTGAACGAGTTTGCAGATCAGGGAATGATTCGCCGTTTGGATCAGATCGACAGTGCCCGCTATGATTCCCGCACAGGGTTTCACGGACATTTCATCTGCCGGAAATGTGGTGGAATTTTCGATTTTGACTGGCCGGAAGGTATTGCCGTTCCTCAGGAAGCTCAGAATGGAACCGTTGACCACATGGAGATTCGGCTGCTTGGAGTTTGCAGCAAATGCGCGGCAACTGAAAGCGGAAACTCTTGCAGGAAGATTTCTCAGACATGAATTGTGTCTGTGGAATCATTCGAAGTACAGAAATGAAATGGTATAAGAAAGAGAAATACTCCCCCAAATAACAAAATAAAAAAGAAAAAGGAGGAAGAGAATGAGAAGCATCACGAAAATCGAACTGCAGTATGCACACAGGTTCTACAAATTCCAGGGAGAAGCCCAGTATCTTCACGGACATACCGGGGTTCTGACGCTTGAGGTCGAGGATTCCATCGAACCCGGCGTAAACATGGTTTTCCCCTGCAACGAAATCCAGAAGACCGCATGGGAGGTGTTGAAGAATTTTGATCATGCTCTGATTCTGCGTCAGGATGATCCTCTTCTGCCGGCAATTCTCGATGTCTATGAGAAGCAGGGAATCAAGAATGGCGCTCCTTCTAACAAAATGAAGGGTGCGGCTTTCCAGACAGAACTTGCCACTGCATATCCCGATGCCCGCCTGGTCGTTACCAAGGAGACCATGACGGTGGAAGGTATGATCAAGATCGTATATGAGCTCTTGAAAGACAAGCTCAATATTGCCAAAATCACCTTCACCAGCGGAGTCAATGCCGCGACTCAGGAATATACTCCGGGGAAAACGGTGGATCGCTGCCCCCTCTGCGGAGTTGCGCTCGTCGATGGCGTCTGCCCGAAGTGCGGGTATAAGAAACATTAAGATCGCCTGATAAATTAAAACGCGGAAAGGAAGGAATCTCCCCCTCCGGATCCGTCCTGTATGAAAAGTATGGGCATCCGAAATTTCCTTTCCGCGTTTTTCATTTTTTCTAATCCTTTATTTTTATATGATTTTCCGGGAAATCTCTTTTTCCCGGGAGAACATTCGGAAAAGATCCTTTTCCACATTTTCAGGCACTCCTGCTGATCGCAGATTTTCCATGATTCTGCTTTCTTCCATTTATTCCTGTGTGGAAAAAAGGAAAAACAGAAAAAAACTATTTCCTCATATTGACAAATCTGCGGGAATATGGTATAATTAAAAATAGTCAGACTATTTTTTGTAATAAAAGAAGAAAAGCTGGATGGATCAGAATGCCGAGAGTTCTCACCGAGACAAAACATTATCAGACCGCGACACTTCTGCGGCAGTTTGTGAATACTCTTCCCGTCGGGGAGCGTCTTCCTGTGACCAGTGAATTGATGGAAATGCTGAACGCCTCGCATGGGACGGTGATTCAGGCCTTGAAGACACTCTCCTCGGAAGGTGTAATTCAGCGGCAGTTCGGCAAGCAGCGTTATTTTGTAGCGGAGCGTTTTGACCGTTCTGCGGCAAAAATCTGCGTGATCCGTCCGGATTATCCATCTATTGCGTTTGATGCCATGCTCCGGAGCGTTTATGAAGCGGGACAGGATAAAAACTGGAGATTTCTGCATCAGACATACCGGAGTTTTGAAGAAATGGATCTGCAGAAGATGATCGGAAGTGCCGATGCCTGTATTCTGCTGCCTTCGGCAAGGGTGATGGACAGGGAGATGCTTCGGATCTTGAAACGCCCATCGCGTCCGGTTGCCGTATTGCTCCAGCATGTGGATTCGCCGGAGGTTGCCAATGTGACGATCGATGATGTCGAAGTCGGCAGACTTGCCGCACGCACTCTGTTTTCGCACGGTCATCGCCGGATACTTGTTCTTCGCGATCAGCCTCATGAAAGCACCACGGAGGAGCGTCTGCGCGGATTTTTCTCGATGATGGCGGAACTGGGGGTGCCTGAAACATCCGTTCAGCTTCTGGATGCAGAATTAAATGTGCTCGAAGGCTCTCTCGAAGGCAGTTATGAATGTATTACAAAATTTTTGGATGAACAGGAAAACTTATTGGATTTTACTGCTGTTTTCACACTTTCGCTCTCCGGCGGAGCGGCTGTGCTGCGAGCTTTGCGTGAACATGAGAGAAGGGTTCCGGAAGAGATTTCCGTACTCTCCTATGGAGGGGAAGCTTCATTGGCTCCATATTTGAATCCGCCGCTGTCCACGGTAGAAATCAGTACGGGAGAGTTCGGCGTTCAGGCTGTCCGTCTGATTGACGGAATGCTTCACTCAATTCCATTTGAGACTCTTCAGTACCGCATTTCGCCGAAACTCGTTTTACGGAAGACATTGCAATGTATAAAATAATACTCAAACAGAGAAAGGAATCCATCATGATGCCAGTTGCCAGAGAAGCGTATTTCACAGTTTCATCTTGCCGAATGAGAAACATTTTTACTTTAATAGAACTTTTAGTTGTAATTGCTGTTATTGCAATATTATGTTCTCTGCTTCTTCCCGCTCTGAACAAGGCCCGGGAAAGTGCCAGAAAGATCGCCTGCATCAATAATCTGAAGCAGTACGCTCTGATGTTCAGCAGCTATGCCGCAGATGATGCTCAGGGGTACTATCCGATTGCATATAATTCCAGCGATTTTACAAGCTGGCGTGAAAAAACGCAGATTTATCTGGGGAGCGGGAAGAATGTTCTATATTGTCTGCGTCGTCATGAGCTGGATCAGTCGCTTCAGGGGCATGATTCCAGCGAGAGCCGAAGCAATAATTATGGCATCAATGGCTGGCTTTATAAAAATATGGCGTTTCGTCCGGATTCATTGAAACGGACCTCTCAAGTCTGCCTTTTGACCGAGGAACGCTGGAGCAGCACTTATTATCCTGCAGAGTTGAACGGGAAAATTCCGGATGTTCCCTCCCATGCCGGTTATGCCAACGTGATGTTTGTCGATGGACATGCCGCATCCATTTCCTACCGAAAAATTCCTTGTGCGCAGGGCTACAATTTCACCCCCTGGGGAAGCTCCTTGAGCTGGGGCGGCGCATGGGGACAGACCGGACAATGGCTTTTCTGGAGCAGCTGGCGCATTCCTCAGGAATCCATCTGGACCAAATTTCAATATTGACAACAGAGGAATCGCCCCGTCATGATTTTCAGACTTCTATGCCTTCTGCTTCTGGCTCTTCCTTTCTGCGGAATGACCCGGACGAGTAATCCCCGAATCGGGAAATATGGCGATTTTTCGTTTGCCGATCAGGAATTTAAACTGAACTTTTGCACTCCGGAATGGGTTTTTTACACGCCATCCCGGAAAAATTTCCAGTTCGATTCCGGTTTCCCGATCCGTTCCGAAGACCGATACGAATTGCGGGGAAAACTGACGGCCGGTCATATTCTGTCTCTGTATGAACGCATCGATTTGCCGGCGGATGGCTCCATGAAGCTGAATGCGGCAATCGAAAGCCGGGAAGATTGTCCGGTTTCCAGTGTTCATTTCAGCACGGATCTCTCCATTCAGGAATTTCGGAATAAAACGATTCTGGTGAACGGATCTCCGGTGAATCATGGCGGGCGATTGTCGGGCGGGAAGAAAAGTCTGTTTTTCCCGAAAGCCGGACGGGTTGAAATTCCTCTCTCTGCGGGTCGTCTTGTCATTACCGGAAGCTTTATTCTGCAGATTCAGGATGCCTCCGCATGGGGCGGCCGCTGGAACTTTCGTTTTCGCATGAATTCCGGCTCTCTGCTTCGAAAGGCTGAGTTGAATGTCGTACTGAGACTGGAACCCTATTCTGCACATCCTGTTTCGCTTGCCGATGCGGCAAATATGGGGTTTGCCGACGAGCGGGCGGAGGATCAGACCGGCGGATGGACCGATCAAGGTCCGGAGAATGATTTACGTATGTTTCCTGTCGGGAAGCATTCTTTTTCCGGAGTTCCGTTTCAGATTGTGGATCCGCGGAAGAATCATGGGCGGTCCTGCATTGTTCTGCGCGGGAAATCCCGTCCGTGGCTTCCGGAAACGGCGACACTTGAACTGCCGGATGGAAGAACGGGAAAATATCTCTATCTGCTGAATGCCGTTGCATGGCCGGGAAAGGGAAAAGCCGGAGAGATCACGGTGGAATATGCGAATGCAAAGCTCGTTGAAAAGGAGGAACAGACTTTTTTTGTCGAAAATGAGAAAAACACGGCGAATTTCTGGGGAGCGCATATCATCCCGGATGCGGAAATCGGCTGGACGGGACATAACGCATCCTCGAAACTCGGCTTGTATTTAACCTGTTTCGAGCTTCTGGAGAAACCGGTCCGCCGGATTACGTTCCGCAGTGAAGGGAAGATGGTCTGGATGATTGCCGGGGTGAGTCTTTGTGACCGGGTCCCTGCGACTCCCGGAAAGAGAGAAAAGGTCGTGATCCGTGCAGACCGGGAGTGGATGCCGATCGGGAACTCTTCCGGAATACAGGCGGGAAGCATTCTTGATTTTTCCGGAAATCTGGAGAGACCTGCCGGAAAATATGGATTTCTGAAGGTGGCGAACGGACATTTCGAGTTTTCGGGCCGTCCGGGAGTGCCTGTCAGGTTCTACGGTGTGAACATTGTCGGCGATGTCCATTTCATGGAGAACCAAGAGATCGACCGCGTTGCCGATGAGTTCGCCGCAACCGGCTACAATCAGGTTCGCTTCCATCACTTTGACAACTACCTGAAGCGGAAAGGAGAGAAATCGACCGTTCTTGATCCGGAGCGCATGGATCGGCTGGATTACTGGATCGCGGCGCTGAAGAAACGCGGAATTTACGTAACATTCGACCTCTATACCAGCCGCAGACTGACAAAAGGAGAAATTCCGGAGTATCCCGATGCAGCCATCGGCGGAAACGAGTATAAGGCTCTGGTATTCGTCAATGAAAATGCCCGCAGGAACTTCAAGGAATTTTCTCTGAATCTGCTGAATCATGTAAATCCCTATACTGGAGTGGCATGGAAGGAGGAACGTGCGATAGCCAACCTCAGTCTTCTGAACGAGGACTCCATTTATGCAACGGTAGACAGTTCTCCCCGTGTCCGTGCGATTTATGAACGGAACTTCAAGCAGTGGCTCTCGCGTTCCGGGCGGAATGCGACAATGCAGAACCGGAAACATCTCCGGGAAATGTTTCTTCTGGAAACCTACGAAAAAGGATATCGGGAGCTGGCGGAATTCTTTCAGAATGCGGGCTTGAAAGTTCCGATTACCGACCAGAACTTCTGGACACGGATTCCCTTGACGGTGATGCGGTCGAAATATCATTTCACGGATCATCATTTCTACTGGAGTCACCCTGTCTATCTCGGAGGATATCGGCCTCCGATGAACATCGCCAGTTTCGATGCGGTGGAGCGTTTTGCCGGAGGACTGGGGGGATTGTTCTCTTCCCGGATATACGGAAAACCGTTTTCTGTCAGTGAATGGAATCACTGTGTGCCGAGTTCGTTCAGTATGCAGGGAGTTTTTCTGATGAGTGCGTATGCCGGATATCAGAACTGGGATTCGCTCAACCGTTTTGCGTATTCTCATTCGGCGGGCAGAATTCGTTCTCCGCGGGAGAATGCGGCGTTTGATTTGACGGGCAATCCGGTCAGGATGTTATCGGAACGGGTCGGAGTTTGTTTTTTCCTCCGGGGCGATGTCCGGCCTGCGGGAGTGCAGTATCCGGTTCTGGTGCATGAGAATCCGTGGAAAAACGGAACGGAGTCTGTTTATCCGATTGCCATTCAGAAACTTGGATTTGTCGGCGGCATCGGCTCGCTGATGGCGGGGGATCGTGGACCGAATCGGCTTCCTGCGGGAACAAAAGCTCTTTTGTATCTGGAAAAGAAGGGGATCGCGGAGAGTTCAGTTCCTCTCTTCCGAGCCGGAAAAGCAGATCTGTATCGTGCCATGCTGGAGCGGAAGGTTTTATCGGAATCTGACTTTTCTTTGAAACAGAACTCCTTCCGTTCGGATACCGGGGAAATTTTCCTGGAAAGTGGAAAAAAACGCTTTTCAGTTATAAATTATCGCAGTGAGGGATTCCTGCTCGGAGAAGGGGGGACCGGGAAGGGAAAACTGGTTTGTGTCGACAATCGGAAAGCATATGCCGGATTTCTCTTTGCCTCCGTAGATGGGAACTCCTTAAAAGAGAGCAATCGGATTCTTATTCTCCATTTGACGGATTGTAAAAATTCCGGGATGACTTTTCGCAATTCGGAGATGAGTCTGCTGGAGGATTGGGGAAAACTGCCGCTTCTGATCCGCCGTGGCAGAGCGGATGTGACGGTATATCGGGATCTTTCGGGTTTTTCTCTTTATGCTCTTGACTCTTGTGGGAAAAGAATGGATTTGCTTGAAATGAAACATGCGGGGCGGGAGAGTCGTTTTTCTCTTCAGACGGATCGGAAGGGATCCGCCGTGATTGCATATGAACTGATTCGCGCGGAAAGCCGATAGAAAGACTGATACGAATGATTTGCAAATTTTCTGAAAACTGGATGGTGGAACTGAAGGATCTTCCTCCTTCGGCACGAGTGAAAACGGAATGGCGGGACGGCATCGGCATTGTGGAGATTCAGGGGGAGGAACCGTGCAGCGGATTCTCCGCCGAATGGCGGATCCCGCAGGATGATATTCAGTTCCGCTGGGTTGCGGGCGCAGGGAAAATCGGGATCGGGTATCCGCAGTTTCTGCCGCCGGACTGGTTTTCGAAAACGACTTCGCAGCTTTGCTGTCGTGTGCCTGTGTTTTCTCTGGTTGGGGCGGACAGCGGAAACCGTCTGACTGCGGCGGTTTCCGAATCCGTTCTTCCGGTCGAATTTCACTCCGGGATCAGCGAATACTCCTTTCAGGCGGAGTGCAGGATTGTGTTCCCTGCATTTTCCCATCCGTTTTGTGTTCAGATCCGGCTGGATCTGCGGAAGATTCCCTTTTCGTCAGCGCTTCGCGATGTCGCCGCATGGTGGGAGAAAATGGCGGAGTATTCGCCGATGCCGGTTCCGGAAAGCGCTCTGGAGCCGCTGTACTCCACCTGGTACAGCTATCATCATGAGATTACACCGGAGGCGGTGGAGCAGGAGGCGGAACTCGGACTCGATTACGGACTCGGAACGATGATCGTGGATGACGGATGGCAGAAAATTTGCGGAGCGGGAAGTTATCCGAGCGCGGGAGAGTGGATTCCTTCCGATCGTTTTTCGGATCTGAAGGAACATGTCCGCCGTGTACAGGCAATGGGGGTGCGTTATCTGATGTGGGTTGCGCTGCCGTTTCTCGGAGAGGACTCTCCGCTTTTTTCCGCCATGAAGGGAAAACTGCTTTATTTTTCGAAGGGGCTGAGAACATGGGTGGTGGATCCGCGGTTTCCGGAGGTCCGTTCCCGGCTGATTGAACGATGCAGTCAGCTGGTGGAATCGTTCGGACTCGACGGGTTGAAGATTGATTTTCTGGATCGTTTTCCGGTGCCGTCCGACTGCGTTGATCCGGCCATTGCCGAAGAGTTCGCCGGGCGCGACTGCAAATCGGTGGATGAAGCGGTTTTTCTGCTGCTGGAGGAGCTGTGCCGGACACTGCGAGCCATCCGTCCTGATATTCTGATTGAGTTCCGTCAGGACTACAATGCTCCGGCAATGCGGCGTTTTGCGAACATGTTCCGTGCCAGCGACTGTCCCGGAGACCGGATCTCAAACCGCAGACGGATCATCAATCTCCGTCTGCTTTCCGGCAATACCGCGGTCCATTCCGATATGCTCGGCTGGTGTGCCGAAGAATCGGCGGAATCCGCCGCACGGCAGCTCTGGAATATTGTGTTTTCGGTACCGCAGATTTCAGTTCGTCTGGCGAAACTCTCTCCGGAACATCGGCGGATGCTCCGCTCGTGGCTCGCGTTCTGGCGGGAGAACCGGGAACTGTTCCTTGCCGGGAATCTGACTCCGCTGCATCCGGAATTGAACTATCCGGTTGTGATGGTGGAAAACGCCTCCTCTGCGGCGGTGGTAGTCTACGCGGAAAATCAGGTGGTCAAGTTGTGCTGCGGGAAGGCAAGATTCCTGCTCGTGAATGCATCCGCTTCCGAAGAGGTCCTTGTGGAGCTGGCGGGAGAAGAGCTGAAGGCGGAGGTGTTTGACTGTTTCGGCAATTTGACGGAACAGATTCCTCTGCATCCCGGATTGCAGAAGATCCGCATACCGTGTTCGGGACGCCTCGAGATGCATTGAGCAAGGTTCGCTTTTTTCCGGGAACTTGAGTCGGAATAGATCCCTGCGACTGGAAAAGAGAGGAACTCTTGCTATATTACCCGGTATTCTTTTCCCGTACAACAATCCCAATACCGGATCAAGGAGACCCTGATGATGAAACCGGACTCGGCTCTCGGAGATAAACAGCGATTTTCCCGTATTTTTCTGTTCCTGCTCGCCGCGTGGGGCGTATTCTGGACGGTTCTTCCGCTGATCTCTCTGGATAATGATTTTATTGACATTCTGGAGAACATTGTCTGGGGCCGCCATTTCCAGTGGGGATATGACAAGAACCCCTATTTCGGCGCGTGGCTGGGACACGGATTTTATGTTCTGACCGGCGGCGGACTCTGGATCAATTATCTGCTGAGTCAGATTTTTGTCTGTACGGGACTCTTCTGTATCTGGCGGCTGGCGAACCGTTTTGTGACACCTGCGCGCGCTCTGATCTCGACACTCGCGCTGACCCTGATTACGTTTTACGGGATGAAGGCAACCGAACTTTGCGACGATGTGATGGAGCTTGGACTCTGGCCGCTGACCATTCTGTTTTTCTACCGTGCTCTCTGCGATGGAAACCGTCTTCGCGACTGGCTCCTGACCGGACTGTTTGCGGGACTCTCCTTTATGACGAAATATTATGGTCTTGTGCTTTTTCTGCCGATGCTTTCGGTTCTTCTGTTCACGGAACGCGGCCGCCGTTCCTTCCGGCATGCGGGAGTCTATTGCGCGGCGGCTTTGTTCGCCGTGATTTCTCTGCCGAACATGATCTGGCTGATCGGCAACCGGTTCGTGGCGATTGATTATGCGTTTGAACGTGCGGCGGTCGGAGGCGGGGGAAGTCTTCTGAATCATTTCAAATATCCATGGCGTTCGATTTCGCGTGCGGCGGGGGTTGTGATTGTACCGATTGCGCTTCTCGCGGCGGTTTTCTTTCGAAGAGAAAAGACGGCGGCGGAGGAGAATACGAACGATTCGGAACGCGCCTTTCAGTTGTTTTTTCTGACGGTGATCTGCTGGGGACCGTATGCGCTGACGCTTCTTTTTTCTCTGCTGACCGGAGGAAAGATTAACTATTCATGGGTTCTGCCATGTTTTTCTCTTCTGCCGTTGTACGCGGTATATCTGTACCGTCCGGTGGTGACGGAACAGCGGCTGAGGCTCTTTCTAGGAGTTGTTGTTCTGTTTGCACTGATTTTCGGTGGTGTTTTCCTGGTGCGTTCGGTGTATCATCAGCCGTACCGGAAGAAAGGGTGCGACTATGAGAACTATCCGGGGAAAGCGGTTGCGGCGTTTCTGAGTTCCGAATGGAGAAAGCTGTATGGAACGTCTCTGCCGTATGTGATCGGGGAACGTCGGGAGTCCTGCAATATCGCGGTCTATTCTCCGGATCAGCCGGAAGCCTATTTTTCCGCAAGAAAGCAGTACAGTCAATGGATCGACGAGAGGGATATTCTCCGTCGGGGCGGCGTGGTGGTCTGGGATGCGAAGGAAGGACTTCCTTCTTCGCTGAAACGGATTCTTGTTCCGGGGGAAGGAGATCTCCGCTTCAGACTTTCGGAGGAGCGGACTGCGGATTTCTTCCGTGCAGCCCCCGGCTGGTTCCGGTCTCTGATGAAGAGGGAGCCGAAATCCTTCCGGATTGTTTACCGGTTTATTGAGCCGGAGACGGGTGCGCGCAGACTTCCGGCTAGTGCCGGCGATTGATCTTCCGGAACTCCGAAGGGGAGACCCCCTTGTGCCGTTTGAAGAAGCGGGAGAAATAGAACTCGCTGCTGAATTCGAACAGATCCGATATCTCTTTGACGGAACGATCTCCTGCCAGCAGATGGCGTTCTGCCGAGGCAATGAGTTCCCGCATCAGGAAGGTTTTCAACGGAATGCCGAAATCGCGGGAAAAACAGCGGGACAAGGTATCTCGGCTCATGCCGCTGACCTCTGCGAGTTCTCCGATTCCGAGCCTGGCACTTGGACGGGCCCGGACAAAGGCCAGAAGTTTTCCATATCGTTTCCGCAGTGATTCCAGACGGGCCGGATCGTTCTCTTTCGGAAAGGGATAGCGGCGGAGAAGATTCCAGAGAAATAGTTCAAATTCGCAGATGGCCGGCCAGTCGGATTCCGTTTCCAGCAGGGTTTTGTACTTTTCCAGCTCCTGGATAGAGAGAGGAAATTCAAAAACCTTTTTCTGTCCGCGGAAGGCATCGATTCCCGGCAGCACCTCCAGCTTGAAATGCCAGCAGAGAAAGCGCAGTCCGGGGGGAAAGTCGAATTCGAGGTCCAGATATTCCGGCAGAAAATATCCGTATCCGCAGCGCATTTTGAATTTTTCTCCACCGCTATGATTCACGATGAGTCCGTTTCCGGAAAGGATCAGGAAGCAGCGGTTGAAGGTATACGTGTTCCGCCCGCTCCAGACAAAATCGGCAAGGGAGAGTTCCAGCAGGTTTATTTTCAGAAGATTGTGACAGGAACGCCAGATTTCGAATTTTGTCAATCCCATAAAAAGATATCCTTTCTCCGTGTTTTTGCATTCACAAAGTTCTTCTTTTGTAGTATAATAACATCTGAACACCAAAAATCAAAGGGAGTTGCGGACTTATGATTCTGACTGGCGAACATCTGACACAGGTATCGTTTCCTCTTGGAGGAATCGGCGCAGGATGCATCGGGCTTGCGGGCAACGGGCGTCTGATCGACTGGGAAATTTTCAATCAGTGTTCCAACAAGGGTTCCGGCAATGGAATGAGCCATTTTGCGGTCCGGGCGGAGAAAAACGGAGAGGTGGTCGATGCCCGGATTCTGAACGGCGACCTGACCGGTTCCTATCAGGGGGAATTCACCAGAAAGGATCATGCCTATCGCGGCTGGGGCTGGGGGCCGATGCCATATACTCTTGCCGGTATGCCGCATTTTAAAAATGCTGTTTTCAAAGGCGAGTTTCCCGTTGCTGAGATTGAATTCCGCGACGAGGCGTTTCCGGGAGAGGTCCGGCTGACTGCCTGGAGTGTTTTTGTTCCCGGCGATTCCCTTCGTTCCGGTCTTCCTGCCGCCTGTTTTGAAATTACGATTCGGAACACGACTTCGGATGTGCTGGATTATACCTGTTCCGGTGCGCTTTCGAATCCATGGAAGGCGATTCCGGAGGCGGTGCATGAACTCTTCCGTGAAAATGGAATTACGACCCTTTTCCTCAACAGCGGTCTTCCGGCGGATGATTTCCACACCGGGAGCATGGCGCTTTCCACGGATGCGGAGGAGATCTCGTTTCAGCAGTACTGGTTCCGCGGGGGATGGTGCGATCCGCTGGAGGTCTTCTGGCATGATTTCACAACGCCGGGCAGACTGAAAAACCGGATCTATTCCGCCGATTCCACTGCAAAAAGCAAGGACGGAACGGATACCGGGTGTATTGCGGCGCATATGACTCTTGCTCCCGGAGAGGAGAAATGTGTCCGGTTCATCATATCGTGGTACTCTCCGTGGGCGAAAAACGACTGGGACGGCCGAATCGAAGAGCTGATTGAAAAACAGAAATTCCCCGGAAAAAATCTCTGGCGCACCTATTATGCGACGGTATGGAAAGATGCTTTCGATGCGGCCCGGACTCTCTGGAAGGATTATGAGACGCTTCGTCAGGGAACGTTTGATTTTCATGATGCACTGTTTTCCACCACGATTCCCGGTGCGGCTCTGGAGGGAGTTTCCGCGAATCTTTCGATTCTGAAAACGCCGACCCTTCTGCGTGTGGAGGATGGCACGGTCTGGGGATGGGAAGGACTTGGCTGGGATTACGGTTCATGTTTCGGATCCTGTTCGCATGTCTGGAATTACGCTCAGGCGCTGGCGCTGCTGTTTCCGGATCTGGAGCGGACGATCCGCGAATCGCAGTTCGCGTATAATTTTGATTCGCAAGGCGGACTTCACTTCCGGCTCTTTCTTCCGCTGGGGATCCGGTCGTGGACGGGGAACGGGCGGCCTGCGGTGGATGGAGCGTTCGGCGAGGTGCTGAAGACGTATCGGGAATGGAAAGTCTCCGGAGATGACGAATGGCTGAAGCGGGTCTGGGGCTCCGTCAAGCGCGTGATGGAGTATGCGTGGAGCGATCAGAATCCGGATCGCTGGGATCCCGACCGTTCGGGTGTGATCACGGGGCGTCAGCATCACACGCTGGACATGGAACTTTTCGGGCCGACTGCGTGGCTTACCGGACATTATCTTGCAGCATTGAAGGCTGTTTCGGAGATGGCGCCCGTCTGCGCAGAAGCGGAGTTCGGGAAAGAGTGTCTCGCTCTTTTTGAAAAAGGACGCCGCTGGGTCGATGCCAATCTCTTCAATGGAGAGTATTATATTCAGAAGACGGATCTCAGAGATCGTTCCATTTTCCGGAAGTTCAAATATTTCAATGTCGAGACAAATTCCTGGGATGATCCGGAAGCGGTCTACTGGGATGAAGAACATGGTGAGATCAAATATCAGATCGGCAACGGCTGTGAGATCGATATGCATCTGCCGCAATGGTACGCCTCGCTTTACGGGATCGGGGAGATTCTGGATTCCGATCACGTCCATTCCACTCTGAATGCGGTTTACCGGTACAATTTTGTGCCACGGATGCGTGATATCGTGAATTCCTGGCGCAAGTTCGCCCTGAATGATGAGGGCGGAACCCTGATCTGCACCTGGCCGCATACGGAGGGAAAACCGATGATTCCTCTGCCGTATCATCAGGAGACTATGACTGGTTTTGAGTGGGCGGTCGCGGCGCATCTTGTCATGTTTGGAGAACTCGACAAGGGGCTTGCGCTGATCGAAGCGATCCGCGGACGTTACGACGGCTACCGCCGCAATCCGTGGAACGAGATCGAATGCGGAAGCAATTACGCACGTGCGATGGCATCCTACGGATTGCTTCAGGCGTACAGCGGATTCCGTTATGATATGACGCGCGGAATGATCGGGTTTGCTCCGAAGCTCTCCGGTGATTTCCGGTCGTTCTGGAGTCTGGGAACGGTCTGGGGTGTGTATGAGGAAAACGAATCGGGGGCGCAGATCCGGATTCTGCATGGAACGATGGAATTGAAATCTCTGGAGCTCGGATTCGAGGCTTCCGAGTGTTCCTGCGGAGGAAAAACGATTGCGTTCCGCCGGTCTGGAAAAACGCTGTTTGCCGAGTCGCCGCTCTCTCTGAAACAGGGGGATGTGATTCAGATCCGGAAATGAGTTCCGGAGATCGTGACGGAAAAATTTTCAAGTCAGCCGGAAGCCGCGCGGGTTGTCTCTTTTCAAAACTGTGCTAGATTAAGCCGGGTGGGGGAAAAGACAATCCAGCGGAAGGTGTTTCATGAAGTTTTCTGTTACGGATCAGGAAAAAAAGGCGTTGTGCAGACAGGTTCCGGAATTCCGGGAGTGTATGGAATCCATTGCTCCGGAAGGGTTTGAATGTTTCGGAGAGTTGTTCCCCGCGCTTGTGCAGAGCATTATTTCGCAGCAGCTTTCGGTGCGGGTGGCGGATGTGATTTACGGCAGAGTGAAAGAGCTGCTCGGCGAGATCACGGCGGAAAGACTGGCTTCTGCCGATTCCGGAGCGTTGCGCGCCTGTGGATTGTCGGTCAGGAAAATTGAGTATCTCAAGGGAATTGCAGAGGCAAAACTTTCCGGAAGTGTTGATTTTGAATCGCTTGCGCATCTGGCGGATGCCGATGTGATCGCTCAGCTCGTGAAATTGAAGGGGGTGGGTGTCTGGACGGCGGAGATGCTTCTGATCTTTGCGCTCGGAAGACGAGATGTGCTGAGTTTCCGGGATCTCGGGATCCGCCGCGGAATTATGATGCTGCTGAAGAAGAATTCCCTTTCCGAGGAGGAATTTGAACGGTTCCGGAAGCGTTGTTCGCCATACGGAACGCTTGCATCGCTCTGGTTATGGAAACTCAAGGACGGCGGATTGACGGTCTCCTGAGAGAGGATTGAAAGTATGATTAGAGCGTATGGAAATTCTCCTTTTGAGATTGTCGTGATTCATGGCGGACCCGGTGGCATCGGTTCCGCAGGGGATCTTGCAGAGAATCTTTCGAAACGCTGTGCCTGCGGAGTTCTTGAACCATTGCAGTCTCAGTATTCGATCGGAGCGCTTCTTGCGGAGCTTGAAGAACAGTTGCGGGAATCGAATTCGAGGCTTCCGGTTCTTCTGATCGGCCACTCCTGGGGGGCGTGGCTTGCGGGGCTGTTTGCGGAGCGGCATCCGGAACAGGTTCGGAAACTGATTCTGATCGGAAGCGGACCGCTGCGTCCGGAAAAAGGAATTGATGCCGTCCGGAGAGCCCGTTTTTCTTCAGCCGAGCGAGAGGAGTATGATCGCCTGACTGAAGCGTTTTCAAAAGCTCCGGTGGATCGGCGGAATGTTCTGTTGAAGCGTCTGGGGGAACTCTGTGAAAAAGTCGATTCGTTTCATCCGATGGAGAGGGTAACTGCCCCGGAAGCCTCATTCGATGGAGAGATGTTTCTCCGTGTATGGCAGGAGGCTGCGGCGCTTCGTGCATCTGGCGGACTCGAAAAGACATTTCTGCATATTCGGGTCCCGATCACGATTATTCATGGGACCTTTGATCCACATCCAGCCGATGGTGTCCGCCGGATTCTGGAGGCAAATGGGATGAAATGTCGTTTTTTTCCACTGGAGCGATGCGGTCATACGCCATGGCGCGAGCAGGAAGCGGCGGATTCCTTTTTTCAGATTCTGCAAAATGAAATTTCCGATTCCGGCATTCCATCCGAAGAAGGGGGAAAAGAGGCATGAGATATGAAGAGCCGCTGTTTCGTCCTCCGGCGGAGGCGGAGAGTTTAATTTTTCAGGTGGCATTCGGCTGTCCTCACAACCGTTGCAGATTCTGCGGGATGTACAAGACGGTGAAGTATCGTCTGCGTCCGGAAACCGAGGTGCTTGCGGAGATTGCCGGGGCGGGGAGGGAGTATCCGGAAACAACGAGAGTTTTTCTTGCGGATGGCGATGTTATGGCGCTTCCGTTTGAGCGGTTGAAAACATATCTGGAAGCGCTCCAGGCGGCATTCCCGCGTCTCTGCCGGGTCAATGTGTACGCGAACGGAAGTTCCATTTGCGGGAAAAGCGCATCGCAGCTGGCGACGCTCCGGAAACTTAAACTCCACACGCTGTACATGGGATTGGAAAGCGGATCGCAGGAGGTGCTGGATCTGTTCGGAAAAACGGAACGGGTGGATGAGATGATTTCTGCGGTGATAACTGCGCAGAAACTTGGGTTTCGCTGTTCCGTCATGATTCTGATCGGACTCGGCGGACAGCTTCTTCGGGAGAGCCATATCCGGCAAACCGCATTTGCCTTGAACTGCATGCAGCCGGCACTGCTTTCCGCGCTCCGTTTCATTCCACTTCCCGGACTCGCGCTGCCGGACGGATATGTTCCCGTAACGGAGTTTCAGGCGGTTGGAGAATTGCGGGAGATCATTTGTGGTCTGGAACTGAAACATACGGTTTTCCGGGCGAATCATACATCCAATCCGGTTCCGCTTGCCGGTCGTCTGCCGCAGGATCGGGAGTCTCTCTGCCGGGAGCTATCCGTTCAGCAGGCATCTGGAACGCTCGATGAAAACGGTCCGGGAGCTGTTCCGTTGTTTTTATAAAGATGTTATCCTGAATTCCGGAGGAGCGAAGAGGTCTTTATTCCTCTTTTTGTGCCAATCACTTTTTCCTGTCTCCGTTTAAGCGTGAAGTGTTTCTAAAATGAAAAAAAATAAAAATTTTTTTCAAGGTTTGTTTGCTTTTTGCAAAGATTCATGCTATCATAGGATGATAGAAAGAGAATGCGTTACAGCATCCTTCTGTTTTTGTTTTTCAGAATGAAGAGTACGAGAAAAGATGACAGGAGAAACGGATAAAATGAGATATCTGTTTTTGTTCTGCATGGTCTGGAGCTTTCTGCTGGCCTGCCATGCGGAGGACGGAAAAAGGGTTGATTTTCGCAATTACAGGCTGGACCGTTCCAGCCGGGCCCGGGAGACGATGGAGTGGACAACCTTTTTTGCAACGAATCTCAGTGACAAAAGTAAACCGAGAGTTCTGTTTATCGGCGATTCGATCTGCCGGGACTATCAGTCTGTTGTTGCAAAGGAGCTTCGCGGGTTGGCGAACTGCACGCAGTGGACGACTTCGCGCTGTGTGACCGATCCGCTGTATCTTCAGGAACTGGATGTATTTCTTTCGTTTGCTCCACATGCGGTGATTTGTTTTAACAACGGTCTTCACAGTCAGTTCACCGATCTGCGGGAGTACAGGGAGGCGTACCGGAAGGCGGTTGCGTATCTGAAAGCCAGATGTCCGGAATCTCGGATTTTCATTGTGCTCTGCACGCCGGTTCAGTCGGAATATTACAACTCCGTGGTTCTCCGGGTCAATCAGATTGCGAAAAAAATAGCGGAGGAGCAGCAGCTTCCTGTGATTGATGTCTATACGTTTCTGAACCGCGGCGAATGCGCGGGGAAATGGCGGGACGGGGTTCATTTCAACGGCGAGGCGAATCGCGCTCTCGGCAGGAAGATTGCCGAGACGATCAAGTCTGCCGTTCCGGAAAAACAGAAGACGGAAAAGAAGGGATGATTTGAGCATGACCAAAAGTGAAAAAGCGATCCATTCCCTGACAAAGCAGATCAATTCCGGAACCTGGAAAGTCGGAGAAAAACTTCCGGTTGAGGAAGAGCTCAGCAAACTGATTGGAGTTGGCCGCAATACCCTGCGGGAAGCGGTGGCGGCTCTGGAGCAGCAGGGGGTCCTGCGCAGAATGCAGGGATGCGGGACGTTCCTCTGCCAGGATTTTTCCACGCTTGTCAAGGAGACGGAGAAAAACCGGCAGGAAGAAGGCGATGTCCATGTTTTCTGCACCTGTTATCACAGCGATCTGGATGCCGATTTCTACGGGCGCGTGATTCTGCATGATCTGAGCTGTCGGCTGGAGGAAAAGGGGCACCGTCTGTTTATGGAGGTGCTTACAGGGCGGGACCAGATTCAGAACAAGCTCCTCGGTATGGCGGATGAGCTGAGCGGAGGATGTATTTTCATCAACGGATTGATTCCGAATGATCGGGAGCTCCGTTTTCTTGCGAGTCGGAAGATTCCGGTGGCTGTGCTGGGACGGCCATCTGGAAAAGAGCCGGTCGCCTGTGTCGGCAATGATGATGCGGAGGAGGTCCGAATCGGAATCCGCCATCTCGCCGAGCATGGATACCGGAGAATCGGGATGATTAACGGAACATCCGCGTTTGCGAAACATTATCTTGTGGTGGATGCCTACCGGGAAGTCCTCAGCGAATACGGGATGGAATTCGATCCGCGTCTGCTGGGAGAGGCTGAACCTTTCTGTTTTAACGATGCAAAGAATGCTGCCCGGAAACTTTTCGAACAATGTCCGGATCTGGATGCGTTGGCTGTTTCAGGAGACAGAGCGGTGCTTGGGGCTCTGGATGTGATACGCGATCGCGGACTCAGAATTCCATCGGATATCGGATTTTTCATGTTCGGTGAGCTTCCCTGGGTGCAGGAGCTTGCGCCGGTTCCTCTGAGTGGAGTGCGGCACGATCTTCACGGGATGGCGGAGCGCCTGCTCTCTCTTCTGCACAGCCTGAAAAACAGGCGTGCGACGGATCAGGATTGTGTTCTGCTTCCTCCTATTTTTATTCCGGGACGGTCCTGCGGCTGTGTTCCTCCGCCGGTCCATCGGAAGCAAGCAGTGAGTATGGAAAATACGAATAGCTGAGTTCAATATTTCGGCTTTGAGCATGGATGAAGCTCGACTGAATGGTGCGAGAAACCTGAAAAAACGACGTGTCAACAAGACAAAACATCTTATATCAAAAAAAAGGAGATCAAAATGAAGGGAAGAGGTTTTTCAGAAGGGGCAAAGTTCACATTGATAGAACTTTTAATCACAATCGCAATTATTGCAATTCTTGCATCTCTTCTGCTTCCTGCCCTGAACAGTGCGAAGGCAAAGGGACAGGCGATTGCCTGTGGAGGAAATCTGCGCAGTTGCGGGATTGCATTGCAGCAGTATACTGGAGATAACCAGGACTGCATGCCGTACACGGCGGCGATCTATGATGAATCCGCGTTCCGTTACAAGGAAAGCTGGGAATGCAAGCTGGGGTATTATATGGGATGGTCCAGCAAGATGGGAGGGGCCGTGTTTCATTGTCCTGCCCGTCCAGTTGTGAAGGATGGCTTTTATCCGGATTTTCATCCGCGGAATTCCTGCGGCTATGCGGTATACAATCCCATGTGTTTCGGGAATGTGACCGGCTGGATTTCGAAGATCATCCGTGTTCAGCGGCCTTCCGCGACGATGTATCTGACGGAACGCGAGGGTGGACCGTCCCGTCGGGAAGTGCCCGCACCGTTCATCAACGCAGTGAATGTCAGTTCCGTTGGTATCGGCAATGACATCTCCGCTCCGCACGGTACTCTGATGACCTGGGTCCTCTGTGTTGGCGGAAATGCCTTCCAGTTCCGTTTCCCGAATAAAACTCTGCATACAGCAACTTTTCGTTAATCATGATTTGCAATAGAAAGGAATTAAAGAAATGAGAATTTGCAAAAGAATGTTTCTTGTCGGTGCGTTGGCATTTGCCGTTCAGGCGGCAGCGCAGGTCTCCTGGGAAAACTCTTTGGTGGAAAATGGCAATTTTGCGCAGGGCGGAGCAACTGCCGCAGGATGGAATACCGGATTCTTTGACGGTGCAAAAGGTTCCGTGCAGCGGATCAGCACCGGGGATGCCGCACATCCGAATGCGCTGGTCCTGAAATTTACCGCTCCGGCGAAAGGTCTGATTCAGGTGGAGAGCAAGCCGTTCCGTCTGCCGGTGAACGGTCCGCGCCGGATCCGTCTTGTGACCGAACATAACGGCGGCGGACTCATTCAGATACGCTTCTTCTCCGTGGAGAAGGGAAAAGGACTTGTCTGGCTCAAGCGGGCGGATGGCAGTCCGGTCAAACTGGAACAGGTTCTCAAGCCGGGAAAGGATTGGAATAAGACGGTTTCGGAGTGGACCCTTTCCAAAGAACGTCTTGCACAGAATCTGTTTGCGAATGTTGTGATTATGTCCTGGGCGAGCAAAACGGAATTGAAGGTTGCTTCCATCTCATTGCAGTTCAACAAACTTCCGGCGGCTCCCGCTGCAAAGAGTGTCCCTGCGGCAAAGACTGCTCCCGCTGTAAAGGCTGCTCAGCCGTAAGGTGCAGAGAGAGGAGGACGGTTTCTGATGCCGTCCGACAGGAAAAATGGTTATGATCGAGGAGAATTAATCCTATGAATTTACTGCGTTGCCTCTGTTTTTCCGGACTGCTTCTGGCTGGCTTGTCCTGCCGGGGAGCCGAGGGGGACTGGGGCGGAAATCTCGTGAAGAACGGATCGTTCACGCAAGGAAGCGGAACGGTCGCTTCAAACTGGAATCCCGGCTTTTTTGATGGTGCGAAAGGTTCCGTCGAATGGAAGAAGGATTCCGAAGGAAATGGAACGCTGAATTTCTCTTTTGCAGAGAATGCGAAAGGTGTGATTCAGGCGGAGAACAGTCTGATTGCTCTGCCGCAGGATGGACCGCGGAAGCTCCGTCTGAGTGTCCGCTACCGTGGCGGCGGAATGATGCAGATTCGTTTTTTCCAGCTCAATGAGAAAAAGGAAATGGTCCTGAGACGGACCGCGGCGGGCGCAGGAATCAAGCTCGATCATGTCCTGCCGAAGAGTACGGACTGGCGCAGCGTTACCAGGGAATGGACTCTTTCCAAAGAGCTCCTCGCGGAGAAAACTTATGCAGGAGTCGTCATCATGTACTGGCCCGGATCGCAGAAACTGAGCGTTTCTTCCGTTTCCCTGCAGTTGAAGGGCAGGGAGCTGCCGAAGAAGGAAGTCCGCAGGGAAGTGAAGATCAATCCGCCCCCGAGCCGGGTTTCGCCGCCTTCCGCAGAGCGGATTGTTCCGGAAACGCCATACCGGCTTCAGATTGACGGACGTTTCCTGCGGAAAAATGGAAACATTCACTATTTTCTCGGCACACTCTGTTCCGAATGGACGGTCAACTCCCTCTGGCTGCGCGGCCTGCTCGGATATGACTACATTGCCGTGCATCATGGCGATGGCATCCGTGCCGTGGAAAATCCGCAGAAACAGGTGGAGATCGGTTTTGAAAACCGTTCGTATGTCTTCAGTTACATGACGGAGGTCCTCCGCAATGGTATGCTGCCGCAGCTCTGCATCGCCCAGTCTTACGAGTATTCCCCGCTTTATCCTGTCTGGAAAAAGCATCCGGAGATCGGAGAGTTCTTCATTACGGGCAATCACTCCATGAGTCTGGATATGCACTCTGTCACCGCTGGAAAACTTTATAAGAACACCTTTGAAAATGATCGGCGCTATTTTGGCAGGATTCCTCTGCTGGCATACGAGATCCTGCGGGAGCCGGGCTATACTCCGACTCATGAACGTCCGCTGAAGGCTTTTTCCGTATTTGCCCGTGCAAAATACGGGACTCTTGAAAAAGCAAATGCGGTCTGGGGCACCTCCTTCAAAAACTGGGATGAGGTCGCGCCGACCCATCTGAAGGAACTGAAGCTGGCGATGGACTGGAGTGCCCGTCTGGCCGTGTTGAACCACATTTACAGCAGCCGTCCGGGAAACTACTACGACTGGCTGGAGTTCCTGCGCGGCGATTTCGCTTCCGGAGCCGCAAAGGTAAAGACTCTTCTCCGGAAAAATTTCGGGGACGCTCCCTTTACCTACGACAGCCGGATGCAGAGCCATTATTTCGACGGTTATGCGGCGGTCGATCCGGAACTGGCGGCGCAGGTAAACGACATCTATTTCTGCCATACCGGCTACCGCTTTTTCTACTACGGCGGGCGTCCTGCGGATTCCTCCAGTGTTCTCCTGAGCATTCTGGACTCCGTGCTCTATCATGATTTCCTTTCGCACAACATCAACCGTCCGATCCTCAACACGGAGAATATTGTAACGACCGTGGCGGCTTCCGGCAGTTCCGCTAAGGCGATGGAGGAGAACTGTTTCGGCAAGTTCCATGGCATGGCGAAGTTCCAGCTCGTCTCCGCCCGGGACAAGATTCCAGCCGAATGGTTCTCCGTCAATTTCGACGACTCTTCCTGGAAGACGATTCCCGTTCCCGGAGCCTGGGATGAAACCCCGGAATTCAAAGGGAAAAAAGGATGGGGATGCTACCGCTTCAAATTCTTCATGCCGTCCGGTGTGGTCCGACAGAGTTTTCTGGATAGCACGGTGCGTTATCTCATTCATGGAAAAGGGGTTGCGCAGAAAGGAGAGTTCTGGCTGAACGGAAAGAAGATCGGAACGGTTGCCGGATGGGATACCAAATACCAGTTTGATGTCGGCGGTCTTCTGAACTACGGAAAGGAGAACATCCTGACTGTGGTTGTCGACGGCACCCGCTTTTACAGTGAAGGCCTGCGTTCCTATCTCTATCTTCTTTCCGACCGCATGATCAGCGAAAACAAACCGTTCGGAGAAGAGAATTACCGGCAGATGTTCTGGTCGAACGTTTTCCACGGCGTTTCCGGGAACACGGTCTGGCACTGGGACAGCAACGTGCATTATTTCATGCCGGAAGTCAAGGCGGAAATCGAGGCCGGAGCTCCTCTGGCGCTTGCTTCCGCGGGGCCCGGCGGAAAGGCGGCGATTCTCTATCCGTTTGAAAGTTTCCGAGGAATGCTCAACAGTTCGGCACAGAACTACCGGGATTACATGAGCTACTTCGGCGCAATGCTTTTCTCCGGATTTCCGACCGATACCCTGAGCTGTCGCAGTTTGGCAGAACAGAAGGATAACCGCTATTCCCTGATTGTCCTTCCGTATGCCTCGCTGGTCCGGAAGGGCGTATGGGAGAAAGTGGAGGCGATGGTCCGCAAAGGAGCAACCGCTGTTGTCACTTTCGATTCCCTGATCTGGAGCGATGACGGTTACCGTCGGCTCCCCGTGGAGCAGTTTGCCGGAATCCGTCCGGTTGCCGGATCGGTTCCCGCCGGATGGAAACTGCGTCTCAACGGCAGAGAGTTCCCCCTGGAAAAAGGGGATTACTGCGGCCGGCATGGAGAGAAGATCGCTCTCGACGGCGCGGAGGCGATCGGTTCGTATTCCGACGGATCTCCTGCGGTTACGGTGAAAAAAGTCGGTACGGGGCGCATCTGCTATGTGGCGGCGCGTCTGGATCTCTTTGCGGCAAGTTCCCTGATTTCGAAACTCGGTTCCGAAGCGGGACTTTCCAGACCGGTCGAAGTTGTCTGTGGAGAGAACGGGGAGTTTCCCTACCTGGAAACGAAACTGGCTGGTACGCCGGACCGTTTCCTGCTCTATCTGACCAACTGGGGCGGAACAACACGAAAAGTTACGGTCAAAGTTGCGGATAAAGCGTTTCTGCGCCATCCTCTGCGGATGCGGAATCTGAAGGAGTGGGTGCGCGGTGGAAAACGAGCGCTTGACGGGGCGGAAAAGAATCTGAAAGAGGGAATGTCCGTCACGCTGGAATCGCAGTTTCCGGTGGTGTTGCTCTTCGAACGGGCGGATCAGCCACCGATGAAGATCTCTGTGCCTTCGGAGAAACGCCTGAAACTGCTGGACGATGTGAAGAGTCTTGCAAAAAATCCGACAGATTCCGTCGCCGAACGGAAAGTGCTTTTCCTGACGGCTTTGGACAGCGAGGACAAGGATTTCGGGATCGACTACTTCCCCGTTCTGTCGCAGATGCTTCGGCAGCAGGGATTTGCTCCAATCAGCCTTTCCCCGCGCCAGCTGACTCCGGAAAAGCTCCGCGAGTGTTCCATGGTGGTTCTGGCGGAGGAGTGTGCGTTGATTTACAACCGTCTTGTCAACAGCGGATTCCCCGCAATGCTGAAAAACTATATCAAGGAAGGTGGATCGCTTCTGCTGCTCTGTTCGTCGAATCCCTATCGTCCGAATTCCAACCGGAGTATTCTTCTTTCGCGGATTCTCTCTCCGGAGTTCAAGATCGTGCAGGAGAGCATCTGCGAAAATCCGAGGTCCTGCGGATTCGGCGATCCGCTCCAGATCAGAGCGACCGATCTGACGGATCATCCGCTGAATTCAAATGTGAAGTCATTGCAGTTCTTTGTGACATCTGCATTCCGGCTGAACGGTCCGGGATGGCGTGCGGTGGTTCGTTCGGCTCCGGATGATCTCCGGCAGAAATCGCAGCCGGTGGTTGCGGCAGGCGAGTTCGGAAAGGGGCGCGTGGTGGTGGCGGGAGACAGTCTCTGGCTGGCGCCCGTCCGGGTCGAAAGTGATGATAATCTGCAATTCCTTCAGAACGTCATCGACTGGCTCGGACACCGTCCTCTCTCTCTCTGCGACAGGGATGCCTTCCTCCGCAAGCTGCCTGTTTCAGGGGTACGCATCCGTGAGGCGATGAAAACCGATTCTCCGACGCTGTCGGAAAGAAAAGACTGAAAACCAAGTTCGGTCTCCTCCGGACCGCCGGTTGACAAAACCGGCGGTCCGTGGTATGTTTCCAGGGAAAGCATAGCAACCGGAGTGTGAAAATGTATTGGGAATGGAAACAGAACTTTGCGCGTCCCGGAGTGTATCCGGGGAGTTTTCTTGTCTTCTGGAAAATGAACCGGCACCATCGACCTCTTCAGGAGTTTTCGATGCCGTTTTTGAAACTGCCGGAAAAAGGACGTGTACTGGATGTCGGATGCGGGGGCGGATTTTTTATTGCCTCCATGCTGAAACGAGCTCCGGAATCGCATTTCTATGGAGTGGATTACTCGCCGCTTTCCGTGAAAAAATCGCGTTCGTTCAATCACCGGGCGGTGAAGCGCGGGCAGGTGGAGATCGTGGAGGGATCCGTCTCCTCGCTCCCGTTTGAAGATGCGTTTTTCGATCTGGTCACGGCATCGGAGACGATCTATTTCTGGCCGGATCCGGCAAAGGATGTCCGCGAGGTTGCGCGGGTGGTGAAGCCGGGCGGCATGTTTGCCGTCTGCTGTGATTCGGCGGATAAAACCGCTGCAAAAAAATATACGGATCATATCCGCGGCATGACTGTCTATTCCGCAGAGGAACTTTCCGCGTTCTTTTCCGGCGCAGGTTTCGTCAATATAGAGTGCCACTCCGATCCTGCAACCGGAATGCTCTGTGTGACCGGAACGCTTCCGGAAAAAGCCGGGGTGGAAAATTAGTTCAAAAGAAATTTCAGCGGAAGCCGGAACCGTTCCGTCGGGAAGCCGATTACATTGTCCAGACTTCCTTCCAGCGATTCGATCAGCATCTCTCCATGATCCTGAATGGCATAGGCACCAGCCTTGTCGAGAACTGGAACCAGAGAGAGATAGCGCCGGATCGTCTCCGCATCCAGCGATTTGAAGGTGACGCGGGAGGTCTCCGCAAAACGGATCCGGATACTGCGTGAATGGCAGATGATTGCGCAACCCGTTGTAACACAATGAGTTTTACCGGAAAATATCGAAAGCATCCGGAAGGCGTCATCCATATTTTCGGGCTTGCCGAGAATCCGGTTCTCAAACTCGATTACGGTATCCGCGCCGATGACCAGATCTTCCGGAAAGCGAGCCGCAACTTCTTCGGCTTTCCGGAGAGCATTTTCCAGAGCAAGCATCATCCACGGGCCTTCTCTGAGCTCTTCCGCAGTCGATGTCCTGACCGAAAACGGAATCCCCAGTGTGGCAAGCAGTTCCCTGCGGCGCGGCGATGCGGATGCCAGAATCAGATTCATTCCAGAACCTTTTCCACCGAACGTTCGGACCAGGTGGAGAGATTGTAATTGTCTTTATAAAAGCGCATTCCCCATCCGCGCAGAATACCGAACTCATCAAAAATCAGAGGGGTGCATTCATCGCGGGTCGCCATGCCGTCGCTCCAGCGGGTCCGAGTGTAGTAGAACCAGTGGTTCGAGGTGTTGTAGACCTCTTCGCTCATCGGTTCGCCCATGATCTTCCGCACCTCCTCTTTGGTCATGCCGACGCGGAGTTTCGAAAGATTTGTCCGGTTGGTGTCGATCACGCTCCACATGGACGGCGAGAGAATGGATTTGTCCCGGTCCACGAGGGCGCACGAGGAGAGCAGCGGCAGAAGTGACGCTGCGGATACAATCAAAAATGTTTTGCTGAGTGAATTTTTCATGATGACATATTATACATCCGCAAACTCTTTTCGGCAAGTCGGGAATGGAATTTCTTCCTGAAAATCCTCTGGAAGCACCCTGTTTCTTGATCTTTGGTCCAGTTTGTCCCGGGGGAGAGCGGGATCGAATACTGTTCGGAGAAACGTTCATTTCAGGATTTTCGGAGGAGTCTGAAACGGATCATGTTCAAACCGAGTTCCCGTCGGAATTCCTGCGGAGGGGGAGAGTTGCTTTGATGGCTGCAACTGCATGTGCCGGATTGTCGGAAGGTTTGTTCCAGACCCTTGAATTTTCGTTTATCAAATTCCGGAAATCAGCGGATGGATTTTATTCCGAAGAGCGGTTGCCCTTTGATTTCATCCCGATCGGTGGCTCTATGACCGGAGGGGATGAGTGTGAAACTTGTTTCCGTGGTGAGAATGGTGATACCGTTTGGAGTGATGGAGGAAAGCCATGTTTTCAAGCGGACGCTTGATCCGAGGGAACATGCCTGCGGTTCTTCCGGCTGCTTTTGAAGCTGTGCGAGGGGATGCAGAATGATGTGAACTTCCGAATCACGTAGAAATAAGAGTCTGTAAAGCCGCCGGAGCGCATCGGAGGGAGGGCATTTTCTCCGATGCGTCCGGTTTGTCTGTGTTATTCCAGAATTACTTCCGCGACGGGATGCGCGACTCCGCCCTGAGGACGATATTGGACAAGCCATCCGTTCGGTCCGTTTGGATTGGGATCGAAACATGCTGTTCCGAACATCGGGGCGCAGGAGGTTCGTCGGATGATTGTTACGGAAACGGTGTGTCCAGCGAAGCGTTCGGGAATTCGCCAGGCAAAGGGGGCCCAGGCACGTTCACCGAGGCTTTCGTCATTGAGAAAGAGTTCCGTATCGAGACCGTCGGTTTCCATGCGCAGAAGCTGCGCATCGGCAGGAAGTTCCACCGTTCCGGTCTGAATCAGTTCGCCGATGTACTCTTCGAGTCCGATTCCGTCTTCAGCGTATTTCGAGAGCTCGTTTCCGGAAGCTGCAAAGTCCCCCGTAAGAAATGCCGCAGGCAGATAGGGATAATCCGGAACATTCGAGATCAGTTCAAAGATATGTTCTCCGGCAGAGAGACCGAACGCTTCTGTTTCCCGGCAGAGTTCCCGGAATCCCTGCGGGAGAGAACTGCACTCTTTTTCCGCGGAGACGGGAGTTCCATCCATGCGGAGCTCTGCCCGCCCGCCGTAGGAGCGGAGGACAAGAGTCACTCCGGAAAGCGCTTCTTTCAGAGTGAGACGGCAGAGTCCGTTTTCAAAAGAGAGCCGCTTCAGATTCGGCCGATCCGTTTTTACCACCCATCCGGGGAAGGCACGGGTGCCGTCGGCTTCCAGCAGGAACGGGATCTTTTGTCCGTTGCGGTGGAGAATGAGAGATCTCTTTTCCGCGGATTCGGCGAGACTGACAAGTTCCGTGGAACCATCCGCATAATTCCGCAGGAGTATGTCGTTTACAGGAGAGCCGTTCTGTTCCGTGACAAAAGTTTGAAGGGGGGATGTTTTTTCCAGATCGCGTATGAACTGTTCCATCCGGTTCCAGGATTTTCGGGAATTCTCTTCGACGAGATTGTCGCGTTCCAGGCGGAGGACAAACGGAGCGCTGGCCGTTTCATCTTCTCCGATAAGAGCCCACTGTCTCTGCGCGGCGGTCAGACGGATCAGCAGTTCATTGAGGGGGCGTTCCGTGGACGGATAGCGGATCTGAATTTCCGGTAGAAAGGTTTTTTTCGCGGTTTGTGCGGCGGAGCGGGCGTCTTCTCCAAGAAGTTTCAGGGCGCGGAACCATGGCTGAGTCCGCGAGTAGGGATTGAAATACAGACTCTTTTCCACATTGCCGCGCATGTCGAGCTGCGCGACCGCGAGAACGTAGTGATCGACTCCGAACATGGAAACGGTGCGGATCATTTTTTTCATGCGTCCGATCGGCATGTCGCAGGGACCGAGTGCGAAGAGTTCCGCAAGTCCACCGTTTCCGTTTCTGCGGATTCCGTGTTCCACCGTTCCCAGCGTGAGCCATTCGGTGTCTTCGATATGGCGCCGGGTGAAAATTTCATCCATACCGGGGAGAGAGAATGTGTCTATGATTTCCAGAGGGCGTCCGCTGGCGCGGAGAGCTCCGGCGGGAGAGCTTTCGTCCATCAGGTGTCCGGTGAAGAACAGATTGTGCGCGGAACACCAGTCGCGGATCGGCTGCATGAACGCCTTCCGGAACTGCTCTCCAAGAAGTTTCCGGACGGCGGGCTGCCAGAACGGATCGCAATGGTTCTTCAGACAGAAAATCAGATCCTGTTCAAGATCGTTTCCCGTCAGTTCCGCGTATTCCTCTTTCAGACCCGGATAGCAGGCGATACGGAGACGTTCTTCGCCGGGTGTTTCGCCGTGCCAGACATAGAGAAAGGAGGGTTCGTCACTGAAAATCCCTTTGATCAGTCCGCCAAAAAGATCTCCGAAGTGTTCCGCATACTTTTCATGTGTGGAGCGGAGAAAGGAACGCGCTGCTTCCGGATTCAGAACATTTGGACGGTCAGGATTTCTCCCTTCGCGGACCGTGTATGTTCCGTCCTTTTCCAGAACCTGAAGATAATGCAGAGCGTAATCAGGATTTTCCTTCATGATTTTTCCACCGCACTGTCCGCTTGGCCAGTTAAACTCGTCGTAGAGCCAGAAGGAGGTGAAGCCGAGACGTTTCCCCTCTTCCAGAAAAATGCGGCAGGTGTCGAACCATTCCTTGCTGAGATATTCCAGCTCGCAGCCGGAACGGGGATAGAGCAGATACTGAGTGATGCCGACTTCTTTCAAGGCGGAGAGAGTTTCCGAGATCATTTTTCGATCGGGTTTCCCCGTGAGCGCCCCCATCGGGACCAGGGGATTTTCTTCGTTTGCATGCATGATTGTTTTCCTTTGCAGAAATAGTTTTTTTTCTTTTTTAATTATACAATATTATTGTATTTTTGTCAATGCTTCTTTTTGAGTTTCAGATAATTTTCTGAGCGGAGAATTTCATAAGAGAACTTCCTGTAAGAAGAACAGAAGCCGATTCTGCTTAAGACAAATCGAATACTTATTCTGAGAGGATTATCTTCCGTGTTATCTGAATATATGTTGTTTTTTTACAAGCATATGCAACGAAAGATTTTCCGGGCTCGGAAGGTTCGATGGCGCGAAGATGTCCCGGGTGATACGCCGCCAGTTCCGTTATTCGCCGCAGGAGTTTTTTCCACAGTCTACAGGCAAATAGGGAGTTATGAAAAAATAGTGAAAAGGATTTTATGGAACAATTTCAAGGAGAATTCTTTTCGGTTCGTCTCTCCTTCCGGATATACTCAATGAAATGTTCCATCTGATACGGCATGGTGCTGTTTCTGTAATCGTAATCCGGCTCAAGGATCGCTCTGCGCAGCATGGGAAGACGCAAGTTGACAGGACGCATAGATCCTTCAAAGAGTCCGACTTCATAAGGCCCTATATATTTTCCTGTATGAATCAGTAATGCCAGAGAAAGCAGGATTCCAACGGGATTCCTGCGGAAACCGGTCTGTCGGATCGCTTCCGCCGCAAGGAGGAACACAGGGATCAGAAGAGCCATGACAGGCAAAAAGTAGTATCCGTACATGACATCCGGTTGAAGAATCGCCGGATGACGGACATACATGCCGGAAGAACAGATCCAGATTCCTCCTAAAAGCAGCAGAACACCTCCTGCGGCCACTGTCCAGAAATAATCTTTTCGCAAATATGCGGTTCTGCAGAAAACAAAGATTAGGCCGGAAAGAAGGAGCAATCCAAGAAAAAAAGATGTATTCCCTGTTGAATTGTTAAACGTAAAACCGATATTTCCCGCCATGAAAAAGAGTCCCGGGAAAAGAGTCTTCAGAGAGAAAAGATTGGAGATATTTTGATAATCAAAAGAGGGAGTATAGCCATTCAGAGAGAGAATACAGGCAGGGGCAATATAAAGATTGTAAATCGTTCCGAAAATTAAAATTGCGATTCCTGAGAGAATTACCGTCGTGACAGTTCTGATAGAGAGGATATTGCTGTATTTGCCATCTTGTTGTCCGGAAATGACGAAAAGCAGCAA
Organism: uncultured Lentisphaeria bacterium; assembly: GCA_905197955.1. Taxonomy (GTDB): domain Bacteria; phylum Verrucomicrobiota; class Lentisphaeria; order Victivallales; family UBA1829; genus UBA1829. Next base: position 67,674 of record CAJKAR010000013.1, on the reverse strand, counting down.
CCCGGCGGCGGAGGTATACGCTGCTGTGAAAAATGCTCCCTGACGATCAAAAAGAGTTGCCGTGATTAATCCGAGTGCAATACCGGCGATCTGCCATTTCCAGTATTTTTTCCCTTTTCCGGTAAGAATCGCCAGTGTCAGATATATGACAAGTGTAAAACATAACGCACATCCGTGTTTGGAGGACCGGAAAAATATATTCCCTGAAACACAGGGATTCAGAAGGAAGAAGAGGGAAAGAATGGTAATGATCCAACTTTGCAGTTTCGGGAAAAGCAGTCTGCCTCCATATTGCTGGATAAACACACATAAAGTCAGAAAGATGATGGATGAAAGCGAGTAAAAATGAATCACTCCTTTCCGGGCGGAGAATGCGATGAACTGAACATCCAGCCAGTCAATCAGATAACTGAGTTCCCTGGCCTGATACAGTCCCCAGTCATTCCTTGCCGGGTCGAAAATGATTGCCGGCAGGGACCGGTCTGCAAGATAATTGTTCAAAAAGGATATCGATTCGACATGCAGACTGCCTCCTGCGGAATAAAGCGCTTCCAGAACCAGAATCAGAAGACCGGAAAGGGTCAGAAGAAGAGATATGAGCAACGTGTTATCGGATTTCATGATTCAACTGTTTCCTGATGTTTTCTCTTCGTATGGCAAGTATATTCTGAAACAGCTTTCTCTGATTGCTGTCTTGAATCAGAACAGCTTTTCCTTCTGCTTGGCGATACCAGAAGTCTGCGCGAGCCATTTCTCTTCTTTTCTGAGTGGCATACAGAAAATCCCCATAAAAAAGAAAAATGGAAAGCCGCTGAAGATCTAGAGCTCCGTAACGTAACCAGTGTTCTGCGTAAATTCTGTCTCCGCGCCTGGCCAGTTCCAATGCGATATTTTTCAGCTCCTGCTCATTGCCCCAGAATGCATTCATGGTCATTTCCGAATATCGTTTCCATTGTTCTTCTTCGGAGGTCAACACGGGTTCCGTCGGGACTCCTTTTTTAGTGCGGGCAGATGATTGGCATAAAAACAGAAGCGGTCCGGAAATCATTGCCAGAAGAGCCAGGATGCACAGATATTTTTGTTGCTTATTCCTGTAAAAATGGTGTTGCATTTCCAATCTCCTGTTTTTGAAATATATCTGCTTCATTTATTTTTTCCAAGGAGATTGTTTCTTATTTTCAAAAATTATTCTTTGCCGAAACTCTGTATAAGTCAATTCTGTCTGCCATATTGGAATCTTATTCTGCGGGGACGGAAAGACGTGAAAAAAAGAATGAATCTGTATATCCTGTTGAAATATCCGGAATAACAGATAGATTAAAGAGAATGGAACAATGGAAACAAGTGGGAGGAGTTCCGGAAATGGAATTTTTGGAGTGGAAGGAATCGGTGCCGGTGAAGGGATACCGGGATGTGATTGTCGCAGGAGGTGGAGTCGCCGGGGTCGCGGCGGCACTTGCCGTCGCAAGAGCTGGTAAAAAAGTTCTGCTGCTGGAGAAGAGCAATCTGCTCGGCGGATTGGCTACCATCGGACTGATCAATCTTTTTGTGCCTATGTGCAACGGCCGCGGAAAACAGATCATTTTCGGCATGGCGGAGGAGTTACTCCGGCTCTCTGTGAAGTACGGGTACGATTCGATTCCGCCTGAGTGGAAAAACGGGGAGCCGAAACACCCGACCAATGTCCGGTATATTGCAAACTATTCTCCGCAGATTTTTGCTCTCGCCCTGACGGAGCTCCTTCAGGAGGAAGGGGTGGAGATCCTTTTCGACTGCCTTGCCGCCAGGCCCGTCATGAACGGCGGACACTGCGAAGGCCTTCTGCTGGAAAGCAAGTCGGGCCGAGAGTTCTACAAGGCCGGAATCGTCATTGACACTACCGGCGACGCCGATCTCCTGTTCCGCTCCGGAATGCCGACCGTTCAGGGGAAAAACTATTTCACCTATGTCGGTCATACCATCACTCTGGAAAACTGCAAAAAGGCTTTTGAGGCAAACGATATCCGTCTTGCGCTCGGTTCCTGTGCCGGCGGCACGGCAAATCTGTACGGACACAACCATCCGGAGGGTATGAAGTTCTTCTCCGGCACCACGGTGGAGGATGTAACGGATTTCCTGATCCGCAATCAGCGTCTTCTGCTGGAAAAGATCAAGAAGGAGAATCGTACTTCCCGCGATATTGTCACGCTGCCCACGATGCCGCAGCTGCGCACAACCCGCCGGATCGACGGCGATTACACTCTGCTGGAAAGCGACAAGTATCGCCATTTTGAAGACTCCATTGGCGCCATCGGTGATTTCGAGCGCCGGGATTTTCTGTATGAGATTCCGTACCGGACCCTGATCCGTTCCGGATATGACAATCTGATTACCGCGGGACGCTCCGCTTCTGCCGATGGCTATGCGTGGGATGTGGTCCGCGTGATTCCTCCAGCAATCATCACCGGACAGGCCGCCGGAACCGCCGCGGCTCAGGCGCTGGAGGCGGGATGTTCTATTGTAAATGTGGATATCGCCCGTCTTCAGTCATCGCTGGAAAAAGCCAATGTCATGATCCATTTCGATGATGCGCTTATTCCCGGAGCTGAATGCAAGGATGCCGGTGCGCAGGGAGAGGATTTCGGCCACATTTGAGCAGAGAGGGAGAATTGGTGTTTTTGCGTGCCTTTTCTCTGATTCGCTGAAAGGAATTGTCTGGAGAAATTCTTCTCCGACATTCCCGGCGGATTTGTTCTGCCGGAGATTCCGGATTGCTGAATTGTAATCTTTTTGAGCGGGAGACGTTTGAAAAAATCCGATCCCGGAAGTTTCATTTTCTGAAATCCGGTGTATAGTAACGGGATGTTTTTTTCATTGTCAACCAACAGGAGTCTCTACCTATGTGCGGAATCGTTGGATTTACCGGAAACAGGCCCGCTGCGCAGATTCTCATCGACGGACTCAAACGCCTCGAATACCGTGGTTACGATTCCGCCGGAATCACGCTGGCCGGGAACAAATTGATTACCGTGAAAGCGGTCGGCAAAGTCAGGAATCTGGAAGTTGCGGTCAACGAACTCGGCTCTCTGCCGAACTCAACCGGAATCGCACATACCAGATGGGCCACCCATGGGGCTCCTTCCGTTAAAAACGCTCATCCGCATGTGGATTCCTCCGGACGTTTCGCCGTGGTTCACAATGGAATCATTGAAAATTATGCGGAACTCAAGCAGAAGCTCGAACAGCAGGGGCACAAATTTGTTTCCGATACCGACAGCGAAGTGATACCGAATCTGATCGCGGAGTTCTATCAGGGCGATTTTGTGCAGGCGGTTGCTTCCGCGCTGCGCCGGATTTCCGGAACATACGGAATTGCGGTGCTCTGTTCGGATTATCCGGATACGATTATTGCGGCGCGGCATGGCAGTCCGATTGTCGTGGGACTCGGCGATGACTGCAATATCGTCGCCAGTGACGTCACCCCGCTAGCCGCCTATACGCGGAAAGTCATCTATCTTGATGACGGTGATCTTGCAATTCTCACTCCAAAAAACGTGGAGCTCCGTACCATTGAGAATCTTCCGGTGGAACGTGAGGTCTCCAGCATCGACTGGGATATTTCCGCGTCGGGCAAGGGCTCGTATGAGCACTTTATGCTCAAGGAGATTTTTGAACAGCCGGATTCCATTGCCAATACGATTCGCGGCCGTCTGGATCACCGGCTCAAGAGCGCGATCCTTTCCGGACTCGGACTTTCTCCGCATGAGCTGGCGAAAATCTCGCGTATCGTGATTGCCGGCTGTGGAACGAGTCTTCACGCGGGCATGGTCGGAGAGTATTTCTTCGAGGACATCGCCAGCATTCCGACCGAGGTCGAACAGGCTGCCGAGTTCCGTTACCGCAATCCGATTATCGATCCGGATACGCTCGTTCTGCCGATCAGCCAGTCCGGTGAGACCGCCGATACTCTCGCCGCCGTTCGGGAGGCCATGAACAAAGGCGCCATTGTGGCAGCTCTCTGCAACGTGGTCGGATCGACGATTGCGCGTGAAGCCGGACGCGGGATTTATCTGCACGCCGGTCCAGAGATCAGTGTTGCCTCCACCAAGGCGTTCACCTGCCAGGTGACCGTTCTGCTGATGCTGGCGCTTATGCTGGGACGGAACCGCCGGCTCAATCGCGATGACGGGGAACGTCTCATGCTTGAAATTGAGAAACTGCCCGAACTTATCCGCGAAACGCTGAAACAGGCTCCGGTGATTGAGAAGATTGCAGAGAAATATGCGTATGCGGAAGATTTCTTCTATATCGGCCGCGGCTGTCTGTATCCGACCGCTCTGGAAGGAGCGCTCAAGCTCAAGGAGATCAGCTACATTCATGCGGAAGGATATCATGCCGCGGAGCTGAAGCACGGGCCGATTGCCCTGTTGGACGAAAAAGTTCCGGTTCTGGCGCTCGCGAACGCGATTCCGGGACAGGAGAAAATGATCGGCAATATTCAGGAGTGTCTTGCCCGCAAATCTTCCGTGATCGCGGTCGTAACGGGCGACGACACCGCTGCCGACAAGTTCACGGGCGATATCATACGCGTTCCGCCCTCTTCCCGTTTCATTGCTCCGCTGACCACCGTGGTCGCTCTTCAGCTCTTCGCCTACTATTTCGCACGGGCAAGAGGTTGTGAAATCGACCATCCGAGAAATCTTGCAAAAAGCGTTACAGTGGAATAATGAATGTTCCGGATCTGAAAAAGCGTCTTTCGGAGCTCCGTGCTCTTTTTCCGGTGCTCCGGCTGAGTGATTCCATCCGTCTGAAGCGGGATCTGGATCGTGCTGCCTCTGCGCTCGGCGGGAAGCCCGAGACGGCGGAACATCTGGTCAACAGTCTTTCGTTTCAGGTGCGGAACGCTTTGAAACGCTCGATTGCCAGAATTGCGGATGATCTCCGGTACGAGTTTCCTGAAGATCTGCCGATTTCATCACATGTAGAGGCAATCCGGGAAAAGCTGAAGAGTCATTCGGTGGTGATTGTCTGCGGTTCGACGGGGTCCGGCAAGACGACTCAGCTTCCGAAGATTGCGCTTTCCGCCGGGCTCGGACGGGTCGGACGGATCGGCTGTACCCAGCCTCGCAGAATTGCCGCATCTTCTCTTGCCCGACGGGTTGCGGGGGAGCTTTCCTGTGAATGCGGCGCTCAGGTTGGATACAAAGTGCGGTTCGATGACCGGACCGCGGAGAATACGGTCGTCAAATTCATGACCGACGGCATCCTCCTTGCCGAGACGCGCGACGATCCCATGCTTTACCAGTACGACTGCATCATTCTTGACGAGGTCCACGAACGTTCTCTGAACATTGATTTTCTGCTGGGGTATCTGAAACTTCTTCTGAAGAAGCGGACGGATCTGAAACTGATCATCTCTTCTGCCACCTTGGAATCGGAACGGATTTCTGCATTTTTTGACCACGCTCCGGTGGAAGAAGTTGAGGGGCGCCTTTTCCCCATTGAGGACTGCTATCTGGAACCGGAGGAGGATGAGGAACTTGCGGAAAGCGTTGCGCGCGGTATCACCTTTCTGGATGAGATCGACCGGCGCGGCGATATTCTGGTGTTTCTGCCCGGCGAGCGGGAGATTCGCGACTGCGCGGAACTGCTGAAAGGCCGGAATTTCCCGAATACGGAAATTCTGCCGCTGTTCGGAAGACTTTCCGCGGGGGATCAGCAGCGGGTGTTCAGTCCTTCGCGTTTCCGACGGATTGTGCTGGCCACAAACGTGGCGGAGACCTCGCTGACGATTCCCGGCATCCGTTATGTGGTGGATTCCGGACTGGTCCGGCTGAGTCGTTACAATCCGCGCACCCGGATTCAGGAGCTGCGCGTGGAGACGATCTCCCAGGCAAGCGCGCGGCAGAGACGGGGACGCTGCGGACGTCTTCGCGATGGTGTCTGCGTCCATCTGTATTCGGAAGAGGTCCTGAACGAAAGTGCCGAGTTTACTCCGCCGGAGATTCAGCGTTCGTCGCTGGCCGGAGTGATTTTGCAGATGGCGTCGCTGGGATTGCCGCCGCTGGGAGAGTTCCCGCTGGTGGATGAGCCGTCGCCTGCGCTTGTGCGGGAGGGAATGCGCGCGCTGAACGATCTTCGCGCACTCAACGGAACGCGTCTGACGCCGATCGGACGCAAGCTGGCGGCGATGCCGCTCGATCCGCATCTCGGAAAGATGCTGCTGGAAGCGGATCGTCATCGGCTCCTTTCCGAACTCCTTGTGATTGTGGCATTCCTGAGTATTCCGGATCCGCGGGAGCGCCCGTTTGAAAAGGCCTCCGAAGCCGATGCCGCCCATCGGAAGTTCGCTTCCGACAAATCCGATTTCATCGGCATCCTGAATCTCTGGCTCGCGCTGGAAGAGGAGTTCCGGAACAATCGGAATTCGAATCAGGCGCTCCGCCGTTTTGCGCAGAAGAATTATCTGAATTACCGGCGCATCCGTGAATGGCGCAATCTGGCGGATGATCTCCGGGAGATCTGTGCGGAAGCAGGATGCACATCGAAAAATGAGATTAATCTGGAACGTCTTCCTTACGATGTTTTTCACAAGGTTCTGCTGAGCGGACTGCCGCGTCAGCTGGGGTGTTATAACCGGGAGACACGTCTGTATTCCGATATGGGCGGGAAGAAATTTCTGCTGTTTCCCGGTTCCGGACTGGCAAAACGGAAATCTCCGCCCGACTGTGTTCTTTCGTTTGCGCTGGTCGAGACAACGCGTGTGTTTGCCCGGTGCAATGCGGAGGCGCGTACGGAGTGGCTGGAACAGATTGCGCCGCATCTCTGTGCCTATGTTTATGACAATGTTTACTGGGACGACCGTTCGGGATTTGTCTATGCCCGGGAACGGGTGACTGCCGGACAGCTTGTGATCCATCCGGGCCGGCGGTGCCATTATGCCAAGACACATCCGAAGGAGACTCGCGAAGTCTTTCTCCGGGAAGGACTTGTATCCGGCGCGGCGAATCTGCGCGGATCATGGCTGGAGGAGAGCAGCTACCTGATTCGGGAACTGCGGCTGCTGGAACTGAAAATCCGCCGTCCGGACTCCCTGATCGACGAGGTGGCGTTGTATGACTGGTTCGACCGCTCTCTTCCGCCGGAGATCTGTTCCGTCGATGCCGTGAAGCGTCTCTGGAATGCGGAGAAAAAGAGTTATGCTCCTCCGCCGGAAGAGTTTACAACCGAATCCTATTCTGAATTGAGGGAGAGCGATTATCCGGATTTTCTCATCTTTGCCGGTCAGCGTTTTTCTCTTTCCTACCGTTACGATCCCGGGGAGAAGCACGACGGCATTACGCTGCTTGCGCGCGAGGATTCCCTGAATCTTCTCAGTCCCTATGTGCTTGACTACCTGGTGCCGGGCTATCTCCCGCAGAAAATTGAACTGATGATCCGCTCCCTGCCGAAGAGTATCCGTGTGGAACTGATGCCGATTGCGGATGCGGTCGATTCCTTTATGGAACGGTACCGCGCCGGAGAGATTTTCACGGAACAGCCGCTGGCATTGGCTCTGACGGACTTTCTGCTGGAGGAGTATGGTGTTGAAATTGAACAAGATGCGTTTGATCGAGCCGATCTGCCGGAGTATCTTCAGATGAAACTTTCCATTCTGAACGAACATGGGAAAGTCCGGGAGATTACGCGGACCTTCCCGGATGTGCATCGTCTGGATTCCTGCCTGAGCACCAATATTCCTGCCGTGAAGAAATGGGATATGGAGCATTGCCGCTGCTGGCCGGGCATTTCCGAGACGCTGCCGTATTCGATTACGGTATCGAAGGAGGCGGGGACGCTCGGATATCCGGCGGTGGTTGCGGAGGAGGAGAGTGTCGGACGGAAAGTCTTCCTGAAGGAACGCGAGGCAAAACTCAATCACGAGCGCGGACTCCTGATGCTCTATCGAATGGAGATGCCGGTTCTGATCAAGCATATGAGATCGGCTTTGAAGGTGCCGCATGATCTGGAACTGAGCTTCTTTCTGAACGATCCGCAGTGGAGGGACGAGCTGATTGACAGTGCGGTCCGGGAGTCGTTTCCGGTCGATTGCTGGGATATCCGCTCCGCAGGGGATTTCGCGCAGAGCGTGGAACATTCCCGGGACTGCGCGGCGGAACTGCTTGCAGGAAAACTTGCGGAGTTGAAAAGCGTGTTTGCGCTTTACGAGGAGGTCGTGTCGCTGAAACGCCGTCTGCCTCGCGAATCGGACTGCGCTTATGCGATTGAAGAACGGCTCGAATTTCTGTTCCGCAAGGGGTTCTTGCGCTGCCGCGCTGCTTTTTCCCGTTACGATCGATATCTGAAAGCGCTGAAAATCCGCGTCGAGCGCGCCTTGACCGCTCCGGCAAAGGATGCTCAGAAAGGAGCCGATCTGGAACTCTATGTTTCTAAGCTCAAACTGGCGCTGGACGTGGAACCCGATCTGGAAAGAAACGAAGAGCTTTGCGAATTTTATCTGCTCTTTGAAGAGGCCAATATCAATCGGTATGCTCCGGAGATCCGGACTCTGGAAAAGTGCGGTCCCGAAGTCCTGAAACGGAAATGGGATGCGGTTCGCATTTAAATCTCTTGCATTTGGCAGCTGATCGGAAGGAGCGTTCCGGCAGACATGAATGATGTTTGCAAAGATGTATTTTCTGATCCGGATCTGAGGAGAACAATAAGAAAACCCCATCGGACTTCGGAGCCCGATGGGGTTGGAAAAAATATGTTTTTCGCGTTATTTTTCAGCCGAGAGATCAAAAACGGCGAGAACCTTTCCGTTTTTATCCAGGAAGCGCAGGATCTTTCCCGTGCTGTCGTAAGAAGTCACCTGGGAAAGCATTTTCAGATAAGCATCTTCAAACGCCATTCCTTTGCCTGCCATTTTTGTAGCACCGAGTCCGGCACCGAACTTCAGGTTGTTTTTCTCCTGATCCAATACGGCGGATCCGAAGTAGCGGTTGATTCCGGCGCAACCGGAGACCATACCCGTTTTCTCAATTCGGAATGTGACTGCACGATCCGGTTTTTCCGTTGTTTTGCTGATTCCGGAAAGAGAATCGGTTCTTAATTTCCAGACTGTGCCGGTGATGGAACTTGCCTGCTGTTTTTTTGTCTGTACGCAGGTTCCATCGGAACAGCAGCCGGAAGAAAGAATGCCGGCTGCGAATAAAGTTGCAAGGGACAAAGCTGAGATGGTGAGAAGTTTTTTCATTATACGATCCTCCTCTATTGATGAGCTCATGAGTTAACAGAAGAAACGAAGACTGGACGTCTCTTCTTTTTCCGTTTCAATATGATAGCATGATTTTCAGAAAATGCAATCACTTCTGTTTTCTTCCGGAAGAGTGGAGGGGGACAGGATGTGGTTATTTTCCGGGAATTTGCACTTTTCGGGTATCTCCGCTGACTCCGGGCCCGGAAATGGTGCTGTATCCTGCATGGTTTTCGAAATGAAGAACCACGGGAACGATATCTTCAATGCCGTGGGCATGAGAGATAATGCCGATCAGTTTTCCGTTCTGTTTGAGTCCGGCGAGCTGTTCGAGTGCATGCTGGAGAGTTTCTTCATCAAGGGTTCCGAACCCCTCGTCGAGGAAAAGAGTGTCGATCCGTACCCGGTTGCGTGCCATGCGGGAAAGTCCGAGCGCAAGAGCCAGACTGATGAGAAAGGTCTCTCCGCCGGAAAGATTCCGGGTCGAACGGATTTCATTTCCGCGGTAGGCATCTTTTACATTGAATTCGAGTCCGTTGCCGGAATCGGCTGTCAGAGTGTAGCGGTCGCTGAATTTTGCAAGCTGTCCGTTGGCGTTTTCAATGAGTGTTTCCAGTGTGAGCGACTGGACAAAGGTTCGATATTTTTTCCCGTCGCTGGAGCCGATCAGATCATTCAGGAACTCCCATTTCCGCTGGACGGCGCATTTCGATTCTATTTCCGCGACCAGGGCGGATGCCTTTTCCCGGTTCTGATCGGACGTCTTGAGCCGGGCAAGACATTCTCCGATCAGACGCATTTTCTCCTGTCGTTTCCCATCCAGTTCCATCTGTCGCGATTCCAGTTCCGTTTTTGAGAAATGGTCCGGATTCTGCTCTTCGATCTGTTTTTGATATTTTTCGATTCGCGCAAGAGTTTCATCTTTCCGTGTTTTGAGTACGCGCAAACGGTCCGTCTGTTTTGCCAGTTCTTCGTTCCTTTGCCGGAGAAGCTGTTCCGCCGCTGCTGTTTTTTCCGTGGCGATCCGCTCTTCATTCGCCGGATTCCGTTCTCCGAAAAGTTCCGTTCGGGCCTTTTGCAGGTTTTCCAGATGGAGTCGCCGCATTTTCAATGCCTGAGCTTCCGTTTCCAGCTTCTGAACGTTGTTCCGCAAACGTTCCTCCCCGGAGGCGAGATCTGCGGAGAGACGAACCGTTTCCAGTCCGAGAGTCTGCTCTTTCCGGACGTTCTGTTCAAATGCCGCCGCCCGATTCTTCAACTGCTCCAGATAACTCTTCTCCTCTGCGGAAACTCCATATCGTGCGAGAATGCTGTTCAGAGCAAGAAGAGATTCTTCGCGTTCCTGCTTTCGAGTTTCAAGTTCTTCCAGACTTTTATTCCGCAGAGCTTGAAAAGATTTTTTTTCCATTTCCGCATGTTCCAGCGCTCCGATGGAACGTCGTGCCATTTCTTCCGCGTTTTGCAGATGTTTTTCGGCATTCGCTGTTTCCGCAAGCATCTGTTCGATGGATTTTGCCTTCTGTTCCTGTTGAGCGGTCAGGTGTTCCTGTACGGCAAGTCTGGCTCGAATCTCTCCGGAAAGTTCGAAGGGGGAATGGAGCGATTCGAATGAGGTCCAGTCATATTTTTCCCGGTCGGAGAGAAGAGAACGGAGTTCCGTCTCGATCTGAAGGAGCTCCTGCTGCGTGTTTTTTGCAAGGACATTCAGTTCGGCACCATGTTTTTCCAGAACGGAGATCTCTTCCGCTGCGGATTCTGTATCGCGGCGGACGGCATCCACACGATCTTCCGGAAGCGTTTCCGGAAGCTGTTCCGCATAAGGATGATTTTTTGAACCGCAGAGCGGACATGGAACTCCTTCCTCCAGAGCGTTGCGATCCTTTTCATAGGCTGCAATTTTTGCCTCGAACAATCTCTGGCGCTCCAGGAGAGCCAGCTGTTCTGCCAGTTGTTTTCGGACTTCGCGTCTGGCGGCGATCAGTTCTTCATTCTGTTTTTGTTTGTCCCTGTTCCGGGAGAGAAGATTTTCCGCTTCGGTTTTCCGGGTCCGCAGTTTCCATTCCGATTCGCAGAGCGAGAGCATCTCCTTCAGGAGCGCAGTCTGCTGTTTTGCCTGATTCAGCGTCTCATAGAATCCGGCGATGGATCCCTCTTCTCCCAGCAGTTTTTTGCCGGACGCTTTTTTCTCTCTGAGAGATTCTTCCGCCTGGTTCCGTTCTTTCAATGCCTTTTCGCGGTCGCTGGAGAGCAATTCGATTTCGCGCTCTTTTTTTTCGAGTTCTTCCGCATTTTTCCGTAGACCGGCTGTCAGATCCCTTCCCGCTTTATCGAGGGCTTTTTCACGGGAAGCAAGCAGTTCAATGCTTCCGAGATCGCTGTTCAGATTCTTATCCGGCGCATGGGTCTCCAGATAGTTCCGGAGATCGGAGAGCTTTTTATTGAGGTCCGCAAGGCGTTGTTTTCCGGATTCCTGTTTCTGCATTTCCGCGGCATGTCCGGCGGAATGAGTGGAAAATTCATCCTCTGCCTGTTTCAGATGTTCCGATTCGAGAGCCATTTTTGTGTCCAGTTCGCGGACTTTCAGAAGGAGCGGTGCCAGTAGTGTAGACTCTTCCTTGGCGGCATTGAGTGCATTTGCGGCATCCTGGAGCGTGTCTTTCGCGTCCTGCACAGAACGTTCCGCATCCGGCAGTTCGAGCAGAAGCGCGTTAAGCCCCTCTGTTTCCAGGGCAAGAGCGTTGCAGTTTTGAAGAAGAGCGGCACAGCGGTCGTATTCCGTCCTGATGTGCTTGACCTCATCCTGATTGGTCGCGATTGTTTTTTTCAGCTCTTCGCTTTGATCCGGATCCAGAAATTCGATACCCTGCACGGTATCGCGCAGAGATTTCAGTTCACTTTCAAGCGTCCGGCACGTTTCATGGACTTTTTTGGAGATTTCGGTATAGATCTCTGTTCCGGTGATCTGTTCGAGGACAGGCGCGCGCTCTTCGGGCGGAGCCTGTAGAAAATCGGCGAACTGTCCCTGCGGCAGAATCATGGCACGGGAGAAGTGTTTGAAATCCATCCGGATGATCTCCCGGATGCGTTTTCGGGTCTCCTCCAGTTTTGAGGTCAGGATGACGGCTGTTTCCGATCCATCCCTGAATTCGGCAAGCGAGTGTTCCGCCATCTGGAGATTTCCGGAACGCTGTGCGCGCCGCTGGGACCAGCGGCAGAGGAAACGTCCTTTGTCATTGGAGAAGATGAGTTCCGCGAAACAGTCCTTGGTTCCGCGGGTCATGATTTCGTTGTCGTTCTGATTGATCCGGTCCAGACGGGAGGTCCGTCCGAAGAGCGCGAGGCGTACCGCATCGAATACCGTTGTTTTCCCGGAACCGACAGGTCCGGAAAGTGCGAAAATCCCCGCATCGGAGAAGACATTCTCCGTCAGATCAATCGTCCACTCTCCGTGCAGGGACGCCAGATTGCGGAAACGGATCTTTTCCAGCTTCATGGGGTCATTCCTTTCCCATCAGCCTCATCTTTCCGCTGATAGATTTTCTGCATAGCCTTGTCAAAAACAAGCACATATTCTCCTTTCAGGGAGAAGCGTTCCCGGAGCCGTTCCAGCGCGTTTTCATCTCCGCAGACAATCAGGTCCGAAGGCTCCAGACGGATCACCCGGCCGAAATCCGGCCTGTCGTACAAAATCCGGTCCTCTGGAAATTCCCCCGCCACCAGAACCATGGAAAGGGAAGGCGGATCCGCATCAAAATCAATAAATACGGAACGTTCTCCGATGATTTTCCGGATCGCCTCTGCTGTTTTGTCCGGACGGAATTCTCCGGAGACCGGATAGGAATGCAGCAGATCATCAAAACGATGCGCTCCGAACATCCTTTGCGAAACCTCCGGTGTAATGCTCGCCGCCAGAACGATCCACAACAGTGAAATCAGCAGCAGAATCGCATGCAGACACGGCTTCTTCATGCGGCCCAGCGGGATCAGGCAGATTCCGAGAATGACACTCCAGATCCCGAAAAACGGGAAAAACACTCTTGGAAACGGCGGTACCTGAGCCGCGATCCCCAGCAGAAGCGGCATAAGAAAAATCCCCAGAAAACAGAGCAGCCGCAATCGGAGATTCCGGTGCTTTCTCCACAGAATCACCGCTCCCCGGAGGGAAAAACACAGAACCGGCAGGAAGAGGAAACACCACGTTCCATAGAGATTCCAATAGGTGTCTGTCCATGAAAACCACCCTTCGCGAAGTTGGGAAGCCTTCAGCAGCTTATCAAAAATATGAGCGTAGAACAGCAGCAGGGCTGCGACTGGAATCGCCGCAAGGAGAAGCAGATGAAGCAGATCCTTCCGCGAGCGGAAGAGCAGGGGCAGGAAAAAGAGAACTCCGGCTTCCAGAGCAAACAGATCCGTCGGCATGACTCCCACTGCGAGATAGCAGAAGAGAAAATAGAGGAGCCCGTTCCAATCCAGGATCCGTCGTTTGCTCCATCGTCCGGCCGCCAGAAATGCTGCAAAGCAGAAGAGCAGCGCAAACGCGTATCCCCGGAGAGCCGTGGAAAAAAGACTCATCGTCCCGGAGACCGCCAGCAGAAAGGAACAGCAGAGTCCGGCGAGAAGTCCGCAGTGCGCGAGCAGATAACGGCTGATCAGGAAAAGCGCACCGCATCCGCCGATCAGGGAGAGACTGCGCAACACAGGAAGTGTATCGTTCCCGAATGCGGCAAACCCTTCGCTCCAGATCCAGAGCAGCATGGTATAAACGATATGATTGTTCGGGATATTGTAAAGGAACGGGATCCGGCTGAGATCGAACCGGAGCCAGCCGATGGTAAGCACTTCATCGAACCATGGAAGCCGTCCGAGAAACGGGATCGCGGAAAGAAGAAGGATCACCGCCGATGCCGCGGGAATCCATCTTTTCCATTTCAGCATATTGTTCCGGTCAATTTGTTTCATTGCGCCAGAAGACATTGTCGCGGGCGGTGAGGTCTTCCGCAGCTTTGGGGCCCCACGTTCCCGCGGCATAGGGATGAATCGGTCCTGCGTTTCCGGTATTTTCCTCCCATTCGCGGAGAATCGGGGTCAGGAGGGACCAGGCATATTCGATGGTATCGTTGCGGATGAAGAGGGTCTGATCACCGAGCATGCAGTCGAGAAGCAGCCGTTCATAGGCGTCCGGCATACCGGATCCGTCCTCCAGAATGCTTGCGTATTTGAAGTCCATGCTCAGAGCTCCCATGCAGAGTTTTGGTCCCGGCTGTTTTGCCTGAATGGTGAGAGCCAGTCCTTCCTGCGGCTGAACGTTGAGGATCAGCTGGTTCGGAGTCAGATCCTCCGCTTTGAGCGGCGAGAAGATGGAATGTGGGACCGGCTTGAAGTTGATGACAATATTGCTAGTCTTCCGCGGCATGCGTTTTCCACTGCGCAGATAGAATGGAACGCCGCGCCAGCGCCAGTTGTCGATGAAAAGACGCATGGCGACAAAGGTTTCCGTGCGGGAATCCGGTGAGATGCCGGGTTCTTCCCGATAGCCGGGGCACGGGGTTCCGTTGACGGTTCCAGCTGTGTACTGTCCGCGGATGATGGATTCTGCAAGAGTTTTCCGTTCGAACGGACGGATGCTTTTCAGCAGTTTGAGTTTTTCATCGCGGATGCTGTCTGCGGCGGAAGAGCTTGGGATTTCCATTGCCACCAGGGAAAGCATTTCGAGAATATGGTTCTGGAACATATCGCGGAGGAGTCCGGCGGAGTCGAAGTAGCCGGCTCGGTGTTCCACTCCGACCGTTTCCGCAACGGTGATCTGAATATTGTCGATGTAATTTGCGTTCCAGACCGGTTCAAAGATCGTGTTTGCGAACCGGAGCACCAGAATATTCTGAACCGTTTCCTTGCCCAGATAGTGGTCGATGCGGTAGATCTGGTGTTCCTGAAGAGTCCGGTGCAGATGATTGTCCAGTTCCCGGGCGCTGTCGAGATCGCGTCCGAACGGTTTTTCCAGGATGACGTGCCGCCACGGTACGCCGGAGGGATCCTCTCTGGTCAGACCCGATTCTCCAAGGTGGTCCACGATGGTTTCATACAGGGCGGACGGCATGGAAAGGTAGAAAATGCGTCCTGTGATGGCGGGATCGGCATCGGCCTCTTTTTCCACTTCATCGAGTTTGCCGGAAAGTCTCCGGTAGAATTCCGGATCGCCATAGTCTCCGTGCAGGTAGCTGAGACGGGAAAGAAACTCTTCCAGTTCTCCGTCGGAATCTCCGATCCATTTCCGGATCAGGGTGTGGTAGGCGTTGTCGTCCATCGAGGTCCGTGCACAGCCGACAATCCGGGATTTCTCATGCAGCAGTCCGCGTTTCCAGAGATGGAACAGCGCCGGAATCAGTTTCCTGCATGCGAGGTCTCCGGATGCCCCGAAGATCACGATCGTATTCGGAACCGGCTTTACTTCAAGACAGAATCCGCCGCGCCATCTGTATTCGCCACTCGCCATACTCGCACCTCTCACTCCTGTTGGAAAATGTTCTTTTAAGATACGCGCATACCCGATATTTTTCAATTCCGTCTTTGCAAAATTTTTCCGGAAGGATTTCATGCTGCGCTCCTGCGGATCAGTAAAGTTTTTCCTGACGGCGTTTTTCTCCGGATCGGAATGCTGAGGCAAATTCATTTTTGCTGGAGAAGAGTGTTGTTGTGAAGAACGATTCTTTTTCCGGGTAAATTTTTTCCTGCTCCGCTTCTCTTTGCGGGAAAAACGGGGATTCGGAGAAGACGGTACGAGAGAAGTCGGTGACAATGGAAAGAAAAGCTCTCTGACTCCACGTTGTCAGCGGAATCAGAGAGCCGTTTTGCCGGAATTTGGAATCAGGGGAGATTAAATTATCCCCTGGCTGTGTACCGGTCAGCGAATCACGACCATGGTGTGGCAGGTGAATTCGTCGATGGAGAAGCGGAGTTTTCCATCCTGATATTCGAACGGGATGGGTGTTCCTTCCGGTTCGCGGGTGACGGAAGTCACCGGTCCCGGCACGCGGACGGTGAACGAAACATTGCGAAGCGGGAGGAGCTCTTCGATGACTTCCGTCGGTGTAGCATCGTGCTGGAAGTTGATGAGTTCCTGGTCACCGCCTCGGAGAATGGTGTTCGCGTAGAGGACATGCAGGATATGGCGTTTTTCCGCAGGCTGATGCATGAGGGTGACACGTCCGGTTGAGGGGAAGTTTTCCGAGATGACCTGTCTGCTGTCTCCGAGGAAGAGTTCCAGAGCCTTTTCGACATATTTCTGAAGCACAACTGCACCGGTTGCGCGGTAGAGCGAGAAGACCGGATGAGCAAAGTACAGAATGTTTCCGCTGATGACTGCGGCATCATATCCGGATGGCGTTGTCTCATACGGGGTGTACTGATGCGAGCAGAAATGGCGGACGTCACGGTTGAAATACGGATCGTAGACTTTTCCGAGGGAGTGCCCGGTTGTGACTTTCATTCTGCGCGAGGGCATCCGCATGACAAACGGCGTTTTGACGAATGAGACCATATCGTCCGCGCATTTGACGAAATCGGGACAGAAGGGAGAACGCGCGCCGAATTCCGCACCGATGTCGAAGACCGGTTTTCCAGTTTCCTTGTCGAAGAGACTGTCGCCGGCGAAAACGACTTTTCCGCCGTTGGAAAGGAACATTTTCAGTTTCAGCTGAAGCGTTTCTGTGAGTTCCGTCTCATCCGCCACGACGAGGCATTTGTATTTGCCGAATTCCATTCCGGAGTCGACGAAATCAAACGGCAGATGGAGTTCCAGCAGAAGACGGGATGCCCCGACATTGCTGTTCTGTTTGTGCTCGGTATTTTCATCTGCGACCACGGCGATTTCCGCGGCGCTTTCCGCATCTGTGCACCAGGGTTCGCACTGCTCGACATGCGAGTAGGCTTCTCCGATGATTTCATAGGTGCTCTCATCGAGTTCCCCGGAAGGATGCAGCTGATCTCCGACGCTGCATTTGGAATTGTTTGCAATCATCGCCGCGCACTCATAGCGGAGAGCGTTGGGATGTTTGAATCCGCCGAATTCGCCCCAGGTTTTGTGGAATTTTCCGGTCATGCCGAGGAAATCGAGTCCGAGATTTCGGCTGTAGGCTGCGGACATCGGGTAATGATCGTATCCCCAGCCTCCGGTCGGGAGGGATTCGAGTTCCAGATGGCTGAAGTAGGGGAGAATCTCGTGATCTCCGATGCGGATGTCTCCGCTGTTATGGAAGATCGGCATTTTCGGATCGACGCTGCGAACCGCTTCGAAGGTTCGTTTGTAGTAGTTCAGCAGGACTTTACGTGCATGTGCGATGCGATCGGCTTCCAGCTGAGGATCAAATCCTTCGCGGTACATGCTTTTGAGGCACCACGGACAGCAGCAGGGACCCTGCGAGATGATGTCAAGGAAGATTCCGTTGGCTTCCGGGAACATGGAGACCGTCTCCCGGATCATGTCGCAGAGATAATCCAGGTACGGCGTATTGAAGCACATCTTCATGAAACCGGGTTTGAGAGGGCTCTTCACCCATCCTGCATAGGTGCCGTCGCTGTTGATTTCGCGCCATTCGGGATGAATTGCGGCTGCGTAGTTGTTGACTCCGGCGGTCATGTAGACCGGAACGTTGACATTGATCTCCTTGCTTGCGTCCATCTGGGCGCGAAGCAGATTGAATTTGAGATTGGGGTGCATCATGCCGACCTTGGTCGGATGATAGCTCATTCCGTGGTGACAGGAAGAGAAGCAGGTGATGGAATTGACATGTGCTTTTTTCAGGCGGTCCTGCCACTGCTTCTTGTCGAATTTGACACCGATCTCGGGAATATCCGGAGAGGTATGGAAGTCAAGGTGAACCTGTCGAAAACGGAGTTTATACATAATTGATGATCCTTCGTATTTTATTGGTGATTCCAAATCAGTACCACTATAAAAGTACTCCGGAAAACGGAAAAATCAAGAAAAATCGTTAAAATCTCCCGCTCAGTTCTCGGAAGTGTGCCGGCTTGCGGCGGAATCCGGAGAGGAGGGCGTTTTTTGCGCAAGATGTTCATTCAGGATGCGGACGAGTTCGCGGATGGTTTCCGGATTGGTCTGGACGCTGTGTCCGCTTTTGACGATCCGTTCGCTTTCGGCCTGATCGAGATGAGAGCTTTCGTATTTCACGACGCCGTCGGTTCCGCCCGGTACTCCGGCTTTCCGATTGTTGCCGATGATGGAATGGTAGACGATCCGTTTGGAGAGCGGCATTTCGGCGAGACCTTTCATCACGGGATTATCCGGACTGAGATTGTCGATTCCGGTCTGGAGATGTTTCTTTGTGATTTCCTCTGCATTTCCGCCCGGGATCAGTTTAGCGGCAAGGGCGGCGGCGTTCCGGACCATTTTGACTGGTAGTGAAATCAGGGAAGCTCCCCAGCGGGCGATGCTCCAGTCGGCCATTTCCGACCCCTTGTGGGGAACCGCCATGAAGACGATTCGCGAGACATATTCCCGCTGATGAAAGACGGCAAGTTTTTCCATCTGCTGAATTTCTTCCGGCCGCAGTCCCTGTTTGACTTCGCTCCACTCCCGTCCGATCAGCTTTGTCAGGAGAGCATCTCCCGAATCGAGAGCGAAGGTCTTTGCCAGCAGTCCGCCCATGCTGTGACCGACGATGACCATCCGATTGAAATTCCTGTTCCGTCCGTACTGTTTCCAGACGGCATCGACCGCCTCGCGCATTTTCTCCGCGGAAACAAGCACCGGATTGCCGCTGGAGTAGGTGTAAAACCAGAACTGATAATGGCTTCGGATTCCGGGATCGCTTGAGAGGGTATTGATCATTTGAATCCAGGTCTGCGGACTCGACATCAGGCCGTGGACGAAAATGACGGGGATTTTGTCCGGATCGTAAGGCGACATCGCATAAAGTCCGCTGAAGCTGTCGTGATCGGGATTCAGCATGTAGGTAAGCAGATTCAGGTCGTCGCGATGGTTGACGAAATAAGCGATCGGCGTGGAGAAATCCTGAGTCAGCGGTACCGGTTCTCCGAGGATGCGCAGGGAATCGCTTTTTACTGTGTCGTGGAATTCGATGGTTGCGGTGCGTTCTCCGTTTTTTCCGGTATGGAAGCGCAGGACGCAGGTGGCGGAAAGCGCCAGATCCTTTGCCAGTTTGAGTGTTTTGTCACTGCCTGAGGCATCCCGTGTGACGGCAATCAGAGGAGCACCGATTCCGAAGCGGTACGAGAAATGAGTCAGTTTTTCCGTCTTGAAATCGGAACAGAGAAGAAAATCCTCATATCCGTCCCTGAGCTTTGGCAGTTCGGAGACAGGAAAGGCCGGGAACGAGATGGTGTCCCCGTCGGCGGACGGCAGATGAAAGGCCTTTTTTTCCAGCAGACCCCGTGATTTCAGATATTTGAAGATCTGTCCGGTGGCAGCATTGTAGCGGATGGCCGCGCGGATCACGAGCGGATCGAAACGTCCGGATTCTTCCGCCTTCCGGAAATTCCGGTCGAACAGGAGAGTGTAATAGGCGTATGCGGCGGCAAGATAATAGCGGTTTGCGGAGTCGGGGTCATCGGTTTCGACGGCGCAGTTGTAGCAGACATCGGCCTTTGTACCGAGGATCTCCCGGTTTCCTGTTTTCTGGAACTCTTCCGAGAGCAGCCGGATCAGTTCATCCGGACTGGTCCGGCAGAGCGGCATCAGCAGATTGCTCTGCAGATAGTTTCGCGATTCGAAGGAGAGCCCTTCCGAGGTGGAACCCGAGATGCCGTAGTATTCTCTCGCCTCCGATTCCGACGCTTCGGAGATCCCGATTTCGCGTGCATAAAAACATCCCGACAGCATCGCCGCCAGCGGAATCAGCAACAGAAAACGGAAACACTTTTTCATCGGGCAGATCCTCCTGAGAAAGAAAAGGACCGGGCTTTCCTGCCCGGTCCTGTACGCTTATTTTTCGCGTTCGATGGTACAGATGTTGCAGTGTCTGCAATCCATATCCATCGGGGGATCGCATTTTCGGCCTTCTTTTTCGGCCTTGCGCTTGTTGTAGATGTTCATTCCCGCGAGGAACATGCCGAGCATGATGAATCCGCCCGGAGCCATGCTCATCAGGTTGAAATCAACAGTCCACGGAGTGATGACCTTGATCTGGAAGAGGGTTCCTCCGGTGCAGAACTCGCGGGCGAGTCCGAGCATCACCAGCGCCAGCGTGAATCCACAGCCCATGCCGAGTCCGTCGAGCAGGGAGCGGAAGATTCCGTGCTTCGATGCGAACGCTTCCGCGCGGCCGAGCACGATGCAGTTGACCACGATCAGCGGAATGAAGATTCCGAGCGCATCATAGATCGACGACGGTGCATACGCCTGCATCAGCAGATCGACAATCGTCACGAACGTGGCGATGACCACGATGTAGCAGGGAATACGGATCTTGGCCGGGACGATGCTGCGGATCGCCGAAATTACGACGTTGCTGCATGCCAGCACAAACGTTGTGGCGAGTCCCATTCCGAGCGCATTCGGCGCGTTGGATGTGGTTGCCAATGTCGGGCACATTCCGAGCATGAGAACCAGAACGGGGTTCTCCTTCCAGATGCCGTTGATGAAATCCTTCCACATGGTTATTTCCCTCCCTTCAGAATTTCAGCTTTGTTTTTGTCGAATGCGGAGACTGCCTCCCAGGCGATGCCGCAGGCGGCGTTCGAACTGATCGTTGCGCCGGTGATGTGTTCCGCTTCGCCGCCGTTCTTTTTCAGAGCCCACGGACGAGCCTTCCAGGAATCGCCTTTGGCGAGAGAGTGGCCGACATACTGGTCGAGAATAGCATTCGGCGGCAGTTTGGAGTCATCCTTTTTTCTGCCGAGATTGAAGATGGTTTTAGTCTCCTTGCGATCGGTGACGCGGGTTCCGAGTCCCGGCGTTTCACTGTGCGAGGAGATGATGTAGTTTGTGATTTTCCCTTCGGGAGAGAGTCCGATGAGTCCTTCGACTCTTCCTCCGTATCCGGTTGTGACGAACGCCTGTGCCGCGTAGCCGACCACCTTGCCGTTTTTCTTTGCGGTGTAGATATCGACATTGGCACCGTTGGCGCTCTTGTAGGTCTTTTTAGTTTTCACGAGGTCGTTGTCGAAAGCGGGAAGAACCGTTTTCAGCCCGTTGAAGACTTTCGCCTCTTTTGCTTTGGCGATCGGCGCCGCCGTCGTATTGGCGACAAACGCGAGCGCCGCGGTTGCAACCGCGCAGATCACGCAGAGAAAAAAGGCCAGATATACAATACTGATTTTTTTCGGAGCACTCATCTTGCACCTCCGGAAGCGTGTGTCCATCCGAACGGACGTTTGAAACAGAAGCGGTCGATCAGCGGCACCAGGGCGTTCATGATGACGATCGCAAAACTCATTCCTTCCGGGAACCCGCCCCAGATGCGGATGACGCAGGTGATAATTCCGATTCCTGCGCCGAAGAGCAGGCATCCGCGCCGCGTCATGGGCGAGGTCACCATATCGGTCGCCATGAAGAACGCGCCGATCATTGCTCCTCCGGTGAGAAGGTGGAAGAGCGGTCCCGGCGTTGTCGCCGGGGAGGTTACATGGACGATCCAGGTGAAGACTGCCATCGTTCCGAGAATCGCCACCGGGATTTCCCACTTGATCAGGCGGAAGGCGAACAGCCCGACCGCGCCGATCAGAATCGCCAGCGCGGAGGTCTCACCAAGAGATCCCCCCATATTGCCGAGAAAATAGTTCCAGTAATGGTCCACCGTTTCCAGAGCCGCCATCTGGTCGACGTTTCCGACGCAGCCTTTGGCGAGGGTCAGCGGGGTTGCCGTTGTGGTTGCATCAATGGCTCCGACAAACGCTCCGGGAGTCGGAGTGACCCACTGGGTTGTCATCGGGCCCGTGAATCCGACCAGCAGAGCGACTCGTCCCACCGCCGCCGGATTGAACGGATTCTGTCCGAGTCCGCCGAACACCTGCTTGGCAATGATGATCGCCACAAACGAGCCGACCATGCAGAGCCACCACTGCGAATGGGCTGAAATGTTCAGAGCCAGAATCAGTCCTGTCACCGCCGCACTGTAGTCACGGAGTGTGGATTTCTGTTTCATCAGTCTGCACCAGAGATATTCAAACAGCATGCAGAATGCCACGCAGTAGACCATGACCTTCAGTGCGGGGAGTCCGAAGAACCAGATCGCCGCAAGCACCGCCGGCAGAAGGCACAGCAGAACCTGAAGCATGATCTTCGAGATGCTTGAATTTTCATGCAGGTGCGGAGAGGAACTTACAATGAGGCTCCCCGGCGCCGGCAGTTTGACCGTATTGTTTTCTTCACTCATTCTCTTACACCTTAATTATTTTTTGCGCCGTTTGGCGAGGATTTCAGCTTTGGCTCTGCGGAAGTGCTGGACCAGCGGACGTTTCGCCGGACAGACATATGCGCAGATTCCGCATTCCATGCAGTCCATGACATAGTTCTGTTCCGCCAGATCGAATTTTTCCGACTCCACCATCACGCTCAGCTGCGGGATCAGCAGATTCATCGGACAGGACACCACACAGCGTCCGCACCGGATGCACGGATTTCCGGAGAACTGTTCCACCTCCTCCGGAGCCATCAGCAGAACGCCCGAGGAGTTTTTCGTAATCGGCACATCAATGTTCGACTGAGCAAAACCCATCATCGGGCCGCCCATGATGACCTTTGCGGGAGCCGTTGTCACGCCTCCGCAGAGTTCCAGAGCCTTGCTGATCGGCGTTCCGATGCGGAAAAGCCAGTTTGCCGGATCGGCAACCGGACTGCCCGTCACCGTGGTGATGCGTTCGATCAGCGGTTCACCGAGTACGACCGCGTTGTGAACGGCCGTCGCGGTTCCGATGTTCATGACGACACAGCCGACATCCATCGGCAGTCCGCCTTCCAGCACTTTCCGTCCGGTCAGCGCGTAGATCAGCTGCTTTTCCGCTCCCTGCGGATAGCGAACACGAAGGGGAACCACATTGATTTTATATTTCGGAGCCAGTTCCGTCAATTTCTGAATTGCATCGGGCTTGTTCTCCTCGATGCCGATGAAGATGCGGCTGACCTTCAGGATCTTGGCGGCGATCGAAGCACCGATCAGGGCGGCTTCGCCCTTTTCGAGCATGAGACGATGGTCGGCCGTCAGGAACGGTTCGCATTCGGCACCGTTGATGATGAGGGTGTCGATGTTCTTTTCCGGCGGCGGAGAGAGTTTGACATGGGTCGGGAACGCGGCTCCGCCCATGCCGACGATTCCGGCATCGAGGATGCGTTTTTTCAGAAGATCCCTGTCGGTATTTTCCCAGTTCGGGATGGGATCGAGTCCGGCGCCCCATTCGTCATTGCCGTCGGCGATGATTTCGACCGCCTGTTCCGCCGCGCCGGTTACGCCGATGATTTCAACCACATCTCCGACGGTTCCGCTGGTGGGGGAGTGCAGGGGAACCGAAACAAATCCTCCTGGTTCCGCAATGCGCTGTCCTTTTTTGACCGTATCACCCTTTTTGACGCAGAGGGTCGGCGGCGCGCCGATGCTCTGGCGGATCGGGACAATGTATTTTTCAAGCAGGGGCGCAATCCGCAGTTCCTTGGACGCCGTGAGCTCCTTGCCTTCCCGCGGATGCACGCCTCCGCGGAACTTTACGACTTTCTGTGTTGAGTTCATGCCGCACCTTCGTTCTTTTTGATTCCATCCCGGACAGCTTTGAGGTGTTCTTCGGGAGTAAGCAGACATTTCGCAGGACACTGCGCCTTTTCCACGATCGACGCATCCGGCGCATTTGAATAATTGACCCGCACCATGAATCCCTGGCTGGACATCTTTTCCGGTTCGGCTTTGATGCATTTGCGGCAGGAGATACAGGCTCCGGCGCATTTTTTCCGGCGCTGAACCGGTTTTTCCAGCGAGTTGCAGTAGACATGTACCTGGGTTGAGGCCGGTACGAGTTTGATCATTTTCCGCGGGCAGACCTCCGCGCACTGGCCGCAGCCGACGCAGAGTTCCGGATGCACCACGGCAAGTCCGTCGATCACTTCAATAGCACCGAACTTGCAGGTGCGGGCGCAGGTTCCGAATCCGATGCATCCGAACCGACAGGCTTTTCCGCCTCCGTTCATGATGTTTGCGGAACGGCAGTCAAGCACACCGTTATAGCCGGCTGCCACTTTGGAATTGGAAAGTGTGCCGCTGCAAAGCACCACGGCAACCATTTTCTCCTTCTTTTCCGCGGCCTGGCCGAGAAAAGCGGCGATCTTTTCCACCGTTTCCGCTGTGCAGACAGGGCATCTTCCGGCGGGCGCCTTGCCTTCGACAATATTCTTTGCCAGATCGGAACATCCGGCGAATCCGCATCCTCCGCAGTTTGCTCCGGGGAGCATTCCTGCCACTTCATCAATTCTGGGATCGAGTTCCACCGCAAACTTCTTCGCGGCTACGGCAATGAATGCTCCCAGCACCATTCCCGTGATTCCCACTACAATGACCGATAAGATAATGGTATCCATTTCAATCCTTTCTTATTTGACGAGTCCGGAGAAGCCCATGAAGGCCATCGCGAGAATGCCCGCCGTGATCAGCGCAATCGCAGCGCCCTGGAAAGGACGCGGAATTTTGGAGAGTTCCAGCCGTTCGCGCAAGCTCGCAAAAAGAATGACCGCGATCGAAAAACCGATTCCCGAACAGAGTCCGAACACCGTGGAGCCGAGCACCGTCCGGTTCGCGTTGACGTTGAGTTCGGCGGCACCCAGCACGCAGCAGTTGGTTGTGATCAGCGGCAGGTAGATGCCGAGCGCTCCGTAAAGAGTCGGGCTGAACTTCTGCATGATGATCTCCACAAGCTGCACGAGTGCGGCAATCACAACGATGAACAGCAGAATTCTTGTGAAGCTGATGTCCACATTCTGCAGTCCCAGCGCGGGCACGCTGTGCTTGACCGAGATCAGGCAGTTGTAGAGGACCGAGGCGGCAAACGAGGCAAGCGTCATGACGAAAATCAGTGCGCCGGACATCCCGAGTGCCGTTGACAGTTTTTTGGAAACGCCGAGAAACGGACAGATTCCAAGGATTCTCGCCAGTACCATGTTGTTCACAAGGATGGCGCCGATGGTGATGACCAGCCATTCGTTCAGGCTCATACCATATCTCTCCTTTGGGGTTGTTATGTATGATGATCAAAGATATGAATAAATATCCCTTAATTTAGTCCGGCTGTACGGAAAAATCAAGGAGTTGCAGGGATTTATTTACGCTTGATTTTTCGCTTTTTCACAGCCGTGACGCTGCTGTGAAATTGTTTGAGGAACAAATCGTCGGCCCCTGTTTTTTTTCACGGGAGGGTCAGGGGGTTCTGTTGTTCTGCTGTGACCCGTTTCACGAAAAAAACTCCTCCCCGGATGGCCTGTCGGATGCGGGGAGGAGGTCTTTGTGAAGAGACTGATTTTTTTCGGGAATCATTCCGGGATCCAGAACGTGGTCTGGGCGGTCAGGGCCTCTGGCTTCCCCTCGACTTCGAGAACCGCGGTCCGGAGCGGAAGATTCGGCGGCAGATTCAGCAGGAACAGCCGATCCGGCTCCTGACGGAACTGAATCGGGGTGCCGTCATCGAGCCACCAGGCGCGGCAGAGACGGTTTTTCAGTTCGCTCCAGCAGAATTGTCCTCCGGGTTCGTGCTCGAATGTGATATAGATCCGGTTCCCTTTCACGGTGATGAGACGTGCCGTGTTGTTCCAGGTGAACGGACTGCGTTCGGAGTCGGTGATTGCTTCCCGGTTGTGTTTGAGCCATTCGCCTGCTGCGTCCAGAATTTTGACGGATTCTTCCGGAATGGTGCCGTCGGCTTTCGGGCCAATGTTCAGAAGAAGATTGCCGGAGCTTTTTGCACAGGTCATGAGCATGGAAACCACAGCGGCGGGATTTTTCCACGAATGGTCGCCGGAGTGATAACCCCAGTTTTCATTGAGGGTCATGCAGGCTTCCCAGTCCTGTCCGGGGGCTGCGGGATTGATGGTCTGTTCGCTGACCTTGATGTCAAACGGAGTTCCGAGCCGGTTGTTGATCAGCATTTCAGGCTGCAGTTCCCGGAGCATGGCGATGGTTTCTTCGCCTTCGATGTTTTCCGGAATGCAGCCGTCGAACCAGAGATAATCAATTTTGCCGTATCCGGTCATGAGTTCTTTCAATTCCGCACGGTAATAGTCGATGAAGCGTTTACGGTGTGCTTCGCTTTTCCAGTCTTTTTCACCGGGCCAGTCGCGGAAGCAGGCACCGGGATAGTCCGGATGCGCCCAGGAGGCGGGGGAGTAGTAGAGTCCGACCTTGAGTCCGGCTTCCCGAACTGCTTTGACATACGGAGCGACAAGGTCGCGGCCAGGTCCCAGTTTTGCAGCGTTGTAGGGGTTGACTTTCGAACTCCACAGAGCGAATCCGTCGTGATGACGTGTGGTGAGAACCGTGTACTTCATGCCCCATCGGACTGGTTTTTTCATCCAGTCCGCGGGGTCGTAGTGTTCCGCCTTGAACTGCTTTACATAACACTCCCGGTATTCTTCCAGCGGGATGCGTTCTCTGTTCATGACCCATTCTCCGCGCGCCGCCTTTGAATAAGCTCCCCAGTGGATAAAGAGTCCGTATCGGGCCTCATTGAACCATTTTGACCGTTTCTGCATGATGTTTCCCCTTTGTTTTTGTGAATGGTTTTCTTTTGGAACCACCGGCTAATATAGCCTTCCTTTTAAGGAAAACAAACAGGAGAGTGAGTCATTCCGGGAAAAGAGTCTTCTGCGGAAAAAGAAGAAACCGCATCCGGAAGCTCCGGATGCGGCCTGATCGGAAAATAAGAGGGGAAGTCTCCGGTTCAGAGACGAACACCCTGTTTTTCGAGAAGTGCCTGAACCGTTTTCACATCGACATTTCTGGGCAGGACGTTCTCTTTCACGGCGACTGCGGCTGCAGTTCCGACTCCGAGTCCGACATTCATGCAGATCGGCATGACGCGGAAATTGGAGTGCGCCTTGTGAGTGCCGGAAATATTTCTGCCGGAGAGAAGGAGGCCGTCAATTTTTTCCGGAACGCAGGCACGATAGGGAATGGTGTACTGACCCTTGTCGCGGAAATGTTTCTGTGCGCCGTTCTTGTCGAGGCCGGAGCCTTCGACGTTGTGAATGTCGAAATTGAAGCGGTTGCGGGTGGCGATCCAGTCGTCGAAGACGCGCGCTTCGACGATGTCTTCCGGTGTGATCGTGTAGAGTCCCTTGAAATGGCGGGTTTCACGCACTCCAACGTTCTGGGCGGATGTGACGAGGTAGCAGTGCTCGTATCCGGGGGCGAATTCACGCAGGAAGAGAACAATGTCGCACATCTGCTGACGGGTGATGATTTCCGCTTTTGTCATATCATCGGCGTTGGCTCCGTTGACGTCAGTCACGTTCGTCATGTTGACGCAGACTTCGCCGGGGATCCAGGTGGGATAAAGAAGCACATGTCCGGCGGGAGCCTTCAGATGCTTTCTGGCAAGAGCTTGAATTTCTCCTTTTGGAACCTGCACGGTGGTTTCGAAGCTGGGGGGCAGAATGGCTCGGGAGTAGTCAACTCCGCCGATCCGGAACATCAGGGTGACCGGCTGACATTTGGAGTCGCCTTCGCGTCCGAGCTGGAATTCAGCGCCGGTTTTTGCCGCGATGTCGCCGTC
This sequence comes from uncultured Lentisphaeria bacterium, assembly GCA_905197955.1. GTDB lineage: Bacteria > Verrucomicrobiota > Lentisphaeria > Victivallales > UBA1829 > UBA1829. Next base: position 39,737 of record CAJKAR010000013.1, on the reverse strand, counting down.
GCCGGTGGCGTCGATGACGACCTTCGCCATGATGGCCTGTCTGCCGGTTTTGCTTTCAATGACAATACCTTTGATCCGGTTTCCTTCCATGATTGCATCGCAGGCAAAGGTGTAGAGCTTCAGGATGATCCCTGCTTCCACGATCATGTCCAGCATGACTTTTTTCAGAATTTCATGATTGATCTGCTGTCTTCCCGCTCCCTGACCATCGATGAAGATACCGGCTTTTTCTTTGTGGCAGCGATCCATGGCTTCTTCAAAAACAGGGCAGTCTGTTGCTCCGGTGAAGTGCGACATCATACCGCTGGTGGCCATGCCTCCGATACAGTTGAATTGTTCGACAAGCACGGTTTTCATTCCGTTTCGTGCCGCCGCGAGTGCTGCCGCAAAACCGGCCGGCCCGCTGCCGACAACCAGGACATCCGCCTGTTCCGCAATTTCGATTTTCCGTTCCGGTTCCACATAGTAATCCATGAGATTTCCTCCTGTTTTGATTGATTTGTGCTTTCCCGGTTTTCTGGAGTTAATCTAATGCCGCTTTGTTGGAAAACCTTTGATTTTTCTCTTTTTTTTCTTGAATTATCACGGTTTTTGCTTTTTTGAAAAACGGAAGCGTTCCGCGTCTCCGGGAAAAATACCTGGAATAACAGCGGGAAGTTTCCTCTGCATTTATTGAAAAGAGAAGAGTACGGAGGTATATTAAGGATTGGAGGGTTGTATGAGTGGGTTTCTGGAGACCAGATCGGTCTGGTGGGGTTTCTTCTGCCATTACGAGAATCACAGGAAGGAGAATATCAGATGAATCAGGTTCGGCTGCGGGTGTTCTGTCTGATGCTGTCCGATGTTTTCTGCTTTCTGCTGGTTTTGTTTGCGATGTCCTATTTTTATATCCTCCTCGGAGTGAATGAGGAGGGGATGTCTCTTTACACACGGCTCTGGCCGTGCTGTTTCGCGCTGCTCTGTTTCTGTACGGTCGGACATCTTTATCACGGGAATATTTTTTATCCGGGATCGGCGCTGGATCCGGTGGAGGAACTGAGAAAGATTTTCTATTCGGTTTCGCTGACCTATTTTGTCATTTTCTTCTGGATGTTCATGACGCGGCAGACCGGCGGTTATTCCCGTCTGATTCTGGTTTCGAGCTGGGGGGCTACCGTGTTTCTTCTGCCCATGTTCCGGATTGTGGTGCGGCGGATCTTGAAAGTCCTGAACATCGGACAGATTCCCGTGCTGATCGCCGGAGCTAGCGCCACAGGACAGCGCATTGCGAAAGAACTGGACAAGGATTCCCATTTCGGTTTCAGAGTGGTCGGCTTTCTGGATGATTTTCCGAAGGAGATCGCGCCGGAATTGAACGTGAAGGTCCTGGGAAAACTTTCCGATGCGGGACGAGTCGCCGCGGAAACCAATGCCGATTATGTGATCTGTGCTCTGCCGATCGCCATTGTCCGGGATGTGGTCAACCAGTTCTGCCGTTTTTTCCGTCATATTTCCATTATTCCCGACAATCATATTCTTCCGATCTCCTGGGCATTTCCGGTGAATCTTCTGAACAGCTATGCTTCGGTGGAGATCTGCAATCAGCTTCTGCTGAAAGTCCCGCGGATCTGGAAGATTCTGTTTGAGGCCTGTCTTTCCGGATTTGCGATTCTGACGCTGAGTCCGCTGCTCGGCATTCTTGCTCTTCTGGTGAAACTGACGAGTCGCGGACCGGTCTTTTACCGGGCTAAGCGTATCGGGCTCGGAGGAAAACCGATCCGGGTGCTGAAATTCAGAACCATGTATATCAATGCGGACAAGCGTCTGGCATCCCTTCTCGCGGAGAATCCGGAGATGCAGAAGGAGTGGCAGGAGAAATTCAAACTGGAACACGATCCCAGGGTTACGCCGTTCGGACGTTTCTTGCGGAAAAGCAGTCTGGATGAGCTTCCTCAGCTGCTGAATGTGCTTCGTGGCGATATGTCGCTGATCGGTCCGCGCCCGATTGTCAAGGCGGAACTCCACTACTACAAGGACAATCAGGAGCTTCTGAGCCGGGTCAAACCCGGAATCACGGGACTCTGGCAGGTCTCCGGCCGGAGCAATCTTGATTATGAAACACGGGTCCGTCTGGATGTGAATTATGTGGTCAACTGGTCCATCTGGCTTGACTATTACATTCTCCTTCGCACCGTGATTGAAGTTCTGATCGGCCGCGGGGCCAAATAAGAGGGGGTTCTCCGTATGAAGACAGCGCTGGTACACTATTGGCTCACGAATCTCCGGGGCGGGGAAAAGGTTCTTGCGGAGCTTGCGTCTCTTTTCCCGGATGCGGATCTGTTCACCCATGCGTGCAGCAGGGAGATGGCGGATCGTTTTTTCCGCGGGCATCATATTACGGAATCCATGATTGCGCATTTGCCGGGAGCTCGCAGAAATTGCCAGAAATATCTGCCCCTCATGCCGTATGCGCTGCGGCGGTTCGATTTTTCGGCTTACGATCTGATCCTTTCGAGTGAATCGGGACCGGCGAAGGGGATCCGCAAGCCGCATTCGGCCGTTCATATCTGCTATTGTCATACGCCGATGCGGTATCTTTGGGATATGTATGAGGAGTATTACAGGGAGACCGGGATTCCAGGAAAAATAGCGATGCGCGTTTTTCGGGATTTTCTCCGGCGCTATGATCTGCGGTCCGCGGATTCGGTGGACCATTTTATTGCAAACAGTCATTTTGTCGCGGAACGGATCAAGCGGATCTATGGACGGGAATCGACGGTGATTCATCCTCCGGCAAACGTGGAGTTTTTCAAGAAGGGGAAGTATGAAAAGAAAGATTACTATCTGTTTGTCGGACAGCTGATTGGTTATAAACGGGCGGATCTTGCTCTGGAGGCATGCCTGAAAATGAACCGGAATCTACTGATTGTCGGGGAGGGGTCCATGCTTGCCGCTCTGAAGAGGCGGGCGGGAAAGAACGTCCGTTTTCTGGGCCGACTTGACGGCGAACCTCTGCGCCGTGCATATGCGGAGGCCAAAGCCCTTTTATTTCCGGGAATCGAAGATTTCGGGATCGTTCCGCTGGAGGCGCAGGCGGCTGGAACTCCGGTCATTGCGCTTGGCAAAGGCGGGGCGCTTGAAACCGTGACGGAACAGACGGGACTCTTTTTCCCGGAACCGACCGTCGAAAGTCTCTGCGCCGCAATCGAAGAGTTTGAATCCAGAACATTTGATCCGGCAGTTCTGCGCTCCCATACGGATTCATTCAGCAATGATGCGTTCCGCCGGACGATGTGCGACTATCTGGCAGAAAAGGTTCCCGGACTGGAACTGCGACCCTGAACAGGATTGCCGCAGTTTGATTTCGGAACGTTCCGATGAAGCTGACTTTTTCATTTCCCGACGCTGAGGTTTTTCATCCATCGGGAGTTTTCGAAGGAGCCTCTTTTTCGAGTCTTCTTTTTACAGAGTCCCGAAGAGGCGGTCCCCCGCGTCGCCGAGGCCGGGAAGAATATATTTGCTTGCGTTGAGTTCTCGGTCGAGGGCGGCAGAGTAGATTTTGACATCGGGATGATTCTTCTCCATGACCTGAACTCCTTCTGGTGCGCTGACGATGGTGAGGACGACAATATGACGGAATCCGCTCTCCTTGACCGCGGAAACTGCGGCGGAAAGCGATCCTCCGGTTGCCAGCATGGGATCAATGATGATGGCAAAGGCTTCTGCGGAAGGTTTCGGAAGATTCAGATAGTATTTCACCGGATGTTTGGTGTCGTGATCGCGCTGGAGGCCGACAAATCCGACCTTGACGGTTGGAATGAGACTCTGGATTCCTCCCAGCATTCCGACTCCGGCGCGCAGAACGGGAACTACGACGATATCATTTTCCACCGTATAGCCGACGGTCGTTTCCAGAGGTGTCTCCACCGTTGTTTCCGTCAAATGCAGATTCTTCAGCGCTTCATAGGCAAGAAAGCATGTAATCTCCTCCGCCCGTTCCCGAAACTCTTTCGGGTTTGTGTTTTTATTCCTTAAAACGGTCATTTTCGCTTTGATGCATGGGTGATCGACTTCAATAAACATCGTGGGTCCTTTTCTGTATGTAAGATTTCCGTTCAATCTGTTTTTGCAGGATCAGGCATCCAGTCCGGATTCCCGGTTCATGCGGCGGAAAAATTCATGCATGAAATCCGCCCGCTCCCGCGCCAGGGCTCGTCCTGTTTCCGTCAGCATCCGTTCCGGGACGTAGCGGAGTTTGACGAGATACTCCCTGTATGCGGAATCTTCTCTTCCGTATTCTTTCCCGGAAAGCGCCTCCTGTTCCGTGTTGTGCAGACGCGCACCGACCCGTCCGGCAAAATGGAAGGATCGTCCGATTCCGACCGCCCCGATGGAATCCAGTTTATCCGCATCGTAAACAATTTTGTCGATAAGGGTCACCGGCGCATTTTTCCCGCGGAAGCGATGCCTCAGAACGCTGTCGGAAACCGTCCTGATGAGTGTTTCATCGGAACAGCCGCATTCACGCAGGATTTCTGCGGCCTTTGGCGCTCCGGCCTCCGCATGGCAGATCTTTCCATCGGATTCCAACTCTTCCGGTCGAGCCACATCATGAAGCAGCGCTGCCAGTTCCACGGCGGCCATCTGTTTTTCCTCTTCCGTGCCAAGTTCGTTTTTCGCGATGGCCCTTGCATTATTGAGCACCCGGAGCGTGTGATCGAAGTCATGACATCCCGGTGCAAACTCCAGAATGGAGCGGACTTTTTTATAGACGTTTTGAAACAGGCAAGAACTCATTTGCTGCTGATCTCCCGTTGTTCTGCAAAAAAAATCAATTCCGGTGCAATACCGGAATTGATTTCAGTCGATGACTCGGAAACAGGATTTTATTCCTGTTTCGTTTCCGGATCTGCCGGAGTTCCTTCCGCTTCTCCGGAAGCCTCGTGCGTGAAGAGGACTTTCGGCAGTTCCTGGAGAGGATTGCTGTGACGGGCTTTCGGAATGACTGTGAGCCACTGGCCGTTGTCCAGATCGACAACATGATAATGTTTGGCATCTTCCTCGCGGTCGTAACCGATCGTGGTATTGCGGGGGATGATGTTGTGCTTGTCGATGATGGCATTGCGGATTCTGCTGTGTTCGCCGATATCGACATCATTCAGCAGAATGCTGTTGTGAACGGTGGCGTAGCTGTGGACGAATACCGAGTTGAAGAGAATCGAGTTTGTGACAGTGCTGCCGGATACGATGCAGCCGTCGCAGACGATGGAGTTGATGGCCTTTCCGATGCGCGGCAGTCCGTAGGTATCGACATCCTCATTGTGGACGAACTTTGCGGGCGGCAGACTGAAATGGTAGTTGTAGATCGGCCATTTGTCGTTGTAGAGATCGAGCTGCGGCTGAGTGGAGCGCAGATCCATGTTGGCTTCGAAAAAGGCTTTGAGAGTTCCGACATCGCGCCAGTAGGGTTTTTCGTTGATCGCCTGTCCGGGAATCTTGTTGGCGTAGAAGTTGTAGGCATAGAGCCGTTTGGTATCGACAAGACTCGGAATGATATCTTTGCCGAAGTCATGGGAACTGCCTTTTTTATCGTAATCGTTTTTGAGCAGGCTCAGCATGTCGTTGGCGTTGAAAATGTAGTTTCCCATGGAAGCCAGAGCCATGTTTTTGTCATTGGGCAGAGGAGTCGGGTCTTTCGGTTTTTCCTGGAATCCGATGATCCGCCAGTCTTTGTCAACCTGAATAATACCGAACTGGCTTGCCTCCTGAATGGGAACCGGAATTGCCGCCACGGTGGCAATGGCGTTGTGGCAGGCATGGAAATCGACCATCTGGCTGATATCCATTTTATAGATGTGATCGCCGCCGAAGACTGCAACCAGATCGGGTTTGAAGTCCTCGATCAGCGAGGCGTTCTGATAGATGGCATCGGCGGTTCCGCGATACCATGTGCGGTCGGTCGTCTGCATCTGTGCGGGAACCGGAATGATGAAGCTGCCGCGGACCTGCGTTGAGGAGATGTTCCATCCGTTGATGATGTGTTCCATCAGACTTTGCGATTTAAACTGTGTCAGAACAAAAATGCTGTTGATGCCGCTGTTGACAAAATTGCTCAGAACAAAGTCAATGATTCTGTATTTTCCTCCGAACGGGACGGCAGGTTTAGCTCTCTGATCGGTCAATGGAGCGAGGCGTGTCCCCTCTCCGCCTGCTAGGATCATTCCAAGTACTGACGTTCTCATGATGCATTCTCCTTCTTGCTGGTTGACTCACGTTCATACAATACATTCAAAATGACAGGAATCAACATTTTTTTTCCAGGGAAAACCAATTTCTTGCGGTTTTTTCATAAAATGGAAACAGAAAATCTGGATGGATCTTTTTTATGAAAAGGACTCTTTTGATTTTGAAAGTTTGTAAGATCAACAGCCGCCAAACGAACCGGATCCCTTCGGGAGCAGGAAACAAGCTTTCATTGAAAAGCTTGTTGAAACGGGAAAGACTCTCTCCGGAACTGGCCGTCGAAAACTTGATATGCTTGTGTTACGTTGCCAAGCGTAGAAGCCGATTTCAGAAATCCCGGTTTCAGAGCAGGGGGGGGGCTGGTTCCAGATCATTGGATCTTCCTTTCTTTTTCCGATGTTCGTTTCGCATAGTATCTGTTACCTGTTTTTTCAGAGAAAGTCTTATCCTTGAATATACAAAATAAAGATAGAGTTCACTTCCGGAAGGTTTTCCAATTTGGTCAATTATGACATGAAAAAGAGCAATCACGACATTTTCAAACATCCTTTCCTATATTATAATGTCTAAAAGAAGAGAACTATGATCAAAGTATGTACCAATATTTCCCTGTTCATTAAAAGAAAGGAAAAGAATATGCAGAAGACAGATAATTGCTGCCGGACGAATGCATTTCTGCGGAATGGTTGCAGGCCGAATTTAAGCCTCTGGCGGATTGCTTCTTCCATTCAGAAAAAGTTTTCTTTGAGGAAAGAGAAAACACTTCTTGTTCTTCTGTTGACAGGAATTTCCATCTTTTTGAATGCCCGGGAGTCCCCGAAATGCATCTGGGAATTTGGAAAGGACAAGATTTCTCCGGAACAGATCACAGGGGATTTGAAAATCAGCGGGACCTCTTTCTTTCTTGACGGAACCAATGTGCTCCGTCTCCCTCCCGGAATCCTCAAGAGTAAAGAATATACTATCGAATTCGAACTGAAGACACAGAACCGGAAAGAAATCAACCTTTTTATTTTCTCCATGCAGGATTGCGATTATGAAAAAGGTTCCTTTCGGATGATTGTACCAAACGGATTCGCATTTGCTTATTATGCTTTCGGAGCGGGAATGCTGTATGCGAATTCCTCCCAGACCTCCATGAGTGTGAATGAAGGGACCTGTCCGATTCCATGGGGCAAAGACAATGTCTATCTGAAACAGACCTTTCTCGTCAAAGACGGGAAACTCTATTATTTCCGGGATGGTCTGATTCTTCTGATAACAGACTCCTTTCCGCCTCCAGCTCCCGGAGCCGTCCTTCGTTTCGGACAGCTTCGAGGAAAGAAAAATGCTCCGGCCAAACTCAAGTCTGCTTTGGAGATCCGCAATCTGAAAATCTATGACGGCAGTGTGTTTCCAACTGGATACGATCCTTCCATCAGGAAGCGCATGAACTATTCCGGTCCCGAATACAGCCTCATGAGGGAGGCGGTCAAGGATCCGAAGAAAAAACGCATTCTCGTGGTCGGGGATTCCATTTCCATGAGTTATCGGGGGCAGATCGCCGAACATGTTAAAGATCGCGCGTATGTCGATTACTGGATGGGGGGAACATGGTTCGGTCCAGGGGTAACCAAAGACGGAGAAAAAAGCAAACCGGCAATCGCATGGAAAGGAGTCGCTTCCCATGGGCCGTATGATATTGTAACGTTCAATCCTCAGACGCTTCACTGGTGGTCCCTGAAATTTAAAAACCGCTGCAGCGAAACGTATCTTGCCGATACTCTTCAATTCTATTTTGACTGCATTCGGAAATCGATGCCGAATGCTAAAATCATCTGGATCCGCTGTACTCCTCACCGATCGCTTCTCCCGGATGGATCAAGCTCGGTAGACAATGATGAGGATCGCAGAATTCGAAAATTCAACAACATTTGCGACAAAGTCGTCGCAAAGAATAAAATTCCATCTGTGGATCTCTATTCAATCGCTCTCCGGCACCTCCCCAAAGTAAAAAAACACTGGAAAGATCCTGTTCACTGGGATCGGGCATGTGCCGATGATTTTGCTCTTGCAATTTGTTCGGAAATTGATCAGATTCTGAAAAAACAGCCGTAGTATGCAGGGGAGTCGGACGAAAACAACAGAATTTTAACAGAGAACAGTGAGAATGAGGAAGATAAAAGAAGAATTCACACTTCTGGAACTTCTGATGATCGAACCATTGATTGCGATCCCGGCAGTTCTGTTTTTGCCCGCTTTGAATTCTTCTGCGGCAAAGCTCATTACAAAATGAAATTCAACTTTTTCGGAATAAAAAACATAAGGAGTCAACTTTTATGAAAATCTTTTCTCTGTCAGCAATCCTGTGCATGATCCTATTCACTCCCGGTTTCCTTCAGGCTCAAGCGGCACAAGCACCGCAAAAGGAACCACTTGTCTTCTCTGCGGAAGTCAGCAGAAAAGATGGCATTTTCCGTTGCGGAGAAGCGATTGGCTTTCAATTCAGACTTTTCGAAAACGGAGTTCCGGCTTCCGGTAAAATCATGGAATATACGCTTCATAAAAACGGTTTTCCGGTAGAAACGAAACGTGCTCCCGGAGATCAGACGCTGAAGATCCAAACCTCTCTCGACAAACCCGGATGGGTTTGGGTTCGAGTCTTTGCCCTGAACGAAAAAGGAGAAAGAATCAAAAAAGTACGCGGATGGTTTGTCAACTCGTTTGCCGGGGCAATGGTTGAGCCGGAAAAACTGCGTCAGAATGATTCGGAGCCAGCTGATTTCGATGCCTTCTGGAGTGCTCAGCGCAAAAAGCTTGATCAGGTCCCTGTCAGGGAAATATCACGGATTCCGGTGGAAGCTCCGCAGGGGCTGAACAACAGGGCGGACCATTTTATTGTTACAGTTGCCTGCGCCGGTTCCAAACCGCTTACCGGGATTCTTTCCATTCCGAAAAATGCAAAACCGCATTCCCTTCCTGCGATTGCAATTTTTCAAGGGGCGGGCGTTTACCGATCCAGCTTCAACCGTCAATATGTGGAAGGTGCGATTATTCTGCATGTCAACGCGCATGGGATTCCGCCTCTTGAAAAACCGGAATTTTATACCGCTCTCAACCAGAACGAACTGAAAAATTATGCCCATCAGAATAAAACAGATCGGGAAAAATTTTATTTCAACGGAATGTACCTTCGTGTCATGCGGGCGTTCGACTATCTGAAAGCCTTGCCGGAATGGGATGGGAAACGTCTGATTTCCATGGGCGGAAGTCAAGGCGGTGCGCAATCTCTGGCTGGGGCGGCATTGGATCCTGCAGTCACTTTCTGCTGGTCCAGCGTTCCCGCAATGGGCGATCATGCCGGAATCCTTGCAGGACGAAGACCCGGCTGGCCGGGACTCTTCAACAATCCGAAGGGAGATCAGAAAATTCTGAAAACCGCCGCCTATTACGACAATAACAATTTCGCACGGAGAATTCGATGTGAAATCATCATGCTGACCGGATTTTCGGATTTTGTCTGTCCTCCGACCTCAGTTTATACCGTATTCCACAATCTTCCGGAAACCACACGGAAAGCCCTCTACACCAACCCGCTGGATGGGCACATGACCGGGAATGCCGAAGCCTCCCGAAGAATCCGGAACTATATTTTCAAGCACTGATCTTTCCAAAGAAAAGTACTGAATTCCCATTTTACATTGGAAGAGGAGGAGAAAATCATGCAAGCGTATTATCATCCGGATCTTACACAATTCAAGCATGATCGTCTGGGTATGTTTATTCATTGGGGAATCTATGCAATGTCCGGAACCCATGAATGGTGCCGCGTCTTCTCCCGGATTTCGGAAGAAGAATATCAGTATATGATCGAACACTTCAATCCCGATTTGTTTGATCCCGCAGATTGGGCGCGGCGGGCCAGGGCGGCTGGAATGAAATATGTGATTTTTACCACAAAACATCATGATGGTTTCTGCATGTGGGATACCCGCTTCACGGATTATAAGGTTACGAATACTCCGTATGGATGCGATGTCCTGCGGCAGATCGTGGATGCGTTTCGTGCCGAAGGGATTCGGATCGGCCTCTATTATTCCATTACAGACTGGCATCATCCGCATTATAAAATCAGTCCGAACAGCCCGCAGGCGGCTCTTCCGCAGGAGGAACAGGAGCGCCTCAATGCGGTCCGGGACAACCACATCTATAATGAATATGTCCGCAATCAGATTACCGAACTGCTTACCGGCTACGGAGAGATCACAGAACTCTGGTTTGACATCTCTTTTCAGCAGGGGGCAGCAAGTAACGAAGCAGAAAAATTAGTTGCTCTTGTGCGCCAGCTGCAGCCGGAAATCATTCTCAATTCTCGTCACGGACTGAAGGGGGCGCACGATATCGTGACACCGGAAAATTATCTGCGGGAGAGGGAGTGTCTGGATGAAAACGGCTTCCCGGCCGCCTGGGAGGGTTGTCATTGTTTCGGCGCATCCTGGGGATATAACCGGGATGAGCTTGCCTATTTGAAATCGCCTGTGGAGTTCCTTTACATCCTGATAAATCAGACATCCATGAACGGCAATTCCCTTTTCAATATCGGTCCCACCGCACGAGGCTGTATTGATGAACATGAGGAGCAATGTCTGGAACTGCTGGCAAAATGGATGAAGTATCATTCCCGTTCGATTTACGGATGCGGAGCCGCTCCGGAGGAGTTCCCGGAACCACGGGATTGCCGATACACTTACAACCCCGTAACCAACCGTCTTTACGTTCATGTTATGCGCTGGCAGAGAATGCTTTTCCTGCCGAAGATGAAAGGCCGGATTCGTTATGCACAAACACTTCATGACGGGGCGTTTGTGCGTATTATCGAGAGCGCTGAAAGTAATGCCGACGATCCCAATCCGAGAATTCCGGAAGGGTATGCCGCATTGCAGTTTCTGGGACAGCCGCGGGGAACAGTGATTCCTGTCGTTGAGCTTTTTCTGAAGTAGTGCCCTGGCTTCTGCAGGGAAAAGCAGACAATGTGCAAACGGAAAATCGACAGTTCCTTATGCAAAAGACGGATGCGGGAAGGACAACCCTTCAGAGAAAAGGTTTGTCCCTTCTCGTGTTCTTCCTTTTTCAAGTCTGTTTGAGTATTACAATCCATCCTTCCGGAATGCCAACAGCCTCAATGCCAGTTTGAAAAATCTGCATAAGACAGGTCAATGACCGCATCCGTTATCGGAAATTGAATCCGGTTGCCGTAAAGATCATATTCCGTTCATTCCGCCGATTGCTATGCAACGAATTGCGTTCCGATGCTTCTTCTCTTTTCCAAAGCCGGACTCACGGTTCAATGGCGAAGATGATTTTTGAAGCGGCGGAAAAGCTTCGTACCTCAGTCTTTTTTTTTCTGGAGTTATTCCGATCTCTCAAGAGAAGAGAAATAAAGTTTCCGGTGTTTCTGTGGAGAAATTCCAGTCTGGCGTTTGAATGCTCTGCTGAATACAAACGGGTCTGTATATCCGCACTTTTCCGCGATCCGTGAGATAGGTTCCTCCGTATGTTCCAGCATTTCAACGGCAAATTGCATCCGCAGACGGCTGATCAATCTGCCCGGAGTGATTTCTCCATACGTTTTATGAAAAATCCTCCGTATGGTTTCCTCGCTCATTCCGAATTCGGCAGCAACGGATTTCAGCGAAATTGGTTTATTGAAATTGTTGCGGAAATAATCAGAGATTCGATCCGCGGTCTCCCGGGGGACAAGATTGGATGGGTGTCCTTCCTGTGCACGGCGAAGCACCTTTCTCCGTTGTGCAAACAGAAGTTCCATCAAAGCCAGCACCCCCTTTTCCGGCTCACAGCGTTTTTTGTGCAAACAGGTTCGAATGATACACGCAAGATTCCGTGCATCAGCGGCGTCCGGAGCAAGAAGATGATTTTTCAAAGGCAGAAGTGAAGAATAGTTCCGTGTCCGCTCTGTAAAAGTGATGGCAAGAAATGAATATTCCGAACGGGGACAGAGCAGCCGGGTGGCGTGAAACTGATAGGGAAAAAACAGAATCATATCCGCTGCTTTCATGGGAATTCTCAGTCCGTCCACAACCGTTACGACATCACCGGAAAGTATGATTTTCAGGATCATCCTCTGGTGAATTGATACATCGGTAACCGTCTGCTCCGATGACGATTTCCACACCAGGATATCCTCCGGGAAAAACGGAGCCTCGCAGGAATATCCTCCGGAAAACAACGTGCGCGGGGGCCTTAACGCATTTTTTCCGATTGCATCCCTGATGTGGGATAAAGCCATATTTTATCTTTTTCTGCCATTCTATTTCATCCCTGATCCGATTATAATATAAGGCATCTGAATTGAGCAGTCAAGAGAAAGGAAGCAAAATGCAGCAAACCTGTCATCGGATCGGATTCATTGCGTTCGGACAGCGCGGGCAGCAGCTCGCCGAAACATTAATCAATCAACTTCCCGAATACGGATATCCAGCCGCGGTGGCGGATCTGCGGGAAAGACCGGTGGTTTCACCGCTTTTTTCCTTCCGCTGTCCGGATATCCCGTACTTCACGGATTACCGCGATCTGCTGAAAATGCCGGAGATTGACACCGTCATCATTTCCACCTACGAAGACACGCATCTCCAGGTTGTCAAGGATGCGATTGACGCCGGAAAGGCGGTTTACTGCGAAAAACCTGTTGTTCCCACGCTGGAACAGGCGGAAGAACTTTACCGATTTGTCACATCGCGCGAATGTTGTTTTCAGATCGGGCTGAATTTACCGAATTTTCCTGTTGCGCTGAAGCTGAAAGAGCTTCTTGACTCCGGAATCATCGGGAAGCCCGTCATGATCCGAAGTGCCTGTGATGTCGGACAGAATTTCGCCCGTGCATTTCTCATCAATAAATTCTCACGCAAACGCGGCAGTTTCATCACGGCCAAGCTGACACATGACACCGATCTCCTTCAGCATCTTGCCGGTTCCTATGCGGAAACGGTCTGGGGGAGCGGGGCAAATTTCCTGTGGCACAGACATGGAGAAGCTCCCATGACCGATGATACCGCCGTCATTGCCGGCGTGCTCCACAATGGAACCATGTTTACACAGACTCTGACCAGCTGCGGCAGCTCCTATGAGCGCAATCTCCATATTTTCGGAACCAAAGGGGAAATCCTTGCGGAAATTCATGGTTCCGAAATCCGAATCCGTTATTCGAATGGTCAAAGTGAAGTGATTCCTGCACCGAACCTTTCCGACGGAGGTCACAACGGAGCGGATCTTGTTACTCTTCGCGATTTTCTGGATTACGTCGATTCCAGAGAACGGAAAGCACGCTGGCCGGAACGTATTCTCTCCAGTGTAATGGTGCCGCTGGCGGCGCTCGAAAAGCAGCTGGTGGAAACGGGAAAATGGTATCGGGCCGTTACCGGGATCAGAGAGAATCAGAAATGAGTATTTATGAGGAACTGGGAGTGCCGACTCTGATCAATGCGGTCGGAACCTATACGGTCGTCGGGGCATCCAGAATGTCGGAAGCAACTCTTGAAGCGATGTGCGATGCCGCCCGGAGTTATGTTTCCATTGAACGCCTTCAGAACGCACTTCACAGGCGCGTGGCGGAACTGACCCGCAATGAAGCGGCATACATCTGCAACTCCTGCAGTACGGCGATCTATCTTGCGATTGCGGCTTGCGTCGCCAGGCACTACGGTAGAGAGTTCGGGAGCCTTTCATCGGAAGAGATCGCCCGGTGCGAAGTTCTTGCTCTCTGGGGGCAGCACATTCCCTACGATCACGCGATTGAACAGCTCGGTGTCAAACTCCGTTTTGCCGGGTATCCGAACATGGAGGCTCAATTCGATAAAAGACTGCTGGAGAATGCGTTTCACGAACATACGGTCTGTTGTTATTTTGCCTCTCGGACCCCTTCCGGCTATTACGGCGAAGGATGTATGAATCTCGAAACTTTCCGGGATGCTGCTCATCGGTTCGGTCTTCCCATACTCGTGGATGGCGCCGCGCAGTTGCCGCCGAAGTCGAATCTCTGGCACTTTACCCAAGATATGGGATGCGATATGGCATGTTTCTCCGGAGGCAAAGACCTTGCGGGACCTCAGGCAAGCGGACTGCTGGTGGGGAAAAAGGAGTATCTGGAGATTGTTAATTTGCTTGGATTTCCGAACTACGGATGCGGAAGAATCATGAAAATCGGAAGGGAGGAGATGATTGCTCTCTACACGGCGATCCGGCAGTACGTCGAGTCGGATGAGGAGGCACGTCTTCAGTGGTGCGAATCTGAGGTCCGGAAACTGATTTCCGCTCTTGGGGAGGCAAAGCATTTTTCTGCGGAACGCACCTGGCCGAATCAGGCGGGACAGCCTCTGCCGCGCGCGTTTGTCTCTCTGAAAAATACCTCTATTCGCTCATCGGAACTCCGCAGAATGCTGGAAGAAGGAAATCCTTCCATCGTCTGCTATTCGGAGAACCGGCCCGGAGTTTATGTGAACCCGATGTGCCTGGCAGACGGCGAAATGGAACAGATCATCAAACGATTTCAGGAACTGGATCTCATATTGGAACAAGGAGGAAACACAAAATGAAGATCGAAACAAAACTTTCGGAAATGGGAATCGAACTTGTCCTTCCGGGTCCGTGCAGTCACCCTATTCTGCACAGCAAACAGACAGGAAATCTCCTGTTTGTTTCCGGGCACGGGACAAAGATCAAAGGGAAGGTCGGTTCCTCGCTGACTGCCGCCGACGGCTATGCCGCTGCACGGGAAGCTGCCATTCACTGTCTTGAAGCAATCAAACTCCACTGCGGTGATCTGGATAAAATCCGCAGTTTTGTCAAGGTGTTCGGCATGGTCAATGCAACCGAATCTTTTACGGAACATCCGTTTGTCATGAACGGCGTTTCCGAACTTCTTCTGGAAGCCTTCGGAGAAGAAATCGGAAGCCATGCGCGTTCCGCGGTCGGGATGGGATCGCTTCCGAACGGAATTGCTGTTGAAGTGGAAATGGTCGTTGAAATGGCGGAGTAACGCGATGTTCGACCTTCTGATCGCCGGCGGTACCATTTATGATGGACTCGGAGGAGCTCCGTTCCAGGCGGATCTCGCAGTCAGGGGGGACCGGATCGCTGCGGTCGGGAGATTGGATCGGTGTGAGGCGAAGGAGACGTTTGACGCATCCGGGATGGCTGTCACTCCCGGATTCATTGATGTTCATACTCACTCCGACTGGCAGTTTTTCCTAGCTCCCGACAGGGCCGAGGCGCTCTGTCAGGGAATCACGACGGAAATCGCCGGAGCCTGTGGAATTGGGCTCTTTCCGCTTTTCCACTCAGATTATGGACAGGTCATGACCGGGATTTTCGGTGCGGAACCGCAGCTTTTCGGTTCCTGTGCGGAATATCTGGCTTCGCTTCCTCCGACCGGAGTCAATGCGGCAGTTCATCTGGCACACTCGCCGCTGCGTTGTGCCCTGTGCGGATTTCGCGATGCGCCGCTGCCGGTGCAAAAAGCCCAGGATCTTGCACGACAGGCATTTGAAGAAGGTGCATGTGCCTTTTCCACCGGTTTGGCCTACTATCCGGCCTCCTTCGGAGATACGGAAGAGGTTGCTGCGATTTGCAGAGTCGCCGCGGAATTTGATGTTCCGGTGTGTGTTCATCAGCGAACAGCGCTGAGGGATCATACCGAAAAATTCGATTCGCGCGAAGAAGTGCTCGAATTTGCGCGGAGAAGCGGAGCTCGCGTCCATTTTTCCCATTACCGGACCAATCCGAAAACAGCGGGACATCTCGACAAACTTCTGGAACCGATCGAACGCGGTCTTGAGGAAGGACTGCGTGTCACGGCGGACTTTTATCCCTATTCTGTCGGAGCTGGTTACGCGGCAGTTCATCTGCCGATGCGGGTGATGGAGGGCGGTTTTTCCTCCATCATGGAACGACTGCGAAATCCGGAATGGAAACAGTGGATTCAGAAGGAATGGGAACGGCATCCCGAGATCAGTCCGTCGAATGCCGTCCTTCTGCATGCGCCGCACCATCCCGATTACCGGAATCGGACGTATCGGGATATCGCACGGATGCGCGGGCAGGAAATTCCGGAAATGCTGTTGGAATTGCTTGCGGAAGAGGAGCTTCAACTCTCCTACCGTCCGGAAACCAGGGAGAGCGAAGAAGGTCTTTCGGATACGCTTGAACGCGATTTTATCGAACTGATGCGCCATCCCTGCTATCTTTTTGGATCGGACACGCTTCCCGGACTGGATCATCTCCATCCTCGAAGTTTCGGGGCTTTTGCAAGGCTTCTGCATCTGGCATTCCGTCACGGGGTGACGCTTTCCGAATTTGTGTTTCATGCTTCTGCGCGTCCATGTGAACTGTTCGGACTGCGTGGAAGAGGAGTCATAGCGGAACAGAACTTTGCCGATCTCTGCGTATTCCATCATGCGGAAATTGCGGACCGTGCCACATTTGCGCATCCTCGCCGGACTGCGGAAGGAATGCGTCTTGTCACAGTCAACGGTCAAATCGCCGTGCGGAACGGAAAGCCGACAGGAATCCGGGCGGGACGACCTCTTCGCAGAGGACAATGAAAAAAGTCCACCCTCACAGCAAATCAAGAAAAGGAAATCGTGGATCATCCTCCGGCGGAGCAGACTCTTTTTCCGATCTGTTCCAGCCAAATCAGAATGAGAAACTGGAGAATGAATATGGGACATTATGATGATTTAAAAGGAAAACGGGTTCTTGTCACTGGCGCATCCCGCGGAATCGGCGAAGGGATCGTCCGTGCATTTGCCGAGGCGGGAGCAAGAGTTTTTTTTCATTACCGTTCCGATCCGGAACTTGCTGCGCGCATTGTTGCGGAACTGCCGTGCGAATCCCATCTTTTCCGGGCGGATCTGAGCGAACCGGGACAGCTCGGTGCAATGTTTGAAGAGATCGAACGGGTTTTCGGAGGTCTCGATTGCGCTGTGAACAATGCCGGCTGGAATCATACTCCGCGTCCGCTGGAGGAAATCAACTTTGAACTTTACGATCAGCTGATGAATCTCAATCTCAAGGGAACGCTCTTCTGCTGTCTGAACGAGATCCGGCTGATGAAAGGGCATCCCGGAAGCATCATCAACATCGGTTCGGTTCATCAGGACACTTCCGTTCCGGGACGCACCCTTTACGCCGCAAGCAAAGGAGCAATTCACGCGATGACCGGACAGCTTGCCGTTGAAATCGGACCTTCGGGAATCCGGATCAACAACATCCTTCCCGGCTGCATCAACGTCAGCGGCCGGAGTCCGGCTCCGGAGGAGTTCACGGGGATTCCGCTCGGTCGTTACGGAACACCGGATGATGTCGCCGCTCTCTGCCTGTTTCTGGCATCGGAAGATTCTTCCTTCATCAACGGAGCGGATCTCGTCATCGACGGTGGCGTACAGCGGAAACTTGCCCGTCTCATCCGTCATTGAAAAAAAATCTCCGATTTGTCAGAACAAATCGGAGATTCCCCCCTTACTATTCTGATTTTCCGGAAGGCCGAATCATCAGAACCTCATAAGGCTTCAATGTTATTGTCTGTTTCTCACCGGGATCCGCGTCTCCGAGCAGGATTTCTCCGCTGATCTCTTCCTCCAGACTCCCCTTCCGCGACGAGGAGTTGATGTAGAAGAGATATCCTCCCCGTTCGATCCGGGAGACCTCCGGCGGCAGTTCCGCAGCCGGAAGAGAGATGCCGCACTCCTCCAGAACACGGCGAACCATTTTCCGCACTCCGGGGACATCCAGGAATGCCGATACATACAATGCCGTTCCTTTTCCGTAGTAATTCCGGGTCAGCAAAGGGGAGGAGGCAAAACAGGTCGAGGAGAGTTTCTCCAGAACGGTACAGCTCTGCGGAAGGATCTCCTCAACATAACGTTCCGCATCGGCCGTGCCCCCGAAACAGGAAAGGCGAACTGAACTTTTCGGCAGGCTGGAGATATCGAATACCCCCATATTGGCATCTGTCTGAGAATTCAGAAGTTCCCGGTTTTCCGCGATTTCGAGTCCGAACAGTTCCGTCATGCCGCACGGATACGGTTCCCGGCAATAGCTGCCCGACTCTTCCATCAGATTCAGACGGGTCACTGCCACGAGGCATCCTCCGTTGCGGACATACTCCTTCCACCGCTCGACAATCCGCGGTGATACCCGTTCGCAGAGCGGCAGGAAAACCACCCGGTACGGTGAAAGATCCATCTGTTCATTCAGCATCAGGAAATCCGGATTTTTCCCAAGTGCGGTCAGCGCCAGATGAATCCGGTTCGTGGCAAGATAAAGCGCATCGCTTTTTTTCGACATATGGTACTGACCGGAAGCGGCGTCATGAACGATCGCGATTTCCGTTTCGGGAAGCGGAAGTTTCGAAACATCCATCGGCAGAGCGTCCATTTCCTTTCTGATTTGCCGGATCATCCGATAGGCATTTCCGGGCCTGCCGCACCAGGGGAGAATCGCCGGATGCGTCTCCTCGCCCATCACGGACTGCCGCCAGCGGAAATACAGAACCGACTCCGCTCCCCGGACAACCATTTCCCAAAGCCATGGTTTCAGAGCTCCCCAGGAATTCGGCTCCGTGGTGACCTGATTGAACGCACCGGTCTCCGCGACCATGAACTTCTGCTGTCTGCCGGTGACTCCCCGGTAGAAATCCCAGAAGGCGCGGAAACGGAAAATATTATCGCAGGAAACATAGGTGTCGCACGCGGCATAGCCGAGTTCGGCAAAAAGATGGTCCAGGCGGATGTCTGAATAGGTCATCGCCGGATTGTTCGTCGTCACCACCCATTCCGGATTCGCACTCTTCAGGATATCCCGATGACGGAGAATCAGTTCTGAGAAAAGTTCTCCCTGAACCCGAATATACTCCTTTTTCCATCCCCGGCGGAAGCGGAACGGCGGCTTCAGGTCCTCCCAGGACTGGAAATCTCCGGACCAGAATGCTCCGTTCCACGCCCGGTTGAACGCTTCCAGTGTCCGATACTTCTCCCGCATGGCGGACTGAAAGCGTTTTGTACACTCGTCGCAGACACAAAGTCCGGTGGCGGCTCCCACACTCAATTCATTATCGAGCTGCCACATGACAACTGCCGGATGATTCCGGAACGCATGAGCCATCTCCGTCACAATCCGATCAGCAAAAAAGCGGAACTTCGGGGAAGAGGGACAGTAACTCTGCCGGGCATCATTCTCCGGCCGGGTCCCATCGGCTCTTCGTTTCTGCGTTTCGGGATAACGAGCCGCCATCCAGCGGGGCACTGCCGCAGTCGGCGTGCACATCATCACGCGGATTCCATACCGATCCGCAAGATCCAGTATTTCAAGATACTCATCAAAGTGGAAAACTCCTTCTTCCGGTTCAAACTTTCCCCAGTTGAATTCCCCGAGCCGGACCATGTTGAATCCGAGATCCCGCATCATCCGGAAATCGGTTTCCCAGCGTGTTTTTTCCCAGGCCTCCGGATAGTAGGCGCAGCCGAAGTATTTCATTTTCTAACTCCGCTCATTTTCAGTTCACAGGAAATGGTCACAGGAACACCTTTCCGGAATTTTGCCGCAATCCATGCGTGACTCTGTTCTTTTTCCGGAGGGGGAAGAACCGCATCCGCTCCCGATACGGAGAGCTTCCGGAACCGCAGATCTCCGGCGGACTTCGTGCCAAGCGACGAGCGGAATACAATGTTGCCGGAACCATCGTAATCGGGGACAAACCGGAACTCCTGTTTCACCCATTGATCGGTCGGGAGAAACGGCGTGTTCTCATTGCTTCGGAGCTGAAGAATCTTTCCTCCGGCATCCCGGACAGCCGCGCTGATGACTGCGCCATCTCCCCGGTTCAGTTCCAGGACAATGAAATTGCGGCGGTTGCGATAGCTGTCGGAACAGCCTGACCAGGAGAGCTTGGATTTCTGCCGGTCGCCATCCGAGTCATTGACCGCAAGATCCAGGGCAATGAAGTTGTTCCGGTAGACGACCGGAATATCGAAGGTCCAGACATACCCGTCTTTCCGATCCGTAAACGAGGATTTGATTCCGGCGTTTTCCGGAGTCCCGCCGCGAGGCGCGATGTACTGTTTGCAGAACCGGTTGTATTTTTCACCCGATCCGCCGAACGGATCCTGATCCACAAACAGCTCAACACTGTCTCGCTGATACGGCGGAAGATGAGGATTCTGCGACGGTTTGTCATCCATGACCCTCACTGTCACACGCAGAGTGGATATGTCCTTCATCGCAAGCTCCATCACTGCGGAAAGATCCGTCCTCGACTCCACCTTTCCGAAAATGACATTTCTTATTTCAAACGACCGGGGGCGATAACCGATCACTTCACGTCTGCGGACCGGTAGTGTGATCCGAAGCGGGCGGAGTCCCTCAGAAGAGATTTCCATCGTCTCCTCTGTTCCGCATTTTTCTGCGAGACGGACGGTCCCGGAAAGATCGGCGGTCCGAAAATATCCGATCTCCTTTGCTGTCAGCCGGACCGGCTCTTTCAACGCCGGAGAACTTATCTGAAACACCGGATTTTTCAGGACCTTTCCACTGAGATTTTCCACCTGCACATGCAGTTCTCCCCCGTTGCTGTCAAGACTTCGAAGGAGATTTGCGTTGCGAACCCGGATCGGATTCTCGCAGCGTTCCTTCGGATTCCTGAAAATCGCCGCGACAGTTTCCGCAGATGCATTCTTCCACTGGAAATAGCGGGGAATCGAATTCAATTCCAGCGTAAGAGTTCCGTTCTGCGACGAAAGCAGATTCGAGAAAATATCATACTCCGTAAACGAGACTCCCGCTGGAAGTTCCAGCGTGATCCATGATTTCTGTTTTGCACGGGCATTCCAGAGAACCGTGAAGATCCCTTCGCCTTTCCGATAAGTATAGCCGAGCGCTCCGGAGGGAAGATCAATCTTTCCCAGCGGTTTTGCTCCGGAAATCATCTGCGATGTTCCCGCCTGAACCACATAACGCAGATTCGGCTGCGGTTTTCCATGCCGGCTCCCGTTATGATACACCTGCGCCGGATGAATGAAACTGGAGAAAAAGGCACTGTCGTATTCCACCGTGGTGGAAAATGCGATTCCCTCGCCCATATCGATGAGGTGATGCCGGATATAGCGGGAAATGTCGTAATCCGGAGCCTTGTTCCACCAGAAATGAAACGCATCGCCATTTTCGAAAAAGTAATTTTCCGTATTCGCCAGCGGCCTGTTTACTCCGTAAGCCCGGAAATTTTTATAGATTCCGGCATACTGTTCCATCTGACTCGGAGTTGAATCATCCAGTTTCATGTACGGATGATAGGAGATTACATCGGAGAATTTTCCACCGCCCATCCGGATCACCTGGGCAATGAAGGAATCGGCATTGACCCCGAAGTCGCTTGTTGCACAGATTCCAACCACATCTGCGGCGGGATCTATCCGCTTGATTGTCTGATACGCCGTTTTCAGATATGGGAAATAGGATGCGGCATTCATCATCAGCTGCGGTTCGTTGAAGATTTCATAGGAGTCAATCTGCCCTTTGTAACGCTGAAGCACAGCTGTCAGGAAGTGTTCCCAGTCCTCCTGCCGCGGACGCCACAGCGGCGAGAAGCGGGGATTGGTCACAAATGGATTTTTCACCCCCTGCGGTCCCGCGGGATCACGATCCATCACCCACTTCGGAAGAACCCAGCTGACGCGCGACCACGGATTGTTCCGATCGCCGAATGTGGCAGCCATCACCGTATAAACTCCCGCCAGTTTGTATTTGCTCATCGCCCGGATGATGGAATCGGAATGCGTAAAATTGAATTTTCCCTGTTCCGGTTCCAGAAAACTCCAGGGGAATGCATTCCAGACCCTGGTGATGGTTGCACCGGAATCCCGGAGCGTTTCCGCGAATTCATCGCCCAGTCCCATTCCGTCGCGATAGAGGCTGTTCCGGAGGTCGCCGCCGAAATGCAGGCACGGTCCCATCCGGTATCCTTCCTTCGGCGATGCGGGAGCTTTCGGAACACTGGCAATAAAAGCCGCCGACTGATACGAAAGATCGCCGTCTTTCAGCTTTGTACTGCGCTGTGCGGCAGGTTTTTCCGGTGAAAGTTCGTAGTCTCTGGTTGTAATTCTCGGCTGCAGCGAATGGTATACGGTGTACATTCCGAACTTCAGTCCGTCGAAAGCAAAACTCTTTTCCTGCGGGATTCCGGGGGGCAGATCAAAAGAGAGTTCCTGTTGTTTTTCCACCTGATCCGTATAAAGATTATAGAGGGAAAGAGTCACAGACTCCTTTTTTCCGGGGGGATTGTAGGAAAGAGCGACGGCCTTCCCCGCGGCCTTTCCGACCCCGACCGTCCGATCCGGCAGATAGAGCGCAATTTCAATCGGAGACGAAGGCTTGTAAGGCGACAATGTGTTTCCCTCTTCGACCTGTACATCGTCGATCCAGACTGTGCACTCCCGATACCCCGAATCGACTGAAAAGGTATAGGCGGTAAAATCGCGTTCCGGCGTAAACTGGAAGGAATACCGTTTCCATTCCGGAGTGAGAGTCATATTGGCCTGTTCTTTCGGCATTCCGAACCTTGTCTGCACCTGTGGGACGTCTTTTCCCCAGGCGGTCGGATGGATAATGGAATCGTCCTGTGCGCGGTTAGGGGGCACCATGCACGAACGCATCCGGACTGGACAGCGAACCGTTTTATCTCCTTTTGCAAAGAAAGAGATCGTGTATGTTTTTCCGAATTCCACCGGAATATCATGCGAGAAAACCGCTGTTCTCCGCGCGTTTCCCTTCAGACTGACTTTCAGAGAGTTCTTTCCGGAATGCGCCGTGGATGAGTCGATTTCCCAGAGTTTTTCTGGAATTTTCCGTTCAAAATTTTCCGGAGCCTGCCGCTCGCAGAATCCGTTCCATCCTTTCTCACCCAGTTCAAAGGAGGAGTTGAAAACCAGATTGCCGCCCAGCACAGGCAGTGCGGCACAGACCGCTGTGATCCAAAGAACTTTCATGCGATATATTTCCTTTCGTGTATTTATCGTTTTAAAAAGTTTGAATAAAAACTTCTCTGGTCGAAATAGGTTCCGGGCGCGCCGGAAACCGCAAGCCAGCCGCTTGTAACATAAGCGCGGACACTGCAGTCCAGAAAAGCGATATTGTTCCGCCCGTCATGACGGAGAAGATCCATCCGTTCCATTCCCGTCGCATGGTAGTGGTTCGACGTGTTCCACTTGACTTCCGTAAGATAAACGGCAAAACCTCCCGCCCGGATCGTGAAATTCTCATGGGAATCCTTCACCATCAGTTCATTCACCCGTTTGCCGATTCTGTCCGGCGAGACCCCTTTCTGGAAAAAATAGTTGATTCCATAAGACTGGCGGTTTGGCAGAAG
Organism: uncultured Lentisphaeria bacterium; assembly: GCA_905197955.1. GTDB lineage: Bacteria > Verrucomicrobiota > Lentisphaeria > Victivallales > UBA1829 > UBA1829. The sequence continues at coordinate 16,105 of CAJKAR010000013.1, read as the reverse complement.
ACCTCCGCAACTCTCTTCGGAACAGGCGACATTATCCTTGCGTCCCCGGAACGTGTGAACATCTCCCGGACAAAGAAACAGTTTCGCTGTTCTCTCCGAGGAAAACCGGAAACGATCCTCCTCCAGTTTCCCGGAGAACAGATACGGCTCCAGCGCACGTACCCAGGTCTGCCCGTAAAAGTCCGTGTAAAAAGGATAGATCCAGTCATCGAAATCCCCCATGTACATGGCATTCGCTGTTACCAGTTGTTTTACCTGTCCGGTGCATGCGGCTGTCTGTGCGCTTGTTCTCGCCCGGTTCAAGGCCGGAAGAAGCATCGATGCAAGAATCGCAATTATTGCAATCACAATCAAAAGTTCCAGCAAAGTAAATTTCCTGCAGATGGGAATGCCGTCATTTCCGCACATACTCAGAGTCCTTTCCAATGTTTGATTGTTGAATTGTTTTCCACCAGGGTAAATGGAAGATAAGTCACAGCAGGAGTCAGAATGGTCCTTGGACGATATTTCAAATAATATAGAACCCATTCAACGACCTGTTCTTCATGAAATTCAATAAAGCTTGGGAATTTCCATCCAGTTCTCCGTTCTCCAGTCATATAGTGTTCGGGATTGTCGCAGGAGATCAATCCGATGTCATCCGGGATCCGGACATCATGTCTTTCCGCCGCCAGGACAAAATTTCTAGTCAGCACGCAGCCTGGAATGAACACTCCGGCACCGCGGAACGGGAACTCCCGGAAAAAGGTGTCGAACGTTTCTTCAGATAGAAGCGATGGGAACACCTTCAGTTCCACCGAAGGATACTGAATCAGCACCTGACCTGCAAATGCCTTGATCCGCTCTGCAAAATCAATGCCCGTTTCCGGCAGAATCGCAAAAACGGTTCGGTATCCCATCTCCCCGCAAAGATAATCCGCGGCAAAAGAACCGATTCCCTGGTTGTTGGGAGTAATCAGCAGTTCCGCGTCATGCACGTATCCATAGCTGCAGACGATCCGGAACACATCGGGGTTCCACTCCCGGATGCGCTCCATATCGGATTCCATCGGATTCGAAAAGAGTACGGCGATATCCGCATTTTCAAAAGCCTCCCGCTGAACTTTGGGGGAATCGGAATAGGAAAGGCACCGGACTTCATACTCTTCCTGAAAAAGCCCTTTCAGGAGAAGTTCTATCATGGGATTGTTCTTCCGCCCGTAGACCAGCAGCTTTTCCCGTCGGGACCCTTGACGAAGCAGATAACCATACCGGGAGAGGACCGCAGAGACGTGTCGTCTTGTAGATGTTCTAACATGTTCTTCTCCGTTCAGGACGCGCAGAACGGTCCGAACGGAAACTTCCGCTTTTTCCGCGATCTCCTTTAACAGAATCTTTCTCATAGTCCTGCTCCGGTCCTTCCACTGCTTCTTCTTTTTATAATTTTACGATATCCGTCTGAAAAGTCAATCTGTTTCAATCTGCTTTTTTCAGGAAAAATTGGCGTAAATGTGACAAGAAAGGGGGGAGTTCCCATGTATAAATAAAACAACGAAAATTACGTATCTGCCCCAAAAGAAGCCCAGGAGCAATGTAACCTGAAAGACTTTTCAGAAGTTCGTTTTAGAATTTCTGATCACTTTCATTTTCTTTTCCAGACTCTTTTATTCTCCAGTAGTTGGCAGGAGGCATGTGAAAATGTTTCCGGAACGCTCGGAAAAAAGTGGGATGGATTTCCAAAACTGTTTTCCGGGAAACTACGGATACCGGAAGATCCACTTCGCGGAGAAGTCTTTCCGATTGAATAAGACATGTCCGAATCAGAAGTTTGCTGAAACAGAAGCCTGTTTTTTCCTGAATCTGATTACAAATCAAAAATATTTGAATGATGGATTTGAGCGGATGTTTCTGGGTAGCCTTTTAAAAAAAAGCAATTCGGAAGGCTCTTTTCAGATAACGCTGTATCACGATTCTCCAGCCATGCACACCCATAGTAAAAGTTAGGAATGGCGACTTCGAGAGAAGCAGAACAGAATTTTGCAGATAAAAATAAAAGAGTATTTTGGACTTTTCAACAAAAAATCTCCAAAATACCCTTACAGTATCAAATGGTGGTGGTAAGGGGACTTTGAACTAACTTTTCTCTCCACCTCAAAACGGCGAATTTTTTAAGTCTCAAATGGGTAGCAAATTCATCTTCTCGAAAAATTCTCCGCCAGCTCCTTTAAAATCCATGTAGAGCTTCTTTCCTGATTCCATGTACCTAGATCAAAATGTACGCCATTTTCCGGACGTTATCGTTAAATATAGCATCTTTTTCTTATTTTATCAGAAGAAGTCTTATCTTTTACGCTTTAAGTTTATCGTCATATATATTTGATAAATAGATAAAATGATGTATATTATCCTTTGGTGAAACAAAAGCAATCAAAGGAGCAGTATGAAAATAGTCAAGCTTGAGCTGTCGGAATCCGCAAGACGGGAATTATTGAATTTGCAGAATAATGGCTCTGGTCTTATGCGTGAGCGGAGCCTTGCAATACTCCACTGTGCAAACGGTCAAAAGATTACCTGGATCGCCAACGCACTGAACCGGCGTATTTTAACGATCCGTACATGGATAGAGCGATATCGCAAGGATGGCATCCACGGTCTTGAGCGCAGTTATTCCCCTGGACGCCCGAGTGGTCGAAACACAGTTCTCCGTCCTAAAGTTGAGGAGTATCTGTCCAGATCACCGTGTACATATGGCTGGTATGAGGATTGCTGGACAATGCCTCTGTTGAAAGAGCAGCTGAAAAAGATACAGAAAAAACGGTGGGAATATCCACTCTTGAGAGATTGCTGAAAGATTGCGGTTATTCCTACAAGCGCCCTTGGAAGGGAGTCCCGGCAACAGCACCTTCAAAAGAAGAAAAACTTGCTCGGGTTCAGGAAATAGCCGCCGAAATCCTGAAATTGAAAAAGGATTCGGATGTGGATGTATTTTTTGTCGATGAATCACACTTTTCAACAGAGCCATATGTTGTTCGTGGCTGGTATCGCAGAGGCGAAGATTTTTTCCCTCGAGACAAGTCGCAACAGGAAGTCCATCACAATTTTTGGCGCATACAGACCGCAGACAAAATCTTTTTATTGGAAGAGTGCAGAAAAAAGTAACAGTCAGGCCTTCAAAGCCTTTCTGCATCAGTTGATCGGACATTGCTCAAACTCAAAAACGATCCTTGTTCTGGATAATGCATCCATACATATCTGTCGTTATATCAAGGAGTTTATAAAACGAAATCCCAACCTGAAGATTTTTTACGCTTCCGGCCTATTCGCCTGAGTATAATCCCACAGAACAAGTTTGGAGATGGCTCAAGCCACGTGTCTGCTCTTTGCCCAAAGCTATCAGAGGAGGTTGTGAAGAAATCATTTCCCGAATCCGAAAAGTGATCGGGGCATGGACATTTGGAAAACTGGCAGTCAATCCTAAAATCGGCATTGGTATCTGGCAGAATTTATTATTCAATTATTTATGACGTTACGCTTATCATCATGTTTCCTTATCTTCTGATAGGGGGACTATGGGCTCGCTTAAGAGGAGTGTCAGTAAAATTGAGCTGCATAATTCTTTTTCATAGGGCGATATATAAGCGTTCGAAGAATAAGATAAGAAAATAACATACTTATCATGGCAAGCTGCTGAAAATAACTCATACTCCTCCCGATGATTTTTCCCTTCGTATGAACTAATTTTCCATGCAGTTCGCGGAGAATAGAAAAATCCCATCGGAGAAAGGTGTTTAGAGCGTTTTTGCGTTATCGAATGATGCCCTTGTAAAGCGAACATTTCTGTAAGTTCTTTTTCCCATCCAGCTCGCGGAGAGTAAAAAGCTCCCGTCGGAGAAAGATATTCAGGGAGTTTTTGCGTTATCGAATGATACCTTTGTAGAGCGAGCATCTCTGTAAGTTCTTTTTTAAATGTGACAGTAATACTATTCCCATTTGGTAAATCAACGATCAAATTGTTTTTGTGTATAATAAAATCTGCATCAGATGGTATACTTGTTTTCCATATACCATTGCTTGTGTAAAATTTAATAATATTATTTCCCCCTGCATTTACTATTTCCGGACTAATTATTTTTATTGAACGCAAAATATTGTCTAATATTTTTTTATTCATTTTACGATCATTTGATATCGCAGACAAAAAAAGAAAATAACTCTTGTTATAGATAAATAACATTGTAATATCCACGTTATCCTTGTTGATGCTTAATATCTTTTCTCCATACCAGTTGTTATAATGGAATTTGTCCCGATAGAGTATCTTATGATGATAATCTTTTAAAAAAAATTTTGTATATCCTAATTGATAACCGCCACTTGGAATAGATGATTTCCCATATCCTAGAGATAGTACGATGCCTACTTCATCTTTCGGATCTGTCCCCATAAAAGTGTGGTAACCATCTTTTTTGAAAATCATATTTTTCGGGAGACATAGAGAAAATTTTACTCCATCTTGCTCTGAAGATATTATTCTAGTATCATATTTATCATTCATACAAGGGAGCTCCGGCCGATTTACGCCGCCGGATGTTATTCCAGTACCATATTTGTCATTCATACGATCCAATGCAGTTTTCTCTTTCATCTGGTTGCGCAGTTTTAAGGATTCCATGATGGATTTACACATTTGAATGTCGTACTGCGTAAGATTTTTTGGAGCAAAATCAAGGAACGCTACATATTTATCATATTGACCAAAAATAAATAAAACAGGTATTTTCTCCATACTCTTGTATATTGAAGCTGTCCATAGTCCCAGCTTCTCATCCCGAATGCCAATGGATTCTAAAGGTGAATGCTTTTGATAATATTTTTGACTGTCAGTGTAACGCCATTTCGCGGCCTCGGAACTCCCTTCCGGATAAAAAACAAACAATAACTCTTCGTTCATCGCCGGTAGAAGTTTAACGAATACTCTTCCTTTTATGTAGTAATAAGGGAATCTGTACGGCATGGGGTATGGCAATGTCAGCTCCCATTCGTTTCCTCCTGCATAAAAATTGATTTTATTGCTGACGTGAAAGAAAAAAAGAGATTTAAAAATACGATCAAAAACAGTGTTTGGGGTTGCTGTACGGGAGGATACCAGAATAAAAATTTTTAGACCTTCATTCTCCACTGCAAGAGCAAGCCCGAACTCTCCCTGCTTATTCTGTCTTGCCTGAGCCTGAAACCCTTTCCATTGATTGTTTTGTACAGGCTTTATATTATAAAAATCAAGATCGTGCTCTTTAATTTTAAATTCTTTAGGGATTAACTGTTCAAAACTTGGAGCAGCAATGCCATTTGATGCCTCAATAAAAAATAAAAATGAGGTATTTTCAAATTCGCCGGACCAAACATTTTTATCGCGCTTTAAGACCAACCCTTTCGGTAATTGAAGCTCTACCATCGACGGATAATCTAAAATTAAAATTCTTTCTTCAAATGGGATTTCTTCTGTAGCCCAGAGATTGAAGAGAAAAAATATTGATAAAACTATTATTTGTAAATTTTTCATAACCATTAGCACCTTTTAGAACTTCCGGGTTGAATGTCATGAGCGAGAATAAATGGTTCTGTTTTTCAGTAAAAAAAACAGGAGACTCTTTTCTCCATGTTAATAAATTGACAGTCAATATGATGCAATAATAAATCTTGTTCTGTCGATGAGAATAAAATAGCATGAAGAAATATGATTACAAATCAAGAATATTTGGATGATGAAATTGAGCAACTCCGAATCGGCTTTTAAGATAAGGCGATCCAGAAGGTCCTTCTTACGCGCTCGCATCAGATGAGAAGGAATATTGACTCCGAGTGAAGCAGAACGAAATTTGGTAGAAAAAAATAAAAGAGTATTTTGGACTTTTCAACAAAAAGTATCCAAAATACCCTTGCAGTACCACCTTTCATAATTTCTCCGGGCAAGCGTTGCATTGGAGCTTTTCTGCAGAACTGCCGAAATCCCTTTCCGTACACTTATGGACATCTGACATTGATCTTTTTCCCGGGGAAAAGAAAAAATTTAGCGTCCGGGTTCAACCTTTTCCAGATCTGCGGTCCGGGAGTCCGTTGTTCTGAATATTTCCGGACGGGAATTGCGATTTCCTCTTCAATGCAAAATTCAAATTCCCTGGGGACTGTTCCCTGAAACGGCCCAGCTTCATCTCCGACAGGCAGAGCAGGTGGGCTCTCTGGTCGCCCATGACCTACAGAATGCCCATTTGTTTTGGTCCGGTCCCAAAGCTCTCAGTGCAGAGATCCGACTTGCCCATGATTCCAGCAATTTGAAATTGCGCATTGATGCCACAGACGATCATCATGTGGTGAAAGATTTTAAGGAAGTCTCCTGGAAAAGCGACAGCGTGCAATTTGCGATTGCTTTGAATCCGCAGAAAACTCCGTGGAAAATCGGATTGTTTCATGAAAACACTGAAAAATCCACGTTTTTCATCTGGTCGTCACCAGAATGCTTTCAGGCGAAACAGACAGCCCGGAAACTCTATCTCCGAAGCGCGGAACGAAAGGACCAAACAGACGGTGTATGAAGTGGACATTCCCTTCTCGGCAATCGGTCTGAATCCACGGAAAACGGATAGCTTCCGCTTTAATTTACTGGTCAATGATAATGACGGGGAACTCAGAAAGTCCTATATCGCGATTGCTCCGGGATTGGGCAACCGGCTTGATGCAGAAAATTATCCGACGGTCTATTTGAGCGGAACAAGGCCGGAACAACCAGATTGATCGGACAACGTTCCTTCCAGGAAATCCGGCTGCAAACCGGGAAAAACAGCCTCCTGTCTGCTGACGGCAGCGTCTTCGGAGAACGAAGCCGTCGCGTCTGCCCGGATTCTTCCGGCGCCATTCATCTTTCGAGCCGGAGGAAAAGACAGCAACATGCCCGGAGCAGTCGGACGGATCACATCCCGGGCATGCTGCATATGGGGTCGGACTCCAGCGAAACTACTTCTCCACTCTCAAGTTCTCACAGGCTCGAATGATAGGCTTTCCTCCGGAACGTCCCAGAAAACGATTCCCCCGAAAAGTGCTGTTTTTCAAATTGGACAGCTCCACAGCTGAATTTCGGAATGTGTTATTTTCAATTGTATAATCCCGGAACATCGCGGTTTTTACCGGTCGATTATCCTTTGCCACGCAACTGACCTGTATGCCTAACCAGTTGTCTGTAAAAGTATTATTCCGAATGACAATGTTATAGGGCAGGAACCCTTCCTTCCATGTCAGAAAAACTCCGGAACGAAGTCCGATATTCAGATTCTCAAATTTATTGTTGTAAAATCTGCCGTGGGCAATCTGTGCGGCGGCACCGTTATTCCGGTTGGATGCAAAGTCACAATCACGAACGACGATACCGATTCCGCCCTTGGAAACCGGATAGACCAGATCCGGCTCTTTTTCAATTTTTCCGCCGAGAACCATTTTCTTAATCTCCGCCGATGTGTATTCAGGTATGTTCAGCGACTGATAGGTGACAAGATTTGGCGGAACAGGTTGATTCAGAGTCAGTTCCAGACAATCGGACTTCTCAATCCTGCAACGTTTCTGAGCGACAATGCGGGCATATCCCTTAATGCTTCCGTCAACGGGAGAGACGTAGGCAATCAGATCGCCGGCAAGGACTCCGCCAGGCGTATAACGAATCCACAGTCGATTCCCGACAGCCTTCATCATCGCCTGTCCGCTGCAATAGCTGTTGAACGCGTCATCCCCCATATTCCGGGTACGGCAGTTCTTCAGATAGGCTCCGATTCCAACCGGTCTGAAGCAATGAAAAGCATCGGCGCAGGTGGAAATCAGGGTCCCCGGAGCCGGTTCAACACGGCAGTTGAAGAAAATATTGCCGTCATTCAACCCAAGGAAAAAACCTGTGTCAAACGAATTCTGAACGGTAATGTTTTCAAAGGTGCAATATGCGCTTTCCATAACCCGGAAGACCGTCCCATGCTGACGGAAGGGAATCACGAATGTCTGTCCAACCTCCAGTTTGTACAATTTATCCGTTGCGGATCCCAACGCACGGGAAATATGCAGTTTCCAGCGATTTCCCTCCACGTGCGTCATTTTATCATACCATTTCCCGGTTGCTCCGCCCCGTAACAGTTTTCCCGTTTTCCCGTCATACACCTGGCAGAGGCCGATCGGTTTTTTCGGCAGTGGGTATCTGGGATCAACAAGCAGTTCAAGGGAGTCGGTTTCCGGCTCCAGACGGACAATGGTTCCTTGGGAAAAGGTCTGACGCCGGCAGCGAAGAATGAGATTTCTGATCGTCACATTCCGCGCGCCGACGACGCTGAGTCCATCATAACCGACCGCATCAAAAAGAAGCTCCGTTTGATCCGGAACACCTTCCAACGTAAGATGACGAAAATCCGCAATCAGCAGATTGGCGGGAAACGACATGGTACATTTCATCGTTCCGTCTCCGTTCCGGACATCCTTCATAAGAGATCCGGCCGGAAAATTCCGGCGTCCGGCCAGAAAATATTTTCCCGCGGGGATCTCGATGACAACCGGTTTGGGATCCAGAGTCCGGGCTTTTTGAAGCGCAGCGGCAAATGCGGGAGCGTCGTCTTGAACCCCATCCCCCTTAGCACCAAACGAGCGGACATTCAGACGGACCGCCTTTTCTCTGCAGACCGCATGGAGCTTTATCTTCTGCTGAAGAAAATGTCTGAAAACGTTGAAATCATTCAGCTCCCGTCTGACAAACGCCAGATCCTGAGCTTTCAGGTCTCTGGTGCAGAGCTCCAGAATCGAAGCAGCCTGCTCAAAACGAGTTTCCATACATTCGGAAAACAATTGGTCTTTTTCTTTTAAAGCAAGATATTGTTTCTGAAGAGTTGACAGGGAAAGCTTCGCTCTCTCCAGCTCCATGGCCGGATTGTCTGCAAACACCGGAATCAAAAGAAAGGCTGAAAGAATTGCGGATAAACAAGGCCTTTTCATAGAAAACACTCCTTTAATATTCGAATATCTGGTTCTGCCAGGTGGTGGAGTAGGCAGCAAACAGCTTGAAAAAGTTTCCCGCATTTCCTCCAACCAGACGAAATGCCGCATTACTGAGGGAGTTGACATGTCCATCAATATACAGCAGATTGGGAAATTCTCCATTGAGTCCAAGATTCTCCCGTGCACTCATGGGGGCAGTGGTCCGTCCCCCATGAAACCCCTGCCAATATTCAAAACCGCAATTGAAATTCCCAACCCATCCATAGGAATATTCCTGGCCGTTTTCGCCCAACATGACTTTTTTCGCCGGGAAGCGGACTCGGGAGATTTTCAGATAGTCCGACACACGATCCTGAGGGACCCCATAATGGAGAAAAAGATAACTCTCCTCGTTCTTCGGGCTGAATAGAATACTGGTTTTATTTTTCGGATCTCCCTGTCCCGCGGCGAAGTCAAACCCCGGATCGAAAAAACTTTTCGCGGAAACATATTTTCTGTCAATCAGGATTCTGCTGTGAAGCGAGGGATAATCGTTTGTTGCCTGCCAGCCTGCGGGAAGATAATCCTCAAAGTCTGCCGTATATTGAAGATTTCCCAGCCCAAGCTGCTTCAAATTGTTTGTACATGTCGCAATTCTTGCCCGTTCCCTCGCCTTGTTCAAGGCCGGAAGAAGCATAGCGGCCAGGATCGAAATAATCGCTACGACAATGAGAAGTTCTATCAGTGTGAAATTTCTGCTTCTCAAGTTGCAGGAACTCCTTCCTGCGTCATTGACTCCTCTTGAGAGAAGAGAACCGATTGGGGGTGGTTTTCTGTAAAGTTTCATTTTTGCCCTTTCTGTTTATTTCCCTTTTGCTGTATGAATTGTTTCAACTGCTTCTGATAGAACTGAGTCGGAATCGCAGTTTTTCCTGCGGGGATCTTGTTTTGTTTATCCCTTTTCCAATTTCCATTGGCTCCTCATTTCACCTCCCTCCAGAGAAAAGCCTGTTCATCCGTCAGAAACAGCGGATAATTTGTCAAAGGAAGGTGTTCAAAATAAAGATATCCATCCCTGTTTGTCATTCGAGTTTCCATTCGATAAACATTTCCTGCCAGCGGGTCCATCAGAACCGGGGAGGAGATCCGGTTTTCTGTCTGGTGCATCGTTAGAAGTCCGAAACGTTTATCTCCGAAAAAAACGCGTTCCAGATCTTCCGCAAAATAATAGGTATACAGCGGATAACCATTGCGTTCAAAGGTATGGATTTCCAATCCGAGCGAAGGCAGCGCACCGCTTAACAAGGTATCGAAAGGCGAGTGCGGGACTGCGGTCAGCGGACGAGGCTTCGTCCGGGAATCCAGAATGGCGCACATGGAACAGAAGGCTTGATACGCCGCTTTGGGGATATAGGTCTTTCCATGAAGCAGCCCCAGCATAACTGGCTTGCGCGGTTTGCCGGAGGATACCCGGTAACTGTTCTCCATCAGGTCCGCCATATGAAAATAACTGGAGAGGCGATACCCGCAGGAAAGATCCAGAACGGCGCGACGACAGACAAATCGCGCCTGGGCATCTTCCGTTGCATTGACGATTCCCCAGCCGGAATCACTGTGTCCGTACGTGGTCGACGGATATCCGCATTCCCCCTGCCAGAGTTCCACATGCGGAGCGTATTCCCGGAACATCTCCTGCAAAACATCCGTGGTATGGCTGAAGCCGAGTTCCGGTAATTTACCATAGGAATGAATCGCAAAGAAATCGATCTCTTTCCCCATTCCCTCCCGCAAAGCATCGTCCAGGAAACGAAACCCTGGGATCTGCTGATCGACCCAGTATCCGCCGGAACAGCCGCCGATCTTCGCGGATGGAATCTCTTTTCGGATCTGCGGCGCAGTAAGTCGGATGAATTCCGCATAACGTTTTCCGGAAGGTTTCTCCGGCTGCCAGAAGAGCTCCAGATCGGGTTCATTCCATATTTCAAAATGATGAACACGGCTCTTGAAATGGCGAGCCAGGGTTCTGACATACCTGCACCAGGCCTCCACACATTCCGGACCGTATGCGGTCGGGACGAAACCCACCGCCGATTTATGCGGAACATCGGACATGTAAAGGATGTTCCCGAATCCAAGATTAAACCACGGTTCAATCCCCCGTTGAAGCAGATTGTCGACGACCTCGTCAAGCCATGTAAAATCATAGACGCCCCTGACGGTTTCACAACGGCTCCATCCCGTCTGACAACGTGCATGCTTCACTCCGGATTCCCCCATTAGATCATAACATTTTTCCGGAAGGAACAGTTTTCGGTCCAGACACTCGAAACCGACCCCCATCGGCGAATCCGGAATATCCAGAGAGCTTCTCCGGCAAAGAGTTCCTGCCAGAAGAAGGGCGATTTCCGGATCATCAAAAATTGTCTGCTGCATCAATCAGTTCTCCTGTATCCGTTTATTTTCTGAGAAGAATCTCTCCGGGAAATTGAATTTCCGGTTTCCGTCCTTTTTTCAGAGAGATGTTGATGAGTCCGTATGGAGTCGGCACGGTTCCTTCCGCGAATTCCAGATCACAGAGATCCGGCTGAAAGCGGATCTCCCGGAATCCCGGCATCAACGGATCTACGCCCAGAATTTTCCGGGAACACCAGGCAGCTGGTCCCGCCGCCCACCCATGACATAAACTGTGTCGCAGCCCTTTGTAGCAAAAGGCTCCGAAATCCTTGTGAATATCAGGACGCCCGGGAACAGGAAGCTCATCAATTCCTGTGGCACCGGGAACCCATTCCAGATTGAAATCTTCCCAGAACGTGGTGGCCCCCAAATCCAGCATTGCTCCCCAATATTTTCGGACAAGTTCCAATGCCTTCTGATTTTGCTTCGCAAGAAGCAGATAATATCCGAACTGTGTGCTGACTCCGGAATACGGATTGTGTTCCAAAACATCGGACCGGTCGACCATGCCGGAAAGGGTTTGGAGAGCCGCTGCTGGTTTATTTCCCCTAGGATCCGGCACATGATTTTTGAGTTTTTTCAGAATCGTTTCAGGAATGGTAACCGGAGATTTCAGATAGGCGAGCATGACATTGATGGCGCGAAGGGCCATTAGAAGCAGAGGTTGAAGTCCCGCATGAATGATCTCGGGAGATTGACTGGACGGCCAGTCCAGAAATCGAACGGGAGGAAGCCGTTCTCTTCCCTCCGAATCGACAAGGGAAGCCAAACGGACCGCTTCCGATTCCAGCAGGACACGGTTTGCATTCAACAGGGAATCGTTTCCACTGTGGATCCAGAAATCGTGCAGAGTAAGAAAATACCAGAGAGAATAAGAGGAGAAGCCGTTGATAAAATTCCTGTCCTTTGTATGGGTTCGCAGAAGTTCCAGTGTATCTTCTACGACAGAGACGGCCCCGAATGCTCGCAGAATCACCATTGTTTCCGGGTGCATGTCGCCACCCCAGATCAGCCGATCCCGTTTCACGCCGTCGAGAAGATAGTCCTGCATATTCAGTCTAACGGTATGGATGCTGGTGTCGAAAATCCGATTCAGAAGAGGATCCGAAGAATGAAAAATGCCGGTCTGTTCACATGCCTGATGCTCACAGATCGCAATCACATTATGCAAGGCCAGGGAAGAATCCAGAGCATCGATTCGAATAAAACGGAATCCCGTGTTTCCAAAGTCTGTAGAAGAAAAAGAGGATATGGGAAGTTCAATGTCATGAATGGCATGATCCGGATCGGGGGTATTCATAGCTTCGGAAACGGATTCACCGAAGCGCAGTCGGATCCGGCAGTGCTTCATCTCGCCGGAAGAGACGATTCGCACGCCACCGGAAACTTCTGTTCCGAAATCCAGAAGCAGGAAGCCGCCCTTTTCTATGGAGCATATCGGATAATTATTCCCGAGGAAGGTTCGGAGAATGCGATTGCCGGGAATCGTTTCCGTTCCGGAAGCATGATCCTGTGCAATAATCCGGGAGCAGGGAACGAATTCCCTCACCGGAGGCGAAATGTACTTATTTTTTTTCGTATCTGACATATTTCCCCTTGTATTTTTTTATTTTCCTCTATATTATATCATATTCTTTTCAGGAAAACTATAACAAAACGACAAAACTATTGGACGATATGACAAAAAACGGTCCGAAAACACCTGTCCGGCTTGCATGGTCCATGCTGGTACACGAAAGACTCACCCAAGTGGGGATTCTTTTCCGAAAATATTCCAGTTCCTCTGATTTATGGCATTCTCATGAAGGCTATTATGAACTGGTGCTTGCTTTTTCCGGAACGGCCGTCAATGAAACGGAATGTGGTCGTTTTTCCATCCGAAGCGGAGATTTGTTTGTCATGGCCCCTGGATCGGTGCATCATTATGTTGCCATGAATCAGTTTCAGCATTATGCGATTCTGATTCAATCGGATATTTTCTCCCGATTCCCTGGGGATTTAGCGAAGCTGCCCCATTTCCGGGATCTCTTTCCGGGAGGACAGAGTTGTTCTCCTCTTCTGCATGTCGAGGGAAAAATCCTTCAGGGGATTCTGGAGATCGTGGAAAATGCCTGTGGCGAGTATCGAAATCGGAAATCCGGATGGCTGGAAGCGTTTTATGCGGAATTTTTCCGTGCCTTGATCGCAATTCTCCGACATGGGCAAAGCTCAAAGCAGAAATCGGATCAGGCAGCGTATCAGATCAGCAATGCGGTGCGGTTTATGTCGGAGAATCTGCAGGAGGAACATACGCTGGAGAGTCTGAGCGGAATTGCGCAGATGTCGGTCAGCAATTTCCGGTTTCAGTTCAAGATGATTATGGGGACGTCCCCTGTCGATTACTTGATTTGTCTGCGATTGAAACAGGCCGTCATGCTGATGGAATATACCGACCTTCGGATTTCAGAGATCATGCTTCGAGCGGGATTTAAGGACAGCAGTTATTTTACCCGGAAGTTTCATGCGGTATTCGGTCGGACTCCTCGCGAATTCAGAAAAGGGATCCAGACAGGAGAGATTCTTCCATCGGAAGAACTTGCCAGACTTATGCCAGTGTCGTTGAAAACGAACTGATACAGGAGCATCTGTACGAACAAAATGAATCCGGAGAATATGTAAAAGATAAGACTTCATCTGACAAGACAAGGAAAAGATGCTATATTTAAGAGGGTATTAAAAAGAGAAAGGAAGATCAGATGAATCTCGAGGTAAAAATCATGAAACCAAAACTGGGTCTTTTGGAGTTGAGTCGTCAGCTTGGTAGCGTAACACAAGCGTGCAAAGTCTTTGGCTATTCCAGTGACAGTTTTTAGCGTTTCAAAAAGCTTTATGAGGAAGGTGGTGAACTTGCACTTCGCGATATTGTCCGCTTGAACAGACCGAATCCTAAGAATCGAGTCGATTTGGAAATTGAATCCCGAGTCGTAAAAATTGCGCTGGACAATCCTGCCTTTGGTCAGCAGAGGGTTTCCTACGAATTGCACAAGGAAGGGGTTTTTATTTCTCCAGGAGACGTCCGGCCTGTTTGGCATTACCATGACTTGAAGCCTTTCAAAGGCATTAAAAGCCTTGGAGGCCAATGTCGCTCAGGAAGGACTTATTCTAACGGACTCTCAACTCCAAGCATTGGAAAAAGCAAAAGAAGAAAAGCAGGCCGCAGGAGAGATTGAATCAGAACATCCTGGTTATCTGATTGCTCAGGATACTTTCTATGTCGGTAACATGAAAGGAGTTGGACGGATCTACCAGCAGACTGTGATTGACACCTATTCCAAAGTGGCATTTGCCAAATTGTATGATCGGAAAAATGCACTGGTTGCCGCCGATATGCTCAATGATCGTGTCATTCCCTTCTTTGACAGCAAAGAGATTCCAGTCTTGCGTGTTTTGACAGATCGCGGATCGGAATATTGTGGTAACCGGGAACATCATGAATATGAGCTTTATCTCGACCTGGAGGATATAGACCATACAAAAACGAAAGCAAAATCGCCTCAAACGAATGGAATCTGCGAGAGATTTCATAAGACAATTCTCTCGGAATTCTATCAAATTGCTTTTCGGGAAAAGATCTACGAATCCATTGAGATGCTGCAGAATAATCTGGATGAATGGCTGCGGAAATATAACGAATCACGTCCGCACAGCGGAAAGTATTGCTATGGGAAAACGCCGATGCAGACATTTCTGGATTCCCTGCCACTTGCAAAAGAAAAAATGTTGCAGTATTGTAGCAACATTCCAAAACAAAAGAAAATATGACAGATCGTCAGATGATGTCGTAACTTCTACACTTGAATCAAAACGGCATTTCGCCGTTGGGCAACCTTGTCGTTGCAACAGAAAGCAGGGAGCTGATCGCCATGGCAAAGACGATCAGCGAGAAATTACACGGAATCATTAGCAATTGGACCTTCGACCGAATGAGCAATGCATCGACCGAAAACTTCAACAAGAAGATTCGATGGCTCATTCGCCAGGCATATGGCTTTCGAGACGTATTCTATCTTAAATTGAAGATCTTTCAGTTTCCCTCAATTCAAATTCAGAAGGAACTCTGATTTATGGCTCAAGCCGGAGAAAAGGCCACAATTTCTACAAATGCCATAAAAGTTTATTTCTTCTTACAGAATGGCGCAACGGCACAGAACACTCCGACGCAAAGCAGTACTGCAGCGGGAGTGGTATAACTGGAGGAAATCGAACTGGCTCCGGTAATCGATGCCATCTGAACACCCTTTGCGATTGAGGCAATACCAAGAATGCAGAATGCAATCCCAAAAATGACAAAAATCCAACGAAATTTTGAATCGGGATACTTAACCATGTTTCGAATCGGTTCTCCACAATGCGGACAGGCCGCAGCTTTGACGGAAACTTTGTTCTTGCAGGTTGGGCACTGGATCAAGTCAGCCATATGTTTCTCCTCATGTTATTGTTCTGCAACGTATGCTGCCCAAATGATTGCTATAGATGAAAATCCCTAGTTTGTCAAATAGGAACTCTACACCAGAAAGATCGCCATACCTTCCCCAAAAACAGCATAACCAGAAAGAATAAGCATGAGCTAGACCTGGTGCTGAAACGTGGACCATTTTTTTATTTTCCAGAAAAATTCTCTCCACCTCAAACTGGCGAA
>CAJKAR010000012.1 GCA_905197955.1 uncultured Lentisphaeria bacterium | reverse complement strand
TGCATGCCTAATCCATGCCGCCAGCGTTCGTTCTGAGCCAGGATCAAACTCTCCGAGCATAATCTGTTATCTACTGTTCTCACAGTAGTTTATCAACTATACCAGACTAGTTTATCTGTGCTTTTTTTAAACTTACGTTTGAATTCATTTAAGAATTGTCAAATCTTCCTCGTCTTTATCATTCACAGGTGTTTTGCTTCACCTTGCGAATTTCGACGCGGGCCATTCGCACTATTCAAATTTTCAAGGATCATCAGAACTTGCGTTCCGTAATCTTTTCTATTCTCAAGCGCTCGCTTTCATCAAGCAGCGCAACGAGTTCTTAATTTAGCATCGTTTTTCGTTTTGTCAAACGCTTCTCAAAACTTTTTTCAAGTTTTTTCCATCGCACCGGCTTTGCCTTCCGGTCCGCTTGGATGACGCGAGTTTTACTATACATCACTTTCAAATTTTGTCAAGCAATGTCGTAAACTTTTTTTGACTTTTTCTTAACGATTCTTGTTTAAGATCACCGCCGTTTTCCGGCGCAGACTCACAATTTAGCATACTTATTGCTTTTGTCAAGCTTCTCCCTCACTTTTTTTACGAAAAAGTATGACTTTTAACCCTTTGGGGCTAGTTTTTCCCTCTCGAGCCACCATAAAATGCCTTCTTGGGATCTCTCTGAACGTTCGAAATAGGGTAACTGATGTCGCTGACGCGGATTTCTTTTGCCGCTGACGCGGAATTTTGACGCTGGCGCGTTTCTTCTCACTGCCAAACTCTATCGCTAGTACGGATTTCTTTTGCCGCTGACGCGGAATTTTGACGCTGGCGCGTTTTTGCCTCCGGCGGCCAGCTTATTCAGCTGGACCGAAGCAGGTCACAGACCTGCACCTTAATCAAGACCATCCCGTGTTTTTGAGTTCCTCATATGGGTGTTTGTCTCTTCTCCAAACATCAATCTCTTAAACATAAAAAAGCCGCAAGTCCTCTACTCAAAAAATCAAATAGAAATGAAACCGTGCGGCATCAACTTATGCAGGCAGTATTTACGAGAGAAAAATGTCAGTTCGCTGCAACCAAACGCATTTCGTTCAGATGCACTTCACGCCCAAGACGCTCACTCAATACACGTTCAACCGTATTGCGATCCATATTATCCATCTTGACAGCAATCATCCGGGAACGATCCATCTGCTCCAACGAAGCGCTTTTAAGCTCGCTTGTTGAATAGTAAAGAGTCTTGTTATTGTAGTCGAGAACTATTGCAACGACCCCGGGAATGATTCCAAACAGAAATCCACAGCAATCAAGCACCAGAACAACCGGGTCGACCTGCGTAGAAGGTTTCCGATTCTTCCGCTCAGCATGAAACAAAGTTCCACATGCTGTCAACTGCAAAAGGAATGTCCCGGCTAGCAGGAACATTATAATTTTTTTTACCATTTTTTTGCACCCTCTATTGTTTTATTGTTCATTAATCGCTTGCATAGCCGACAGAATATACTAGCATGAAACAACAACGAAATCAAGGGGGGTCATTAAAAGAAAATCTTCAAAGACTTTCCGGAAAAATCTCAAAGAGATCCCTTTGTCGAAGGAATTCCCTTTTCCCGCGGATCCAATTCCACTGCCATCCGAAGAGCACGGCCAAAGCCCTTGAATACAGATTCAAAAATGTGGTGTGTTTCCCCCGAATTCAAGATCCGAATGTGCAGATTCATCCCGCTAGTGTTCGAAAAAGCTCGGAAAAACTCCCCGAATAAAGCGACATCCAGATCCTTGATATAGGATGTCGGTGCAGATACATCATAGACTAGATAAGGACGACCGGAAAGATCTAACGCCACCTGGGATAAAACTTCATCCATCGGCAAAAGCATGTGGCCATAACGGGTAATGCCAACTTTATCTCCCAGAGCATCTGCAAGAGCTTTCCCCATCGCAAGACCAAGATCTTCCATAGTATGATGACAATCAATTTCAAGATCGCCGCACGCTTTTACCTTCAGATCAAATTTACCATGTTTCGCAAACAACGTCAGCATGTGATCCATAAACGGAATTCCAGTGGAAATTTCCGAAGCACCTTCTCCATCCAGATTGAAAGAAACAAAGATATCGGTCTCATGCGTTTTTCTTGTGACTTCGGCAACTCTCATAAACGACACTCCTTCATTGTTTTATTTCCTTGAATGTATCGTGAAAATATGAAAAATCAACAGGATTGCTCAAAAAAGTTTCATACCACCCTGTTTTTTTTTATTATCAGACTGGAAAGATTTCAGAATCAGTGTTAGATTTCCAACATATTACAGAAATAGGCCGGACTCTTACCGGGAAGAAAGAAAGTTTGATAAAATGCAGAATGCTCCCAAAGGTTTACGACTGCAAATCGGTGTCTTCGGAAAAAGGAATGCGGGGAAATCCTCCATTCTGAACGCCCTCGCCCGACAGAAAGTTTCCATCGTTTCCGATACCCCGGGAACAACAACCGATCCGGTCGAAAAAGCAATGGAACTCCTGCCCCTCGGTCCGGTTCTCTTCATTGATACCGCAGGTCTTGATGATTGCGGAAAACTCGGCCTCATGCGCATCGAACAGAGCAGAAAGATGATCGAACGAACCGATCTGGCTCTCATCATTTCTCCCGAAGGCCGCTGGGATTCCCTGGAAGACTCTCTGCTGGAAGAATTCCTTGGACGAAAAACTCCTGTAATCGTTGTTTTCAATAAAAGTGATCTGGCTCTGCCATCCGCGGAACTCATCGCCAGCCTCGAGGAAAAGAAAATCCCCCATGTCACTCTCTCCGCCGCCGAAGGAAACGGCTTCGATGAACTCCGCAGAAAAATCATTGAACTGGCACCGGAAGATTTCATGAGCGCGTCCCGAATGCTGGGCGATCTCGTCCGGCCGGGAAAAAGCTGCCTTCTGGTCACCCCAATCGATCTGGAAGCGCCGAAAGGACGTCTCATTCTTCCGCAGGTCCAGGCAATTCGCGACACTCTTGACAGTGATGCATACTGTATTGTCGTCAAAGAAAACGCTCTGTCCGCAGCACTGGCTAATCTGAAAACGGATCCGGATCTGGTTGTCACGGACTCTCAGGCCTTTGCCACAGTATCCAAGCTGACCCCCAGGCATATTCCGCTGACCTCCTTCTCCATCCTCATGGCCCGCCTGAAAGGCGATCTGGCAACCTGCGCCGCAGGCGCCGCCGCAATCGACAAGCTGAAACCGGGATCCAAAGTCCTGATTGCAGAAGCATGCTCGCATCATCCGATCGGGGAAGATATCGGAACAGTGAAAATTCCGGCGCTGCTGAGGAAAAAAGTCGGTGGAGAACTCGAAATCACCCATGTTCAGGGACATGATTTCCCGAAAGATCCCTCCGGTTATGAAATTGTTATTCACTGCGGAGCATGCACCTTCAACAGGAGGGAACTGCTTTCCAGAATGGAAATCTGTCTGGCGAAAGGGGTCCCGTTTACAAACTATGGAGTGGCAATCGCCCATTGTGTCGGAATTCTCGAACGGGCTTTGCAGCCGTTCCCGGGAATTTATGCGGCATATCAAACAAAACAGAAGGCATGAAGTCGGGAAAGTATGCGCAGTTCCGTCACATTCGAGCTGAAAGGCAATCTGAAATCACCGGGATTCCGTCCATTCATCTGGCGCATCGTTTCGGAGGCGCATCTGGGCGGCTGGGCGGCGGAAACCCCGGACGGAGCCGTGCTGCGTCTCGATGGAGAAGATGAGGAAATCGGAGATTTCATCCGTTCCCTTCCGGCAAAACTGCCGCGCAGTCTCTCGCTTACGGCAATTCGTCTGGCGCAGAAGACGGCGGCTCCTGCCCCCTCCGCCGAACCAAGGCCATTCAAAATTCTCGGTCCGGTCCTCTATGAGGCTCATGTGGAAGCAGACAGAGCCCCCTGCCCCGACTGTATTCGGAAAATGCTCGATCCGGAATCGCCATCGTATCATTATCCGTTTGTTTCCTGCGCAAAATGCGGTCCGCGGTATTCCGTTCAAACCCTTTCCCCGTTCAATCGCCACAACTCGGCGTTCATGGCATTTCCGCCCTGCAAAGAGTGTGCAGGGAAAATTCATGACTCCGAAGAACAGAAAGGAAATCCGAATCAGGCATGTCCGTTCTGCGGGCC
Source organism: uncultured Lentisphaeria bacterium (assembly GCA_905197955.1). GTDB lineage: Bacteria > Verrucomicrobiota > Lentisphaeria > Victivallales > UBA1829 > UBA1829. The sequence continues at coordinate 94,557 of CAJKAR010000012.1, read as the reverse complement.
AAGCGCTCTGCTCATGGATCGTTCCGGTTCCATTGTAGATTCCTATTCGCCGCTGGAAACGGCATGTGATTCTCTTCAGAAAGGCGGCATTCTTTCCGTCAAGGCGAACGATGGATTCATCACGCTCTGCAACGCGCTCGACAACAACGCCATTCGGGAACTGCGCAGACGGAAAAAGCTCTTCAACAAACCGGTCTCCATCATGGCAAGAGACATCGAAATTGTCAAAAAGTACTGCTACTGTTCCGAAGAGGAGGAAAAACTGCTCACCTCTCCGGCAGCACCGGTCGTTATTCTGAAGCCTCTGCCGGGGATTCCGCTTGTCACCGCAAATATTTGCCCCGATTATCCGGAAACCATGGGGGTTGCTCTGCCGCCGACCGCAATGCTGCGTCTGCTGTTTGAGAGCCGGCCGACTCCAGATTCCCTGCACGGACAGTTTGATCTGTTTGCGTTTGTCGGAGGTCCGAAGCCGGTCGATCCGGATGATGCAGGTGGCGACGAGGATTTCAACGCCGTTGCCGCCTATTCCGATTATATTCTGAATCATGATCTGAAAATCTGGCAGAACAGCGGCTCCTCGGTGATGTCCGTTCTGGACGGCAAGCCGATCACCTGGAGACGTTCCCGCGGCATCTGTCCGACTCCGGTCAAGCTGCACCGCAATCTCCGGAGAGTTGCGATAGCCCTCGGTTCCGATCACTCTTCGGCAGTCGCCCTCGGCTACCGCAACTCCGTGGCGGTTTCTCAGCAGATGGGGACAATTCTGAATGACCGGAACGCGCGTTCACTTTCTCTGGTCGGAGAACGTTTTCTGCTTCTGTTTGCCCAGGTGCCCGATATTGTGGTATGCGACATGGATGTCAATGCGCTTTCCGCGCGGGAGGCGCTTCGTTTTTCCGAAAAATACTCTCTGCCGCTGGCGACCGCTCAGAGACATCATGCCAATGCGATCGCATGCATGGTGGAACACGGACTCGACAACGCGCTGGCATTCGTTTTCGACGGAGGAGCCTACGGTCCGGATGGACTCACATGGGGTGCGGAAATGATGGAAATTACATTCAACTCCTTCAGCCGTCTTGCCTCATTTGCCCCGATGCCGTCGCCGGTGCCGGAACGAGGGGAATTTTCAGATCCCCAGCAGCTTTTCCTGCTGGCAATGGAACGTCTGAAACTGCCGGTCGGCGATGAACTGCTGAAACGGCTGAACATGACGCGGGAGCTGTATGAATCCGGCAGAGAGAGCCTGAAAGAAAACAATACACAGAAAACACATGCGGCACTTCCGCTGTTCAAAGCGGTCGGGGCGGCCCTCTCTCTCCTGCCATTCAAGCAAACCTATGATAATCAGATTATGATCCGCATGGAATCCGCACTGTCGCACCTGCAATCCAGAGAAAACGCGGAACGACTGGTGCCGCGCTTCGGATTCCAGCTGCGGGATGATGACGGCTTGATGGTGATTGACTGGACAGAAACATTCCGCAATCTTGCGGATCCGTCCTGGTACCAGGAAATTCCGCAGGCGGAACTGGTTATGGCGTTTCTGCTGGCGGTCGGCAATGCGGTCGGAGCCATGGCGGAATACGCGGCGGGAAAAACTTCCCGGCGGCAGGTGGTGCTTTCAGGGACCGCATTTCTGAGTCCCAGCCTGACAAAAATTGTAAGGGAGTCGCTGACCCGACGCGGCTTCACAGTCTACACGCACGAAAAGACCTCTCCGGATGAATCTTCCGTCTGCATCGGTCAGGCCGTCTTCGGAGGCATGTCCTGATCCATCAAGCAATTTCAGAGGATTTTTTCATGTTCAGTAAAAAAACGATTTTCCTGCCACTGACCGCTCTTGCTCTCTCCTTTTTTTCCGCCTGCGCCCTTTTCCGTGACGGAAACGTCAGCGAAGATTTCACGGTATACCAGTCCTATGGAACGAATATGGTGCTTCAGGCGGGGAAACCGGTACGAATCACCGGAACAGCGACTCCGGGGAAATGCGTGAAAGTGACCCTCTCCGGCAAATCCGTTACAGCCAAGGCCGGCGTGGATGGAATCTGGAATGCGGTTTTTCCTTCCATGAAACCGGGCGGTCCGCATGAGGTCCGCATTGCTGGAGCGGACCGGGAAATCGTGTTCCGGAATATCCTGTTCGGAGAAGTCTGGCTCTGCTCCGGGCAGTCCAATATGGCCATGGCAGTCAAATCCTGCCTGAATCCGGAACAGGAGATCGCTCAGGCGGCGGATTATCCCGAAATCCGTCTGTTCAAAGCCGCGCGCAGGACCGCGTTCGACGGTCCGCTCCGGAATGCCTCCGGTTCCGGCTGGGAGATCTGTTCTCCTGCCAGCGTGGCAAACTTTTCCGCAGCCGGCTACTTTTTCGGACGCAAACTTCATCAGGATCTCCGAGTTCCAATCGGACTGATCGACAGCGCCTGGGGCGGCACTCCCATTCAGCCATGGATCAGCCGGAAAGCCTTCGAATCCACCGGAATGACTCAAGCTCTTTCCCTCATCGACAGCGCCCGGAACCAGACTCCCGCCGTTTTCCAGAAACAACACAACCTTTTTCTTGCCGATTTCCGGAAATGGGAGCAGGCCTTTCTGAACTCCAATCCGGCCGCAGCAAAGCGTGCCGCCGACTGGAAAAGGAAAGATCTGCCCACCAACGGCTGGACACCGCTCACCCTCCCCGGGAACATTGACGACAATGCTCCGTTTCAAAATCTCGACGGAATTTTCTGGATCCGGAAAACGATTTCTCTTCCTCCGGAACTCGCCGGGCAGGAACTTGCCCTGAAAATCAGCCGGATCGACGACTGTGACGAAACCTTTTTCAACGGAGTCAAGATCGGACAGACCGGAACAGACACGCCATCTTACTGGAACGCTCCGAGAAACTATCGGATTCCCGGAAACCTCGTCCAGGCAGGAGAAAACACGATTGCCATCCGTGTGATCGACCATGCGTCCGGAGCCACGGTCGGCACTCTCCGGCTCTGCACCCCGGCGGGGCGGGAGATGGATCTTGCCGGCAAATGGCTGGCAAAACTGGAGTTTGCGATTCCGCCGGGCTCTCTGCCGCCCCGTCCGCTGCCGCCCGCCCCGCGGGATCAGAACACACCGGCGGCCCTCTACAACGCAATGATCGCGCCATGGACCGCATATCCGATTCGCGGAGTCATCTGGTATCAGGGGGAATCCAATGTGGGCGATCCCGGAATGTACATGAAATATTTTCCGCTTCTGATCCAATCCTGGCGGAAAGAATGGAACGATCCGGATCAGATTTTTCTTTTTGTCCAGCTTTCGGCTCTGGAACGTCATCAGCCGGATCGGAAACTGCCACCCCAGTTTGCCCGGAACAGAGCACCCGCGACACAAAGCGGATGGGCGGAAATCCGGGAGGTGCAGGAAGCGGCGCTTCTGCTCCCGAACACTGGAATGGCTGTTACGATTGACATCGGGGATCCGAATGATATTCATCCGCGGAACAAACAGGAGGTCGGGCGCCGTCTCGCTCTGGAAGCGGAACGGATTGCATACAGCGGCCCCCTGTCCGGATCCGGAAAATCTTCCGCGTCAAAGACGACTCCGTCTGCCGCAAGCTGCGGACCGATTTATGATCGGATGAAAATTGAAGGAAACAAGATCCGTCTTTTCTTCCGCTTCACCGGCCGCGGGCTGACGGCGAAAGGAGGGAAACTGCACCATTTCGCCATCGCCGGAAGCAACGGAAAATTCGTATGGGCCAATGCGGAAATCGACGGAGACACTGTTCTGGTCTGGTCGCCCTCGATCCAAAATCCCCGGACAGTCCGTTATGCATGGGCCAACTATCCGTCAGAGGCCAATTTATACAATCTGGACGGCTTTCCCGCCAGTCCTTTCCGAACCGACAAACCAGATTATCTCATCAAATAATCTTTGGTTCGAAAGTTCCCGGAAACAGCTCTCCGGATCACAACTTTTCTTGAAAAACACTCCGGAAGCAGTATATTGAACGGCATCAGACACTCCTAATTCAGGAATCATGCAAATGAGAGAATTTTTCAATCTGGCATTTCAGTTTTTTATTCTTCTCACCCCGTTTGCGGTTCTTTCCGCCTTTCTCTCCATGACGCAGGATTATACCCGCCAGGAGCGGTTCCGGGTTGCGATCAAAACCGGAATTGCGACAGTCATTTCCTGTGTTGCCCTGTTCTATTTCGGTAATTTCATCTTCATGCTGTTCGGCATTGGAATCGACGCCTTCCGAATCGGCGGCGGAACGATTCTGTTTCTGAACGCCATCGGCCTGGTCCGCGGCAACGGCAACGGAAACGGCAGCGCCCGTGCGGCGGAAGGCAAGGAAAATCCGGAAGATTACGATGATATCGCAGTTGTTCCCCTCGCCATTCCGATCACGGTGGGCCCCGGAACAACCGCGGCGCTGATCGTGATGGGAGCCGATCTGACAGAATGGATGCCCATGATCCGCAATCTCTCCTCGCTTCTGCTGGCAATAGCCGCACTGACTTTGCTTCTGACCCTTGGCAACAAGGCGGAAGAGATCCTGAAACGGAAAGGGATCACGATCATCAGCAAAGTCACGGGCCTTTTCCTTTCCGCATTTGCCGCTCAGATGATTTTCCAGGGAATCAAAAATCTCCTGTTTCCCGCCTGATTCACTCCAGATGGCGCAGCCGTTCCCGGAAAAGAGAAAAAGTTCCGGCGGATAAATACGGATTCACTTTCTTCTGGTTGCCGAGAGAATCGCTTGGCACATTGCCGTAATTATGTCCGGAATAGACGATCAGGGAATCCGGCAGCGCCCTCAGGCGGGTCATCGACTGAAACATCGGTTCCGCCTGACAGAAGCCGCAGCAGCCGATGAAAAGTGTATCTCCGGTAAAGAGAGCGGAATTATCGGAGAACCTGTAACAGACGGAATCCCGTGTATGTCCCTGAGTATGAATACATTCCAGAAAACCATTTCCGAATGGCAGATGCTCTCCGTCGCTCAGTTTCCGATCGCAGGGATAGTCGGTAAAAAGAGAAGCGCAGACCGGAGCATCAAAAAATGTCCGGACTTCCGCCACCCCCGAAACATGGTCCCGATGCGAATGAGTCAAAAGAATATAAACCGGAGAAAGTGAGGGTGTCATCCGCTTTTCCTTCTCCCATGCGGTACGGATCTTTTCGATCTCTCCGCACGGATCAATCACCGCTGCCGCATTGCCGTTTCTGACGAGATAGGAAAAGTTGGAATCGAATCCTCCGACATTGATTTGATCAATTTGAAACATGCAAAAACCCCTTTCCAAAGAAAAAATAAGGGAAAAAAAGAGGAAATCAATGAAAAATCCGCAAAAAAGCTCTATTTTTTTTGAAAAACGGATTTGACATCCTCCGATATCTATTGTAAGTTTATGCCGGACTTATAATACGGAAAAGATAAAATAATTAATATAATAAACTTAGGAGTAAAAGATGCGCGTTGTAAACAGGATTGTCAATATCTTGGTCTTGGTGTTTGCCATTGCGGCAGTGGTGTTCTCTTATCTGCTTTTCAACAAGCGGGAAAAGCTTGTCAGCGGGTGGGAGCAAATGGCCCAGACAATCAACCAAACGGCTAAAAATCTGGATGCAAAATCCGGAACAAAATTGGCAGTCGAACTTAGCTCGGAGAAACTGAACCACAAACAATTCAACAAAACGGATCTTTCGGAACTGGAAAAAGCCCTCCCGAAACTTCCGGAAGGCGCCAAGAAAATCATCGCCCAGCGCGATGCTCTCGCGGAAGCCTTGAATCAGGTCGGAAAATACGCGGAAATCAATGACGTGAAAACCGCCGATCTGGAAAAACTGGACACCTCCGCAGCAAAACAGCAGCAGATCGTCAGCGGAGCAAAGAGAACCGCCGACCGCAACGCCGGAATCTTCAATGATTATGTCCGTATCTCCGGAAGCGCAGGAGCAAATACTTCCGTTGGCGAACTGAAAAAGAATCCGACCGAAGTCGCTAGAAAGTTCACCAATGCGGTCAACGCCATGAAAAACCGCATCAATGTCTATAACCAGAATTTTGCTCAGATCGCCAGAACGGTCGGAGCCCCTGCCCCTCAGCTCGGCGGCAACAACTATGCCGATGCTCTCAAAAAGCTCCAGCAGGGCGTCAACAAAATGAGAGATGATCTCAATAAGACCAGACGCGAACTCGCCCAGGTCAAACGGGAAAGAGATCAGAAAATCAACGAAGGCAAAAACAAGGATAAACGCATTAACGACCTCAATGCGACCATCCGGCAGAAAGATGCCGAAATCAAGAAGCTCTCCCTCCTTCTCAATCCCGATGGCGGACTCCCGCCCAGCGATATGGAACTTTACAGCAAGATTCAGGGCAAAGTCGAACAGGTCAACAGCCGCTGGGGATTTGTGGTGCTCAACCTCGGTGCCAAAATCCCGGTCGTCAAGAAATTCAAAAAGGAAAGCAAAGTCCTCTATATGGATCTGCTTCCCGGCTATACCATCACGGTTGCTAGAAACCTCGCTACCGATAAACCCCAGTTCATCGCAAAAGTGGTCGTAACGCAGGTCGGAGACAACTACGCGGTTGCAAATATCGACAAGGCCTCCATTCCTTCCGAGGAACTCAGCGTACAGCCTGGCGATGCAGTCTACTTCACAACCGAAGATACCGCAGCCAACCTCAAGATCAAAGAGGCTCGCGCAAAAGCGGCGGAAAAGAAATAATCAAGGAGTTGAAACATGCATAATTCAATTCTCTTTACAATCACTTCCGTCCTGTCGCTTCTGCTGATCATTGCGGCACTTGTCTTCCAGGTCATGGAAATGCATATCTACGGAATGCTTCCGTTCTAAGCAAACACAACAAAACGAGTCTGTCATACGGCAGACTCGTTTTTTCTTTTTAATCACTATGAAAATCTTCTCTTTTGCAATTCTGCTTCTTCTTGCTCTTCTCCTCTGCGGCTGCGAATTCTTTAATACCCCTCAGGAGCGCCGCGGGGTCAATCCTAAACCGTTCAATTCGCGGGCAAACTGGGAATTGACTCCTTATGGATCTTATCAGAATTAAAAAAATTTTCTGTTTCTTCCTTTCCGGATTTGACATTTTGTTTTTTCAGACTATATTGTTAGTGATTGATAACTAACAAAGGATGCCAATGACACTGACCAATCGGCAAAATGAGATCATCGATACCGCTCTTCGCCTGACGGCAGAAGGAGGTATTCAAGAGCTCACGATCAAAAACATAGCCGGGCAGCTGGGAATCACGGAACCGGCCCTCTACCGTCATTTCCGCAACAAATCGGAAATCGTGAAGGCCATGATCCGGAAGTTCGATGAAGGAGTCTCGCCGGAAACAGACCGGAAAGGACTGGAAGGAATTGACACCTTTATCCGGAGCCGTATCCGGCAGGTCATGGACAATCCTTCTCTCGCCAGAGTCATGTTCGCGGAAGAGCTGTTTCTGGACGATCCGGAATATTCCGAATTGCTTCTGAATCTGATGCACCGGCACAGAAGCAAGCTGCATCAATTCTTTCAGGAAGCACAGGAGTTTGGAGAAATCCGCAGAGATATTGATGCAGATCTGCTCTTCCGTCTTGTCTTCGGTCCGGTCCGCCTGCTGATCAAGCAGTGGGGCATGTCGAATCAGGCTTTCGATCTTCAGGCCGAAGGAGAAGAACTCCTCTCCGCGTTGCGCAAAATACTGCGGTGAGTTTTTTTTAGCGAACAAAAGTTAGTGATTATTCACAAACAAGGAGGTGAACAATGAAACGGAAAATCATCCAGATTGATGAGACGAAATGCAACGGCTGTGGAAAATGCATGCCGAACTGTCCGGAAGGAGCGCTGCAGCTGATTGACGGCAAAGCAAGACTGGTCAGCGATCTGTTCTGCGACGGTCTCGGAGCCTGTATCGGCGAATGTCCTCTCGGAGCAATTTCCGTGGTGGAGCGGGAGGCGGAACCCTATGACGAACGGAAAGTCATGGAAAACATCATCCGCCAGGGGCCAGCGACAATCAAAGCGCACCTCAAGCACCTGAAAGATCATGGGGAAAGCAAACTGCTTGAAACGGCAATCGCCTTTTTGAACGAGAAAGGAATCCCGGCACCTGCGCTTGAATCTCAGGGCAGACTTCCCTGCGGATGTCCGGGCACTATGGCAAAACGGATCGCCAGAACGGAACAGGCAAAACCGGAACACTCACCTTCGGCGCTGCGGCAGTGGCCGGTACAGCTGAAGCTGCTGAATCCGGCGGCGGAATATTTCGAAGGAGCCGATCTGCTGATCTCGGCAGACTGCGTTGCGCATGCGTTCGGAGGGTTTCACAGGGAGTTTCTCGACGGCAGAATCCTGATTGTTTTCTGTCCGAAGCTGGATCACGCAACGGATGAATATGTGGAAAAACTCGCGGAAATTTTCCGTCTCCATGAGATACGGTCGATCACAGTGGCTCGGATGGAAGTTCCCTGCTGCGGCGGAACCACAGCCATCGTCGAAGAGGCGTTGAAAGCGGCCGGCAAAACAATGGAAATCAATGTGAAGATCGTCGGACTCGACGGCCGGATCAAACAATAACCCCAAAATAAGGAGAGGTATCATGGGAATGTTCTGCTTCCAATGTCAGGAAACGGCAAAAAACAGCGGCTGCACCCTCATGGGAGTCTGTGGAAAAAAAGCCGAAACAGCCAACCGGATGGATGAGCTCATCTGCGAACTGAAACGTCTTGCCCTGACCCGCCAGCCGGACCGGGAACTCGGACTCTTTATCGCCCAGTCGCTCTTTCTGACAATCACCAACGCGAACTTTGATGAAGAGCGCATTCAGCAGCAGATCAACCGGGCAAAAGAACTCATCGGCCCCAATGCACCCGAAGTCCCGTGCGGAGTCCTTGCCTGTGAAAACGAGGATCTCCGCTCGCTCCGCGAACTTCTGACTTACGGTTTGAAAGGAATCGCCGCCTACGCCGATCACGCGGCAATGCTCGGTAAAGAAAGCGATGAAATCTATGGTTTCTTCTTCAAAGCTCTTGCGGCAGCAGCGAAGGAAACGGATCCTGCCGTTCTGACCGGTCTTGTTCTGGAATGCGGCAGTATCGCGGTCAAAACCATGGCTCTTCTGGATGCGGCCAATACGGAAGCCTACGGTCATCCGAAAATGACCAGGGTCCGGACCGGGGTTGGCAAACGTCCCGGCATTCTGATCTCCGGACACGATCTCCGCGACCTCCAAGAACTCCTCGACCAGAGCGCGGATGCGGGAATCGACATCTATACCCACAGCGAAATGCTCCCCGCCCACTCCTATCCGGAATTTCAAAAATATCCGCACCTCTACGGGAACTACGGCAACGCATGGCATCGCCAGAATCAGGAATTTGCCTCCTTCCGCGGCCCGATTCTGATGACTACGAACTGCATTACTCCCGTTCAGGAGAGCTATCGGAACCGGATTTTCACAACAGGCATGGCGGGCTATCCGGGGGTCCCACACATTGCAGACCGCCAGAACGGAAAACCCAAAGATTTCTCCGCGATCATCGAACTGGCCAAGACCTGTCCGCCACCGGAAGAACTCGAAAACGGAGAAGTGATCGGAGGGTTTGCACACAATCAGGTTCTGAGTCTGGCGGACTCGATCATCGACGCGGTAAAAACGGGAGCCATCCGCCGCTTTATCGTCATGGCGGGATGTGACGGACGCCAGAAAAGCAGAGAGTATTTCACAAACGTTGCACAGACGCTTCCTCCGGATACCGTGATCCTGACCGCGGGATGCGCCAAATACCGCTACAATAAGCTCAATCTCGGAACGATCAACGGTATTCCGAGGGTTCTGGATGCGGGACAATGCAATGACTGTTACAGTCTGGCGGTCATTGCCCTGAAACTGAAAGAGGCGTTCGGATTGAAGGATGTCAATGAACTGCCGCTCTCCTTCGATATTGCGTGGTATGAGCAGAAAGCGGTTGCGGTTCTGCTGGCGCTTCTGTCGCTCGGATTCAAGGGAATCCGTCTCGGGCCGACCCTCCCGGCGTTTCTCTCCCCCGGAGTTGCCAAAGTGCTGGCGGATACCTTCCAGATCCGTGGAATCACCGATCCGTCTGCCGACATCACCGCCATGATGGACGGCAAATAAGAGAACCCCTCATCCGCGAATGCGGATTCCTTTCGCAGAGCCGCCTTCCAGTCAAAAACGGAAGGCGGCCCGCTTTTGATTTCCCGTCAAATATTTTCAGAAAACAGGTTGAAAAACAGCCGAAACGGACTATGTTTCCTAGTCATGAAATCAACGGATTCTGGAGGTTTTTGCATGCCCGGAGAAATGATAGAGGAAAAGAGAGAATTCAAATTCAGATATGTGCTGATTCTGATTCTCCTTCTCCTGTTTGTTCTGTCCATACTGTCGCACAATCAGGCGGATCTTGCCGTGCTGGAACACGGAAGCGATGAACCCATTCAGAATCTCATCGGACCGGTCGGAGCAAAAATCGCACGCATACTGTTCTATCTGTTCGGACTGGCGATCTATCCGATCACACTGTTCCTTCTGTTCTGCCTGGGCAGAAGTTTCATCCGCATCCCGACAAAACGCAAAGGATACATCGGAGCCCTTGCCGCAATTATTCTCGGCATCACGATCCTGATGGCAATGTGGCCGCAGGATATGGTGCAGTGGACCGAACAGCTCGGAATCGGACACTCACAAGCGCCGGAACTGGCACTTTCTGGAGGGGTCATCGGATCAAAACTCGCGGCTCCCGGAAACGACTATCTGCCGGCGGGGCTCATCCGCAGGCACATCGGGACGGTCGGGACCCTGATTGTCGCCATGACCTTTCTGCTCTGCGGACTCGTCTTCGTCTTTCTGGCGGACTGGAAGGATATTCTCCTTTCCAAGTTTGACCTCAAAATCAGCGTCCGCAAAAAGAACGCGGAAGAAGAGGACGAGGATCAGCCTCTGCGTCCCGCCGCCTCCATGAAACCGCAGGCAAAATTCCAGAAAAAAGAACCCTATCGCCCGGAACTTCCCCCCGAACCCGAGGAGCAGGAATCCTTCGAACCGGATCCACAGGAAGACGATGGAGAACCACCCTTTGATCCCGATCCGATGCCCGCGGCCCCCGAACCGGAACCTGCGCTTCCGGAACCGCAGCCCGAACCAAGAAGAACACCGCCTCCGGCAACATACAGCAATTTTGAAGGCCATGTGGCAGCGGAACCGCAGACGCGGCAGCATCCCGATCAGCCGCTTCCGCAGCCGAGAATTACGAATGCCATGAACGGCTCGAATCAGCGGTCGCACATCACGGCATCGCAGTCGCAGCCGACCACGGGGAACCTCTCCCATGCAGACTACTGTCTGCCGCCCATCAAACTCTTCGATGCCGTACAGGATGCCAAAACGGAAGACCGGGAACATCTTGCCCGCACGCAGGAGATCCTCCAGGCAACCCTCGACAGCTTCGGCATCGACGGACGAGTCTCCGATATTGTCATTGGTCCCCGCATCACCCGTTTCGATGTCTCTCTGGAACCGGGCGTAAAAGTGGAAAAGGTCACGAGCATCACCAACAACATCGCCATGGAAATGCAGGCGGAAAGTGTGCGTATCCTTGCGCCGATTCCCGGGAAAAACGCGGTCGGAGTCGAAGTTCCGAACAAGGTCTCGACCAATGTCTACATCCGCTCCATCATGGAGGGCGAGGACTGGAAAAAAGCCAAAGCCGGAGCCAGCAACATTCCGATTATTCTCGGACGCGATGTCGCGGGAAAAGCCGTCATTGCCAATCTGGCGAAAGCGCCGCATCTGCTGATCGCCGGATCAACCGGAAGCGGAAAAAGCGTCTGCATGAACACCCTCATCATGAGTCTGCTCTGCAAGTTCTCGCCCTATGATCTGCGTCTGATCCTGGTGGACCCGAAATTCGTGGAACTTGCAATGTACCGTCCTCTTCCGCACCTGATTACGCCTGTGGTCAACGATCCGAAACTGGTTCCGCTCGCCCTGCGCTGGGGAGTGAATGAAATGGAACGGCGCTATCAGATTCTTGCGGCGGTGAAGGCGAAAAATCTGGAAAGCTTCAACAACCGTCCGATTCCGCCGGAACCGGAACTGGATGAACACGGCAATGTGATTCCGCAGAAACTGCCGCTGCTTGTAGTGATCATCGACGAGCTCGCCGATATCATGATGACAGAGGCAAAGGCCGATGTGGAAACCTCCATCTGCCGAATCGCCCAGAAAGGCCGTGCCGCCGGAATCCATCTCGTCATTGCGACACAGACGCCGAGAAAAGACATCATCACAGGTGTCATCAAAGCGAACCTGCCGACCAAGATCTCGTTCCGCGTGGGTTCCGGAATCGACAGCCGCGTGATTCTGGACACGGTCGGCGCCGAAAAACTCCTCGGTAAAGGCGATATGCTCTTCCTCGCCCCCGGAGGCGAAGGCATGGAACGTGTACAGGGATCCATGGTCTCCGATCCGGAAATTCAGAGAGTCGTTGATTTTGTCTCCGCACAGGTGGAACAGAAATTCGACAGCAAAGTCGTTGCGGAAGCCGAGATCCAGGAAGGCGACGAGGACAATCCCAAGAAAAAAGGCAAAAACAAATACACCGTGCACAATCATATGAACGGCGATGAAGGAAGCGTCTATGAAATGGGCGGCGAAGATGAGGATGCGAGTGGAGCCGTTTCCTCCGCGGCCGTCAATTCCATCGCAGCCAAATATCTCAAACCGGGCGACAGCGATCTGATGCGGAAAGCCCTTGAGATCATTATCAATGAACGCAAGGCCAGCACTTCCTATCTCCAGCGCCGTCTCGTTATCGGATACAACCGGGCGGCCGAGCTGATGGATCAGCTCGAACAGCGCGGCATCATCAGCGCCCCCCTCCCCGGCGGACAGAAACGGGATATCCTGATTCTGGACGATCTGATCGAAACAAATGAATACCAATAAAACAGGACGGATCATGACTATGAATGAAGAAAACGGAGTCCGGAAGGACGGATACACGGAAGACGATCTTTTCTCCAACGACAGCGCTCCGGCGTCTCATTCCGGGACCGGTGCGCCGAAACCGCTGTTTCCCGCAACCGAAAATCCCCCGGTCAAGCCGCTGTTCGAAGAACGGAATGAAACAGAAGCTGTCTCTGCGGTGCCTTCGGAAGATACAGTCATCTCCGCCCAGCCTCCGCCGCTCTCTCAGCAGGTGACCGAGGCCTTCATCGAAAGCAGACTGAAAGAGGCAGGTCCGACCGCATTTGTCGCCCCCGTCGGCGGAGCAGTCGAGCCGCAGCAGGAAATTCTCTCCAGAGCCGAGGAAGCCCCTGCCAGCTATCTGCCCCGTCCGGAAGCACCCGAAATTCAGGACCCGATCATTGTTCAGGGGAAAACTCCTCACGAAGAAAACGAATCCGAAATTGAAATTTCCACGGAGGCCCCCCAGCCGGAAACCTCAATGACCGCACGTCCTCCGGAAGATGCCGGCACCACATTCTCCGAGAAAAAAACATCTCCAGCGCCGGCGGCCCCCAACCAGCCGGAAGAAAAGGAAAAACTCAAGACGGCACGTCCCCTTCCCTCTTCCAGTCCGCGCTATGGAAAAATCAGGACTCGGGAAGCCATCATCCCGCCGGATATGGACCGCAATAAAATTGCAATCACGGCGGATCCCGCCACATCCACCATCGGCAAACTCATGCAGAACGCCAGAAAACAGGCGGGAATGAGTCTGGAGCAGGCTTCGGCGGCAACCCGGATCAAGAAAAACTATATCGAAGCGCTGGAATCGGACGATTTCAAGAGTCTGCCTTCCGGAATCTTTCCGAGCACCTATGTCCGCACGCTCTGCGGAGTCTACAATCTGAACGAGGAGAGCAGAAACATCGCGCTCCGGAAGATCCGCGAATCAGCAGGAACCCATGAGGATGTCCCGGAACAGCTGATCCAGCATCTCGAACAGGATGTGCAGAAAAATGAGGAAGAGGAAAAACGCATCAACAAGATCTTCTATCTGGTGGTCTCTGCGGCGGCACTGGTTCTGGTTCTGATTATCGCGGGAATCATTCTGCTGACCGTCTCTCTCCGTCAGCAGCGGACGACTACGACTGTCCCGGAACAGCGCCAGGCGGGAACAGCTGCAGAAGTCCGGACTCCTCCGGTCAACAGTTTCGATGCCGGACAGCTCGAATCGCTGACCCCTCCGCAGATTCCCTCCATCATGCGCGAACTGGTCATTCCTTCAAGATAAAAATCCGGAGACAGCATGCTTCTCAAATGTTCAGAATGCGGCGGAAAAGTTTCCGATAAAGCAACGGCGTGCCCTCATTGCGGCGCCCCCGTTGATGCCCCCGTTGACACTCCCGCCACCCCAAAACACCGGAACAGAAACAGACAATCCGCCTGTCCCGAATGCGGAAGACCATACCGGGAAAACGACTCCGAAGAGGAGGAAGATTCCTCTCTGCCGCCGCCCAGGAAAGGATTCGATTTTGTCGCGCTGTTCCTGAGCTTCATGAAGTTCTGCTTTTTCCTGCTGACCGTTCTTATTCTGGCGGGAGCAATCGGATTCTTTGTCTTCCGCTATGATATCGGCGGAGCGGCATCCAAGCTCCGTTCGATTGCGGAATCCGATGCCGGGGATGGCTCTCATATCGACAATTCCAATGCACGGGTTTTGTTCAAATACCGTCTTGCCTCATTCCTGGATTCTGTCCAGGGCAAAGCAAAGAAATCCGTTCCTTCGACGCCATCGGAACCCGGGTCCTCCGTGGAAAACGCAATCCAGCTTCCCGATGCAAAATCGGAAAACGACAGCCCTGCCCCGGAAAACCTGCCGACCGACAAGGTCGAACGCAAACCGATCGAACTGCCCCCTCCCCCACCCGAGGAAAACAACGATCCGGAAAAAATAAAAGCTCCGGAAAAATAAATCTCAATCCGCGGCTTCCGCCAGAAGACGCGCAAATGGAAGATCCGCCGGAAGGAAATCGATCGATCCAAGCTCACTGGTCCTGACCCAGCGAAACTCCTGCCCATCCCGTGGTTCGAGCTTAGAGTCATCCAACAGAAGACAGCGGATGAAAAGAATATTCAGGATACCGGAGGGATAGGGGTGCTCAATCTCATGAATCACATCCAGCGGAAGGATCTCTGCATTCAGCTCCTCTTTCAGTTCGCGGACGATGCATTCGTTCAACGACTCCCCCGGCTCGACTTTTCCTCCGGGAAACTCCATTTTATCGCCCAGAATTGTCGCCTTCGGACGACTGCAGATCAGCGTCCGCCCATTACGGCGAATCACCGCCGCACATACTTTTTTTCGCATTTCCATTTTTTTTGTTCATTCCACTTGCTTTTTCCGCGGATGATGGTATAAGTACTCTCAGGAGGCAGGGTAACATCCTCTGAACGTTAAATACATCAAAGTCGCCAAGACTTTACAGTACCTTATCTAGTTGGAGCGGTATTGTTTTCCCTGCCTCTGTTTCTATTTTAAATTCCCGGCACACGCATCTGCTCCGCCTTCGGGGTCCAGAACAAATTCATCTGATACCCCAGCGGGAACACCCGCACATTGCGGTATCTGCGGTTCAACGCATTCAGAGAATAAGAGGAGAACAGAAAGATATACGGCTGCTCCTCGTGGATCAGACGGTGAAAACGATGATAAAGAACCTGACGCTTCGCCGGATCAAACGTGATGCGCAGCTCTTCAATAAGCTTATCCGCCTCCGGATTCTTGAACTGAATGTGATTGCTGGAGGATTCCAGATCCGCCTGGCTGGAGTGCCAGATCTGATACGGATCCGGCTTGATGCCGCCAAGCCAGCCGAGAGCACAGACATCAAAACGCTTCTTCTCAAGCCGCTGCACACAGACCGACCATTCCAGACCAAGCAGATCCATCTGCACACCGGCCTTCGCCATATCTTCCTTGATCATCGCCAGCATCCGCTGATAGGTCGGAGCGGCGTTCGGATACATGACCGTGAATTTGAGTTTACGGCCGTCGCGTTCCAGAATGCCGTCGTTATCGACATCCTTCCAACCGGCGTCGGCGAGCATCTTTTTTGCCGTCTCCACCGAGAAGGGATAGGGCTGAATGGACTTGTCGTAAGCCTCGCCATCCGGGAAAAACGGTCCTGAAACCGGACGCGCAAGTCCGTGATAGACATCCTTCACCAGCCGTTCACGATTCACCAGGTGACTCAGCGCAACACGCGTTCCGGCATCCTTGAAAATCGGATTCGTCAAATTGAACCCAAGATAATTATAGGCAAGCTGCGGAAACTTGATCTTATCCAGATAGCCGTCCTTTCCGAACGCCGGAACATCAGTCCGGTTAACCCACTGATCCGGCTGAAGCCCCGCCTCATCCAGATCCTTCGAGATCAATGCCTGAAGGCGCGTGTTCGGATGCTGAATCACATCAAAGGAAATATCCTTGATCGCAGGCATGACGCCAAGATTCTTTCCGTAATACTTCTCCCAGCGGGTCATCAGAACGCGCCGTCCCTTGTCCCATTTGACAAACCGGTAAGGACCGCAGCCGACAATAATCCGGTTGCGTTCGTTATCATTGTTGAACCGCTCCGGATCAAACGGCCCCTCATACGCATGGTAGAAATGACGGGGAAGCGGCTGAAGGCCGAGCGTCATATCCAGCGACAGAAAATATTTCTTCCGCCAGACCACCTCAAACTCGTAATCATTGATCACATTCACCTTCTCCAGATCCTGAAGATAGGTCCGCACAGGAGCAGCATCCACTTTCGGATTTTTCACGACATCGATATAAAATTTGAAATCGGCGGCAGTCACGGGAACATCCTTCCAGACCTTTCCCGTCACAGGATCGGTGAAATCGTGCCAGAGAACCCCTTTCCGGAGCTTGATCCGATAGGTCAGCCCGTCTTCAGACATGCTCCACGACTCCGCAAGCTGCGGTTCGAACGTCTTCAAATCCTGATAGTTCAGTTCGGCAAGGGAATCCATCGCCTTGCTCCAGATCGTACCAATGGTCGCCTCATTGTTGATGATGTAGTTCATGTTTTTCGTATCAGAGGCAATCGATGTGACAAAACGATCCCCGGGAACCGCATTCCGGTCATAGAACTCCGCATTTGCCAGCGGAACCGCTCCGGAAGCGGCATCGGAACGGACAACCTCTCCCGAAATGGGACGATATCCGCCGGAATCCATTTTCTCCTTCAGTTCCCGGACCGTGACATGCAGTTTCTCTATTTCAAAACGGGTCCGGTCCAGCGCGGCGACCAGCGCGTATCCGATCACGGCGATCACCACAAGCCCGATGGTAAAAACAACTTCCAGATAACGTTTGTTATTCATGCATACCTCATTTTCCGCATTCCGCGGGCTTCCGGTCAAACCCCACGCGCGGGCTCGACCTCAAGATTCAGAGTAAGGACCTGACGCTTGCGGTCCGGAGGAGCCGGCAGAACCGTCAGACTGCGCAGAAACGACTCCACAGCCGCATCCACCGCAGGAATTCCGCATCGTCTCACAATCGACTTCCGCAGAATCCTGCCGGATCCTTCGATCAGGAAAGACAGCTGCACAACCGGTTTTGTTCCGCGCAGCGCAATCGAATCCGGTTTATAGGGACGCCAGCGCGTCTGAATGTAGTTGGTCATGATCGCATTATAGCGGTCGTAAACGCCGCCCGCGCCGGAATCCGCGGTGCCGCCGTTGCCGATCATATCCGAAATATCATCGGCAATGCCTGCCAGTTCCCGACTCCGCGCGGAAGAACCGGTTCCGCCCGCAGGATTCGTATTTCTGGTGACACGCACACGCTTGCCGCCATGCTGCTTCCGCCATTCACGGATCTGGTCCTCCATGGACTGACGCTTCGGCGGAGCTGTCGTTTTCCGCGTGGTAACGGGTCTCTTCACCGAAGGAGTCGGCTCTCTGGCGGGAGAGGTTTTGATCGGCGGCTTTTTCGTCTGGACCGGAACCTCCTTCGGTTTCGGTCGTTTGAGTTTGGGGACATCCGGCACATCCGGAAGATCAGGAATATTGCCCGGCAGATCCGGAATATCGCCGATCTCGGGCGGAGCGGCAACCTCTTTCCGCGCATCCGATTCGGTCTGCTTTCCGGCATTGGAGGGCATTCCGCGTTTACTGAACGGTTCCGAAGTCGGATTTTCCACCAGAGTCACGCTGATCGCCTTCTGCGGAGGATTCAGCCACGTCATAAGAAGATACCAGCAGAATGGAAGCACAAAAACGGAACAGTGAAGAACAAGAACGGTCCAGAAAATGAACCGTTTCATCCCCTTGCCGATAAAATCCCGGGAAAGAACCGGAAATACCCGCATCTGTTTCGGAAACGTCATCATCGAAGCGCCTACTCCTCGGAGGAGGTGATCAGAGAAAGATCCGTGAAGCCGGCATTCTTGATGGTGCGCAGAATGTCGATCACGGTGCCGTAACGGAGATTTTCATCGGCGCGAAGGAAAAAGTTGTATTTCCGGCTGCTGTCGCGGAGCTCCTTCAGGCGCTTCACGAGTTCCTGCATGTTAACGGTGTGATTTTCAAAGAGAATGGTGCCGTCGGCCTTGACATTGACGATCTTGGAATAGTCGTCGGTCTTGATCTCCGAAGCATTATTGGAAGGCGGCGTCACATCCATGCTGTACTCCAGAAGAGGAGCCGTAATCATAAAGATGATCAGTAGAAAAAACAGCGTGTCAATCAGAGGGGTCACATTGATCTGGTCGAACGGCTGATTGGGAAATCTGTGTTTGCGCGCCATGACTCACTCCTCCTTTCCGGTCTCCGGCGGTTCGGAGTTTTCCAGCTGCTCGATCTTGAGCTTTGCGATGAACTCTTCGACAAAATTGTCCATGTGAACCGTCACCTGCTTGATGTAAAACGTGATGGTGTTGTAACCGACCAGGGACGGAATCGCGACTAACAGTCCGAGCACGGTTGTCAGCAGCGCTCCGCTGACGCCCGGAGCAAGAGTCTGAATATCGGGCCGGCCCGCCATCGCCATCTCGGTGAACGCAAGCATGATGCCCCAGACCGTACCGAACAGTCCGAGAAACGGACTGATACTTACAGCAGTCATCAGAACAATGATCTTATCTTCCAGTTTCAGGATCTGGTCGGCGACATTTTCCTCCATCGTGGCTCGGATCACCTCCAGTTCGACATCATTCAGGACACGCCGTCCGGCGGACATCATATGCTGTTCGTCGCCATGGAGCTGACAGATTCTCGCATACGCGCTTTCGTAAATGCGCGCCACGGGAGATGGATCGTTTTCAGCGCGGTTGCGCATCGACATCGGATTGCGCTTCTGCCGGAACTCCTCGATGAATCTGCGCGATCCCTTGTAGGCCCGGTTCAATCCGATGCCCTTTTCCAGCATCAGGGTCCAGGTGGCAACCGACATCAGAGCAAGAACGATCACAATGCCCTGTCCCATGGCATCGGAGTGGATAAAGGCGTAATAAATCGAACCGTCGGCTACGGGCGGAAGGGTGAAAAATGAAAAAAAGCTGCTCATTCTGATAAAAACTCCGATTTTCCTGTTTAAAATGTCGTTTGTTGTGCTAAAGTATAGTTCTTACTATATAAAACTACTTGCTGGAAGGCAAATTTTCAAACAACAGTTGATGAGAAAACGGCAAAAAAGGAGTAAAAAAATGAGCAATTCATTTCCGGTCCTCGGATTTGACATCGGTGGAACCAAGATCGCGGTCTGCCTGGCGATGAGCGATGGTAAAATTCTCGCATCGGGAAGAGTGGACAACCGGATGCGCAAACCGGACGAGGTCCTCCCCGATCTCGTCAAAGAAGGAAAACGCCTTCTCAAGGAAGCCGGAATCGCCGGCGACCAGCTCCGCGCCATCGGAATCGACTCCCCTTCTCCGATGGACTTCGAAAAAGGACTCATCTGCTCCCCCTGCAACATGAACGGCTGGGATGACGTGCCCATCCGTGACTATCTCGCCAAAGAGTTCCAGACCGAGGCGTTCTTCGACAACGACGCAAACGGGGCCGGACTTGCCGAGTGGATCTTCGGCGCCGGACAGGGCTGCAAAAACATGCTCTATCTGACCATGAGCACCGGTATCGGCGGAGGAATCATCTGCAATGGAAAACTCGTCCGCGGCAGCAAATACCTTGCCGGAGAGGTCGGCCACTTCTGCCTCGATCCCCACGGACCGAAATGCAACTGCGGACTCACAGGCTGCTATGAAGCATTCTGCGGCGGACTCGCAACGGCAAACCATATCCGCGAAGAACTCGCAAAGAAACCGGAACTCAGCATGATTACTAAACTCGTCGAAGGAGATCTCTCCAAAATCGACAATGCCGTTCTGGAAAAAGCAGTCCGCGCAGGCGATGATTACGCCGTCCGTTTCTGGGAAGATATGATGGAACACAATGCACAGGGCATCGGCAGTCTGATGAACATCTTCGATCCGGAAGTGATCGTCCTCGGCACCATCGCGGTCCACACGGGCGACCTCTTCATGAAGCCGCTGCTCGAAAAACTGCCGAAATATACCTGGCCGCAGCATGTGAATGCATGCAAAATCCTGCCCAGCAAACTCGGCCGCACGATCGGAGAACTCTCCGGCGTTTCCGTCGCGCTGAACTTCCTCTACGAACGCGGCGAATGGCAGCTTCCCTGGTAATCCGGCAGCAAAGGACAGAGTTCAAATGAAATCCGACATCACTTCCAGATACTCCTGTAAAAGGAAAAAGGATTTTATCACGTTCACCGCCGTCATCATGTTCACGGCGATCGTCGTATTTGAACTCTATCTGGTCTTCTGGCTCCCGGTGCAGCTGCGCCGGGAGAACGCCATGCAGAAGCATGTGGCGCGCCAGAGAATCACTGAACTGGCTGATGCTCTCCGATATCAATGCAATACGTCCAAAAAGACCACGTTGCAAAAAGGGGAAATTGAACTCATCCGTTCCTCTCTGGACATTCTGGCGATCTACATGCGCGAAAATCAGGAGAAACTCTCCATGGCGCAGATCAAAGAACTCGATGCATTGCTGATGAGAATCTCCGCCATCGTCAACTCCTGGAACACCAACCGCTATTTCATTGAGCGGGAAACTTTCGATACAACACCGATTATCAAAGCGCTCGAAACAAAACTGGATGCGCTCGATAAAAAGCAATTCAACTGAGGTAATTCCATCCATGGCCATTTCTTTCAAGCGCTTCCGGGAAATCCTGAACAACTGCTGCGGACGGAACATCGCGGTCATCGGCGATCTGATGCTGGATGTGTATCTGACCGGTTCTGCCAACCGCATGTCCCAGGAGGCACCGGTTCCGGTGCTCAACGTCAAAAACAGAAGTTCGCGTCTTGGAGGCGCGGCGAACGTCATGCGCAACATCACGGCGCTCGGAGGGAGCGCCTCGGCATTCGGAGTCATCGGGCGCGACGAACCGGGAAAAAGCCTGAAGCATCTGCTCGAAGAGGATAAGATCGACGCAGCGCATATTCTGGTGGATCCGCAGCGCAGAACCACGGAAAAAATGCGGGTCATGGCGGCATCCCAGCAGATCGTCCGAATCGATTTCGAAGATGTCTCGCCCGTCTCGCAGGACATCACCGACAAAATGGAAAAAAGACTCTCCGAACTCATCCGGAAACGGAAAATCGACGCCCTGATCTTTGAGGACTACAACAAGGGACTCCTCGACCGGGAAATGGTTCAGAGAATCACGCATCTCGCCGGTGAATACGGCATCTACACTTCGCTTGATCCCCATCCGGGACACCCGATGGAGGTTGAGGGGCTTTCCATCATGACCCCGAACCGTTCGGAGGCGTTCGGTCTTGCCGGCATGTACTGCCGCGATGCAGTCTCTCCGGTGGAACAGGACGAAAACCTGAAAAAAGTCGCGGAGAAAATCCTCGCAGACTGGAAATGCGACTCCCTGCTCATCACTCTCGGTGCACAGGGAATGGCGCTCTTCAAAAAAGGGAAAACCGTGCTGGCTATTCCGACCAAAGCCAAAGAGGTGTTTGATGTCTCCGGCGCAGGCGATACGGTCATTGCGGCCTATACCCTCTGCCGCGCCGCCGGGGCAACCGATCCGGAAGCGGCGGAAATTGCCAATCATGCGGCAGGAATCGTCGTCGGAAAAATCGGCACGGCTGTCACCTCCGCAGAGGAGCTCCTGAGAGTTTTCAAACAGGACAACACAAAATAGTGAATCAGCGGGACCCGGCATGCCATCGCGAAAAAAAGAAAAAATCAACAGAATCTATGAGGAACTGAACGGGATCTACGGTCCGCAGAAATGCGCGCTGGAACATGCGAATCCTCTTCAGCTTCTGGTGGCGACAATTCTTTCCGCACAGTGCACGGACCGCATGGTCAATATCGTAACAGCCGATCTTTTCCGGAAATACAGATCGGCGGCGGATTTTGCTTCCGCCTCTCCCGCGGAACTGGAACAGGATATTCACAAGTGCGGCTATTACCGGGCCAAGGCGAAAAATATCATTGGAGCATGCAAACGGATCGTCTCCGACTTCCACGGAGAAGTGCCGCAGACGATGGAGGAACTGACCAGTCTCCCCGGAGTCGGCAGAAAAACGGCGAATGTCGTCCTCGGCGATGCGTTCCATGTTCCGGGTCTTCCGGTGGATACCCATGTCAAACGGCTTTCCAATCTTCTGGGAATCACCTCGTTCGATGATCCGGTCAAAATCGAAAGCGATCTCTGTGCGAATCTCAAACCGGAACGCTGGAGCCAGTTTTCGCATCTTCTGATCGTCCACGGACGGAACATCTGCAAGGCGAACCGCCCCGCGTGCGCGGACTGCAAACTGAACCGATTGTGCAATCATGGAAAAAAACAGATCCCTGAAGTATAAATTCCGGCAGATCAAAAAGCTCCCGGACTGGCTCTTCGCCCCGGCGGCATGGCTGATGTTCTTCTGCAAATTCTGCATGAGGACAGAAGTGATCGACCATTCCGGAGAACTTGTTTCGAAAACGCCGCCCGCCGTGACGGTAACCTGGCACAACCGGCTGCTGTTCTTTCCGGTCATGTTCTCCAAATGGCACAGAACCCATACGATGGCGGTCATCAGCGCCTCGCGCGACGGACAGTATATCGCCGACCTGGTCCGGCAGATGGGCATCGAAAGTCTCCGCGGTTCCAGCTCCCGCAAAGGCTACAACGCGCTCCACGGAGCCGTCAAGGCGATCCAGGCGGGAAAATATGTGAGTTTTACGCCCGACGGTCCGCGCGGTCCGCGCTACCATATGAGCATGGGACCGATCTATCTGGCCAGCCAGCTCGGAGTTCCGATTATCCCCATCGCCGTCAACTACTCCTCCTGCTGGTCCCTGAAAAGCTGGGACGGATTCCAGATTCCCAAACCGTGGGCGAAAGTAACTCTCCTCCTCGGTGAAAAAATCCAGATCCCCCGCGATGCAGGGGAAGAGGAACTCGAAAAATACCGTCTGCTCGTTCAGCGGAAACTCAACGAAATCTCCAACGTTGCGGAATAACGCGCCTCACGCGAAACGGATCTGCCGGATGCAGGCAGAAAAAAGAGTCTTCCGCGCTTTCGGACTCAAAATTCCGTAGAATTGATTTGACACACCCCCGCGCCCGATGTATATTCAGAATATCATCAAGCATAAGGAGTCTGATTGCCATGAAAGTTGCGCTGTTATGTATCGGAGATGAACTGCTCAAAGGCTCAACGGTCAATACCAATCTGGCATTCCTCGGAGAACAGCTGCTCAGGATCGGGATCATTCCGGAGCTCTCGCTCGAAATTCCGGACCGGCGCGACAGCATCCTCAAAGCGCTCGACTACGCCTATTCCAAAGCGGATACGGTCATTACCTCTGGCGGACTCGGCCCGACATCCGATGACATCACCAAGGACAGCATTGCAGAATACTTCCATCTTCCTCTCGAAAAAAATGAACAGATCGAAGCGCATCTGACCGCATGGTGGCAGAAACTGCATTCCGGACCGGTTCCGTTTCACTGGAACAGACAGGCTTATTTTCCCGCCGGAGCCAACATCATACCGAACCGCTTCGGCTCCGCTCCGGGCATCCATCTGGAATGGAACGGAAAAGCCATTTTCATGCTGCCGGGACCGCCTGCGGAACTTCATCCGATGTTCGAGGAAGGAATGCTGGAACGGATTCGGAAAAAAAGAAAAACTCCGGTTTATGCCTCTCTGACTCATGTCGTCGGAATCGGAGAATCCATCGTGGAAGAGCGGACTCAGCCGCTGCTTCGCGAAGGCATTTCCGTTGCCTACTGCGCCTCGCCCGGACACGTCAAACTCTTCTTCACATCGAAAGATGAACTTCTCCTGAATCAGGTTACAAGAGAAGCCCGGGAACTCTTCGCTGGCGACATTCTTTCCGAAGGGGTCTCCACACTGCCCGAAGAAATCCTCCGCCTGCTGGAGAAACGGCAGTTCACTCTGGCAACCGCGGAATCCTGCACAGGCGGCATGATCTCGGCACAGCTGACCGCAGTTCCGGGATCCTCGGCGGTGTTTCTCGGCGGAGCGGCAACCTATTCCAACCGGCTGAAACAGCTCATTCTCGGAGTCTCGGAAACAACGCTTGCGAAATTCGGAGCAGTCAGCCGGGAATGTGCAAAAGAGATGGTCGAAGGGGTCTGTTCCCGGACCGGAGCGGACGCGGGTATCTCCGTAACGGGAATCGCAGGACCATCCGGGGGCACTCCGGACAAACCGGTCGGACGGGTCTACATCGGAGTCAAACTCCACGACACTACGCGGATTTTCGAATGCAATTTCCGGGGCGGAAGGGAACAGGTCCGCAATCAGACCGTCGCGCGGGCGTTGAACGAACTGCGCAAACTCCTGCTGCGGGAGCCGGAACAATGACGGAAAGCATGTTTCCACCGCCCGATCAGACAGATGAAGAGGGAATCCTCGGCTATACCTTTGATCTCAATACGGAAATGCTCGCCGACGCCTATTCCCACGGGATCTTCCCCTGGCCGTATGAGGAGAAGACCGTTCTCTGGTTCTCGCCGCCGAAACGCAGCGTTCTTTTTTTCGATCATCTGCATGTGCCATCGCGCCTGAAACGTTTTTTCCGGAATCATCCGTTCACATTGAAAATCTCGGAGAGATTCGACGAGGTGATCGAACACTGTGCCAACGTCCCGCGCAAAGGACAGGACGGAACATGGATCACCGAAAAAATCAAAACCGCCTACCGGGAATTTCATCGTCTCGGTTTTGCCCACAGCTTCGAAGCCTACGGGGAAAACGGGGAACTCGCAGGCGGAATGTACGGGATCTCACTCGGAGGCATCTTCTGCGGAGAGAGCATGTTTCATCTTCAGACGGGAGCTTCCAAGTTTGCTCTTCTCTCCGCGGTCGCAACCTTGAAAAACTGCGGTCTGGATATGCTCGACACCCAGGTTCTCACCCCTCTCCTCGCCCGCTTCGGCGCACAGGAGATCGACCGCTCCGATTTCCAGACCGAACTGAAACAGCGCATCGGCAAACCGCTCACTGCGGAATTCCTGCGAAGCCGGGCAAAAACGCCGGAGAGTCTGATTTGATGAACCAGCCCACCGCACAACAATGGAAAACAGCCCTGATCCTCTTTTCAGCGGCACTGCTCCTGTTTCTGCTGTACGCAATCCCCGGTTTTCTGAAACCGGAACTGCTGATGCGGATTGATTCGGCAACCTATCTCGGACCGGCCCATTCCATTCTGAACGATTTCACCTACAAATCCTCACCGGAGGCGACTCTGCCGACAGGGTTGCGGGTTCCGCTCTATCCGCTTTATCTGGCGTTTTCCCTGCTAATCGGAGGAAAATCGCTCGTATTCTGTATTGTGATGAACTGTCTGATCTCCGCGCTGGCGGTTCCGCTGCTCTATTTCGCCGGACTTGAATTTTCGAAATCGGAACCGAAGTC
The DNA here is from genome assembly GCA_905197955.1 of uncultured Lentisphaeria bacterium. GTDB lineage: Bacteria > Verrucomicrobiota > Lentisphaeria > Victivallales > UBA1829 > UBA1829. The sequence goes on along the minus strand of CAJKAR010000012.1, from coordinate 68,573 downwards.
CGTAGCGGCGGCTCTGCTGCTGATGCTTTCGCCGACCGAAATCGCATTTGCGCCGATGTTCCTCTCGGAAGGCATGTTCGTAACATGGGTCGTGCTGGAAATTCTCTTCATGGTGCGCTACGTCAACAGGACGAAAAAGAGCGATCTGGTTCTTGCCGCCGCGGCGGGAGGATTTGCCGCGTTGACACGCCCGCTGAATGTGCTCTGGATTCTGCCGTTTCTTTTTGTCACGATGTTTGTCCGGGGAGTCCCATTCGGACGGAAATGTCTCCGCGCTCTGCTGGGACTGGCGGTTTTCGCACTCATCGTCACGCCATGGATCGCCCGGAACAAAAGCATCGGATCCGGATGGAGAATCGATGAAGTGGCAGCGGACTCTCTTCGTCACAACGCATCGGTTGTGGAAAGCCGGGTCAACGATCTTCCGGCAAACTTCTACCGGGAAAAGTACGCCATGCACTTCGACAACCGCTTCCGCGACAAACAGAAATTCCCGGACCGCGATTCCCAGCTCTCCTATGAGGAACACTATCTGACCGGAATCATCCTGAAGCATAAACTGGTCTACTTTTCCATGTTCTTCAATCCATCGAAACTGGTGCCGGACGTCCCCACATTTCTTGAAAATCTTCAGCTCACCACCGGCGGGAAAGGCACCTGGGATGTCATCGTCAAAGACGGTCTCTGGGCGGGAACCAGACACTACTTCGAAGGAAAACTCTATCTGCCCTTCCTGATCCTGCCGCTGATGCTGATTCTTCTTGCTACCTATCTGGGAGCCTTCGGAGCACTGATCTGTGCGGTCCGGGAAAAAGATTACATGCTGTTGCTTCTGTTCTGTCTCTTCAGCGTCTATTATCTGATGGTGGTCGGACCGGGCGGCTATCCCCGTTTCCAGCTTCCCGCCCTCCCCTTTCTCTGCCTGATGGCAAGCCGCTTCACAGAATATCTGAAACGGAAAGACCGCTCTCCGGAAGCCCGAACCGGCTGCTCTCCGGACTCCCTGCCGGACCAATCCCGGACAGCAGCGGATCTGAAAACAGACGAATCCACTTTTCCAAACCCATAACAAAACCGTAACGACCGGAGAAATCTTATGAAGTACGTCGGAGCCCATGTATCCATTTCAGGCGGAGTCGAAAACGCGCCGCTGAACGCGGCGGCAATCGGAGCCAAAGCCTTCGCCATGTTCACCAAAAACCAGAGACAATGGAAAAGCGCCCCGCTGACCGAAGAATCCATTCAGGCATTCCGCGAAAACTGCCGCACCCACGGATTCTCGCCAAAGCAGATTCTGCCTCATGACGGCTACCTCATCAACATGGGAAATCCCGATCCGGAAAAACGGAAGCAGTCGCTGGAGGCGTTCACCGATGAAATGACCCGCTGCCAGCAGCTCGGACTCGATCGGCTGAACTTTCACCCCGGAAGCCATCTGAAGCTCATCCCCGAGGACGACTGTCTGAAACTCATTGCAGAATGCGTCAACACGGCGCTTTCGGAAACGAAAGGGGTCACAGCCGTCATCGAAAACACAGCTGGTCAGGGCAGCAACCTCGGCTACCGCTTTGAGCATCTTGCCCGGATCATCGAACTGATCGACGACAAAAGCAGAGTCGGCGTCTGCATCGACACCTGCCACACCTTCGCCGCCGGCTACGACATCAAAACCCCGGAAGGCTATGAAGCCACCATGAACGAATTCGACCGGATCATCGGATTCCGCTATCTCCGCGGCGTTCATCTGAACGATTCCAAAAGCAAGCTGGCCGGCCGTCTCGACCGCCACCACAGCATCGGCGCCGGAGAACTCGGAATCGAACCGTTCCGCCTCCTCATGAACGATCCCCGCTTCGACGACATCCCGCTGGTGCTCGAAACCATTGATGAAACCCTCTGGCCGCAGGAAATCCAGCTTCTCTACTCCCTCGTCCGGTGATTCCGCAGAGGGAGCAGGAGAAAAACTTTTTTTTCGTTTTTTTTCAAACCGGCACAATAAATTCCGTCGGTTGTCCGTTGAAAGAGTTGGACCTTACCTCAATCATCAAGGAGATGTTTCAATGAAAAAATTGACGGCATTTGTCTTTTTTGCCGCTGTATCCGCCTCTCTTGTCTGCCTTCAGGCGCAGGAAGGCAGACGCAGTCACTTCCGCGGCGGACCTCCGCAGAACCAGCAGACCACCGCTCAAACACAGGAACAGTGGGCCGCTGTTCAGGCTCAACTGAAAAAAGAGTTCCCGAAACAATACGCGGAAATTGAAACACTCCAGAAGACCAATCTCTTTGCGGCATTCGAAAAACTCCGCGAACTGGCAAAAACCGCAGATATTCAGACTCCCTCCCAATTCTCCGGCCGCAGTCATGACGGCGGATGGCGCAGAGGCGGACGGGATGGACGAAGCGGCGAACGTTCCGGCCGCGGCGGAAACCGGACCAACTCCAGAAATGCAGTCGAAGCCAAACTGAAAGCGGATTTTGCCGCCGACTATGCCGAAATCACAAAATTGCGCATCGAAGCGGAAAATAAACTCGAAGCCCTCGCCAAAAAAGCCAACGTCACACTGCCTGCGGACTGGAACTCCTATCAGCTGAAACTTGACGCACTCCGTCTCAGCGGAAAATACAAAAATGAATTTGCAAAAATCGACGAGCTTATGAAAAAAGGCGAGATCTGGAGCGCACTCTCGGAAACCAGTCAGATTGCGAAAAAAGAGGGCATCGAAGCACCAGCCTTCGCTCCCCGCGGCGGACGGGATGGGCGCGGCTTCCCCGGAGGTATGCCCGGAGAACAGATCCGCGGCGGACGCAGCAATCCACTCCAGAAACTTCGCGAAGTCCGGAAAAAATATCCGGAGGATGTAAAGAAGCTTGACGCGATCCGCAGAGACGATCCCAAAGCCTATCGCGAAGGGCTCCGCAAACTGATCGAACGATATGACGCCGAACAGAAAAAACCGTAATCACGCGGATGCGTGCCAAATAGAAAGCGGCTCTTTATGAGATCTTCCCGAATGAAAGAATTCTGCGTTCTGTTTCTCTCCGGAGAACAGGCGCAGGTCTGCGTTTTCCGGAAAAACGCGGGCCGCTTCCGTCTGAAGGAGTGCGCCACACTGCCGCTGAATCAGACGGATCCCGCGGAAACCTGTCGGAAACTTCTGCATCAGACCGGATACAGCAAGGACACCTCGCTGATCGTCTCCTGCGCTATGAAGGATGGCGTTTTCTTCCGCTGCACCAGCGTCCGCCTTGCATCGGACGCCATGCGGAACGCACTCGAATTCGAACTGCCGCGCCGTCTTCTCCACGAACCGGATGACTGCATCATCCAGTTCCTGCCTCTCGACAGCGACACGGAAGAGGGCGTTCCTGTAAATGTCTACGCCTTTCCGGGCAGTTCCATGCCCCGTCTTGCCGCAGTCATTACGCAAAGCATCCGCAAAGCGGACTTCTATCTCTATCCGCTGATCGCCCTTCAGGAAAAGGATGGACCGATCTATCTGCCGGAACTGGAACCTGATTTCTATTTCGACCGCCAGGAATGGCATCCTGTCAGAAACCTGACCGGCAACTCCTGGCTCGAAGCATGGGAAAGTGAATTCAAAAAACTCTTTCAGCTGCCTCAGGACGGCAATTTCCAGATCAAAAACTATCTTGCCTGTCTGCTGATCGCCCGGCTGGCGGCATCCGCCGAATTCCGGGAAAAACAGAATGGACTCAACATTCTTCCCAAAGAGCTTCGTCCGAGTCGTCTGCGGAACCAGATTTCGCTCATGATTCTCCTGATTTTTCTGCTGCTCCTGAACTTTTTCTGGGGAATCCTAGGCTCTCTCTCGCAGAACTACCGTGAATACACCAGACTCAATGCGGAACGCGGACGGCTCGCTACGCAGGTCCGGACCACGGCCCTCAAACTCAAAGCGGCGGAAAAAGAGAACCGTGAACTCAACAGGGTCGTCAATCAAACAGCCGGGGAACATGATGTCATCGGCAAACTCGCGGAATTCTCCTCTCTGCTCCCCTCCAACGTCATGGTCATGAGCGTGCGCTGGACCGAAGCATCCGTGGACATCACCATGCGCAGCGAAGCTCAGGATCTGAATCTTCCCGTCCTCCTCAAACCCTTGAAATACTGGAAAGTTTCCCAGCTCCAGCAGCGGCGGCGCGGCACTGAGACCGCCAGCATGATCACCATGAAACTCGTTCCGGCGGAGGATGCAAAATGAAACAGGATTTCAAAGCATTTCTGAAAACAACCAAAGGAAAACTGATCGTCTCCTGCAGCGCACTCCTTCTGAGCTGGATCTTTCTGATTCTCCAGTTCAGCGGAGATCTTTCCGCATGGCTCCCGAACGAGGCTCGGAAAACAGCCATGAACAGGGATATCCGCAAATATAAAACGGAACAGCAGGGTCAGCAGGCAAAACTCCGGGAAATCGAAGCGCTACGGAAACGCTATCAGGATAATATCGCGGAAAGCTGGCAGGTCCGGCGCGATGGAGATCCGGCGGTCATCCTGCGCCAGAAAATCGAATCTGCGGCAAAGGAGGTCGAACTTTCCCTGGAAAACATCGGCTCCGTCCGCACGTCGAACATCAACAATGACCTCTATTTTGCCGAAATGGATATTTCCACCTCCGCTCCATTCGAGAATATCGTCCGCTTTCTCGGGAAAATCCGGGAACTGAAACCGGCGGTCAGCTGGAGAAGAATCACGATGAATGTTGCATTCCGGCGCTTCCGGCCGAACACATCGACCACGGTCAGAACCACGAATCTGGCGAGTCCCTCCTCCACCGCGGCGGATACCAGACTCATGCTCAACGGAACCCTCCGCGTCATTGTCTATGATCCAGTGGAAAATGCCGATTCCAAAAACGGAAAAGGAGGTCTCCTTTGAAATCCCTTCTGATTACAATTAATATTATTCTTGCGGCACTGGTGGTCTGGAGCGCGGCAAAACAGTTCGGCGCAATCGCAGGCGGAGCCAAAGTGGAATATTCTGTCAAAAAACCGACGCAGAAAAAGACTCCGCCAGCCGTAAGACCTCAGAAAAAAGAACAGCCCCGGGTCGAAATCAAAGATCCGATCGCATCCCTGATCGAAGAGAATATCTTCAATCAGGACCGCTGTCCGAATGCAAACGTTCCGGGCGGAGGAAATGCCAGAGTGGAACTCTCGCTTGTCGGCACATTCACAGTCGGCACAAGCGCGGGCGCGATCATTCTCCAGAAATCCTCCGGCAACAATCGGAACCAGTGGGGCTTCATGGGCGGATTCCAGGGAGGACCGGCCGGACGTCAGATGGGAATTGCCAATCACGCAAGAAACATCCCCGCCGGAGCCCGTGGCGGAAGAAATTTCAACGGGAACATCCGCACCGCTCACGGCATTTCCTACCGCAATACACAGACTCCGGTTGTCTACAAACAGTATGTCCGGCTCGGCGAAACCCTCAGCAACGGCTACACGCTCACAGAGGTCAATTACAACAAAGTGACCCTCAAACGCGGCAGCGACAAACTCGAACTGGAACTCCTCGACGCTTCCCAGAACGCGCCTCAGACCGCGAAAAACCAGAACCGCCGCACAAACCGAGGAAATCAGTTCATGCAGATTATGCAGAATATGCAGCGAATGCAGTTCATGCAGAATATGCAGATGATGCGGATGATGCGCGAAAACCGTCGGCCTCCCGCCCCGCCGGCCCCCTCCAATTCGCGCGGAAATACACGAGCCCGCGGCAGATAACAAGTTGAAAAACAATAACATCCATAAGGAACTATAAAACAGGAATCAGGAAATGAAACTCGGTCAGCTCAACACATCGTTCCGGAAAATGCTTCGGCTCGCGCTTCTTCTCTTTGCAGCCTCCCTGCTCGGATCCTGCGCCTCCCCGAAACAGGAAGAGAAAAAAGAGGAAAAACCGGAAGACCTGTTCGCTTTCCTCCATAAGGAAAAGGAGATCGTCCCGAAACATCCCAACGCGGAGGAAACCGCAGAGCAGGAACTCGTCAAAACCGACGCAAAGGAAAATGATTCCAAGCTTCAGGAAAAAATCAAAAAACTGCCGACAAAAGCCATTCAGCCGCCGGAAGAAAAAAAGAAGGATCCTCTCCATTTCTATGACGATTTCATCATACTCAACGGCGATGAGGAACTCGATGTCAAACTGGTCTTCAACAGCGCCCCCCTGCTTGATGTGATTCCCTTCTTTGCCGATACACTCGGCTTCAATTTCCTCGCCGACAGCGACCTCAAGGGAGTCGTCACCCTGAACATCGACCAGAAAATGACCCGTAAAGAACTCTGGAACACCTTCGACCGCATGCTGAATCTTTCCGGAGCCGGTGTCACGGTGGATGGCACACTCCTCCGCATTGTCGCCCTCTCCAAGCTCGCACGCCAGTCCGACTCCCGTCTCGCACGCGACGGATCCGGCGAACTCTTCTACTATCCGCTGAAAAACACCACCGCAAAAGATGTCATGAACCAGATCAAACCCTTTCTCGGCAAAGACAGCATCTGCGTCGAACTCACCCGTCCGAACGCCGTCATGGTCGCCGACGACCGTGCCAACATGCCGAAAATCAAGCAGCTCCTCGAAATCATCGACCGCAGCGGAAAAAGCAACTGGAAACGGAAAGTCATCAAATGCGCCAACATCCTTCCCAGTAAACTGACCGAAGAACTGAAAACCGTCCTCCCCGTCCTCGGCTTCAACGTCCTCCAGACAACCGATAAAGCGGAACAACCCGGCTCCATCCAGCTCACCGGACTCGACCGTCTTCAGCTGATCGTCGTCTCCGCCGCAACCGATGAGGCAATCCAGGAAATCGAACAGTGGGTCGATCTCCTCGACAGTTCCGACTCCCTTGATCAGGAACGCGTCTTCGTCTACAAAGTCCGCCACACCAAAGCGGCACAACTCGCACAGGCGCTCTCAGTTCTGTACGATACCCAGGGAGCCAGTCTCACCATCGACACCACCACCGGTAATACCCGAACCGATACACTAACCTCCACCGTAAACAACAACCGGAACAGAACCACAAACCAGAATAGGAACAATCCGACAGCCGCAATCAATAATGTCGAAAACACCCAAACCGACAAAAACTCCAATGTCTTCGACACCCCGGTACGCGTCTTTGCCGATGGAGTTCTAAACCGTCTTGTCGTTCGCACCACCCCCCGGACCTATGCCTCCATCAAAGCCCTTCTGAACCGTCTCGACGTAGTTCCTGCCCAGGTACTTCTTCAGGTTCTCGTGGTCGAAGTCTCGCTTACGGAAAGTACACAGTTCGGACTTGAGCTCTCCGGACAGACAAAAATCGGCGGCAACAACTCCCTGATCGGCACGAACTATACCAATCTGACGACCCCATCCACCACGACAACCACCGATGAACTCGGAAATGTCACAAAGAACGTCAGTAAACAGGATGGCTTCACGTACTTTCTTTCCGATCCGGACAACCCCGACAATAAATTTGCCTACATCCGCGCACTCGCAGGAAACGGCAACATCAAAGTGGTATCCAGTCCCCAGCTTCTGGTGTCAAGCCATACGGAAGCAACCATCAATGTCGGCAGCCAGGTTTCCGTTCGCACGCAATCGCTGGTCAACTCCAACTCCGGCGACGGCAACATCACCTACAACTTCGAATATCAGGATACCGGAATCATCCTCACGGTAACGCCGGAAATCACGAGCAACGACCTGATCTCTCTGGATGTGAAACAGGAACTCTCCAGCGTTGACTACTCCGTTGTCACCGCGGAAAATCCAAACCCGAACATCGATCAGCGCGTTGTCGAAACCTCCATGACCATCGCTCACGGAAAAACCATGATCCTCGGCGGACTGATTCAGGAAAATAAAAACGACTCCCTCAGCTCCATTCCGATCATCAACCAGATCCCGGTGCTGAACAGACTGCTCGGATCAACCGATGCCTCCGTCTCCCGCACCGAAATCCTCGTTCTCGTCACCGGTTACATCGTCAACGAACGCAACAAGGTCGAGGAGCTCATCGCCCGCTATAACGACGCTCTCCGCGCCCTTAACGATTTCGAGGACAACATCAAAATCAAAAAGGAAAGTCCGCAGCAGCGCAAACCGCACGTCCTGACGGACAAGGAGTTCTGGAATGCCCTCTGAGCAGACACCACACTCTCCGCTGAACCACCTTGCCGCACTCTACGCGGCACGGTTCCCCGACGCCGGAACCCCCTCCCGGGAAACCGACCGCGCCCTTCTTCAGGACAACCGGATCACGGAAACAGCTCTCGCAGCCCTTTATTCGGAAGCCTATTGCGTTCCCGTTCTCCCGGAGGACGAAATCCGTCCCCCGGAACCCTATCCGAACGGCTCCATGGACTTCTTCAACGCAAATCTCTGTCTGCCCTACGAATGGGATGAGAATAAAATCATCTTTCTCGCTGCCGATCCCTATGATCTCGACCAGATCGTCTTTCTGGTCAGGAAAACATGGAATCTGGAAGCGGAATTCCGATTCGTCCGCCGCCCGTTTCTGGAACGGATGCTCTCAAAAATCGCCAGCCGAGAGGAGGAGAAAGAGGAGGATCTGGTCGATGTCGAAGACGAAAACACCCTCCGCACCATGGCGGGTGAAGCCAGAATCGTCCGACTCGTCAACGATATTTTCACGCAGGCGATCGAACTCGGCGCCAGCGATATTCACATCGAACCGGGAGAGGAACATGTGGCGGTCCGCTGCCGCGTCGACGGAGTCCTGACCGAAATTCTGAACTGCCCGCTGAACCAGTTTCCCGCGATCGCCTCCCGCATCAAGCTGCTCGGCGGACTCAACATCGCCGAAAGCCGTCTGCCGCAGGACGGACGAACCAACGTCCAGCTCGGACGCGCCGTTCTCGATATGCGAATCAGTACAATTCCCATCCTGACCGGCGAAAGCATCGTGCTCCGTCTGCTGAATCAGGAAGCGATCACCTTCGATCTCCAGACTCTCGGCATGTCCGATGAACATCTGAAACAGTTCAAACGGCTCATCAACATTCCTCACGGCATGATCCTCGTCGTCGGTCCGACCGGAAGCGGAAAAACCACCACGTTGTACAGCGTCATCAGCCAGCTGAACGACAACCGGAAGAAAATCATCACGGTCGAAGACCCCGTCGAATACAAAATGCACGGACTCTGCCAGATGCAGGTCAATCCGAAAATCGGCGTGACCTTCGCCGCCGGTCTCCGAAGCATCGTCCGTCAGGACCCCGACATCATCCTCGTCGGAGAGATCCGCGACCGGGAAACCGCCGATATCGCCATCAACGCCGCCCTCACCGGACATCTCGTTCTGAGCACGCTTCACACCAACGACGCCGTCGGCGCCGTCACACGACTGATCGACATGGGCGTGGAAAACTTTCTCGTCTCCTCCGCCCTCTACGGCGTGCTCTCCCAGCGCCTGGTCCGTAAAATCTGTCCGGTCTGCCATGGTAAAAAAAGCGATTCTGCCGGAAACAAGTGCCGGAAATGCAATGGAACCGGATTCAAAGGACGCTCCGGAATCTTCGAGCTGCTCTTCCTCGACGACGAACTCCGCGCAGCCGTCAACCGCAATGCCGACAGCTCCGAACTGGAAGCCATCGCCGTCAAACACGGCATGATCACCCTCCAGCAGGACGGCCTCGACAAGGTCCGGCAGGGCATCACCACCGCAGAGGAACTCAGCCGCTCCACCGCGGAACTCTGAAACACAAAGGACGGATGAATCATGGGTCTCTATAAATACCTCGCCGCCGCACAGGGCGAACCACCGCAGGAGATGCTCATCGAAGCCGACAGCCCCAAAGAGGCTCTCGACAAACTCCGCAGCCGCCGTGTTCTTCCGGTCCGCTTCTACGGCGAAGTCTCCGTCGGCGGAGGACGCTTCTCCCTGCACCGCAGCAAAATCAACACCTATGAATTCACCCGACAGCTCGCGCCGCTGCTCGACTCCTTCATTCCGCTCGAAAAAGCTCTCGGCATCATCGCGGAAAGCACGGAGGAACCGGAACAGAAGAATTTTGTCAACTCGCTGCGACAGGGACTCCACGAAGGAAAAAAATTCTCGGAACTGGTCCGCTCCCACGGCGCACTCTTCCCCGGATACTACGCAAATCTCATCGAAAGCGGCGAGGAGACGGGCTGTCTGCCCGAAGTCGTCGAACAGCTCTACAAGTTCATGGGCGAAAGCAAGGAGCTGAAGGATTTCATCATCTCCAGCTCCATCTATCCGCTCGCGATTCTGACGGTCACGTTTCTCGTCACGATCCTGCTTTTCACGGTCTTTGTCCCCCGTTTCGCCAAAATATTCCAGGACATGGGCCGTGCCATGCCCCCCTCCATGAACTTCCTGCTCGGAATCAGTTCCTTTGCCTCGTGGGCATGGTGGCTGCTGCCGCTGCTCGGAATCGCCACATGGCTCCTGCTCAAACACTTCATCGGCGAAGAGAACCTGAAACTCAAATTCAACAAATTCATGATCTCCCTGCCGCTGCTCGGACCAATCATCATTTCGCTGGAAATGTGCAAGTACATCCGGACCCTTTCCATTCTGATCGCGAACCATGTGGAGATCATCCGGACCGTGAAAATTTCAGGACGGATCATCCGCAATCCGATTATCGCCAAAACCTTCGCGGATCTCGGACGCAAACTGAAAGGCGGAGCAAAACTCTCGGCGGCTCTCGCGGGCAACCGGTATCTGCCCTCCGGAATGGTGCCAATGCTCCGCGTAGGCGAAGAATCAGGAACGGTCGGAGAGATGCTCTCCAGAATCGCAACCCATCTTGAAAACGACACAAGACAGAAGATTCGACGTCTTCTGAGTCTGTTCGAACCGGCGGTCATCATCTTTCTGGCACTGGTGGTGCTGGTGGTCGTCGTATCCATTTTCGTGGCTATGATGGAAATCAACTCAATCAATCAAGGAGGACCCAAAATATGAAGAGAAGAATGAGAAGAAGAATGAGTTTTACACTCATTGAAGTCGTCGTGGTGATCATCATTCTGGTGACGCTGGCGTCGATCGCAACCCCGCTCTACCTGAACTACGTCAAAAAGGCGAATGTGGGCGCGGCAAAAACCCAGATCAAACTGCTGGAGGACGCCCTCACAGGATTCCGTCTCGATGTCGGCACCTATCCGGATTCCTCGACCGGACTCCGCGCACTCGTCGAAAACGTCGATCAGAACACAAAATGGGCCGGACCCTACATCAAACCCGCCGTCCCGAAAGATCCCTGGGGCAATGACTATGTCTATGTCTATCCCGGCGAGCACGGAGAATTCGACCTCATCTGCTACGGCGCCGACGGTCAGCCCGGCGGTGAAGGCGAAAACGCAGATATCACCAACTATCAGCAGGAATAGTTTTCTTTCCCCCGCCGACGTCCCCTCGCAGGACGCCGGCGGAAACAATCAACCACCCGATCGCCTTTCCCGGAAATGCCCATGAACTCGAACCTCCGCAACAGAACAGCAGTCCGAAATCCGTTTACCCTGCTGGAACTCGTCGTGGTCATTTCGATTCTTGCGCTGGCATCGACCTTTGCGGTCGCGACCTTCCGCGGAGAATCCCCCGCAAGACAGATGGAAAACGCCTCGCTCCAGTTCGAAGCGTTCTGCGCCAAAGTCCGCTTCAACGCCATGGAAAACGGCGAGGACCGGATCGTTCTGCTCAATCCGGACACCCGGCAGTTCCTCGTAAAAATCCCCGAGGAGTTCCAGGAGAAAGAGAACGAACAATCCGCAACAGGAGAAATATCAACTGCTAATCCCAATGGAGACGGGGACGGCAAAATCTTTCTGCCGAAATGGACCTTGCCGGAAGAGTTCTCTCTCGAACGCGCCGATTTTGATCCCTCGGAACTCTCGGAGGACGGAACGCTCGAACTTTTCCGCTTCTTCCCCGACGGCGGAGCCTCCGGACGCCGCACTCTCGAACTCAAATATAAAAATCTGCGCCGAACATTCGACATCTCTCCGCTGACCGGTCTCATCACCTCCAAAGAGGAGGACCTGTACGAATGAAACACTCCACCTTCACCCTGATCGAAGTGGTCGTTGCGCTTGGCATTCTTGCGCTTTCGATTGCCGGTCTTCTCTCCCTTCTGACCAGCTCCCAGAACCGCATCGGCAAAAGCATGGAGGAGTGGAAAAACATGCACATGCTCTCCCAGGCGGCGGAATACTTCATGCTCCAGAACGAGGATCCCGGCGCAATCGAGGACACCTTCTTTCCCTATCGGGACTATACCGTCAACGTCTATTATCAGGATGCGGAAGGTCTCCCCGAAGAATACGGAAACATTGTCAATCAGCTTCCTCTGACCAGTCTGGTCATCGAACTGCGGAAAGCGCCCTCCGGCGACATTGTGGACAAGCTCATCATCGACAGGATCAGCTATGAGAACACGATTCAAGGCGAATAAGTCCCCCTTCACGCTCGTGGAACTCGTCGCGGCAATGGCGATCATGATCTTTGTCGCGCTGATCATCGGAACGGCCTCCATGACCTTCTACAACGCGTGGCGCCGCAGCACCCGCGCGGCAGCATACCTGAAAACCTGTCAGAGCATCGACCGCATCATGGACAACTGCGTCCGCAACATGATCGTCTTCCAGTGGTACGATGACTCCGAAAACCGCGATCGAGTCATCTTCCAGGGCGAAGCCGACAACCTTCACTTCACCACACTGCGCCGCAGCTATCGCGGAGACAAAGGAGCCCTCCTCTTTGTCCGTCTGCGCGTGGAAAACGAACAGCTGATCGCCGAGTACTCCTCCTATCCGCGGCCGCACTGGGCGGACGAGGGCGAATACACCTGGGAACGCGAAGTCCTTGCCGACAAGGTCCGCTCCGTCCGCTTCCTCTACGCCATGAAAAACAACAGCGACGAAATCGAATGGGACGAACAGTGGGAAGAATATGACAGCCAGAATCTGGAAACCAATTCCAACGCCACCACCATTCCCCTTGCCATTCAGATGACAGTCGAATGGCTCGACGGCACCAGCGAAGTCTGGCTCCGCCGCGCCGCCGGAACCGCAGCAAACACTCGCATGAGGGATATGAGACAATGAAATATTTCCATCCAGACACGGCAGAATCCGGATCAGCCCTCGTCGCAGCATTGGTGCTCATCTTCTCCGCCTCCATGCTGACCATGGCGGTTCTGGCAATCTCCCAGACGGCGACACTCGATATCCGTGCCCACACCCAGCTCCAGCGATCGGCCTACATCAACGAAGGGGTCTCCAACCGCATTCAGTGGCTCCTCGCCGCAGACAAGCATCTCTTCACGGGGGTCGCCCCGGGAGAACTCGACTACACAGAGTACGATCACGACCGTTATATGCCCGATGGCGTCGAACATGAAATGGATTACTACGGCACAACAGTGGCATTCCGGATTTACAGTGCAAATTCCGGCTGGGATCTTGGACCAGACGCCTACCGGGATACCCTCATGCGTTTCACCTCGCGGCTTGATATCGACACCACCGTCACCGACGCCGTCGAAGAACTGACCGACAAGCTCCAGGACTATTTCGACAACAACGACGAACTCTCCATCAGCGGTATGGAAGTCGATGATTACGACGCCGAAGGCATGGCCCCCCTTCCCCGGAACCGGACCAGCGGCTTCTGGCGCGAGGAACTCTTCTACATCAAAGGTCTGACTGATCTCTTTCCCGCAGATAAATATGGGCGCCTCAGCGGACTCCGTCTGCCGAATGCCCCCTCGGGAAATCCAAACTTCTTCACGGCAACCCCGCTGATGCTCCAGATCTACTGCAATCTCGATGAAGATCAGGTGTCAGAGGTCGTTGCCGCCCGCGAACAGTGGTTCAAGGAGCGAATCCGGATCAAGGACCAGATTGATCCTCTGCTCTACACGAATCTGGGCGGACTCTCCTGGAACGACAGCGGCAGCTATACCGTCTGCATCGAAGCGCCGAAAAAAGAAAAACGTCCCTCGCGACGCCTTGTCTTCACCTACCGCGGATTCGATCCCACCGGACCGGAAGACAATATGGTCGAATTCCTCGAATGGATGTTTTTCTAGTCTTTCTCCTCCTCTTTTTTAAAAGAAAGAGCGGAAAACTCTCTTTTCTCCCCGTATTTTTCCATGCAAGTATTTGATTTTCACAGCCAAAGATGCTATATTAATCAGTACATTGTCTATGCTTTGAATTTGACAAAATAAGTTTAACATAACTAGAGAGAGACTGGAGAGCAAATTGAAAATTCTGATGACAGGAATCACCGGGCTGGTAGGGGCAGCCTTCACAACCGCATTACTGAGAGAAAATCCTTCCTTCAGGATCGTTTCGCTCTGCCGTGGCTTCTGCGGAGAATCCGGACAGTACCGGGCATCTAAAATCATCTGCAAACAGTGCGAATTCGATGGGCACCCGGAATCTGCGGAAGATATCCTTTCCCGAATCACCATCATTGAGGGAACCCTCGCGGATCTCCCCGCAGAAGAAATGGCGAAAGAGGGACCGTTCGACACCTTCTTCCATTGCGCAGCGGATGTGAATCTCGGCAAAGATCCCGAAGGCAAAACCTATGCCACCAATTTCGGCGGAACACAGGCGGCTCTTGCCCTCGCAAAGAAAGTCAATGTCCCGAGCTTCCACTACGTAAGCACAGCATATGTGGCGGGTAAAACGGTCGGAAGGGTCATGGAGGACACCATGCCCGCAACCGACTTCAACAACTCCTACGAAAAAAGCAAATTCGATGCGGAAAAACTGGTCCGCAACTCCGGATTCAAATATACAATCTACCGTCCCTCCATCGTGGTCGGAAGACTCTCGGACGGCGTGATCCGGAAGCCGCTGGCGTTCTATCGCCTGCTTGAATTTCTCGGACAGGTCAAACGAGTCGGCTGCTCCAAAGCCGGAATTCCCGCAAACGGAGTCTTTGCAACAAGTCTCCGCCTCGAAGCGGGAACCACCGACAAAGTCTACTTTGTCCCGATCGACTACGTCCAGAAAGCCATTTCCAGCCTCTTCCTCAAGCCTGTGGAGAACAAGACCTATCATATCACCGGCGAAAGCCCCGTCTCCACACGCGACATCGAGAAAGCGGTCGGCGAGGTTCTCCAGACCACCGGACTCAGCGTCATGGATAAAGTGGACAATCCGACCAAAGAGGAAAAACTGGTTCAGAAAATGATCGGCGATCTGATGCCCTATTTCGCATCGGAAATCATTTTCGACGACTCCAATGTGCGTGCCGCACTCGGCCCCGAAGTCGTCTCCTGGAAGATGGACATCAACTTCCTCCGCAAGATGATCACCGCATACTACAAAGCGGAAAATCCGGAAATCATTCCCTGAAACGCATTCGGAACATGATTCCAGGCCGGCTGTTCAGCCGGCTTTTTCATTTCCGGAGGGTTTCCGGCGAGAATTCTGCGGAACACCCGGTATGAAGTCCCGATGGAAAATCTTCTCCGGAGAATTGATTTTTTCCCGATCAGAGTATATTATAATGCATTTAAGCATGGAAGGCATACAATGAGAAGCATGACGGGATTCGGCCGCGCCGAAGAATACAGTTGCGATCTGAAATGCGGGTTCAGAGTCGAAATTTCATCGATCAATAAAAAACAGTTTGAACTGAAGCTCAACATTCCCAGAGAGCTTGCCCCGCTCGAAATTGAACTGCGGACCTTTGTCGCGGACAGGCTCGCCAGAGGCTCCATCACACTCCGGATAGAACTGGTTCTGCACAGTGAAACGGGATTCCATTCCGTGGATTTCAGCAGAGCAGCTCTGATTCTGGAAGCGGCACGCAAATTTCAGCAGGAGCATAATCTGCCGGGCGAAATCACGATTTCGGATATTCTGGAGATTCCCGATGCAGCGGTCATTCAGAATGCGGATCTGGCAAACGAGCAGATCACGGATTTTCTGGAATCTGTCATAGCCTCCGCCATAGAGCATCTGGTGGAGATGCGCGAGCGGGAGGGGGAGAATCTCAAAACGGATATTCTGTCGCATCTGGGCGTCATGGAACGTCTGGTGGGAGAGATCGAACCGCTGGCGGCAAAACTGCCGGAACTTCAGACTCAGAAACTTTATAAACGCCTGAAGGAGCTTGATCTGCTTACCGATTCCAGCGACGACAGGCTTCTGAGGGAAGCGGTGATCTTCGGAGACAAACTTGATGTCACGGAGGAAATCACCCGTCTCTACTCTCATTTCAGCAATTTCCGGAAGATCGTGGAGGACAACGTTTCCGCCATCGGCCGCTCTCTTGATTTTATGATTCAGGAAATTTTCCGGGAATGCAATACGCTTGGCAACAAAGCGGCGTCCACTGAAATCTCGCCGAAGATCGTTGTCCTGAAAACAGAGCTGGAAAAAATCAGGGAACAGGTTCAAAACATCGAATAATATTACAGAGGGAACGCTGATGAAACAATGCAACGCCCGGCATGCGTCCGCGGACGCAGCAGATTTTATTGACACCGTCACGGCGGAGATCTCCGCAACATATCAGGACGGGATCGGCATCAACCACAACGAAGGGCACAATCTCCCGCGCGAAACGGAGGTGCTTTCGATTCTTGCGAAACTGCTGGAGCTGATCTTCCCCGGTTTCGCGGAACGCGAGGCCTACTCGATGGAAACGCTGAAGTTTTCTGTGGGAGACATTGTTTCCTCGCTTTACATTGAGCTCAACGATGTGATTCATCGCGCCTACAAGTATCACTGCATGCTGACGGAGTCCTGCGACGAATGTAAATGTCTGGAGCGGGCGCGGTCCGCCACCAGAAAACTTCTGCAAAGCATTCCGAGTCTCCGAGCTGTCATCAAAAAGGACATTCAGGCGGCGCTTGACGGAGATCCCGCGGCTCGATCCCTGGATGAAATCATTCTCAGCTATCCGGGAGTCAAGGCCATCACCATTCAGCGTCTTGCGCACATTTTATACGTGGAAAAGGTTCCGCTGATTCCGCGCATCATGACAGAATATGCACACAGAATCACAGCGATTGACATTCATCCAGGCGCCACGATCGGCGAAGGAGTTTTCATCGACCATGGAACTGGTGTTGTCATCGGAGAAACAGCGACCATCGGATCCAATGTCAAGATCTATCAGGGAGTTACGCTTGGCGCCCACTCCTTCCCGAAGGACGCCTGCGGAAAAATCATCAAAGGAGCAAAGCGCCATCCGAACATTGAAGACGGGGTGACGATTTATGCCGGAGCAACGATTCTCGGCAACATTACGATCGGTGCCAATTCCGTTGTCGGCGGCAATGTCTGGCTCACGGAGAGCGTTCCTCCGGGAACCAAGATCCGGATTGCCGATCCGGAGCTTTCCATCAAAAAACCGGGAGGGAACTGAAAATGAATCTCATTGCGGAGCATCTTGCGGAAATCAAAGGACAGATCTCGAATGCTGCCCGGAAAGCCGGACGGGATCCGGAAACGGTGAAACTTCTGGCGGTTTCCAAGACCTTTCCGATGGAGGACATTCGGGAAGCCTTTTCTGCAGGACAGTGTGAATTCGGAGAAAACCGGGTTCAGGAACTGGAAGACAAAGTTCCGGCGGCGCTCCCGGGCATGATCTGGCATCTGATCGGACATCTGCAGTCAAACAAAGCGGAAAAAGCGGTTGCGCTGGCGGAATACATTCATTCTGTCGACTCGCTCAAGCTGCTGAACAAAATCAATGCAGCCGCAGAAAAAAGGGGAAAAATCCAGAAACTGCTTCTTGAGGTCAATGTTTCCGGTGAGGAGTCCAAGTTCGGGATTTCCGGATTTGATCCGCTTCGGGAAATTATGGAACAAGCGCTTTCTCTGGCGAATGTAAAGGTTCTTGGCCTTATGACCATGGCTCCGCTGGGAGCGGAAGAATTGCTTCTGCATCAGACATTTGCGGGGTTGCGGGAGTTCCGGGAGAGACTTGTCCGTGAATTTTCGGTACCACTGCCGGAATTATCCATGGGCATGAGTCAGGATTTCCCGGTTGCGATTGAAGAAGGGGCCACGATCGTCCGGATCGGAACGGCCATTTTTGGTGGAAGACCGCGAAAGTGATTCTGTTTCAGAAAGTATGATGGGTAAAAGTTCCGTCTGTGAAAGCAAGGGAAATTGTTGATATCCGGAGCTTTCGAGAAATCTGAAAAGGGAATTTTTTTTTCGTTTTCCGCATCGGAAAGGCTTGTTTTTCAAAGAAATAGATCGATTGGTCGAGAAAAACAGAAAAAAAAATGATTTTTTTTTCATTTTCGCAGAAAAAGAAGTGGACTTTTTCATAAAACTGTTGTATAAGATATGACAGGAGGCATACTTATGCGTAAAATTCTACACAGATTCAACATGGTCGAGATTGTTCTCGCGATCGGAGTGGTCGCTATTGGAGTGACCGGTGTAATGGCGCTCCTGCCGCCATCCCTCAACGCAAATCGTGATGTCGCGGCGGATGCCTTTGTAGAAGAAGCCGCATCCAAAGTCTCAGCTCTGCTGAATTTAAAATATATACCAGAATGGAAAAATGGCACCGATCTTCCCTTTACCAACAGCTCTACACAACCTGAACCGACGCCTGGAATAACCAAAGGCAGTGATGTGGATAGTAATTTGAGTGATTGGAAAATTTATAAGACCAGCGACTCAAATATTTATTGGTTTGAATCCGGAGATGGCATGACAATCCTGCATGGCAGTTTTCGACAGGCAGATATTCCAGCGGATTTATACAATGGAACAGCCAGTGTTGGACCAGCAGAGGCCAATAACACAAAACGAATTTTCGTTGAATTCAGCTGGCCGGTTACCGTTGCGATGGAAAACAGGCAAAAACGTCTGTTCGTTTTTGACGTTTCAAAGTAAGTGAGTACTCATCATGCGAAAAACCAAACTCAAAAAAAGCTTCTTTACTATCGTAGAACTGATGGTGGCAATGGCGATTTTTGCCATCCTGATGCTTATTCTGATGCAGATATTCAACTCAACTCAGGATGTCTGGAAAAGAACAACTGTAAAATCCGACAGCTATGAAAATGCCCGTATTGCGTTGAATATGATCGAAGCGGATCTCATGTCTGCGATTTATGTAGATAATCCCACAGGAATCGGAAGGTCTTTTTACACAGACAACAGTACGGTCTTGTGGTTTCCTACAATAAAACCTTATTTAATTGATCCAGGAAATCAGAAACTGAAGGAAGTTGAAGTTGCTTATTATCTCGATTCGACATCGTATACAGATGAAATATCTGGCCTTGGTGGATTGCGGAGACTGAAATATTCTGTTCGTACGGATAAAGAGGGTTTGACATTTAGAACAGCCACCAGTACAGTCAGCAACAAAACTGACAGAGGGATCATTCTGGAAAATATTCTTTCCTGGACCATTGCCCCGTTATACAGGAATGCCAGCAATAATTACAAACCTGTAACGGATCGTATGCCACACATAGTACTGGTCTCCTTTACTGTCATTGACAATGATCCGCAAATCATGAGAAAATATAAAAATGCAACCTCTGATGAAGAAAGAGGTCTATACACAAGGACTTTTTCCAGAATCATAAGCATTGATCGTCCCATTTATTATGCAGATCTGTAAGATCTTCTCCCAAAAATCCAAGAAGGAAAACGGATTATGAATATCAAGCGTGCAAAAAAACAAAAAGTTACGGAAAAAGGCGTTGCCCTGCTTTTTTCTCTTGGAATTCTTGGTCTCATGACGGTTCTGGCATTGACGTTTGCATCCGTATCCATGACCAATAAGGATATCGCCAAGCTCAATACTGATAAAGCATATGCCAAAGCACTTGCCAGGTCCATTCTTGACAGAGTCTGCTATATTGCAGAAAAAGAGATCAAGGGCAAAGATCTCCCGAAATTTTATTCCAAAACCACAAGTGGAAATAATCAGGACACCTACGACTGGATTTGGAAACTGGGTTTTATCGGTAAAGATATTGAATCCAGACTCTATAATATGGAGGTCTCCCCCATTTCTGACTCGGATCTGAAAAATCTCTATCCATCCTGGCAGTATGTACAGGAAGGGAACAATGCAGCAGATCCCATCGTTGGTAGATTCGCCTACATCGCGTTGGCTGCGGATCGCCCCTTAATTGACCTGAATGCTCTTTTTTTAGCAGACAATGCCGATCCCGTTTCGACTCATGAACGCTACGGCAATACCTTGTCAGAACTGAATCCCAACAGTGGTTTTCTGTTGACGGGTTCTTCTCCCTTGGATATTACAAATCTGCAGACTGAAATCTGGAATAATAAAATGCGGCTAACCGATTATTATCAACTGGGAAGCTATCTAAAACTTTCTCCAAGTTCACCAAATCCAAATCAATTATCTGATTCGGATCTAATCACAGCCGACACGCTGATTAATAAACTATTCTATCTGCCATCGGTCAAATATCCAGAATTTTTTCAATATAATGATACAGATGGCGTCAAGAAATATCATCGTTTCAATCTGGCAAGAAACTGGGGGAAGTATACTGACATTGCTGATCGACAGAAACTTGTTCAGCAGATGACTGGCGAAGAAAAGGTTTTGAAAGAATATGTTTCTGGAGATGAAGCAAAAGCTCCAGACAATGCTGATATCATCACGGAAACAATCCCCTGGCTGGCAAATTGGAAAGAAAAAGATGGCGGTTATGATGGTTATTTCTCCGATTCCGATGCGGTAAAAGCCAAAAAGCAACAGATTGCTGCTAACATTATCGATTATTTTGTTCCCGAAACTATCCGGGAACCGACATCCGATGTTCATCCGAAACAGTGGTGGAACAATGGGAATGTTCAGTATACCGGCAATAAAAAAACCCCCTATCTTTCAGGATTTGGAGTTTATATCAAGCTTCCTGTTCAGTACGAGTATAAACCTGCGGATGAAGCTGCCGGGACACCGATCACTCATACGTTCACTCTTCTCGACCCGGAAGTAACCCCTGTCGTAGAATACATCAATCCATTTGGGCTTCCAAATGATGGCAATCAAATTAAAATTGAACTGAAAGGAACATTAACCTTTGATGTGGAAAATCCAGCTGATGGAAAAAAATGTTCCTATACCTTCACGATTGACTCCTCTTCTGCGGAGAGCAAATTCTTTGATCAGCTTGTCGGAAGTGAAAATTTCCTGTTGCAGCTAACAGAAGCAAATTTAACCACATTTAACGCAAACAAAACAACGAGCGGCTCTCTGCCGGTGTATCCCTCCATACAAAAAGATGCTCTTGCAGTCGAAGACTTGCCGAAATTAAACATTTCGAATCTGAAATTTACACCGGAGAAACTAATGCTTTCTTATCAATATACTGATAATCCTGATCCGGTTCCTGTTGATTTTGCAGAATTTAAAACAGGCTCCAATGGTTTTGTCGTTACGACCGGATTATGGGAAAATCTCATTGCAACAGTTCCAACGGTTGCCGATACCAGTGTAACGAGTTCTCAAACAAAAAATTATAATTTCATGCAAGTTTACAGAGTTACTGATCCCCGTCACAACTTAATGGGCAATCAGTGGAAAAATAATGCAACAGCCCATGACGATACGGATAAGAACTTGGAAACTCTCTATAAAGATACCGAAGCAGTCATAACATACGATATGCCTGCGGAAACAGACAGAGATAAAAAAACTCCAGATCGTCCCCCTCTCGGTGGAAATCAGGCTACGTATAAAGATTTCATGCATATTTTCGCGTCAACAGGAACAGATCTCTCCAAAACGACACCATGGATCTGGCACCTGGGGGCAGTTCACAGAGGTGCGCCATATCAGACACTCAATTTAACGAAATACAATCACAATCAAGTCAGTACAACAACTGCGGATTCGAATGGAACCGGAGGAGAAAAATACAGCGACGGAGATGCGAATATCTTAGATCAAGTAAAAGTAACCGATTCTCCTTTCCAGTATGGAAAAATTAACATAAGTTCTCTGCAAGAAAACAACGTTTCTGCAGTCGGAGCGCTTTTTGAAAATCTTTATTCAGATTCTTCCTCTCTGGAAGATCCTCTTGCCGGGCCTCTGGATAAACCTCTTGAAAGCGATTTAGCCACAGCTGCTGATGGAAAAGTAACAGCGGGCTTCCTCTATGATCTCGCAACTCTCATAAAAAATCAGAGGGCGGGAACCCCATTGCGTTCAAGAGCAGAGCTTCTTTCCACTGCGAATACTGATTTTCAAAAAGTCCAGCAATTTTTGAGCAGAGCCTCCGCGACTGATCTTACCGACCAGAAACAGGAGGAAATGATTGCAAAAACGATCATGTTGCTCGAAGCCGATCCCGATGCAAAGCCTATGCAGATGTATGTCATTGGTCTGGCGCAAGCCATTCGGGATATTGATGGGCCACGCCTGAAAGACTGGAACAGAAACAATGCCTTTGACGACCTGAATCCATCCAATGCAGGTTCTGCTGATTCTATTCCACTCTACGAAGCGGGCTATCAGTATCCCAGACCACAAGGGAGACATGGACTTCGTCTTTCCACGACTGTAAAAGGGAAATATACGTCAGGAACTCTGGCTCAGAAAGGCACTTATGAAAATGGAATTGATCAAATTCTGGCTGAACAGAAAATCTTGGCCATTCTTGTAAAAGATCCAATCACTAACAAATGGAAGATTCAGAGGGTGCAATATGTTGACTAAGCATTCTGGTGTCCAGCGACTGCTGATTCTTGTGTTTATCTTGCCGATCATTCTCTGCGGACAAAGTGCGACACGGGAAAAACAGCTGACAATTGATGAGCAGATTCGAATTCTATATCGGAAGGATCCTCGAATTTCCGATTTTCCTGCTGCAAGGTTCAATAATATCATGGCAGAAATCAAATCGGTATTTGCAGAAGGAAAAATCAGCAATGAACTCCCCAAAAGCGGAGATTCGAACCGTTTAAAGGCTTCTTCTTTGAAGTTTATGTTAAAATCATTCCAGCAAATGCTCTCCCATCCGGATCTGGAAGAAGTCACGGGAAAAAGATTAAGATGGTTCGTCAAAATAGGGAAAGCCTTAAATACCTATTCCGCGATCGTTAATAAAATGGAATATGCTTATATGGGAGGCAATGCCGACCTTTACAAAAATGCTGTAAATGAATTTTCTCAAAATAACGGTCCGTTGAAGGAACTTTTGAAAAAACCGGAGAAAATTCCTGCTTCTCAGCTGGAAGCAATCAAGGCTAAAAATATACAGCGAAGAAAAATGGAAATTCAAAAACAAATCAGACTTCTTGATCAGAAAAGGAGAACCCAACGATGAAGCATATCAACTTTACCATCATAGAACTCCTGCTGGTAGTTGCCATTGCCGGAATTCTCCTGGCTGTTGCAGTTCCATCATTTTCCCGTATTTTGCAAGGGTCCGGTCCTACTAGAGCCGCAAGAGAGTTGATCGGAAAAATCAATGCGGCAAGAGCTTATGCCGTTGCAAATAAAACAGATGTTGCCATAATTTTTCCTCAGGATGAAATTACCTCTCTCACCAACCAGCTGGGATATCAATCCTACCGGACATGCGAAGTCTATATTCAATCAGGTACAACAATCACATTCAAACGCTGGATTACAGGAGAAAATTGGAATTATCTCCCATCCGGGGTCCTTGTTGGAAAAGATAAGGATAATAACAATGAGCTGTTTTTCAAACCAGGAGAAGATGCTAACGAAAAAACGGCAACAGGAGATCTTTCTGCAAAAACAGTTAAATCTGTTGAAGATGCAAATGCTCGCCCTGCAATTCCAAGTACAGATTTTCGAAATGCAATCATTTTCAGATCAGATGGAATGCTTTTTGCCATGCAGCCAGTATTGCTGAAAATCAGGGAAGCCCGTAAAGTCGGAGAATCTTTAAATTCTGCCAATAGCGATTATCTGCCACTGGTTGTCCGATTCAATGGAAAGGTAAAAGCGTATAACGAAGTTGTTTCTGAATGATGTTTCGCCCTGCGGGCGACCGGCGTATTCGCCGCCGGACCGCGACCGGTTGCGAACCGGAGCGATTCAAAAGCACAAATTCTTTTTATGGATTTGTGCTTTTTTTATTTCATGACGGCTATTGCGGTATTCACATTGCCAAACGGGGCACTGATCTGAACTCCCGCAACCCGGCCGCGAATGGAGGCTATCGCTTCACGCGCAATCTCAATACCAACCTGACGTTGATCTTCCTTCGTCTTCGGCTCCGCCATCCGGATCATCACGGAATCGGGCACGATCACTCCAGGAACTTCATTCTTCATGAATTCGGCATTCCGATAGCTCGCCAAAGGCCAGATTCCGGCAATCAGAGGCACTTTCCCATCGCGAAGTTCCGGGATGGCATCCATGAAGCGGAGCAACGGCTCCACGTCAAAAACTGGCTGTGTTATGAAGGCTTCCGCACCCGCGTCTATTTTCTCGCGGGAACGGCGGATCTCGCGTTCCATATCGATCGCATTCGGATCGGCTCCAACCGCAATAAATGCTTTTGTCGGAGCGTCAATCGCTTTCCCGGCCACATCCACACCTCGATTCAGACGGCTCTGAATCCGGACCATGCCGATCGAATCCATATCGAAGACCCCGGAAGCAAACGGATAATCTCCCAGCTTCGGCGGATCGCCTGTGATAAACAGAATGTTGTTGATATTCATGGCGGCACACCCAAGAAGATCCGCCTGCATCCCAATCAGATTTTTATCTCGGCAGCAGAAATGAAGAATTGCTTCAATCCCCGCCCCTTCCTGAATTTTACAGGCTGTCACTAGCGGTGAAACCCGCGAGCTGGCCCGGGGACCATCCGGAATGTTCACAGCATCAAAACCGGCCTCCGCACAGAGTCTGGATTTCTCCACAGTCTGGGCCAGCAGGTACCCCTGCGGCGGAACAATCTCCACGGTATGGACCCATTGACCGGTTGCAAGTTTCCGGGCAAGAGATGACTTTTCCGCTGTCGGAACCGGATCCTTCAAAGGAACTGTCGCTTCAAAGACATGCGCCTTCGCCGCTTTTTCGATTTTGGCCATCGGATTGATACTGCGCGCCAGATCGCGAATATGATCGGGCGTGGTTCCGCAACAGCCGCCGACTCCGCGTGCACCCAGA
Organism: uncultured Lentisphaeria bacterium; assembly: GCA_905197955.1. Taxonomy (GTDB): domain Bacteria; phylum Verrucomicrobiota; class Lentisphaeria; order Victivallales; family UBA1829; genus UBA1829. Next base: position 43,428 of record CAJKAR010000012.1, on the reverse strand, counting down.
GCCACAAATCGCATGGAATAGGTGGTAAAGTATTCCGGACTGCTCATATAGATCATCCGGTTGTCAACGTTTTTCGGAGTTCCCGCATTCGGCTGGACCACAATCGGATACGGACAATGGTGCGCAAATTTTTCCAACGCAGTCAGCATGGCTTCCGGACCGGAACCGCAGTTCATACCGAATGCGGTCGGCTGAAGTTCACTCTTCCGGAGAAATGCCAGAATCGCCGCAACGGAATCTCCGGTGGCGGTTTCCGCATTGGAATCCATCTGCACGCTGATCATGAACGGGAAATCCGGCACGGCATTCATGGCGGCTATGGCGATCTCAACATCCGCAAGAGAACGCATCGTCTCAAAAAGGATAAAATCTGGAGATTCAGAGACAAGGGATCGAATCTGCTCCTGAATCATGGCAACGGCATTGGCACGGGTATAGACCGTCCCCTGCGGCAGATCTCCGATCGGACCCACTGAGGCGGCAACCAGTACGGAATCGCCTCCGGCCTGTCGCGCAATTCTCACAGCGGCACGGTTGATTTCCGTCAGCTTTTCGGCAAGTCCGAACTTCGAAAGTTTATTGAAATTCGCTCCGTAGGAATTCGTCGTCAGGACCTCCGCGCCGGCATCCACGTAACTTTCATGAATTCCTGCAATCACATGAGGCGCTGTCAGGCAAAGATTTTCATAGGAGGTGTTTACAAAATAGTTCTTGCGATAGATTTCCGTGCCCATTGCGCCGTCAAACACGACGACTCTGGATTCCAGTGCGTTTTTCAACTTATCCGGCATAACCTTCTCCTGATGAAAAGATTGTTCCGGGAATCCTCTCCCGGAAAATTGTATATCCTGCTTGCATCAGCACCGACCGGGGTGCGATGGCCCCACCATCCGGAATCGCCGGAGGTCTCAAAAAAAAACAGCGGCACAGCATTGCACCGTGCCGCATCTTTTCATTTCTTCTCCACGAACTCCTCGTGCAGAACGATCTGCGCCTGCTTGAAATCATTGCGGTTGACCATGAACTGAATGTTCACCTGACGAAGAGTCTGATCAATCGCGAGGATATTGATCCCGGCATCAAAAAGACGTTTCGAAGCACGGGCAAGGAATCCGGGCACACGCATATTGGTGCCGATAACGGAGATTACTCCGACTTTTGTCGTCTCCACCTTCGAATCAGGGAACGTCTCCCGAATGTCATTCAGGCAGGAATTGAGATTTTTATCGCGTTCAGAAATAAAATGCGTAATCGTATTGGCATTTGTCGTCTTGGCAATGTAGTTGATTTTGTGGTTCTTGAGGCATGCGCAAAGACGATAATCGTAACCGCTTTCTCCGACCATTTTCGGATCATGAACTTCAATCGCAATCAGGTCGTTCCGTCCGCAGATCATCTCGACGCGGGGAACCGGAGAAATGTAATCCCGGCTGATCAGTGTCCCCGGATGCTCCGGATCAAATGCGTTTTTGATACGAATCGGAATGTTCCGTCCCTCCATCTCCTTCGCAGCCTTGGAGTGAATGGCTTCCATATCCATATCGGAAAGCTGGTCGGCAATGTCGAAATTCGTATTGCCGATCACCTGCACCTTGTCTTCTCCGATCAGCTTCGGATCGCCAGTGGAAAGGTGATATTCCTTGTGGATGATGCCTTCCCGCGCATCCGTCAGCACAGCGATCTTGCTGAAGGTAATCTCGCTGTATCCGCGATCAAAGGTCTTCATAATCCCCTGATCACATTTCACATATCCGGTCACGATCGGCATCTCATGAGCAAAGTCGATTCCGTTGAACGCCTTCAGAATCGCGGAATCCAGATCCAGGGACTCCATCGACTTCCAGCCGGAAAGATCCACAAAACGGGCATTGATTCCGTTTGCCTGAAGAATCAGCGAGGAGTTGTAGGCACTGTGCGCTTCGCCAACCGCAGCCAGAAACTCCCGTGCGGCAGGAAGGTATTCCTTCGGCTTGAAATGACCGAAGGTGCGCAGAGTCATGATATCTTCCAGAGAAACAATCAAGCCGTCAAGACGCTGATCGACGAATTCATCTGCCTTCTCAACATCGAGTCCGATTTCGGCAAAGGTCCGGTTGAGGCGTTTCATCTCCTCGCGAGTCTTTTCCAGCGCCGGCCGCCACTCTTCGGAATCCATGGCAAAGAAACCGTAGATACCGGGAGCTCCCGTTTTTTTATTCTCCAGCAGCAGATTCGTGATTCCGCCGTATGCGGAAACCACAAAGATTCTGTTGTAGAACTCGTCTCCGCTGCGTTTCCCGATGATCACATTTTTCATGACATCGCCGAAACGGGTCATGGAAGTCCCGCCGATTTTTTCCACAGTATGAAAACCGCTCATGCTCAGAGATCCTCAATTCTGATGAATTTGACTTTATTCAAAACGTCCGACAGCCGACTGATTTCGGCAATCGCCGCCTTCATATTGCTCTCCTCGCAAAGATGGGTCAGAATCACCAGAGAAACATGTTCCGCATCCTTGCGCTCCTTCTGAACCACGCTGGAAATACTGATCGAATGCGCCGCTAGAATGTTCGTGATCTTCGCAAGCACTCCGGGCAGATCCACCACCTGAAGACTCAGGTAGTAACGCGATTTCACCTTGTCAATCGAAAGCACATTCTCATAGAGATTGCCCGCGGTAAATCCGGGGATCCGCCGGTTGGATTCAAATTTAAGATTCAGGCAGACATCCGTAATATCCGCAACCACGGCGCTGGCGGTGGCATTGCGTCCCGCTCCGCGACCGTAGAACATCGTGTCTCCGATGAAATCTCCGTTGACCATCACGGCATTGAAGACATCTCCAACTTTCGCAAGCATGGACTGCTTCGGAATCAGCGTCGGATGAACGCGGACCTCCACGTTGCCATCGTTCTGCTTGATGATCGCCAGCAGTTTGATTTTATATCCGAGCTCGTCGGTCAGCTTGATCTCATCAAGCGTGATATCCGTGATGCCTTCCACATAAACAGGCTCCATGCCGAACCACTCTCCATAAGCGAGCGACGCCATGATCGTTGCCTTGTGAGCGGTATCGAACCCATCGACATCCAGCGAGGGATTCGCTTCCGCGTAGCCGAGCTTCTGCGCATCCGCAAGCACTTCCTTGAAATCCGCCTGATCGCGTTCCATCCGGGTCAGGATGTAGTTGCAGGTCCCGTTCAGAATGCCGTAGATCCGGTTGATGCGGTTTCCGACCAGTCCTTCGCGCAGACTCTTGATAATCGGAATGCCTCCGCCGACGCTCGCCTCGTAAAAGATATCCGTTCCGGATTTTTCCGCTGCCTCAAAAAGTTCTTCCCCGAATTTGGCAAGGAGCGCCTTGTTCGCCGTCACAACGGGTTTTCCGCGTTTCAGAGCCTCCAGAATGATCGTTTTCGCAAATGTTGTCCCGCCGACAAGCTCCACGATCACATCGCACTGCTCGATGGCTTCCATCGCATCCGTTGTAAGGACTCCGGCAGGGACTTTCACGCCGCGGTCACGGACAATGTCCAGATCGGCGATCTTTCTGATAACCGGTTTTACGCCGGTGCGTTTCGCAATCACATCACCGTTTTTCAGCAGGCAGTCCGCGACGCCCGCCCCAACGGTTCCGAACCCGATAATGCCAATTCCAAGCTCCTTCACAGGGGAACTCCTTGTTGCTGGTTTCATTTTTCAAGATAACTTTCTAATATATCATGGAACCGGGGGAAAGTCAACGCCGGAAGAGGAAAAGAAAGTGTGATTTTTCTCCTGAAACAGAGTTGCATTTCCACTTCCGGAATCCTATATTGTCGCCCCGTCAGAAACAGGAGGAGAAGAAATGGGAAACAGGATCGCAATGTTTTTACTGGGGGCAACTCTGGCACTCGGATTTGCCTGGTCGGCGTACATCATTTCCAACGCAGCGGTGAAGGTCACGCAGAAGGACACGATCCGGGTCAAGGGATCGGCATCACGGGCGCTGACATCCGACTTCGCCATCTGGAGCGGACAGGTCATCGTCAAGGCGAAAACCCTCGATGCAGCCTATCTCCAGCTCGCCGCTCACCGGAAAAAAGCGGAAACATTCATCCAGAAAGCGGGATTCAAACCCCAGGAAATCCGTTTCGACAGCATCTCCATTCAGGAAAATTACAAACTGGATGAAAAAGGACGCCGGACAAATGAACTGCTCGATTATCAGCTCTTTCAGAATGTCGAAGTATCCAGTCCCCGCGTTTATGAGATCGAAAAACTCTCGCGCGCCTTCACTGAACTGGTAAAGGAAGGAGTCGTGGTCCGTGCCTACTCCCCGGTCTTCCTCGTGCAGAAACTCGATGAGTACAAAATGGAACTTCTCGCCGAAGCCACCCGGAACGGCAGGGAGCGGGCAGAGATCCTCGCTCGCAACTGCGGGGGAACGGTCGGACGCCTCCTCTCCGCCTCGCAGGGAATTTTTCAGGTGATCGCCCCCGGTTCCAGCGACATCTCCGATATGGGCACCTACGATAAAACCACCATCCAGAAAGAGCTCAAAGCCGTTGTCACTCTGGAATTCCGCGTAGAGTAATCCTCAATCCATTTACCGCATCGGCGCCGGAACGGAAAACAAATCTCCGTTCCGGCTTTCTCTTTTTTCAAAATCCGCTTCTGCGTTTTTTAAGCACCGTATCCATTTCAATGCAGAATTTCTTGTGCGCCGTGGAATTTTTCAGCAGACGTTCGATCTGACGGTTGATGGTCTGAAAGAAATTGAAGCACCCGTTCTCCGCCGGCTCCGCGGAATGGATCACGCAGGGGTGTCCCAGCATGGAAAAACCGCGATCCAGTGGCTCGCCCACTCCAAGATCCAGAAGCGGATTCTCCAGAATCCCTTCACTCTTCCGTTTTTCCAGTTCTCTTCTCAGGAAATCATTCTGCTCTTCCAGAGAATAGCGGGAAGTGAAACCGCGCGGGAACTCCAGCAGATGAATGCGGATTCCCAGACGCTCCGCCGCGGCGAATACGCCATCGCAGGCATAACGGTTGAAATAATGCTCCTGACTGCCGGAAAACACGACCAGTTCATGCTGTCCGGTCAGCGAGTACATTTTCCGGACAGCGGCCATCCCGAAGCGCACATTGTCGCCGGTCACCTGACTGAAATCCATCCCGGGATAGAGTCCACCGCGGAAGTCTCCGAGGAAGATGACCGGAACCGAGAGCTTCATGCAGACTCTCAATTCCTCCTTCCCCAGCGACGGCGCATGAAACAGAAGACAATCCACATTCCACTGTTCCACCAGACGCCGAAGCTCGATTTCAAAATGGACGCGATTCTCCGGAGCCGTCCCCAGACTGCGGATCGTGAAATTGAAATCCGGACGGCGGTTCGGCGGCTGTGCAATCCGGCAGAGAAAATCGAAATAGCGTCCGCGGATCTGATTCGAATAGAATCCGGCAAGCGCAATCTCGAATCTCTCTTTTCTGTTCCTGCCCGAGACAAAAACACCGCGCCCCTGTTCCCGTCGAATCAGGTTCTCCGCCGCCAGCACCTCCAAAGCCCGCACCACGGTCTTCGTGCTGACGGAAAACTCCTCCGCCAGCTGCCGAACGCTGCTTAATCGTGTCCCCGCCGGAAGATTTCCTTCCTTGATCGCCTGTCTCAGTGCATCAAGCACCTGCTCATTTTTGGAGAGAGCCGTAAAAAGTCCCATTTTCCCCGGAATCCTCTGATTGTTTTCTACTGTTTTTATAATACAACAGTAAGAAACAGTTGTCAAGAAAACCCTCTCCGTTTTTTACCAAAAAAACCCTTTCTCTCCATGCTCCCTGCACTCAGAAAAGCAAAAGGGAAAACAAGGAAAAACAGGGAAGCGGAAAGAGAAAATAAAAACCTTCCGCATCCGGATTTCCCGCTTTTTACATTTTTGTAACATCGAAAAAAGCAATCTTTCAAAAATAGCATTTTTTTCGGGATGAAAATTGATTTTTCCTCAAAAAAAAAGTACATTAAATACCAGATCGATTCAATCAACCAAACAGAAAGGTGAGACACATGAACAGCTATGCACAGAGAGTGCTTGAGAGCATCAAGCAGTCCGCAGGATGGGAAAAGGAATTCATCCAGAGCGTAACGGAAGTCTTCGAATCCCTCGGAAAACTTCTGGATCGCGACAGCAAGTATGAAAAGAACAAAATTCTCGAACGCATCGTCGTTCCGGAACGCATCATCATGTTCCAGGTTCCCTGGGTGGATGACAAAGGCGAAATCCAGGTCAATCAGGGCTATCGCGTTCAGTTCAACAGCGCGATCGGGCCTTACAAAGGCGGTCTCCGCTTCCATCCTTCCGTGAACCTGAGCATCCTGAAGTTCCTCGGATTCGAGCAGATCTTCAAGAACAGCCTGACAACCCTCCCGATGGGCGGCGGCAAAGGCGGAAGCAATTTCGATCCCAAAGGCAAATCCGATCGTGAAGTCATGGCGTTCTGCCAGTCCTTCATGCGCGAACTCTATCGCCACATCGGCCCCAGCACCGACGTTCCTGCCGGCGACATCGGAGTCGGCGGACGCGAAATCGGCTATCTCTTCGGCCAGTACAAACGCATTGTCAACAGCTACGACAGCGTTCTCACCGGCAAAGGCCTGAACTGGGGCGGCAGCCTGGTTCGTCCGGAAGCAACCGGATACGGCAATGCCTACTTCGCAACGGAAATGCTCAAGACCCGCGGCACCTCCTTCGAAGGCAAGAAGGTTCTGATCTCCGGATCCGGAAATGTTGCTCAATTCTGCGCGGAAAAGGTCACGCAGCTCGGCGGAAAAGTCATCTCCCTCTCCGACTCCAACGGAACAATCATTGACGAAGACGGAATCGACGCTGAGAAACTCGCGTATGTCAAAGAACTCAAGAACGTCCGCCGCGGACGCATCCGCGAATACGCCGAACAGTACAAGACCGCCAAGTTCGCGGAAGGCAAGAGACCGTGGCAGCTCGTCAAAGCCGACATCGCCATGCCCTGCGCCACCCAGAACGAGCTCGATCTTGAAGACGCCAAAGCCCTGATCGCCAACGGCTGCATCTGCGTGGCGGAAGGCGCCAATATGCCGACGACCCTCGAAGCCACTCAGGCAATCCAGGCCGCCGGACTCCTCTTCTCGCCCGGCAAGGCATCCAACGCCGGCGGTGTCGCAACCAGCGGACTCGAAATGAGCCAGAACGCAATGCGTCTCAGCTGGACCCGCGAAGAGGTCGATGCAAAACTCCACGGCATCATGGTCAGCATCCACAATGCGGCAAGAGAAGCCGCTACGGAATTCGGCGAGCCCGACAACTATGTCCTCGGTGCCAACATCGCCGGCTTCCGCAAGGTCGCAAATGCGATGATCGATCAGGGAATCTGATCGGATCATCCATTCAGATCTGAAAACAAAAATCCCGCGGAACTTCACTTCCGCGGGATTTTTTTTTTTTATTCCCAAAAAAAAGCTCTTCCGGAAAGACACCGATCCGGAAAGAGCTTCTGTTCCAATCGCTCCGCAATCAGAGATAGGCGCAGCCGCTGTACGGATTTGCAGGAGCATTCGGAATGCCCCGAACAGCAATCGCGGCATCGATTTCCTCGATCCGGTCGATGGAACCGTCGAGGAGTTCGAAGATCCGGAGACGAGTCTCCTCCAGACGCGCCCTCACACCGGCATTCCGGCGCTGAATCACCTCAAGTCCGAAGGGTTTTGCTGTTGCCAGCCAGTCGGCCCGGAACTGAACGTCGAATTCATCGAGCATGGTAATTGCGGCGGGAATGAGTTCATTGGCGACTTTCTTCAAAGCGGTACGGTTTTTCTTCTCATACGCCTTGAGGAGCTCTCTGCGGAGAAGGATCTTTGCCGCAACGGCATCCGCAAGCGCTCCGGCAAGCTGGAGTTCCGGGGAAGCATCCGGATCGGAATCAGCGACTTTTGCAGAGATTTCCTTCATCATTTTTTCATATGCTGGCAGAAGTTTGGAATCCTCGTTCATCAGCGCAGTAAAGCACATCCCCAGCAGGGGATCGTCCCAGAGAAGCTGTTCCGGATGAATTGCGCGCTCTCCACTGGTCCGGAGATGGCGGCTGAAGTCGGAAACGGCCAGATAAAGATCGTAATCCGCTCCGCAGACGGCCTTCAGACGGGCGGAGAAGATCCGGTTGTCATTCGGCAGGAGACCGTAGGCGAGACCGGCGGCAAATTCGAGTCCGGCGTAAGTGGAACGGTACGCGCAGTAACCGCCGTTGTCGCCCCACATTGTGAAAAAGATCTCCCTCAGTCCGGTCTTCCGGCAGGCCTCGATGCAGGGAACAACCGTGGAGACGGTCTGCGCATGATCGTACCAGCAGCGGGACCAGGTCCAGACGCCGGAACCGAGAATCGGCTCAAAGCCGAGCGAGCGGTGCAGCTGGATGAAATCCTCATAGAAATCGGCATCGGTATGATAGTAGTCCCAGTAGCAGAGCTGGACGTTTTTCGGGATCTTAGCCTTGACCTTGGCGGGGATTTTCGTTTTCAGATCATAGTAGTCCATGTTCTTGTTGCCGAGACGGAAGTACATGTCGGACCAGATGATCGGGGAAAGACCGTTCTTTTTGCAGATCTCGTTCACTTTCCCGAGGTGACGATTGAAAAGTTCAAAGGCGTTTTCATAGCCGTTGCGATCCATGAAACGTCCGCGTCCGAGATCATGCGTCTCATCCATCCCGATATGAATCCGCTTGCTGGACAAAGCCTCCTTCCAGAACTTGACCATCTTCTCGATGAGCTTGTAGGTTTCCGGCGCATCGACAAGCAGCACCTGCGATGTATCACGGACACTGCTGTATGTATTCCAGCGCAGAACCTGTCCCAGATGTCCGAGCGTCTGAATGCAGGCAATCAGTTCAATGCCGAGTGTTCCGGCAAAGGCATCCAGTTCCCTGATCTCCTCCATGGAATAGGCGCCGCGCATATAGCCGAAGAACGGTTCTCCGGGCATCTGATAGGTATCCTCGGTATAGAGCATCGCCATATTGTAGCCCATGAGCGCAAGTCTTACGAAGTAATGTTTCATGAACTCCACGGTGAACACTTTGTTGCGCGAGCAGTCGATCATGATGCCGAGTGTCCGGAACGGAGTGGATTCCTTTGCGGAATATCCCGCCATCGCGGAGCCGATGCCGCGGGCGTATGCGGAAAGCGAGGAGCCTTCGATGACAACTTTCTCCTTTCCGTTTGTCACTTTCAGCACGCCGGCGGCAGCCTTTTTGAACACCAGCTCGCGATTGCCTTCCTCCGCACTGATCTTCTCCGGATATTCCGCACTGAAAATCTCCAGCATGGCGTTCAGTTCCGGCGATGCTTTCTTTCTGTTCCAGAAAAATTCCGACATCTTTCATCTCCCTGTTGTTTTTTGGTGGATCTGAAGATACATTAAAAGAAAAAAAGGAAGAAAAAATGGATTTTTCCACTCCCTGTATTGTAAAAAACGAATCCGGCGGAGAAGTCAACTATTCGCCAGTTCCGGTCCGATTTGCCCGGGAACTGGACAAAACCGGTCTGCGCATCCATGTTTTTTACGAGAATGTCACCTCGGCGCCGGTCCGGGACACCCCCTCGCCGACCGAACCGCTCCGCAGTTTCAGCTTCTACTGCCTGCTTCAATTACTCGATGGAGATGGATTTTTTTACGATCCGGAAAGAGGAGAGGTCCGCCGCTTTGCTCCGGGATATGGACTTCTCGTCCCCCCTTCCCTCCGTCACCGCTATGGCGGGTTCCGCAAGGATTTCACCGAGGACTCCATCTGTTTCTCCGGTCCCGCCGCTGATACCCTCTACCGGACCGGTCTTCTCCGTGGCGGAATTCTCTATTTCGGACAGGAACGCCGCATTCTCCCGATCATCCGTCTGATCCGGGAAGCCACCCTTCCCTCACAGTTCGCGGCAACCGCGCTCCTGCTGAAACTGCTGGTGGATCTCCACGGCGAAAACCTCGAAAACAACACGAAAGAAGAATCGCCCCATGCAAAACTGAATCTGCTGATGCGGGAAATCCGCAATTCCCATCGCTGGTGGACCGTCGAAGAAATGGCGGAATACGCGAATATGAGCGAAAATCATCTCCGGAAGCTCTTCCGGGAACAGACCGGAACCTCCCCGAAACATTTCCTCGATCAGCTCTGGCTCAACCGGGCAATCGATCTGCTCTGCTCCACCGGCATCTCCCTGCCCGAAGCCGCTCGGAAAACCGGATGCGCCGATCCCTATTATTTTTTCCGGCGCTTCAAAAAACTCACCGGCTACACACCGGCTCACTATCGGAAGATCTATGGAAGAAAACAGCCTCTCCGCCAGGATTGAACTTTCCCACGCAAGAATGCACAGCACACGACCCTCGATCGGGGAGTCGTCTGCTCATTGAACTTCCCCACGCAAGAATGTACAGCACACGACCCTCGATCGGGGAGTCGTCTGCTCATTGAACTCCTCCACGCCGGAATGCATGCCATCCAGAGAGGTCCGGTCCCCCATGCAGAATTTTTCGTCCCCGACCTTGACAAATCCGGAGGAAGGTTGTATTATTTTACACCATAAACATGTTTAGAAAACAAGAATAAAAATGCAGAAATACATCTCGCTGAGACAGTTTGCAAAAATGGCGGGAGTTTCCCCGGCAACCGTCTCCCATGTGTACACGGCACCTTCGACAGTGGCAAAGTCCACAGTTCAACATGTGCTGGAACTGGCGGAAAAAGTCGGATTCACTCCGAGCGCAGTTGCACGCGCGGCTTTCGGCGGAGCCACCCGGAGTATCGGTATTCTCGCCTCCTCCGTGTACCAGGCACTCAACCAGAGCATTCAGGACACTTTGATTGCAGCGGACTATCTGCCGATTCTGATCACGATGGAAGGACCGGCGCCCGATGCGGTTTCCCGTCTGCTGAAGCATCATGTGGATGGACTGATCCTCGGAGCCTGCAATGATCGACTGGATTTTTCCGAGCTCTGCGCAAGACAGATAAGACGCCTCCCGACCGTGATTCTGGAGACAAAACGTCCAAATCTTCAGGCGGATTCCGTACTCAGCGATGATTATGACGGCGGCAGACAGGCCGCACTTCATCTTCTTGAACTTGGTCATCGTCACTTCGGCGTCCTCAACTCCGTGCAGGATCTCCCCGCCATCAGCATGGACCGGATTCTCGGATTCCGTGATGCCGTCCGCTCCGCCGGCGGATTTCTGGAGGAGCACCATCTTCTCGAACTGGACACCACCTCCCCCGCCTCCGGAACCGGAGTGCGGGAATTCATTCAAACCATCCGGAAGGTGCTTGCCGCTCCCGATGCGCCAACGGCTTTTTTCTGTACAACGGATTATCTTGCGCTCTATTTCTGCAAGGCGGTTCAGATGGAAGGAAAAACAATTCCCGGAGATTTCAGCGTCGTGGGATTCGGCGATCTGGATTTCAGTGAATATCTCCCCATTCCCCTGACCAGCATCCGGCAGAAGATGCAAATTCTCGGGGCATCCGCTGCCGAACTCGTTTTAAAACGGATCCGGGAGCCGGAACGCCCCTTTGAACATCTTCAAATTTCTGTCGAACTCGTAATCCGGGAAACGACAGCGCCTCTGAAAATCGCCGACTGACCCCCAAAAAAATCTTTTGACACAGCCAACGGGTCAATCTGCCGATCGGCTCCCTCGGCCGGACGACTCCGCCGAAAGCCCCCCGGTCCGGCACTTCCGAACACAAGTCCGTTTCCGCTCCGGCGGCTTGCAATGCAGCAAGTCATACGTTCAGATTCAGAATCCGACCGGTCAACCCGCGGACATGGACATCGGTTCCGAGCGCTTCCGCCATCCGGATCAGTTCCAGATCCGAATAAGTCGGCTGGGCACTCAGTTCGTCATCAATCACCTCCACCGGATTGTACTGCTGAAGCACCCAGCGCTTCACGCCGAACGATTTCAGCTCGCGATACATCTCCGCAAGATCCTCCGCCGAAAGCAGACGACGATGAACCGTGGTCCGCACATCGAGTTCCAGACCGGATGCCACCGCCAGCTCCAGCGAACGGCGAACCCGCGCAGGAAGCTCCGGATCATCCACATTTGTCAGTTCGGCATACTTCGCAGCCGGAGCCTTGTAATCAATGCCGAACGCATTCAGGAGGGAATCCTTCAGCATCCGCTCAAGCACCTCCGGATGACTGCCGTTCGTGTCGAGTTTCACAAGGAATCCCTCCCCGCGGACCTTCGCGGCAAAATCGGGAAGATCCTCATGCAGAGTCGGTTCCCCGCCGGAAATCACAACGCCGTCAAGACGCCGTTTCCGCGATTCGAGAAAATGAAAAAATTGAGGCTCCGTCACCCTCGGCTGACTCGACGGATCAAACACCAGGCACGGATTGTGGCAGAACGGACAACGAAAATTGCATCCGCCCGTAAACACAATACAGCTGATCTTTCCCGGATAATCAATCAGACTGAAGGTCTGAAGCCCTCGTATGTCAATCATAATACTTCCATGTTCCGCGCGGAAGAGATCCGGCGGAAGTCCTTGATGTGTGTTATCAAAATCTCTTGATTCCGTCAAAGAAAAGGCCGACGTACAAGCCGTCGGCCCTTCCCGTGCAAAACGGAAGATTACTTCTGAACCGGTGCCGTCTTCGGGCAAGCTCCCGCGACTTCATAGGTTCTGCGGTCCTTGAACTCCTCCTTCTTCCCCTTGTTCCAGTTGGAAACAGGCCTGAAATAACCGCATACTCTGGAATACACTTCCGTCTTCTCTCCGCACTTTGCCATTTTACCTTTTTCTCCTTTTTCTTGAAATAAATCTATTCAACCGGTCCGTCGGGACCGGACTTCGCTATGCTTCCAGCGGGCACGACGTGTGCTCGCCGGGGATGTATCCGTGAACCGGACAAATACTGAACGACGGCGTCAGCGTGAAATACGGAATCCGATAGTTTTCCGCCATCCGCTTCACCACCGATGCCACCAGGGCCGGATCCTCAATCCGCTCTCCGATGAACGCATGAAACACTGTTCCGCCGGTATAGAGCTTCTGCAAAGGCTCCTGCATGTCAAGAGCCTCAAAGAGATCGTTCGTATAACCGACCGGCAGCTGAGTCGAGTTCGTATAGTACGGATTGTCCTCGCCGGCGCAGATAATCTCCGGATAGAGCTTCCGGTCGATCTTCGCAAGACGGAAACTGGTTCCTTCCGCCGGAGTCGCCTCCAGATTGTAGATATGTCCCGTGCTCTCCTGGAAGTCCTTGATCTTCTCCGCCATGAGCTTCAGAACCCGGACCGAGAACTCCTGCCCTTCCTTGTCACAGATGGAGGCGCCGAGGAAGTTCAGACAGCACTCGTTCATGCCGACCAGTCCGATGGTGCTGAAATGGTGGTCCAGCGTCTTCAGATAAATCTTCGTATAGGGCAGCAGGTCGCCGTCCAGATGCTTCTGCACCACCTTGCGCTTGATTTCCAGAGAATCCTTCGCCAGATTCATAAGCTGATCAAGCCGGGCGAAAAACTCCTTTTCATCGTGCGCGATATATCCGATGCGGGGCATGTTGATGGTCACAACGCCAATGGAACCGGTCTGCTCGCCGGCACCGAAAAGACCGCCGGTCTTGTTGCGAAGTTCGCGCATGTCCATCTGAAGACGGCAGCACATGGAGCGGACATCTCCCGGTTTCAGATCGCTGTTGATGAAGTTCTGGAAATAGGGCAGTCCATATTTTCCGGTCACGGCGAACAGGAGCCTGGCATTTTCGGTATCCCAGTTGAAATCCTTTGTGATGTTGTAGGTCGGGATCGGGAAAGTGAAGATGCGCCCGTCGCGGTCGCCCTCGGACATAACCTCAAGGAATGCCTTGTTGATCAGATCCATCTCCGCCTGATAGTCTCCGTAATGATCGCCCTCCAGCAGCTTGCCCCCGATAATCACCGGATGATCCTTGAGATCGTCGGGCACCACCCAGTCAAACGTCAGATTTGTAAACGGAGTCTGCCCCCAGCGACTGGCGATGTTCAGTCCGAACACGAACTGCTGAATCGCCTGTTTGACCTGCTTGTAATTCAGTCCGTCGCGCCGGACGAACGGAGCAAGAAAGGTATCGAACGAACTGAACGCCTGCGCGCCTGCCCATTCGGTCTGAAGCGTGGAAAGAAAGTTGACGATCTGTCCGAGAGCCGTGTCAAAATGCTTTGCCGGCGCCGCACTGGCACGACCGCCGCTGCCCTGAAATCCGCGTTCGAGAAGCTCACGCAAACTCCAGCCGGCACAGTAGCCGACGATTCCGCAGGAAAGATCATGCAGATGAAAATCCCCATTGCTATGCGCATCCGCAATCTCTTTCGGATAGATGTTCGCAAGCGTGTAGTTGGCGACCACCGCTCCGGAAACGTGATTCAGCAGACTGGCATACGAATATCCCGAATTGGAATTCTCATTGACTCTCCAGTCCTCCTGACCGATGTAGCTGGAAACCAGATCCTGCACATCCATCATCAGATGCCTTGCCTCGCGCATCTTCTGGTGCTGGGAGCGGTAAAGAATGTAAAGTTTCGCCGCCTTGGAAAGTCCCTTTTTGATGAATGCGTGCTCCACGAGGTCCTGAATCAGTTCGACATCTGGAACAGACTCTTCCGAATCGAATCCGCGGATCTTCAGTTCCTGTACGACCTCCTTTGCGATATTCCTGGCGATCTTGTCACTGCCAGTCCCCGCGGCTTTCAGCGCCCGTCCCGCGGCGATGGCAATCCGTTCCGGCTCAAACTCGACGATTCTGCCGTCGCGTTTCTTCATTTTCCGGATCTGGGTTGCGATATCCATTTTCCCCACTTTCTTCTCTAGAAAAACATATTAAAACAGAATAGGAAACGACCGTTTGTTCCAGCGTATCCAGTCGTCCGACAAATCTTACTCTAACACATTATATAGATATTTCAAACAAAAAACCACAACAGATTGTGTTATTCTTTAAAATTTTTTTCCATTTTTTTCAGAAAAGGGGATTGACATTCCGGAAAACTCATCCCGTGATTTTTTTCACAGGCAGATCCCCGGAACTTCCCGATTTTTTTCCCGAAAACTCCTTTCCCCCCCTTGACATTTTCCTCCTTTTATTGTATAATTAGAAAGAAGCCCGATTGGTGGCCCGATTTACAAAAAAAACAGATAGCAGAAAACGGCAGAAAAAATCATGATTTCGGCGAACAGCAGAAAACGGGACAGCGCGCGAATGCAGGTCCGGCGGTATGTTATGGACCTGATCTATCAGTGCGGAGGAGAATCGGTTCGTCTGCCCTCCAACAAGGAGCTGGCGGAAGAGCTCGGAATCGCCCGCAGCACCGCGCAGCTGGAACTGAAACAGCTGCTGAAGGAGGGATTTCTCACCAGCCGGCACGGAATCGGCACGTTTACGGTTCCGGGAAAATGGGGAGAGCAGTTTCAGGCGCCCCTGATCGGAATTCTCGACGGCGACGGGAAAATTATTTATGAACCGTTTTACAGCCTCACCCTGAAATGCCATGTCTCAATGGAACTGGCAAAAATGCCGACCGCCATTCAGGAGGTCCGTCTTTTCTCCGAACGGGAAAATGATCTGTTCGAGGAACTGCGGAGCATCCGCTGCGATGCGCTGGTCTGTCTTTCTCCGCAGAAAAAACAGCTTCCTCTTCTCCAGAAGATTCAGCAGTACCGTCCCGTGGTCGTTGTGGACACCACCCTGCCCGGACTGACCTGTATCGAACTGGACCGCTACCGGAAGGGCCGTGTACTCGGAGAAGCGCTGCTGGCGGAAGGACGCAAAGAGGTCATCTTTCTTCAGAACCAGCGCTATCATGACACGACTTTCCGCGGCTGCCGGGATCTCTTCGCAGAAGCCGGAGTGAACATTCCGGAAAATCATTTTTTCCTGCAGAAAATCGATAAACTGGAATCGCTTCTGAAAAGCGGCTACCGTCCCCAGGCGGTTGCCCCGAGTCTCGAAAATTTTGACGCCGCTGCAGCTCTTCTCCGAAAATACGGAATTGATCTTCATGAGGAGTGTCGGATGGTCTCGTTCATGTTCAAACCGGAAACTATGCCGGAACCGATTATGCTCTTCACGTTTCCGTTTGAAGAATTCGGAAAGGAGACGGTGAAACAGGTGAAAAAACGCCTTGCCGATCCCTCTCTGCCCCCGGAACACGTCGTTTTCGACTTTCATTATACAAAAACAACAGTATGACTCACAGAAGGGAAAAAATTATGATGCGGGAAAAGAAGATTTCTCATGAAAGACCTTTCACATTGATAGAACTTTTAGTAGTAATTGCAATTATTGCAATTCTTGCCGGACTTCTTCTTCCGGCACTGAACTCCGCGCGGGAGAAAGCGGCGCAGATCAGCTGTCTCAACAATCTGAAACAGCAGGGACTGGGAATGGGACAATATCTCACGGACAGCGACGGTTTTGTCACAGCTCCGCTCCCGGCAAAAAACAACACCTACGTCCACACCGATTTCACGAATACGGATTACCGGGGAAACAGCTGGGACATGCTGTGGGGAAGCTATCTCTATAAAATCGCCGACAGAACGAGCTACTGGACGCTCTATCAGAAATGCAAAACCTTCACCTGTCCGCAGGATAAGACGGTACTGAGCAACCGCGGCTGGAACCGTCTCAGCTACGGAATCGTCGTTCCATGGATGGCGTTTGTTGCAACGCGCGAAGATTCGAATCCCAAACGCATCTCCTCCATCCGGAACATCTCCAGCCACTATCTCGTGGCGGAAACCGATTACCGGAATCTCAATTCCAGCGGAACTCATTTCAAGGAGTCCTACATGGGCTTTTTCTTCAACACATGCTATTCGTGGCTGATACACTCTTATGAGATCGGTCCGAACCACACGAATTCCGGCACGTTCCTTTATGCAGATGGTCATGTGGCGGCGAAAAGCATCTGGCAGGGCGGCCCGAAAATGAAGGTCTCCACCAAAGCCAACTATACCTCTCAGCCGTTTGACAGCGCCATCAGCAAAGCCAGCGATATTTACTGAATCATTAAGGGAAACTGCGATGAACTGGAAAATCGGATTTTTTAGTCTGGCTCTTCTTGCCGCGTCGAACGGCTTCACTTCCGAGTCGGAACAGCCATCTTCGGCCTTCACCTACAACGGCTGGAGTTCGGGAAACTTCTGGGGCGGAGGATACGTTCAAAATGTCGTACTGTGCCCATCGAACCCGAACCGGTGCTATACATACATCGACATGGCGGGACTCTACCGCAGCGATGACAAAGGCAATACCTGGCGGATGCTTCATGGAGCCTTTCCAAAGGGAATCGGTTTTCTGGTCCGCGGTCTCTCCGTCGATCCCCGGAATGCAGACAGCATCATTGTTGTCATCAGCCGCCGCCAGTTCGGGAAAGGCTTTCTGCTCTCCAGCAGCGACGGGGGAAACTCCTTTCAGATCACCGGACGGATCAGTACCGATAACGGGGGACGCCGGACGACCGGTTTTCTCATAGATCGCAATCCGCAAAATCCTGACGAAATTATCGTCGGCGGATATGACGGTGTAAAGAAAAGCTCCGACAACGGAAAAACATGGACATCCATCTGGTCCCATTCCCTGAATCCGACCGATCTGCGCTACGACCGTACCGATCCGAACCGTCTTTATCTCTGCTCCCCCACCTTTCCACGATGGAGCAGCTGGAACAAACGCTACGATCCCGGATTCTACCGATCGGAAGACGGCGGAAAAAACTGGGTGAAACTTTCGCAGGAATCCCCGACGGAAATCGTTCAGAGCCAATCCGATCCCGGTGAACTTTACGCCATTTTCAACCAGGAAACCATCAAGCGCAGCACCGATAACGGAAAAACATGGCATGACTGGTCAAAAGGGCTGAACAAAAAAGGAATCAAATACCACGATCCCTTCTGCAATAAAAACATCTATACGGCGCTCGGAGCGGGAAAAGATTTTCTGATTACTGCCAGCACGCTGAAAGATTTCTACCGTCTGGACCGGGGAAGCACGGTCTGGAAACGGATCGACATCCGGAAGATAGATCCCCGCGATTACCTCGGAGCCCATCAAATTGAAAAACATGCATTCAAGGCGACCGGAAGCATCACGGTCGATCCGGCAGACCCGAATCACTGGTATGCAACGGATTACTACAATGTCATGCAGACCTTCGATGCAGGAAAAACATGGATGTGTACCAGCACGGGCATGTCGCAGGTGGTCATGAAAAGCGCGTTTGTCCTTCCAGGAACTCATGACTTTCTGGTGACGCTGATGGATCACAGCTGGTACATCACCAGAGACGGAGGGAAAAACTTCTCGCCATATCCGGGATTCGGCTATGAACGTCTGTTCTTCCAGGTGGCGCCATCCGATCCGAACATTATTTATGCCAGCGGACCGCGGGCTTCCACAGTCACCGTCTCGCGCGATGGAGGGAAAACATGGAAAATGCCTGCGCAGAAAGGACTTCCGGAAAACCGTCGGCACTACATCCGTTCTTCCGTCGCAGTGGATCCGCAAAATGCGGAAACGATCTATCTCGGGGTTTCGAACGAATTCGCAAACGGAAAAGGCGGAGGAGTTTATGTCAGTTGCGACGCGGGAGAAACATGGACGAGGATGAGCAACGGACTCCCTGATCTGACGCATCACAAAGGAAAAGGATTTTTCGAAAATACCGATGTCTGCGGTTATGAACTGGCAGTCTCGAAAGCAGGAACCCCCATCTGCATGAGCATTGTCTACAACCGGGTCTGCCGCTGGGACAAGAAGAACAAACGCTGGGGAACGGTCCGAAGCGACGATTCGCGTCCCTGGGGACTCGCGGATCTGCAGGCGGATCCCTTCTCCAGCCGGCTCTACCTTGCAGCCAAAGATTCCGGGCTTCTCTTCAGCGATGACGACGGCCGATCCTGGAAGGAGATGGAAAACTTTCCCGGCGGAGCTGGACGACTCTTTTTCGACCGGGAACGGAAAGGACGCTTCACCGTCTCCGCCTCCGACGGACTCTATCTGACCGAGGACAACGGAAAAACATGGTGGTTCTATGATTTCGACTTGAAACAGCCGGGCCGATCCTTTAACGCTGTCGCCGCAATCGCCGGAGAAACGATTCTGCTTGCCACGCCGGAAAGCGGTGTTTTCTATCACAAGATCCGCCGGAATCCCGATGGGTCGCCAAAAGGCTTTGTCCGAAAGAAAAAAGAAAAAAAGATCTATCGGACTTCCGCATTCACCACGATCTTCGGATGGGGAACGCTCCATGTCTCTCCCGGAGAAGCAAAGTTTGAAACCACGGAAGGCCGGCATCTTTCCCTCTTCAGCATCCCCGACAACGGAACTCTGCGGGCGGAATGCGCAGATGCCGATCATTACGCCACCCTCGCCACCTTTCCTCTTCCGGTGAAAAAAGAGGGGAAATACCGTCTGGAATTTCAAGCTCGCGGCAACGTGAATCTCACGGGCTATTTCCGAGATCCCGAACGGCGCGATTTCCTGAAGACAACTCTGCATCCGGAATGGCGGAACTTCTCTCTGGAAGTTATTCCGCGTGCGGACCACCTCTCCATCGCTCTGCTGAACTGGAAGCAGAAGGGATGGTTGGAGATCCGGAATTTCAAATTCTCCGAAGAATGAATTTCCCAATCCTCGCCGGACTGCTCATCGCCACTTGCGCCCTTTCTTCCGCAGCGGAACTCTCTCTGACGGCCCTGCCGGCCACCGATGAGAGAGCGTTCTGGACCTGGAACGGGACTTCCTTCCCGCTCCGCAACCGGAATCTTTCCGGAGGAGTCATCCGCATCGGCAGGACACAGTTCCCGACCGGCATCTGCGGACACACTCCGTTCAGCAGCATCTATGTGCTGAACGGCCTGGCAGAAGCATTTGAAGCGCAAATCGGCGTAGAAGCAAACGATCATCCGAACGACCCGATTCTACCGGGGGATCCGCCGCCGAAAATCACCTTCCGTTTTCTCGCCGATTTCCGCGAAGTGCTGAAAAAGGAGTGCTCGCTTGCTGATCCCCCGTTTCCAATCCGCATCAACCTGCGCGGAGTTCACCATTTTGAAATTCAGGCGAAAGCCTCCGGCGGAAGGACCTCCCACCGCTGCCGGACCGCCCTCGGAAATCCCCGTTTTCTGACAGGAGAAGCGCAAAAATTAAAATCTCTCCTTCAGAAAACAGCAGTCCGGAAGAAAGAGAAAATCGCCTCTTTCCCCGCTCCTCCGGCATGGAAACGGATTTCCATCGAAAAAATACATCTGCCCGAAGGATTCGGAGCCTATCGCATCCGAACCCGGTGTTTCGAATTAATCCTGGCGACCGAAAGCGGTGGACGCATTCTTCATTTTTCGCAACCAGGAGGCAAAAACCTTCTGGCGCATCACACGGCTCCCCCGCAGGAAAAGCGCCTGATCCGGGGCGCATATCCGGATACGGCTTCCGGACATTTTCTGCGAAGGCTCCCGCCCCCGGCCATTCTGCCGGATGATCCGATTCTGGAAACGGCTCCGTATGCCGTTGAGTTTCCGGAAGAAGGAGTCATCCTTCTGCGTTCGGGGAAGAGCATGGTGCATGAAATCTCGGCAGAGTTCCGTCTTAGGATTCTTCCGGACTCCGTCGCAGTCACAAATACGATCCGCAACCGGAGTTCTTTTTCACGAAAACTCGGTGTCTGGAGTCTGACTCGCGTCGATACGGATGCGCTCCGACTCATCCGGATTTCCGGAAAAGAAACCGAACAAGTCATCCTTCCGGAAACCCTGAATCCGGAACTGGAACTCAAAGCGGCAGGAGTCCTGCGCCTGACAGCCGAATTTCGGGACGGAACCCGTTTCTCAATCCGGACCGCGGAACAGGATGGTTTGAAGTTTTACCGTTCCGCCGCCTTCACGGAACTGGAGCTGCTCGGACCGCAGACGCAGCTTGCCCCGGGAGAAAGCGTTTCCCTGACCGAAATCTGGACTCTTTCCGCAACCTCCGCTGAAGAAACCGCAAAGGAACGGAAAGAGTGAGGAACAAGGTTACTTCCAGGCGTCGCGAACAAGTTTCGCCGTATTGACAAGCGCCTCCGGCACGCAGCGGATATCGCCGACAACCGGCATGAAATTGTTGTCACCCACCCAGCGCGGAACAATGTGCATGTGCAGATGATCCGCCACCCCGGCGCCGGCCGCAACGCCGAAGTTGAATCCCACATTGAAACCATCCGGATGCATCAGATCTTTGAGGACATCCTTTGCGCGAGCGCAGGTGTCGATGATCTCGTGACGCGCATCGGCGGAAAGCAGCGAAAGATCTCCGCAATGCTCATAAGGAGCGATCAGCAGGTGACCGGCATTGTAAGGATAGCGGTTCAGGATGACAAAGCAGTGTTCCAGACGCGCCACGATCAATTCCTCCTCGATGGAATCAAAGTTTTCCTTTTTGCCGCAGAGGAAGCAGCCGGGAGTCTTTTTCGAGCGGATGAATTCAATTCTCCATGGAGCCCAGAGCGGGCGGTTTTCGTTCTCCATTTTTTTCCTTTCCAGAGTTTGATTTTTCATAAAGTCCGGTTATATTATCTCTTTCACGGCCGCAAACCTTCCGGTCTGCAGCCGCCGTATGTTGAAAACGAGCTCTATATAAGATAACCACAACTGGTAAGGTTTGCAAAAATGAAAGAAGGAATTCATCCGAATTATGGTCCCGCGAAGGTGATCTGCGCCTGCGGAAAGGTCTGGGAAATCAACTCCACGAGAAAAGAGCAGAGAGTCGGTATCTGTGCGGAATGCCATCCGTTCTTCACCGGCAAACAGAAACTGGTGGACGTTGCCGGACGCGTTGACAAGTTCAACCGCCGCTATGGCAAAAAGGCTCAATAAGCCACTTCTCCGAAAACCCGTTCCGCGGCCGGAAATCCGCATCTGCACCATCCGGCCTGGCCAACGGGTTTTTCATTTTCAGGAGGAATGATGAAGCCGGAAGACATTGCTGTTCATATTGATTCCATGAAGGGACGCTTCGCCGAACTGGAAGCGAAACTCGCCGATCCGGACATCTATTCCAGACCGGCAGAGTGCAAAGCGCTTTCCCGCGAACGCCAATGTCTCTCCGACCTGTTCCACCTTTACGGCGAATGGAGCGCCGCGCTCGAACAGCTCGATGAAAACAAACGTCTCCTTCAGGAGGAAAAAGATGAAGAGTTCCTCCAGCTTCTTGAAGCCGATATTCAGGATCTCGAACAGAAATCCGCGGCGATCGAACAGCAGATCACCCTTGCACTGATCCCACGCGACGCAACCGATGCACGCGATACCATCGTGGAAATCCGTCCGGCGGCGGGCGGCGAGGAAGCCGCTCTCTTCGCAGGGGAAATGTTCCGCATGTACACAAAATTCGCGGAACGCAAAGGGTGGAAATGCGAAATCCTCGATCTTTCAGAAAGCGATCTCGGAGGGGTCAAGGAAGCGGTATTCTCTCTTGCGGGAACCGATGTCTATTCGCTTATGAAATTTGAAAGCGGGGTTCACCGGGTTCAGCGCGTGCCTTCGACGGAAGCCTCTGGACGAATTCATACTTCGACCATCACGGTCTCCGTTCTGCCGGAAGCCGATGAACTGGATGAAATTGAACTTCGCCATGAAGATCTGGAAATCTCCACCTTCCGCTCTTCGGGTCCCGGCGGACAAAATGTCAACCGGACTGATTCCGCAGTCCGCATTGTACACAAGCCAAGCGGACTGGTCGTTGCCAGTCAGCAGGAGCGGTCCCAGCTCCGCAACCGGGAAATCGCGCTCCGCATCCTGAAGGCGAAACTGCTGGAGATCCAGCGCAGGGAAGAAGCCGCCAAACATGCGGCCTCCAAACGCATGCAGGTCGGAACAGGCGACCGGAGCGAACGGATCCGTACCTACAATTTTCCCCAGAACCGTATTACCGACCATCGATACGGGGTCTCGACTTACGACCTTCCCGGTCTGATGGAAGGAAATCTGGACCAGATTCTGAACCCGATCCTCGCAGAGGAAAGTCAAAGAGAAATCGAACGGATTCTCTCGGGGAAAGGATAAGCCCATGCATAAAATCGGAATTATCTGCTGCTATTTCGGTTCTCTGCCGAATTACTTTAATCTCTGGCTGAAATCCTGCGCAGCAAATCCAACCATTGACTGGCTCTTTTTCACGGATCAGTCCATAGAAACGCTTCCGAAAAATGTGCATCTTCATTTAACAACTCTGGAGACCATTGCAGAACTCGCCCGTCTCCGAACCGGATTTTCAACACTGGTCCTGCCGACCCCATACAAACTTTGCGACTACAAGGTCATGTATGGGGAGATCTTTCAGGATTATCTTAAAGAATACGACTTCTGGGGATACTGCGACTTTGACATGGTGTTCGGCGATCTGCGGAAATTTCTGCCTCCTGAGCGGTTGGATCATTTTGACAAAATCTTTGCAATGGGTCATCTTTCCCTCTATCGGAACACGCCGGAATGCAATGCGCGTTACCGTCTGCCGGGCGGAAAATTCACCTGCCGGGAGGTAGTGGAGAACCCAGTCAACTACGCTTTCGATGAATGGCGGGGAATCTACCGGATCTACAAGGAGAATCATCTGCCGATGTTTGAGGAAGAGCTCTTTGCCAATCCGACCTGCAATCGAAAACGCTTCTCCTTCCAGAAACGGACCTCGGATAAATATCCGGCCCCGGCTCCCGATTATCCGCATCAGCTCTTCTACTGGGAAAAGGGATATGTCATGCGGGCATTCATCTCTCCGGAAAAGCAAATACACACAGATGAATTCGCCTACATTCATTTTTTCAAGCGCCGTTTTCCGAAACCCGATCAAGCCACGGAACAGGCGGAGGCATTCTACTGTACTCCAAACGGCTTTCTCCCGAAAAAACCGGGAATCCTTCCCACGGAAAAAGAGATCCGTTCCCTGAATCCTTTTTACGGGTTCCTGTATGAGAAAATCGAATTCAAAATCCGTAGAAAGATTTTGAAGCACCAGAATCACAAGATTTTTGTCAAACGTAATAGGTAATTCCTCCGCTAACAACGGGTTCAAATATCGACAACTCTCCGCAAAGAGAGAAATGGATCACGATTCCAAAAAAGATGACTATCCTATAGACGATATTATATTAAAATCAGAACCCTTCACCGCCGCGTTTTCCGATACTTCTGCGGAGGAAGACCGTAGTGCCGCTTGAACTGACGGCAGAAATAATTGCTATCGGAAAACCCCACTCGGTCGGCAACATCGCTGATCGAAAGTTCCGGATTCACCAGAAGAAGCAGACTCTTTTTCAAACGCAGCATCAGAAGATACTCGTTCGGCGGATATCCAGTCGCCTTCCGGAACTGACGGGTCAGTGTACTGACCGACATTCCCGCAAGTTTCGCCATCCGTTCCCGGCTCCACTCCTCCTGCGACCGATCAGAAACTTCATTGATCAGCCGATACAGTTCAAACGGTCCCTCCTGGGCATGATCCCGTCCGGAGCCATACAGACGCGAAAGTTTCACCGTCAGCAGAACCAGCCATGCGGACATCGCCGATGCAAAATCCTCTTCCCGTTCATTCTGCTCCTCCTCAATCTTCGACAGAATCTCCAGAACTCCCGGCAGCTCCTCCGCAGTCAGACGCAATCCCCGCCTGCGGCTCGAAAATCCCGGCTCCAGCAAAAACAGACTCCGAAGAACCGGATACCGGCAGAGCGCAAACAACGGATTATTCACCTCATGCAGATCAAACAGCAGATTGCACAGCGCCAGATCATGCAGATTCTCATACCCATGACGAGTCTGCCCCTTGATGAGAAACACATCCCCGGCAGAAATCGGACGCCGTTCCCCGAAAATCAAATGCTCTCCCCAGCCTCGATACACAATCACCAGTTCCGAAAACTCATGGCTGTGGAGTCCGTACTCCTCCTGGGGATCGCGACGAATCAGCTTCAACGGCAGTCTTCGATCCGTCAGAAAATCTGCTCTCGAAAGAATTTCCGCCATACAACCTCCTTTTTGACACAAAAATACTATAAAATGCGCCATTTGTCAAGGCTATTTGCGGTTCCAATGCTAACTTATCCTGTAAAAAGAAAACGCACCCGTTCCAGAACCCCGAAAAAAGGAGCTGTATGATGTCCACAAAACGTACGGAAAACAATTACCGGGCCGCCAAAGAGTATTATGCCACCATCGGCGTCGATACCGACGCGGCACTGAAAAAACTCGCCGCCATTCCGATCTCTCTCCACTGCTGGCAGGGCGATGACGTCGGGGGATTCGAACCGAATGCCGGAGGCGCTTCCGGCGGAATTCTCTCCACCGGCAACTATCCCGGACGGGCACGCACACCGGAAGAACTCAGAAGCGACATCGACAAAGCCTTTTCCCTTATTCCCGGCATGAAGCGTCTGAATCTCCACGCGATCTATCTCGACTCGGACAAGGCTGTGGACCGCAACCGGATCACTCCCGAACATTTCCAGTCGTGGATCGACTGGGCAAAGGAGAAAAACGCCGGACTTGATTTCAATCCGACCTTCTTCGGACATCCGAAAGCGGCCTCAAACCTGACGCTCTCGCACCCGGATGCCGGGATCCGGAAATTCTGGATCGAACACGGAATCGCCTGCCGTAAAATCGCGGAGGAGATGGGACGTCAGCTCAAGACGCCGTCCATCATGAACACATGGATTCCCGACGGATTCAAAGATGTCACAATCGACCGCCTCGCCGCACGAAAACGGCTCGAACACTCCCTCGACTCCATGTTTCAGGAAAAAATCTCTCCGAAATACATGAAAGATGCCGTTGAATCCAAACTCTTCGGTATCGGCGTGGAAACCTGCACTGTGGGATCGAACGAATTCTATCTCGGATACGCGGTGAAAAACGGAATCCTGCTTACTCTCGATTCCGGTCACTTCCATCCGACAGAGATCATCAGCGACAAGATCAGTTCCGTTCTGCTGTTTGTCAAGGAAATTCTGCTCCACGTCTCCCGCCCCGTCCGCTGGGACAGCGACCATGTTGTCTTCTTCGACGATGAACTTCAGGCAATCGCCAGGGAAATTATTTACAATGGCGCGGAAAAGGTTCATATCGGACTCGATTATTTCGACGCCACCATCAATCGCATCATCGCCTGGGTCGTCGGCACCCGCAATATGCAGAAGGCTCTTCTGAAAGCGCTGCTCGAACCGGCGGATCAGCTCAAAAAGATGGAAAAAGAGTTCAACAACGGACGTAAAATGGCTCTGATCGAAGAACTCAAAATGTTCCCGCTCGGCGCCGTTTACGACTACTTCTGCGAACAGCAGGGGGTACCTTCCGGAATCGATTTCATTCCGGAAATCGACAAATACGAAAAAGATGTCCTCTCCCTGCGTTGAATCCATCTCCCACTTCAGCACCAAAGCCGCGGCAATCAGAACCGCGGCTTTTTTATGGACTCTCAAATCCTCATTTTCCCTCTCCGGCCGGCATTTTCAGAACATCAGGCTAACAGGCCATCCCACTTCCTCTTACGAAATTCGGAAGGGATCACCGTCATTTTTCCGCTGGAATAAAAATCATTTTTTTTCATCCGCCCCCCTTGCGGAAATAAAAAAATGTTGTATAATTTAAACAAGCTGGTACCCTCTGGTACCCATTATTAAGGAGTTAACATGGCAGGATCGAACATCCATGAGTACATCAAACTGCGTCAGTATTTCATCAATCTGACGCTGCGAGCAGATCCGGAGAACCCGCTGCCTTCGGAACGCACGCTTGCTGAGATGTTCGGAGTCGCACGGAAAACAGTCCGCCGGGCCCTGGAAGACATGGTGCGGGATCATTACCTGATCAAACGGCCCCGGCGCGGTTATTTTGTCAACCCGTTCTCCATGAGAGCCGATGAACGCCGCATGAAAATCATCGGGCTCCTGCACCGTAACGGAATGCACGCACTCTACAATCAGGAAGATGCCAGATTCATGGAGGAATTCTTCCGGGAAATCCGAAATTACGGAGCATGTGCGCAGCTGCTGATGACGTCCAACACGGAAATGATTTACAACGACATTGTCAACAGCAAACTCGACGGACTGGTCTGGCTGGGGGTCCCGAAATCTCAAATCCCCGTATTTGAACGGATTCACAGGGAAAATGTTCTGCCGATCGTCGGACAATTCGATCTGGCTCTCCCGAACTGCGGAGATTACGTCTACATGGATCACTTCAAGGAGGGATATCAGAAAACGAAATATCTGCTGGAACACGGATGCAGAAGAATCCTCTTCATCCAGACTCCGGGGGTCGAACGCAGTCACGATGGATACCTTGCGGCCCTGAAAGATGCCGGAATTGAACCGGTTCCTGAACTTCTTGCAGAGGAAAACAGCTATCTTCAGAAACTCCCTGCCCTGCTGGAACAGTACCGGATCGATGGAGCTGCCGCTCGTTTCGATCAGGCGGACCGTATCCGGAATTTCGCCGTTTCCCGCGGAATCCGAATCCCTCAGGATCTCCAGATCATCACCGGATTCATGTACTACGACTGGAATCCCACCATGACAGCAAAACCTTTCCGGAATATCATCTCTCTTCTCCTGAAACAGTTATGGAACAGAATCGAATCCAGAGACTCTTCTCTCCAGGATTCTTCGCTCGAATGGAATATCATTGAAGGAACTTCAACCAGACAAACGGAGGAAAAATGAAACCGAAATCAAGATTCACATTGATTGAATTGCTTGTCGTTATTGCAATCATCGCAATTCTTGCAGCCATGCTCCTGCCGGCCTTGAATTCCGCACGGGCAAAAGCCAGAAATATCGCCTGTGTATCGAATCTGAAACAGAACGGTATCATGTTTCATGAATACTGCGGAGAAAATGATGAATATGCGCCTCAGCTGGATGGAGTTTATACCTATGTCAGTCAGGTTGCACCGGTTCGGGACACCTACAAGACATCGCTGTACAAAAGCACTTCCGGAGCCTTCTACTGCCCGGAAATGAAGAAAGCCAACATTCCGAATGCGGTATATGCATCCTCCTATGTTCTGACAATGGGGAAAAGCGGCGGAGCTCTCGACGAAGCAGACGATGGAACGAAATTTCCCCGTCGTCTCGCTCAAATTGCTTCCGGAGCCGCAATTCTGCTGGAAAAGACATCGCTCTATCTCTGGGGCTCCCTCTGGGGACCGCA
This sequence comes from uncultured Lentisphaeria bacterium, assembly GCA_905197955.1. Taxonomy (GTDB): domain Bacteria; phylum Verrucomicrobiota; class Lentisphaeria; order Victivallales; family UBA1829; genus UBA1829. Next base: position 15,219 of record CAJKAR010000012.1, on the reverse strand, counting down.
CCGCAACTCCTGCTATCCGGATTATACGCCCGGGAGCTATGTACCAGGAATGGAAGCCAGCGACGGAAATATCAAAAAATATCCCGGATATTTCAATCATGGCGGCAGAAGCCTGAACCTTCTCTTCCTCGACGGGCACGCCGAAACCATCCACTGGATGCAGCGCTTCAACGGAAACTGGACAAAAAAATAATCAAAATAAGGAACATACAATCATGAAAACAACTCTTGCATTTCTGTTTGCCGGACTGACCATCGCCCTTTCGGGAGCCACCCAGCTCCCTGTCAACGAATTTTCCAGCTGGAAAATTCCGCAGAATTGGAAACATACCGCAGATCAGCTGGAATATCCGTTCACGAAATGGTCCTCGGCATCCACCGCTCTGGAGCTGAAAAAAGAGGGACTCCATCGAGTGACTTTCCGCTACCGGACTCCGGGGGCAGCAGGAGTCCCGCTGAAAATCAGGATCGGCACAAAAGTCGCAGCAGCCTTCCCCGCAACAGAAACCTGGAGTCTTGCCACGGTCTATTTCCGCGAAAAGAGTCCGGTTCCGTTTGCCTTCATCGCGGAGGGAAAAAATCCTTATACTCTGCAAATCAAAGAAGTGAAGCTGGAAGCTCTGGAGGATGCCGACTGCCGGAAAATCCATCTGAGCGCCGATGACGGAGTTTCCCCCTTCCGAACCATGAAGGGTGATGCGCATCAGACGGTTAAAGTCACCGATCACATCGACGAAGGATCCGCATTTCTCTGCCGCGGCAGCGGAGCCAAAGACATCCGTTCGATCGAACTTCCGGCCACGCCGGGCAAACGCTACCGTCTCACCTTCTGGACAAAAGGAACTCTGGGGACTCTGCGCGCAACCGTGGACGGAGGATGGTTCCCGAATACCAAATACTGGTCGTTCGGAGAAACCATACCTGTCTCGGAAGAATGGAAGAAGTTTTCCATGGAATTCCGCTATCCGACGGAAAAGGAGTATCCGTATCTCAAGCGCGGACTTCTTTCCTGCCGTTTCTCCATTCCGGATGGACAGATGGAACTGTTCCTGAAGGGAATCGAACTCGAAGAACTGCCATGATCCCAGGAATTTCCATGAAAAACATTCTTAGTATCCTCTCCATCTGCACCGTTCTTTTTTGCGCCGAAGGGAAAAATCTGCTGCGGAACTCCAGTTTTGAACTGGGATGCGCAGAATACAGCATCGCCGCGGCGATTCCGTACTCCGCCTCCGATTTCACTCCCGGAAAAGCGGAAATAGATGCCGCCGACCGGATTCATGGGAAATACAGTCTGTTTTTTCCGAATCCGAACAGAAACGTGATGCACTTTTCCTCGCACGATATTCCGATAACACCCGGAAAACGCTATACATTCTCCTGCTGGATCAAATCGGAAGTTCCCGCCGAGGTACAGGTCCGTTTTCGCTCCTGCACCTATGACGCAAAAGGATATCACTGGGAAAACAGAATAACCCTCTGGAAAGTGACTCCCGGATGGAAACAGTACCAATTTACATTCGCCGCAATGCCGGATACCAATCCGAACGGGAACATTCTCCTGAACTGGACCGCGGAAAAACTGTGGCTGGATGCTTTCTCCTTTTCCGAAACTCCGGGCCCCTATTCTCCTACGGAACAAATCGAAACAGCGTTCGAGCGCAACGGGAATCCGCTTCTTTATCCGGGAAAACGCCGTTTTACGATAAAGGCGGTAAACGATTCCGACCAGAAAAAACGACACCAGGTGGATCTGGAACTCTACGATGTCTTCTACCGGAAGAGCGTTCCCCTGAAACCGATCGTTTTCGAACTCGATCCGGGAGCCGTTTCCGAACAGGCATTTACCGTGGATCTGAAACGCTACGGAACGTTTGAACTGAGAATGAAGAATACAAGCACCACACCGCTTCTCTTCTCCGTCATTGGAGAGCTTCCGGTCCGCAGCTATTCCTTCCGGGATGGCTTTTCCGTCGGTGTCAACGGCCATTTGTTCCATCTGGAAAATACCAGATTTCAGGCTGACGAACCGGACGGGGCCCCGAAAACGCCGTCATTCGGTGGATGCGGAATGAACCTGGATGAGTTTTTCGCCCGAACCCGTCAGAGCGGATTCGGATCGATCCGCCTGCATGACGACGGAGTCTTCTACTGGTGGCGGACCGAGCGCGAACGCGGCAAATACGACTGGAGCATCACCGACAACATCATCCGCAAAGCCCGGAAAAACGGACTCGATATTCTTCCCCGACTCGGCAGCGCGGAATTCATCGCCCATTCCAAAGACAAATTCGCCGGCACATGGATTCGGAAAGCCAGCAAGCATACCGGAGTCAAAGTGATCGGCCGCGCCTGGAGAATTCTACCGCCCCCCGATGCATGGGAACGCTTCATCCATGAATTCGTCGCGCGCTACCGGAACGACATCAAATACTATGAAATCATCAACGAACCGAATCTTTTCCTGACTCCGGAACAGTACACCGATTATCTGAAGCGGGCATACCGTGCGGCGAAAAAGGCAGATCCGCAGTGCGTCATCGTCGGATTCTGCGCCACAGGGGATCTGAATGGAAATCTCGGACAGTTTCTCGAAGAATGCGGTAAACTCGGCGCATTTCAATTTGCGGATGCAGTCTCCTTCCATCCTTACAGCGCGCAGCTGGATGACTCCCCCGTTCCGGCGGAGCAGCAAATACGGCAGGTCTTCTCCATACTCCGCAAATATCGGAAGGACCTGCCTCTCTGGAACTCGGAACTCTACTTCATTCAGAATCTGAAAGGCCTGCGCAAGCCTGTTGCGGAACATGGGGTCTTCCCCGTCGGAAATCTGATCCGCCGCTATCTGATCGATCTGGGGGAAGGAGTGGCGCAAAGCATTCCGGTCTGGGCGCCGTGCATCACGGGACTTGATCTGCGCCCGGAATACAAATGGCCCAATTATGCCGCATCCACCTTTATCCCGAACGAATATGCCGCTGCGACCAACGCATTCGCCAGGTTTCTGGAATGCGGGAAAACCAAAGGTGCCGTTTCTCTCCTCCGCGGATTGAGCGCATGGAGCTATCTGGATCGACACGGTTCGCCACTTCTCGCCTGCTGGGCAAAAGATGAAGGGGAAACATTCGTCCTGATTCTGCCGGAGGAGATGCAGGCATTTGATCTTTTCGGGAACCCTCTGCCCGGAAAAAAAATAGAGATCGGCAACGATCCGATCTATCTGAAAAGCCGGAGCGCGAATCCGGACTGGAAAACCATTCAGGTCATCCCACGGCGGAAACTGCAGGTGACCGGAGGCAGAATCCTTGCCGGACAAGGCAAGCGTGTTCTGGCTGTCGAAATCCGCAACAACACCAATCAGGAACAGCAGACAGCCGTACGGATTCCCGGAGCTCCAAAACAGGAATTCACACTGAAACCGCAGGAAATCCGGACGATACACTTTCCCGTCCCGGCATCCGGAGAAGAGGAACTCGGAGTCATCGTTTCTGACGGGACGGAGATTCGGGAACACCGCATCCGGCCCGTTTCCGGGAAATTCTGCCGCCCCGGAGAAAAACAGACAGTCGGCAAAAACGCGGACTTCCGGATCCGGACCACACCGGAATTTCTGGAGTTTCAAATCCAGATCACTGACGACAAACGCGGCGGACGGATCAAGGATGCGCCGTGGACCGGCGACGGAATTGAACTGTTTCTCGATGCGGCTCCCGGACAGGAACTCGGACAACAGACATATACCGATTCCTGTTATCGCCTGTTCCTCGTACCAAAATCCTCGAACGGCCTTCCGGAAGAACTGTCAGGCAGCCCGAATGTGAACCTTAAGGAGATTGTTTACAAGCTGAATGACAGCGGAAGCGATTATTTCGCCACCATCCGGATACCCTGGAAAACGATCGGTCTGCGGGGTCCAGCCGGCATCGCGTTCGATCTGGCGGTGGACGACTCGGATGGAGTGCGGAGACATTCGCAGGAATTCTGGGCGGGAGGCGCGGAGAACTGGCGCAACCGTTTTCTTTTCGGACATCTGCTCCTTCCCTGAAATCCCTTCGGGGAAGGCGCATTTCTCAGCATTTTTCCGGGAGGATGGCTTGATTTTTTTGCAAAAGCATATTAATTTTCTCCAGAGTTACTGGAGACTTGAATATGATTCTGCTTTTTCTTCTGAAAGTTCTGATTCTGCTGATCGCGCTGCTGTTTCTTCTTGCCTATGTCTCCGGTCAAATGCGGATTAAATTTCCGCCGGGAGCGATTCTTGCAGTGGGAGTGATTCTTGTTCTGCTGATCGCGATCCCGTATGCGGGATGGATTCTTGCGACACTTTTTCTTCTGCGTTTCACGACCGTCATGACAAATGCACACTTCTGGCCGGATTCCATCGCGCTGGCTCTCGTGACAATGCCGCTGTTCTATCTGCTGAAATACATTCTTTTCTAATCGGACCCCGCATCGGCAAAAAGCTCTCAAAAGAGTGATTTTCATTTGCATTTCCAGCAAATACAGGTTATCTTTCTTGCTTGAAAAATATTCGGAGTTGATATCATGCAGACAATCAATAAAATCAGAGCGGCACTCGATTTCTCCTGGAATGAAGCCTCTCTGGCACTGGCGGACGAGAACAATCAGGTTCTTGCATCAGAAACCTTCCTGCTGTCCGGACACGATGCATCCACTCTCCCGGACCGGCTTGGAAAAGCGGTCCGATCCCTGAACCGGGATCTTTCCTCGGTAGCGGAATGGACTGTCGGCACGGGACCCGGAGGGTTTACCGGACTGCGTGTCGCCTCGGCACTGGTTATCGGACTGGCTTACGGAGCGCCGGAAACCAGAGTCCGCGGCATGTCCTCCGCAGTCGGCCTTGCAAGAAGCGCGTTCGCGGGGAAGCCTTATCCGGAAAAAGTTCTTGCGCTCTTTGACGGCCGTCGCTCCGAGCTGCTCGCTTACGGACTGATTCTCAAAAACGGATCGTATCTTCACAACGGCTACACTGCTGTTTTTCACACGCCGGATGAACTTGCTCCTCTCCTCGGAGAATACACCTGCACCGCTCTGGAAAAAGATCGGAACGCAATCGGGACATTTCACGCGGAGGCGGAAAAACAGGTTGTCTTCACCCCCTCCATCCATGCGGAGGAGCTGATCTTCAATGATCCGGAAAACTTCTCGGCGTCCCCCACGGATCTGATCTATCTGAGAGCAGCGGTCTTCGTCGCCCCCAGAATCCCAAGACAGATTTGACGGAGCTTGCGGTCCATGCGCAAACGTTATGTCATTCTCACCATTCTCGGAGGAAGCGCGCTGCTGATCCTTGTGCTCCTCTCCATCCTGCTCGGACTGGCAATGGATCGGACCTCGGCAACGGCAAAGCAACCCAAAGTCGATTTCCCCGCAATGATCTCCGGAATGAGAACCCTGAACCGTCAGATGAGCGGAATGACAAAACAGCCTTACGGGACCGAAAAACAAATGGTTCTCTCCGAAGCGGAATTCAATGCGATCACCAGCGCCATCTTCGGCAACACTTTCGCAGCCGCTCTGCTGGGAGGAAATGCCGGCAAAGCTATTCTCCCGAAAGAACTGCTGAATACCAGGCTGGAAGTCAAGGACGGCATCTTCCGCCTCACTTACACCTACGATACCGGAAAAAATACGCCTTTTGGACGTTATCTCAATATCTTCTGCAGCTTCAACGCCCGGATTGAAAACGGAGCTCTCCAGTTGAAAATTCTCTCCTGCGACGCCGGAGATTTTCCCATTCCGGACGCTCTCGCTCAGCATTATGCAGACCGTCTGCTGGAACAGAAATTCAAAGGATCTCCCATGGAAAAAATCATTTCGGCAGGTATCATTCGATTTCTGGCGGAAGATGGAAAACTTACACTGCGCTATCGGCCGCAGGAGCTGGTAGATGCCGCCGATCAGGCATTTTTCGGTTCAAAGAAAAACAAAATCCGTCGCTTTCTGAACCACTACGGCAGATAATCCACCGCGATCCCCCTGCCTCCGCAATTCTCCCGCAAGGAAAAACCGGAAATACATCGAATCCGTTTATCGCAAAAAAAAAAGACAGAAGCCATTCCGTTCCTCCGATGAGGAAACACAAAAGACTTCTGTCCGATCCCCCTTCTCTGCGAAAGGGGTTATCTCAGGAACTCCAGCTTTCCGGTATAAGGAGACTCCTTCATCCGGAAAACAGCTCCGGCATGATTCGATTCAAACTCGCCGTCGTTCCATGGATAGTTCGCCGTGGAAACGAAAAGATCGCGCAGCCCCTCGCCGCCGAAAGCCACTCCGGTAACTTGACGAATCGGGAACGCATATTCTGCGACCTTCTCTCCATCCGGAGAAAAGCGAACGAGCTTTCCCCCTTCCCAGAGAGCCGACCAGACACAGCCTTCGGAATCGACAGTCAAACCATCGGGGCGCCCCTCCTCCGGAGGAATCTGCACAAAGACATCTTTGTTCGAGACATGTCCGCCGCGATCCTGTTCAAAATCATAACTGTAAATTCTCCGTTCCGTAGTCACCGTGAAATAGAGTTTCTTTCGGTCAGGCGAAAATCCGAGTCCGTTCGGCATCCCCGTGGTGGCGACCTCAATACAGGAAAATTTTCCCAGCAGGTCCATCCTCCAGAGCGACCCGATTCCGCCCTGAAGCAGAGGAGCAACCGTGCAGAATACGGTTCCATCGGGAGCGGTAATCACCTCATTGAAACGGGTCTCGCTGGCGATCCGCAGATTCGTATAGAGCACCGGCTGATTTCCGGGAACCCATTCCCAGACCTTCCCGGCCTCGGCGAACAGCAGAATGGTCTTTTCCTGCGTAAAGGAAATGCCTCCGATCTTGCCGATTTTGAGTTCAAAACGTTCAAAGGATTCCGGATCGGCGGAATTCCCTTTTTTGCGGAAGACGATTCCGTTGATGACATCCAGCCAGTAAAGAGAGGAGTCCCACTCGCACCAGACAGCCCCCTCTCCCAGCACAGCACGGGAATTTGCGAAAAGTTCAAAGACAGCAGACATATTCAGCACCCCTTTCCTGTATAAAAACAGAAAAGCGGATTTCCGAACCGTTCCGGAAATCCGCCGATTTTTGAAAAAACCGAACCTCTTATTCTCCGAACACAACGGTCTTGTAAGATCCGTAGATTCCGAGAATGTTCACGATCTCCTGATTGACCCAGGCGACCTTGGTGATTTTGGCTTCCGCACATGCGGCATTGATGGAAGCATCTCCACTGGCAAAGAGTCCCAGAATGCTCTGGCACTTGGCCTCGCCCTTCTTGGAGAATTTCATATCGCCGGTTCCGACCGTTACAGGCTGGTTGGTGCTTGTGTAGACCAATCCCAGCGGAAATGATGTGGCACATCCGGTGAGAACGACCAATGACGTTACCGACACAGCGGCAATCACAGCTTTCAATCCGAGTTTCATCAGCAGCTCCTTTTTTATTTGTCTGATTCCATGGAAATCTGTTTTCTCTTCCGGCAATATACAATACATTCCGGTGCAAAACAAATTTAAATGCCGCTTTTATTTGATAAAAATCTCATTCCTGTGGAAAAAAGAAGCCGGATCATGAGGAAAAATCCGGGAAACGGGAAAATTTTAGACTTGACAATCCTCCCGCGAAAGCGGTGCTTGAGAATCCCCGGATCAGAGAGCGGCCGCTCCCGACCGGAAAAGACGCGGTGAAACGTTGTGGTGCTTCCGGAACTCCGTGGAAAAGTTCAGGGGATTTTCATATCCCACTTTGACGGCGATCTCCTTTATCGAAAGTTCCGTCTGCATCAGCAGAGCGGCAGCGCGCCGCATCCGCATCTCGGTCAGCATCCTGTACGGCGTGGACCGGCAGTGCTGATGAAAAAGCCGCATCAGATGCGATACGGAACAACCATAACGCCGAGCCAGTTCCCTCAGCGAAAAAGGATACTCCGGATTTGCTTCCATAAAAGCCAGAAGTTCCACCAGCTTTTCCGGCATCTTCCTCGAAGATGGAGGTTCCTTGAGCAGCAGAATCAGATCGTATGCCCTGTGCTCCAGTTCCTGAAGAATCCCTCCATGGAACTCCCGTGCCAGTGATTTGAACGATTGAAGCAGAATATCAAACTTCTTGACATTCACATTTGGAAGATAATTTTTACAGTCCAGTCCGGTCTGTTTCAGGAGATCATCAAGGAGATTCCCGGAGAGAATCAGGGAATCCTTGACGCAGAAGCCCTCCGGACCGGTCATGAATTCGAGATCACCGCCCGGACGAAGAAGGAAAAAGTCATCTTTCTCCGCCAGAAACATCACATCATCCTGACGCACGTAAAGAGACCCTTTCTGAATATGTTCCAGCGCCAGAAAATTGGAATGGATCCGGCGCATGTGACATCCGCTTTTCATTTTCGACTCCCAGATGGAGGCACACCAGAAAAGGGCATCCTCGGGCTGCTGCGGCAGAAAGGTGGTATGCTGCCACTCGTGCGAGCCGCAGGCAAAATAGGAACACCCCTCTTTGTTCATCTGAAACCGGAGAGGAGAACGGCGGAAAATGGAAAGATCGGTCAACGATTTCATTGCAATGAGAATCCAGCAAATATTTTTAATCTTTTTCGAAATGAAATATAGAACAAACAAAACTATTTTTCAAATATTTTGTGCTATAATAATAAAAAGAAAATCAACTCTTTCCCCTTCGGACCTGACCGGTCCGGAGAAAATGAGCAGAGCTTGAGCCGCAATGCTGATCCCTGCTGTCGCGACAGGGAATTAAAGTGGAGATCAAGGAAACACATTATCAACAATTTAACGGAAAGAATGGAGCAAATGAAAAAAACTCTTTTTCATCTACTGGCAAGTACCTTTCTGTTTTCCGTTTCCGTATTCAGCGGAACGGTGCTTTCCGAAACGGATTTCACCGGAAACGGAAAAATCAGAACATTCGACTATCGCGCAAAAGGATTCGGAACCTTCCATGGATTCCTTCCGGAAAAGTGGCACGAAAACGGATGCTCCTGGCAGAAATCCGATACAACAACAAAAATCGTCAAAGATGCAAATGGCGATTATCTCAAGTTTTCCGTCTCGGGCAAAGGAACTCAATATTTCACAGAACTGCCGAAACTCAAAAAGAACTGCCGCTACCGGCTTACCGCCGTCATGAGAAACCGGAGCGATGGAATGGCGTCGGTTCTGCTCCGTGCCGGCAAACCCTACAAAGTCTGGCTCACAATGCCCGTTCCCAGCTCCGAACAGTGGAAAACATACTCGAAAACCTTTCAGTTCGATCAGGAGCCCGATCCCACCATCGTGCTGTTCCTCTCTCTGCGAGGAAACGGAGAGTTCGATGTCCGAAGCATCCGTCTCGAAGAAACAGATCAGGAAAACAAGACTCTTCTGTCAAGTGATTTCTCCAGTGCGGCAAAGGAATCGAACAAATCCGGCAAAGGGTCTTTCCGAGGAGTCCTTCCGGACGGCTGGAAAGAGGATTTCACTCATTTCATCCGCTCGCAGGTCACTGCATCCGTCGGAAAGGACGGGAATCGGAAATTTCTGCGTTTTCATGTCAAAGGAGCCGGACCGCAGTTTCAGGCGTCTCTGCCAAGGCTGGAGCCGAACCGCTATTACCGTCTGACCTTCTCTGCGGATAACCGAACCGGGGAACCGCTTGGTTTCGCTCTCCGACAGATCTCCTCGCCATACAAACAGCTCGCCTATGCCAGCGCCAATGGCGATTCCGGCTGGAAAACGCAAACTCTGACGTTCGGAGTCGGAAAGGAGATTCCGGAAAATGCCGGACTGTTTCTGACCATTCGCGGAACGGGAGAACTGGATCTTGCGACTCTCCGGCTGGAAGAGCTCTCCGATGGCGATCTTGTCTCGAAACGTCCCGAAGCAACTCTGCCCAACTTTCTCCGCAACAGCCGTCTGCCGCTCGGACTTCAGAGCGGCTGGTCCCAGGAGTCGATGAACACTTGGAACAACATCGACATTTCCGGACGTATTGAACCGGATGACAAGGTCCGGGGTCCTTCCGGAGAAACGGCTCTGCAAATAAAATCCGAACAAGGAAAAAACATCGGTCTTTACACCGAACCGTTCAATGTGGGCAATCCGAAGATCCGCCACTGCGCCTCGTTTGCAGTACGGGGAAGCGGAGAGTTCATCGCGGAAGTCATTACGGAAAAGAGAAACTGGAACCCTTTGAAACGAATCACCTTCCGTCCGTCCACCGACTGGAAACGGGTCGAAGTGCCGTTTGATCCGCCGGAAGACGCTCCTGCGTTTGTACTTCATCTCCGGGGAAGCGGAACGATCTGGGTCGACGCCTTCCGTGTGGCTCCCGAATCGGAAAAGGGATATCGCCCGATGATGCCGAATGAAATTTCTCTGGCGTTCCCGGAATCCAGCGCATCGGAAGCCCGGATCCATTTCCCCGATGAGAAGGCGGAGGTGCGCTATTTGATCACCGGACCTCTTTTGCCGGGATCGGAACTTCATGCATCCGTCACCAATCTTTACGGAGAAAGCGTCCAACTGCCCGTTCTTCCCGTATCGGAGAAAAAACGGAGCGGAACCATTCGATATGACCGCTTCCCGAAGAGGCCCTATGGACAATTCCGCGTGGAAGTGCAGTTGTTCCGGAACGGAAAAGCAGTTTCCCCGGTCAATGAGATGGTCGCCACCCGGATTGTCCGTCCGCGCTACTGGGGCAAGGACGCCCCCGATTCCGCATTCGGCGTGCATGTGGTGCCGCAGAAGGAATCTCTGCTGGCGGCAAAGGCATCCGGAGCGAACTGGGCGCGTCTGCACGATGCGGGACTCTCCCTGATCGGCTGGGCGTTTCTGGAAGAAAAGAAAGGAAAATGGAATTTCCGGGACAAGGAGATCAAAGCCTATCGGAATATCGGTCTGCGGCTTCTCGGAGAACTCGGAACAGCTCCGGAGTGGGCAAGTTATTTTGATCCGGTAATCCGCTGCAATTCCGGATATTTCAAGCAGTATTTTGCGCCTCGCCGCGCAGAGGATTTCGCCCGCTACGCGGAAACGGTCGCGGGACGCTATCGCGGCATCATTGACGAATGGTTCATCTGGAACGAACCGTGGTATCCGCCCTTTTTCGCCTTCGGATTCGACAAGACCGGAAAAAAGCATCCGTCGAAATACTGGAGCGCTCCCGATGCCCCGGAACAGTATGCTGCTCTGAGTGCGGCGGCATACGATGTGGTCAAGAAAGTCAATCCGAAAGCGATCATCTGCGGATTCAACACGCGCGGATTCGATCCGAACCAGTGGTCGGAGCGGGTCTACAACGCGGGAGGCATGAAAAAGTGCGACGTCCTTGATTATCACTTCTATGCAGGACGCCTTCTCGGTTATCCAAACGACGACTACGCCCGGGAGGCCTGGCAGAGCGCATTCGGTTATATTGCTCAGAAGGAGGGCGGAAAAATCTCCAAGCCGATCTATATGACAGAAGGACAGGGTTCGCCGGAAAGCGCCGGCAGCAGTGAATGCCGATACATCGGACTGCTGAAACACACGATTCCATGGGAGGCAAAAGAGGATTATCACTGGCTGACCGACCGCAATGCGCGACTGCATCTTTCGCTACTGGCAATCGGGGTGAAACGGATTTTTGTCTATTCGATGCACGGGAACCGCAACTTTGCAGAACGTGCGCGTCTGCGGGTCATGGTCAACGCGGACGGGTATCCGGGACCGATGCTGGCGGGACACTCGGCTCTGACTTCGCGCCTGGAAGATAAAACCTATTCGGGGACCCGGATTCTGGAACCCGGATTCGGCGCGTATGTGTTCTCCGACGGAAAAAGTTCCGTTGCGGTTCTCTCCGGAAAAAATGACATCCGCGGACGCAGGATCGGGTGTACTCTTCCGAACGTCTCCGGAGCGGATCTTTACGGGAATCCGATCCCCCTCCCCGTCCGGTATGACGGTCTTGTGCTCTTTCTCGAAGCGCCCGTTCCTGCGGAAGTCCTGAAACAATCCCTGATTCTGAATCCAAAATAAGCTGGAAAGGAAGGAAACGCTCATGAACGTGAAACTGCGAAATTTCACACTGCTGGAACTCCTCATCGTCATTGCGATCATCGCGATCCTCGCGGCGCTTCTGCTCCCTGCGCTGAGTTCCGCAAGATCAGCGGCAAGAAAAATCAACTGCACCTCCAATCTGAAACAGCTCGGAATGGCGGCGGCACAGTACGCGGGTTCCTACGACGACTTCGTCGCTCCGCCGATGAACAACAATGCTTCGGGAATGGGATGGGCACAATCGCTCTATCACTGGGATTTCTCCTATGGGACACGGTTTATGAATGGAGCTCTGCAAGTGTCGGAATCGACCTTCCGTGAAGCGTTCGGCCCCTCCTGGAAACCGTTTCACTGCCCGGAGGACAATGCGGTTCTGGAAGATCCTTCGGCCAATGTCCGCCGATTCCTGCCGCCGCGCAGCTACTGCATGTTCCGTCCCATGTTCGAAATGGTGAACAATCTTCCGCCGCCACGCATCTCGTCGATCAAAAGGAGTTCTTCGACCTATCTGATCGCGGACCGGAATCCGGAAATCGCGGTTATGGCGGCGCCGGTCTGCGGACGTGCCGCATCCTCGCTTGGCAGCATCGTCTACATCGATTACGGGGAGCGGGTCGGAGCGGTTCATCAGCTCTACGCAAATATCCTCTTTCTCGATGGGCACACCACCTCCCGGAAGCACTGGAACAAACAGTTTGAAACCGGAGCTTACAAGCTGGATACGATTCAGGATGAATGAATCATCCGTCCGAAGAATCCACTTTCTTTCCGGATCCTGATCCCATCCATCGGGAAATTAATCCGGGAAACAAAAGAGGATCTTCCCGGCAAAGGATCGCAAAAACTGATTTTTTTTCGAAAAGCACCGCGGACCATTGGTAAAATGGATTTTCGGTGCTACACTATTTTTTGATCAGTTCTACCAACAGTTTTTCACATTATCAACAAAGGAAGAAGCATGAAAAAAAGAATTACGGCGATCTTCGCCGCAGCCGCAATGGCTCTTGCCATGTCTGCGTGCTGCTCATCGGTCCCGCCGGAAAAAATGGCGGCAGACTTCACGGTTCATAAGGTCTTCGGATCCCACATGGTCCTGCAGCGGGAAAAACCCATCACAATCTCCGGAACAGCGGAGCCGGGAAAAGTCGTGAAAGCAACGCTCGCAGGAAAGAGCGTCTACGCGGAAGCGGACAAGAACGGTGAATGGGAAGCCGTCTTCCCGGCAATGGAAGCGGGTGGACCGTATGTGCTTGAAATTGTCGGAAAAGACGGAAAGCCGATGGTATTTGATGATATCCTCATCGGAGAAGTCTGGATCTGCAGCGGACAGTCCAATATGCAGATGCCTGTCATGGGCGGAAAGTTCTGGCGAGTGAAAAACGCCGAACAGGAAGTGAAAAACGCCAATCATCCGAATATCCGTCTTTTCAACGTTCCGCGCAGCAAATCTCCCGGCTATATCCAGAAGGAGATCAAGGGAAGCTGGACCGCCTGTACCCCCGAAACGGTCAAGGACTTCTCTGCGGCGGGTTACTTCTTCGGCCGTCAGCTCAACAAGGATCTCAATGTGCCGATCGGACTGATTCACGCTTCCTGGGGTGGAACCCGGATTGAACCCTGGATTTCCGAGGCTGCTTATGTTGCAGCCAACCGCAACGAAGCAAATCTTGTGAAAGCCGCAAGAAAGCCTTCCAAAGAGCAGGAACAGAAACTCAAGAAAGCTCAGGCGGAGTATCTGGTCAAATTCAACAACTGGCTCAAAGCCTTCTACAACACCGATCCTGCGGCAAGCGCCAGAGCAAAGGAATGGAAGAATCCCTCTTTTGATGACAGCAAATGGGAAAATGCCGTTCTCCCCGGCGGAATTCCGGTGGAAGTTGACGGAATCGGCTGGTTCCGGCGCGCGGTCAATCTCCCGGCGGACTGGGCGGGGAAGGATCTTGTTCTGAACCTCGGCGCGGTCGATGACTGCGATGAAACGTTCTTCAACGGTGTAAAAGTCGGCGAAACCGGTGCGGAGAAGGAAGGATACTGGGCTCTGAATCGCCGTTACACCGTTCCGGGCAAACTGGTCAAAGCCGGAAAGAATGTGATTGCCATCCGGGTTGCGGATCATTTCAGCAACGGCGGACTCATGGGCAGCGCAAACACAATGTATGTCACGCTGAAACAGGGCAAGGCAAAACGCATCTCGATCGCCAAAGACTGGAAATTCAAACTGGAATTCGCGGCGAACATGAAGAAACTCGGTTCCCGGCCCTCGACTCCTGCGATGCTCTCGGGCGGAATCAACTCTCCGAGCTATCCTTCGACCCTCTTCAACAGCATGGTCGCTCCGTGGACAAAGTATCCGATTCGCGGCGCCATCTGGTATCAGGGCTGCTCGAACGCCGGAAGCTCCGATTACTATCCGCTCCACAAGATTCTCATCAATGACTGGAGAAAACAGTGGAACAATCCGGAAATGCCCTTTATTCTGGTGCAGCTTGCTGGATTCGAATCCCATACTCCGAGCAAACGGCTCGCGGATAACTACTGGACGAAAAAAGCGCCTCTGGATCGCGTACCCTATGCACTGACCCGTGAAATTCAGGCGGAAATGCTCAATCTGCCTTATACGGGAATGGCGGTCGCCATGGATATCGGAGATCATTCCGATATTCACCCGGCCGATAAACAGACAGTCGGTTATCGGCTGGCAAAAGAAGCCGAACGCATTGCCTATCACAGCGGAAAGGTTTCTCAGGGGCCCCTCTTCAAGTCGATGAAGATTGAAGGTGACAAGATCCGTCTCTTCTTCTCGAACGTCGGCAAGGGACTCGCAACCAAGGATGGAAAGAAACCTGGCGCTTTCGCCATCGCGGGCAAAGATGGAAAATATGTCTGGGCCGAGGCGGTCATCGATGGAGACACCATCGTCGTTTCCTCTCCGAAAGTGAAGGAGCCGAAAAATGTCCGCTATGCTTGGGTCCAGTATCGCGGCGATGTCAATCTCTGCAACAAAGATGGATTCGCGGCCAGTCCCTTCAGAACGGACAAGCCCGTTTATAAGTAATTGTTTCTGACATTCAAAAAACGGACGCTCATTAAGTCGGGCGTCCGTTTTCTTTTTATGGGAAAAGAAAAAAATGCGAGAGGAGCAAACCGCTTTGAAAAGCGGTTCTTCTCCCCTCGCGC